>NZ_CP108067.1:0-602250 GCF_036178145.1 Streptomyces sp. NBC_00273 | reverse complement strand
GTCACGGGTCGGGTGTGCTGGCGTCTGGTGCCCGTCCGGAGGCCGCGCAGGAGTTCGGTGAACTGGCGGTGTGGCCGCCGTCGGGCGCCCAGCCCGTGGACGTCGACGGGCTGTACGCGGAACTGCTCGGAGACGGAATGGCCTACGGGCCGCTGTTCCAGGGGCTGAAGGCAGCCTGGCGGCGTGGTGGCGAGCTGTTCACCGAGGTGGTGCTGCCGGAGGACGGGCGCGGGGACGCGGCGCGGTTCGGGCTGCACCCGGCGCTGCTCGACGCGGGTCTGCACGCCATCGGCCACGGCGACCCCGTCGCGGAAGGCGCCGGCGCGATGCTGCCCTTCTCTTGGGTCGGTGTCTCGCTGTACGCCGTGGGCGCGTCCTCGCTGCGCATGCGCCTGACCCCGCACTCGCCGGACGACCGGCACACGCTGGGCCTGTTGATCGCGGATGAGACGGGGCGGCCGGTGGCGGCTGTGGAGTCGCTGACGCTTCGCCCGGCCTCCGCTGACCAGGTCAACGGGGCGGGCGCCGGCCATCTGGAGTCGTTGTTCCGCGTGGAGTGGGAGCCGGCCGCGATCGGTTCGGTGACGTCCGCTGGTCTGCGGTGGGTGGTGCTGGGCCGGGACGAGATCGGTCTGGCCGGCACGGGTGCTCAGGTGACCGAGTACGCCGATGTGGCGGCGTTCGGTTCGGCGCTGGCGGCGGGTGAGCCCGCTCCGGATGCGGTGTTCGTCCTGCCGTCCGCGGTCGACGTGGACGGGGACACCGTCGGGTCGGTGCACGGCGCGGTGAATGGCGCGCTGGCGTCCGTGCAGGAGTGGCTGGCGGATGACCGGTTCGCGGGTTCTCGGCTGGTGTGGGTGACGTCGGGTGCGGTGGCTGTTGGGGCCGGTTCGGGTGTCCGGGATCTGCCGGGCAGCGCGGTGCGTGGTCTGCTGCGCTCGGCGCAGTCGGAGAACCCCGGTCAGCTCGTGATGCTCGACCTGGACGTGGAGCCGGACTCGGCGTCGGTGGCGGCGATTCCCGCCGCGCTGGCGGCTGGTGAGCCGGAGTTGGCGGTCCGCGCGGGTGTGGTGAGTGTGCCCCGTCTGGTGCGCGTGCCGTCGGCGGACAGTGTGGCCGAGGCGCCGGTGGTGCTCGGTGACCCGTCCGGGACGGTTCTCGTGACCGGTGCCACGGGTGGTCTCGGGCGGCTGTTCGCCCGGCACCTGGTGAGCGCGCACGGGGCGCGGCGTCTGCTGCTGGTTAGTCGGCGGGGTTCTGCTGCCGAGGGTGCCGAGGAACTGGTCGCGGAGCTGGCGGAGTTGGGTGCTCGGGCGGAGCTTGCTGCCTGTGATCTCGCGGATCGGGATGCGGTGGCCGCGCTGCTGGCGTCGGTTCCGGCTGAGCACCCGCTGACGGCCGTAGTGCACACCGCGGGTGTTCTGGATGACGGTGTTGTGTCGGCGCTGACGCCGGAGCGGGTCGCGACTGTGCTGCGGCCGAAGGTGGACGCGGCCTGGAACCTGCATGAGTTGACGCGGGATCTGGACCTGTCTGCGTTTGTTCTCTTCTCGGGTGCGGCGGCCGTGTTCGGTGCGGCGGGGCAGGCGAATTACGCTGCGGCGAACGCGTTCCTGGAGGCCCTGGCCGAGCAGCGACGGTCTGAGGGCCTGGCGGCCACCGCGCTGGCCTGGGGTCTGTGGGCCCCGCAGGCGGGCAGTGGCGGTGGCATGGCGGCGAGCCTTGACGACGCCAACCTGCGCCGCATCGCCCGCGACGGCGTAGACGGACTGGCTGCCGACGAGGGGCTCGCCCTCTTCGACACGGCGATGGCGGTGGATTCGGCGGTGCTCCTGCCGATCCGCCTCGATCTCGCGGTGCTGCGGGCGCAGGCCGTCTCGGCGGGTTCGACGCCGGCCCTGCTCCGTGCCCTGGTACGAGTGCCCGTGCGGCGCACCGTGGAGCGGCGAGGCGGCGACTCGGAGACCGGTTCGCCCCTGGTGGCCCGTCTGCTGGCGTTGCCGGTCGCGGAGCACGAGGGCGTGCTGCTGGACCTGGTCTGCGGGCGTGTGGCCGCAGTCCTGGGCCACACCGGTGCCGAGGCGGTCGACGCCGAACGGGCCTTCCGGGACCTCGGCTTCGACTCCCTCACAGCCGTGGAACTGCGCAACGTACTCAAGACGGAGACCGGACTGCGGCTGCCTCCGACGCTGATCTTCGACTACCCGACGCCCGCCGCGCTGGCCCGGCACCTGCTCTCCGAGCTCGCGGTGACCGATGGTTCCGCTGAGGCAGCCGGAGTACGCGGGCTGTCGACGCCCGTTCGGGCCGCTGTGGGCCTGACCGACGACCCGATCGTGATCGTCGGCATGGGCTGCCGTTTCCCCGGCGGCGTGCGGACCCCCGAGGAGCTGTGGCAGCTCGTCGCCACGGGTGGCGACGGCATCACCGCGTTCCCGTCCGATCGCGGCTGGGACGTGGAGGCGCTCTACCACCCCGATCCCGACCACGTGGGCACCTCGTACACCCGCGAAGGCGGCTTCCTGCACGACGCGGCCGAGTTCGACCCGGCGTTCTTCGGGATCTCGCCGCGCGAGGCCCTCGCCATGGACCCCCAGCAGCGGCTCCTCCTGGAAACCTCGTGGGAGGCCTTCGAGCGGGCCGGCATCGACCCGGCCACCCTGCGTGGCAGCCGTACGGGCGTCTTCGCCGGCGTCATGTACCACGACTACGCGACGGGTTACGGAAACGGCGAGGAGCTGCCGGAGGGCGTCGAGGGCTACCTCGGTACCGGAAACTCGGGCAGCATCGCCTCGGGCCGCGTCTCGTACGCGTTCGGTCTCGAGGGCCCGGCGGTGACGGTGGACACGGCGTGTTCGTCGTCGCTGGTGGCCCTGCACTGGGCGATCCAGGCGCTGCGGCAGGGCGAGTGCGACATGGCTCTCGCGGGTGGCGTGGCGATCATGGCGACTCCGGAGACCTTCGTCGACTTCAGCCGTCAGCGCGGTCTGTCGGCCGATGGCCGCTGCAAGTCCTTCGCCGCGGCCGCGGACGGTACGGGATGGGCCGAGGGTGCGGGCATGCTGCTCGTCGAGCGGCAGTCGGACGCCCTCCGCAACGGGCACCCGATCCTGGCCGTGGTGCGTGGCTCCGCGATCAACCAGGACGGTGCGAGCAACGGCCTGACGGCCCCGAACGGTCCGTCGCAGCAGCGAGTGATCCGCGAGGCCCTCGCCAGCGCGGGTCTGTCCGCCGCCGACGTGGACGCGGTCGAGGCGCACGGTACGGGTACCCGTCTCGGTGACCCGATCGAGGCGCAGGCGCTGCTGGCCACGTACGGTCAGGACCGCCCCGAGGGGCGGCCGCTGCTGCTGGGCTCGATCAAGTCCAACATCGGTCACACCCAGGCCGCCGCCGGTGTCGCCGGCGTGATCAAGATGGTCATGGCGATGCGGCACGGCGTGCTCCCGCAGACGCTGCACGTGGACGCGCCGTCGCCCCAGGTGGACTGGGAGGACGGTGACGTCAGCCTGCTGACCGACGCGACGGACTGGCCCGAGACCGGTCGGCCGCGCCGCGCGGGCATCTCGTCCTTCGGTATCAGCGGTACCAACGCCCACACCATCATCGAACAGCCCCCGGCCGCCACGGAGCCGGCGGAGGCACCTGCCGACGCCACGCCGCTGCCGGTCGTGCCCTGGGTGCTCTCGGCGAAGGGTGAAAACGCCCTTCGGGCGCAGGCGCGTCAGCTCCAGGCCCACGTACTGGCCGCGCCGGATGTGCGCCCGGTCGACGTCGCGTGGTCGCTGGCGGCCAACAGGGCCTCGTTCGAGGACCGCGCGGCGGTGGTGGCCGCGGACCGTGAGGGCCTGCTGGCCGCACTGGAGGCGCTGGCCGAGGGCCGCCCGACCGCAGCCGTGGTGAACGGTTCGCCGGTCGGCGGGAAGGTCGCCTTCCTGTTCACCGGGCAGGGCAGCCAGCGCCTCGGCATGGGGCGTGAGCTCTACGAGACCCACCCGGTGTTCGCGGCGGCGCTGGACGCGGTGTGCGAGCGGCTGGAACTGCCGCTGAAGGACGTCCTGTTCGGGGACGACGCGGCGCTGCTGGACCGGACCGAGTACACCCAGCCGGCCCTGTTCGCCGTCGAGGTGGCCCTGTTCCGCCTCGTCGAGTCCTGGGGGGTGAAGCCGGACTTCCTGTCCGGTCACTCCATCGGCGAGATCGCCGCCGCGCACGTCGCCGGCGTGTTCTCGCTGGACGACGCGTGCACGCTGGTCGCCGCCCGCGGTCGTCTGATGCAGGCGCTGCCGGGTGGTGGTGTGATGATCGCGGTGCAGGCGTCGGAGGACGAGGTCCTGCCGCTGCTGACGGACCGGGTGAGCATCGCGGCCGTCAACGGCCCGCAGTCGGTGGTCGTCGCCGGTGACGAGGACGCGGCGGTCGCCGTCGCGGAGTCGTTCGCCGACCGCAAGACGAAGCGGTTGACGGTCAGCCACGCGTTCCACTCGCCGCACATGGACGGCATGCTCGATGCCTTCCGCCATGTCGTGGCGGGGCTGTCCTTCGAGGCCCCCCGCATCCCGGTCGTGTCCAACCTGACCGGCGCCCTCGTCACCGACGAGATGGGCTCGGTGGAGTTCTGGGTGCGGCACGTCCGCGAGGCGGTCCGCTTCCTCGACGGCATCCGCGTACTGGAGGAAGCGGGGGTCACGACGTACCTCGAACTCGGTCCGGGTGGTGTGCTCTCGGCCATGGGCCAGGAGTGCGTAGCCGGCGAGGGTGCTGCCTTCGTGCCGGTCCTGCGCGCAGGACGTCCCGAGACCGAGACGACGGTCGCGGCAGTGGCGCAGGCACATACTCGGGGCCTTGAGGTGAACTGGCAGGCGCTCTTCACCGGTTCGGGTGCCCGGTACGTTGATCTGCCGACGTACGCCTTCCAGCGGCAGCGCTACTGGCTGCCGATGGCGGGGACGGTGCGGAGCGGCGCTGCCGACGAGGTGGACTCCCGCTTCTGGGACGCCGTGGAGCGCGAGGACCTGGAGTCGCTCGCCGCCACGCTGGACATGGATGGCGAGAACGCCTGGGACAAGGTCCTGCCGGCTCTGCCGACCCTCTCGGCCTGGCGACGTGGCCTGCGGGCCCAGTCCGAAGTGGACCGCTGGCGTTACCGGGTGTCGTGGAAGCCGTTGACGGATGCCGGGACCGGTGCGCCGTTGTCGGGGCTGTGGCTGGTCGTTGCTGCTGCGGGCGTGGATGACGCGGCTGTGGTGGATGCGCTGGCCGCGCGTGGTGTCGAGGTCCGGCGGGTTGTTGTCGAGCCGGGTACGGATCGTGCCGGTTTGGCTGGGCTGTTGTCCGGCGCGGGTTCTGTTGCTGGTGTGGTGTCGCTTCTGGCTCTGGATGAGGCTGCTGGGGTTGTTGCGTCTGCTGGTTTGGTGCAGGCGTTGGGTGATGTGGGGGTGGAGGCGCCGCTGTGGTGCCTGACCCGTGGTGCGGTCAGTATTGGCCGTTCGGATCGTCTGGTGTCGGCGGTTCAGGCTCAGGTGTGGGGTCTGGGGCGTGTGGCTGCTCTGGAGGTTCCCGGGCGTTGGGGTGGTCTGGTTGACCTGCCTGAGGTGTGGGATGAGCGGGCGATGTCCCGTCTGGTGGGTGTGCTGGCTTCTGCTGGTGAGGACCAGGTTGCGGTGCGTTCGTCCGGGGTCTTCGGGCGCCGGCTCGTTCGGGCGACCGGTGGTGCTGCGTCCACGTCATGGACGCCGTCCGGCACCGTTCTAGTGACGGGTGGTACGGGCGCTCTGGGCGGCCGGCTGGCTCGTTGGATGGCCGGGGCCGGCGCGGAGCGTCTGGTGCTGACCAGCCGCCGTGGTGCTGATGCCCCGGGTGCTGCCGAGTTGGCGGCGGAGCTGTCCGGGCTGGGTGTTGAGGTGTCGGTCGTGGCGTGTGACGCCTCCGACCGTGACGCTCTGCGTGCGCTCCTGGAGGCCGAGGCCGACACGCTGACGGCGGTCGTGCACACCGCCGGGATTCTCGATGACGGTGTCCTTGACGCCCTTACCCCCGACCGCATTGAGAGTGTGTTGCGGGCGAAGGCGACCTCGGCGCTCAATCTGCACGAGCTGACCGTTGAGCTCGGTATCGAGCTCTCCGCGTTCGTCTTGTTCTCTTCTATGAGCGGCGTGACCGGTGCTGCTGGTCAGGCGAACTACGCTGCCGCCAATGCCTACCTGGATGCTCTCGCTGAGCAGCGTCGTGCGGCCGGGCTGGCCGCGACCTCGCTCGCGTGGGGTCCGTGGGCCGAGGGTGGTATGGCAGCTGATGAGTCCATGGATGCGCGGATGCGGCGTGAGGGTCTGCCGCCGATGGCCCCGGATACGGCGATGGCCGTGCTGCGACAAAGCGTTGCCTCATCCGCCGACGCGGCCTTGCTGGTCGCGGACGTGGACTGGGAGCGCTTCGCACCCGCCTTCAGCGTCGTGCGTCCCAGCTCCCTCTTCGCCGAGCTGTCCGATATCCGGCCGGCCGGGCCCACCGCTCGTGCCGCAGGCGACACCGCATCGCCGGTCGACCGGCTCGCCGGTCTGGGCGCGGCGGAGCTGGAGCGGGAGCTGCTCGGTCTGGTCCGTACGCACGTCGCGGCGGTCCTGGGGCACGACGGCGTTGACGCCGTCGGCGCCGAACGCGCCTTCAAGGAGCTCGGCTTCGACTCGCTCACCGCGGTCGAGCTGCGCAACCGCCTCGGGGCGGCCACGGGTGTGAGCCTGCCGGCCACGCTGATCTTCGACTACCCGACTGCCTCCGCCCTCATGGGATTCCTCCGGGACGAACTCCTGGGGACCGAGGCACGGATCAGTGGTCCGGTGACACCGACGGTCAAGGCCGTGGACGACGATCCGATCGCGATCGTCGCGATGAGCTGCCGCTTCCCGGGCGGTGTCCGCACCCCCGAGGACCTCTGGCAGCTGCTGTCGACCGGTGGCGATGCCATCGGCGAGTTCCCGGCCGACCGTGGCTGGGACCTGGATCGCCTCTACAGCCCCGATGCGGACCAGCAGGGCACGTTCTATGCCCGTGAGGGCGGTTTCCTCTACGACGTGGCCGACTTCGACGCCGACTTCTTCGGGATCTCGCCGCGCGAGGCCCTCGCCATGGACCCCCAGCAGCGGCTGCTGCTGGAGACCACCTGGGAGACCTTCGAACGGGCCGGTATCGCTCCGTCCTCGGTGCGCGGCAGCCAGGCCGGCGTGTTCATCGGGACCAACGGGCAGGACTACGGAACGACGTTGAACACCGTTCCGGACGGCATCGAGGGTTTCCTCGGTACAGGTAACGCGGCGAGCGTCGTCTCCGGTCGCCTCTCGTACGCCTTCGGTCTGGAGGGCCCGGCGGTCACGGTGGATACGGCGTGCTCGGCTTCTCTGGTGGCCCTGCACTGGGCGATCCAGGCGCTGCGCAGCGGTGAGTGCTCGCTGGCGCTGGCCGGTGGTGTGACCGTCATGTCCTCGCCGGGCGCCTACATCGACTTCAGCCGTCAGCGGGGCCTGGCGGAGGACGGCCGCATCAAGGCGTTCGCCGCTGACGCGGACGGTACGGGCTGGGGCGAGGGTGTCGGCATGCTGCTCGTGGAGCGGCTGTCGGACGCGCAGCGCAACGGGCACCCGGTTCTCGCGGTGGTGCGGGGTTCGGCGATCAACCAGGACGGTGCGAGCAACGGCCTGACGGCCCCGAACGGTCCGTCGCAGCAGCGAGTGATCCGTCAGGCCCTGGCCAGCGCCGGTCTGTCGGCCGCCGAGGTGGACGCGGTGGAGGCGCACGGTACGGGTACGCGGCTCGGTGACCCGATCGAGGCGCAGGCGCTGCTGGCCACCTACGGCCAGGACCGCCCGGGCGACCAGCCGCTTCTGCTGGGCTCCATCAAGTCGAACATCGGTCACACGCAGGCCGCCGCCGGCGTGGCGGGTGTCATCAAGATGGTGCTCGCGATGCAGCACGGTGTGCTCCCGCAGACCCTGCACGTGGACGAGCCCACCCCGCACGTCGACTGGACGGCGGGCGACATCGCCCTGCTCACCGAGCAGCGCGCGTGGCCGGACACCGGGCGTCCGCGCCGGGCCGGCATCTCCTCCTTCGGCTTCAGCGGCACCAACGCCCACACGATCATCGAGCAGGCACCGGACGTCGAGCAGTCGGCGCACGCCGACGCGCAGCAGCGTCCCGGCTCCGTTCCGTGGGTGCTGTCTGCAAAGAGTGAGGCGGCCCTGCGGGTCCAGGCCGAGCGCCTTGAGGCGCTGCTCGCGTCGGATGAGCTGCTCGAATCCGCCGATGTGGCCTACGCGTTGGCGACATCGAGGTCGGCCCTCGAGCGCCGGGCCGTCGTCGTAGCGGAGGAGCGGGAAGAGTTCCTCGCCGCGCTGCGCGCCCTGACCGCCGGCGAGCAGGCAGCCGGCCTAGTGCGCGGAACGGCGGCCGCCCCCGGTAACACGGCCTTCCTGTTCACCGGCCAGGGCAGCCAGCGACTGGGCATGGGCCGAGAGCTCTACGACACCCACCCGGCCTTCGCGGACGCCCTGGACGCGATCTGCGCCCGCATGGACGCCCACCTCGAACTGCCGTTGAGGGACGTCCTGTTCGGGTCGGACTCCGTCGTTCTGGATGAGACCGCGTATACCCAGCCGGCCCTGTTCGCGGTCGAGGTGGCGCTGTTCCGGCTTCTCGAATCGTGGGGTCTGCGGCCGGACTTCCTCTCCGGGCACTCCATCGGTGAGATCACCGCCGCGCACGTCGCCGGTGTCCTCTCGCTCGACGATGCGTGCGCGCTGGTCGCGGCCCGCGGTCGCCTGATGCAGGCGCTGCCGTCCGGCGGTGTGATGATCGCGATGCAGGCCTCGGAGGCCGAGGTCCTGCCGCTGCTGACGGACCGGGTGAGTATCGCGGCGATCAACGGTCCGCTGTCGGTCGTGGTGGCTGGTGACGAGGATGCGGCGACCGCGATCGCGGCCGCGTTCCCCGACCGCAAGTCCAAGCGGCTCACCGTCAGCCATGCGTTCCACTCGCCGCACATGGACGGCATGCTGGCCGACTTCCGCAAGGTGGCCGAGGAGATCACATACGGCAGCCCCCGCATCCCGGTCGTATCGAACCTGACCGGCGCCCTCGTCACCGACGAGATGGCCTCCGCCGACTTCTGGGTGCGGCACGTCCGCGACGCCGTCCGCTTCCTCGACGGCATCCGCGCCCTCGAGGCCGCCGGAGTCACCACGTACCTCGAACTCGGGCCCGACGGGGTGCTCTCCGCCCTCGCCCAGGACTGCGTCACGCAGGACGCCGTCTTCGTCCCCGCGCTCCGCAAGGGCCGCGCCGAGGCCGAGGCCGTCACCACGGCCCTCGCGCAGGCCCACGCCCACGGCGTCACCGTCGACTGGCGGGCGTACTTCGCCGCCACCGCGGCCGGCGCCCGCCGCGTCGATCTGCCCACCTACCCCTTCCAGCGCAAGCGCTACTGGCTGGAGGAGGCTCCCCGCCCCGCGGCGGTCGAGTCCGGTGCCGGGACGGCCGGTGGTGCGGTGGACGCCGCGTTCTGGGAGGCCGTCGACAACGCGGACCTCGCCGCCCTCACGGCCACCCTTGAGATCGATGCCGACCAGCCGCTGAGCGCGCTGCTGCCGGCGCTGTCCGCCTGGCGGCGCCAGAGCGCGGAGCGGTCGCTCGTCGACGGCTGGCGCTACGGGGTCACCTGGAAGCCGCTCGGCGATCCGGATGCCACCGCTCGCCCCGCCGGCACCTGGCTGGTCGTCACCGCGGCGACCGGCGCCGGTCCCGCGCTCCCCGGGATCGCGGACGCCCTCCGGGCGCGCGGCGCGGACGTACGGGAGGTCGCGCTGGACGTGGCCACCACCGACCGGGCCGCCGTGGCCGACCGGCTGCGTACGGCTCTCGCAGGGAACCGTGCCGACGGGGTGCTGTCCCTGTTGGCGCTCGCCGAGGCCCCGCACCCGGCCCATCCGGCAGCGCCGGCCGGGCTGCTGCTGGCCGGGGCGCTCGTACAGGCCCTCGGTGACGCCGAGGTCGACGCCCCGCTGTGGTGCGTGACCACCGGGGCCGTTGCGACCGGCCCGTCGGACCGGGTCCGGAGCGCCACGCAGGCGCAGACCTGGGGCTTCGGCCGGGTGGTCGCCCTGGAGCACCCCGAGCGCTGGGGCGGTCTGGTGGACCTGCCCGGCAGCCCGGACGCGCGGGCGCTGGACCGGCTGCTCGCCGTACTCGCCGGCGGGAAGGACGCGTACGAGGACCAGCTCGCCGTACGGTCCGCGGGTCTCCTCGCACGCCGCATCGGGCACGCCGCCCCGGCGGCCGTCGGCAGTGGCGGCGGAGCGGTGGAGCGGGCGCCCTGGCGGCCCCGCGGCACCGTCCTGGTCACCGGCGGTACGGGCGCCCTCGGCGCACACGTGGCTCGCTGGCTCGCCGCGCACGGCGCGGAGCACCTGGTGTTGGCCGGCCGCCGCGGGGCCGACGCGCCCGGGGTCGAGGCCCTGGTCGCGGAGGTCTCCGCGCTCGGTGCGCGGGCCACGGCCGTCGCGTGCGACGTGGCCGACCGGGAGTCCGTCGCAGAGCTGCTCGCCGCCCTCCGCGACGACACCTCCGGCCCCGGCCTGACGGCCGTCTTCCACACGGCGGGCGTCGGCCAGTTCACGCCGCTCGCCGAGACCGGCGCGGGCGATGTCGCGGCCGTCTTCTCCGCGAAGGTCGGTGGGGCCGAGCACCTCGACGAGCTGCTCGGAGACACGGAGCTGGACGCCTTCGTCCTGTTCTCCTCCATCGCCGGCGTCTGGGGCAGCGGTGGTCAGGCCGCCTACGCGGCCGCCAACGCCCACCTCGATGCCCTGGCGCAGCGGCGCCGGGACCGCGGGCTGACGGCCACCGCCGTGGCCTGGGGTCCGTGGGGCGAGGGCGGGCTGGTCGCCGACGACGAGGCCGCCCTGCAACTGCGGCGCCGCGGCCTGCCGGTGATGGCCCCGGAGCTGTCGATCGCCGCCCTCCAGCAGGCGCTGGACGCGGACGACACGACCGTGACCGTCGCCGACGTCGACTGGGAGCTGTTCGTCCCGGCCTTCACGGCGGCCCGGCCGCGCCCGCTCATCGCCGGCCTCCCCGAGGTACGCCGCGTACTCGCGGCGGAGCAGCACGCCGTCGGCACCGGCCTCGGCGCCGATGCCGCGGGCGACGGCGCCGGTGAACCGGCCCGGTTGGTGGCCGAGATGCGGGGCATGGGCGCCGACGAGGCCGAACGGAGCCTGCTCGGCCTCGTCCGTACGCACGTCGCCGCGGTCCTCGGGCACGACGGGGCCGCTTCGGTCGAAGCGGGCCGCGCCTTCAAGGAGCTCGGCTTCGACTCGCTCACCGCGGTCGAACTGCGCACCCGCCTCGGCTCCGCCACCGGACTGCGGCTGCCCGCCAGCCTCGTCTTCGACCACCCGACGCCCGCCGCCCTGGCCGCGCACCTGCGCGCGGAACTCCTCGGCGGGGACACGGCGCCCGCGCTCCCGGCGCTCGCGGAGATCGACAAGCTGGAGTTCCTCCTGACGTCGGTCCCCGAGGACGACGCCGCCGAACGCGCCCGCGTGACGGCGCGCCTCGAAGCGCTCCTGGCGAACTGGAACGGGACGGACCGGGCCGCGGCCCACGCCCTGGAGGACGAGGAGGACGCCATCGATTCGGCGTCCGCCGAGGACCTCTTCGACATCATCAACAACGAATTCGGAAAAGCCTGAACCTGATGCCCGATCCGATGCCCGATCGGCTTTCCCAGCCGATTCCGAATCCCGTATGCATTCCGCATTTCTCCAGGAGGTGACGTTCCAGTGGCCGGCGCGAACGAAGAAAAGCTTCTCGAAAACCTGAAGTGGATGACCACGGAGCTGCGGCGGGCCCGCCGCCGTCTCCAGGAGGTCGAGCAGGACGCCCACGAGCCCCTCGCCATCGTCGCGATGAGCTGCCGCTTCCCGGGCGGAGTGGGCTCCCCGGAGGACCTGTGGCGGCTGGTCGCCGAGGGCGGTGACGCCATCACCGGATTTCCCGGGGACCGCGGCTGGGACATCGCCTCCCTCGCCGACCCCGACCCCGACCGCAAGGGCACCTTCTACAACACCGGCGGCGGATTCCTCACCGACGCCACCGTGTTCGACCCCGGATTCTTCGGCATATCGCCGCGCGAGGCCCTCGCCATGGACCCGCAGCAGCGCCAGATCCTGGAAGCCTCCTGGGAGGTGTTCGAGCGGGCCGGAATCGATCCGGCGTCCGTGCGCGGCAGCCGTACCGGCGTCTACATCGGCGCGGGCGCCATGGGGTACGGGGCCGACCTGCGGGAGGTCCCGGAGGGGCTAGAAGGGCTGCTCCTGACGGGTGGCGCGACGAGCGTGCTGTCGGGCCGGGTCAGCTACGTCCTCGGCCTGGAGGGGCCCGCCGCGACCATCGACACGGCCTGCTCCTCCTCCCTCGTGGCCCTGCACCTGGCCGGGCAGGCCCTGCGCCAGCGCGAGTGCACGCTCGCCCTGGTCGGCGGCGTCTGCGTGATGCCCACCCCCGACGTGTTCGTCGAGTTCAGCCGTCAGCGCGGCCTCGCCGCCGACGGGCGCTGCAAGTCGTTCGCGGCGGCCGCCGACGGCACCGGCTGGTCCGAGGGCGTCGGCGTCCTCCTGGTGGAGCGCCTCTCCGATGCCCGCCGCAACGGGCACCCCGTGCTCGCCGTGGTCCGTGGCTCAGCCGTCAACCAGGACGGCGCCAGCAACGGCCTGACCGCCCCCAACGGCCCCTCCCAGCAGCGCGTCATCCGCCAGGCCCTGGAGAACGCCCGGCTGTCGGCCGCCGAGGTCGACGCCGTCGAGGCCCACGGCACGGGCACCCGGCTCGGGGACCCCATCGAGGCGCAGGCCCTGCTGGCCACATACGGCCAGGACCGCCCGCAGGGCCGGCCGCTGCGCCTGGGCTCCCTCAAGTCCAACATCGGCCACACGCAGGCCGCCGCCGGTGTCGCCGGCATCATCAAGACGGTCATGGCGATCCGCCACGGGGTGCTGCCGCGGACCCTGCACGTCGACGAGCCGACCCCCGACGTCGACTGGTCGAGCGGAGCGGTGTCGCTGCTGACCGAGTCCATGGCGTGGCCCGAGACCGGGGCCCCGCGCAGGGCGGCCGTCTCCGCCTTCGGTGTGAGCGGCACCAACGCGCACACCATCATCGAGCAGGCCCCGCAGGAGGAGCGACCGGAGGGTGAGGCCCCGGAGGGTGAGACGCCCTCCCGGGCCCCCGTCCCGACCGCCGCCGGGCCCGCCGTGCTCCCCTGGACGCTGTCGGCCCGCAGCGCCGCAGCCCTGCGCGCCCAGGCCGCCCGCCTGATCGCCGCCCGCGCCCAGGACGGCGCTACCCCGGCCCTCGACCTCGGCTACTCCCTCGCCACCACGCGCGGCGCCCTCGAACACCGCGCGGTGCTCCTCGGCCGTACGGACGAGGACCTCGCCGCCGCCCTCGCCGCGCTCGCCGCCGGCCAGGAGGCCGCGGGCCTGGTCACGGACAGCGTCACCGAGGGCCGCACCGCGTTCCTGTTCACGGGCCAGGGCAGCCAGCGCCCCGGCATGGGCCGCGAACTGTACGAGACCCACCCGGTGTTCGCGGACGCCCTCGACGCGGTGTGCGCACGGCTGGAACTCCCGCTGAAGGACGTCCTGTTCGGGTCCGACGCCGCCGTGCTGGACCGTACGGGGTGCGCCCAGCCCGCGCTGTTCGCCGTCGAGGTGGCGCTGTTCCGGCTCCTCGAATCCTGGGGTCTGCGGCCGGACTTCGTCTCCGGCCACTCCATCGGCGAGATCGCCGCCGCGCACGTCGCCGGCGTGTTCTCCCTGGACGACGCGTGCACCCTGGTCGCCGCGCGGGGACGCCTCATGCAGGCGCTGCCCGCCGGCGGCGCCATGATCGCCGTCCAGGCCTCCGAGGACGAGGTCCTGCCGCTGCTCACCGACCGGGTGGGCATCGCGGCGGTCAACGGCCCTCAGTCGGTGGTCGTCGCTGGTGACGAGGGCGCCGCGGCGGCGATCGCCGAGGAGTTCCCCGACCGGAAGACGAAGCGGCTCGCCGTCAGCCACGCGTTCCACTCGCCGCACATGGACGGCATGCTCGACGCCTTCCGCCAGGTCGTGGCGGGGCTGACGTACGAAAGCCCCCGCATCCCGGTCGTCTCCAACCTGACCGGCGCCCTCGTCACCGACGAGATGGCCTCCGCCGAGTTCTGGGTCCGTCACGTCCGCGAGGGCGTCCGCTTCCTCGACGGCGTCCGCGCCCTGGAGGCCGCCGGAGTCACCACGTACGTCGAACTCGGCCCCGACGGCGTGCTGTCCGCGCTCGCCCAGGACTGCGTCACCGGCGAGAACGCGGCCTTCGTCCCCGCACTGCGCGCCGGCCGGCCCGAACCCGAGACGGCCCTCGCCGCCCTCGCCCGCGCCCACGCCCACGGCGCCACCGTCGACTGGCAGGCGTACTTCGCAGGCACCGGCGCCCAGCGCATCGACCTGCCCACCTACGCCTTCCAGCACGAGCGCTACTGGCTGGAGCCCGGTGCCGCGCCCGCCGGCGACGTCAGCGTCGCCGGACTCGACCCGGCCGCGCACCCGCTGCTCGGCGCGGCCGTCACCCTGGCCGGCTCCGAGCAGGTGCTGTGCACCGGCCGGCTCTCGCTCCGCACCCAGCCGTGGCTCGCCGGCCACACCGTGGCCGGCACGGCCGTCCTGTCCGGCGCCGCGTTCGTCGAACTCGCCGTACGCGCGGGCGACCAGGCCGGCTGCGGGCACGTCGAGGAGCTGGTGCTCGACGCGCCGCTCGCGCTGCCCGCCGACGGCGGCGTCCGCGTCCAGGTGCTCGTCGAGAGCCCCGACGAGCAGGGCCGCCGTACCTTCACCGTGTCCGCCCGGCCGGAGGACGACGCCACCGCCGACACCAGGTGGACGCGCCACGCCCACGGCGCCCTCGCGCCCGCCGCGCGGGCCACGGCCTTCGACCTGGCCGCGTGGCCTCCCGCCGGCGCGGAAGCTGTCGCCACCGACGACCTCCACGCCACCGTCGAGGCGGCCTGGCACCTCGACGGCGCGTACTTCGCCCAGGTGCGCCTGCCCGAGAGCGACCCGCAGGTGCGCCCGCACGCGGCCGACTTCGGCCTGCACCCGGCGCTGCTGGACGCCGCCGCGCACACCGCGCTCGCCCTGGCACTCCCGTACGCCGACCGCCCGGGCCCGGGCGTCGGGCCGGGCAGTGCCTGGTCGGACGTGACCCTGCACGCGCAGGGCGCGGGAGCCCTGCGCGTCCGTATCCGGCCGGCCGCCGACGGCGCGTTCGCCCTGGACCTCGCCGACGACCTCGGCGACCCGGTCGCGACCATCGGCCGACTGGCCCCGCGGCCGTTCACGGACGGGACCACCGGGACGACCGGCGCCCCGCTGCAGGTACCGGCCGTCCTGCGCGAGGCGCTGTTCCAGCTCGACTGGGCGCCGCTGCCGCTCCGGCCGGACGTCGTCGCGGCCGAGCCCGCCGGCGGCTGGGCCGTCCTCGGCCCCACCGGCTTCGGCCGGGCCACCCGCTACGCCGACCTGGCCGAGCTGGGCGCGGCGGTCGACGCGGGCCTGCCCGTACCGGCGTACGTCCTGGCACCCTTCCCCCGCCAGAGCGGCCCCCTCGCGGAGGACACCCTGCGCGAGGCCGCGCACCGGGCGCTCGCCCTCGTGCGCGCCTGGTCCGCCGACACCCGGTTCGAGGCGTCCCGCCTGGTCGTCGTGACCGGCGGCGCGGTCGCCGGGCCCGGCGAAGGCGGCGAGGACCTCCCGCACGCCGCCGTCCGGGGGCTGCTGCGTTCGGCGGAGACCGAGAACCCCGGCCGCTTCCTCCTCGCCGACGTCCGCGACCTGGCCGGCCCCGCCGACCCGGACGAGAGCGCACTCCTCGCCGCGGCCCTCGCCTCCGGCGAGCCCGAGCTGCTGCTGCGCGACGGGGCCGTCCACGTACCGAGGCTGCGCCGCACCCCGCCCGCCGCCGCCCCGGCGGCCGACGCCGTCGTCATCGACCCGGACGGCACCGCCCTGATAACCGGCGGCTCCGGCACCCTCGCCGGGATCGTCGCCCGGCACCTCGTCACCGCCCACGGCGTACGCCACCTGCTGCTGCTCAGCCGCCGCGGCGCCGACGCGCCCGGCGCCGCCGCACGCACCGCGGAACTGGCCGCGCTGGGCGCCGAGGTCACCTGGGCGGCGTGCGACGCCGCCGACCGAGACGCCCTCGCCGCCGTCCTGGCCGGCATCCCCGCCGAGCACCCGCTCACCACCGTGATCCACACGGCGGGCGTCCTCGACGACGGCGTGCTCGGATCCCTCACCCCCGAGCGCCTGGACACCGTCCTGCGGCCGAAGGCCGTCGCCGCCCTCCACCTGCACGAACTCACGCGCGACCTGCCGGTGACGGCGTTCGTCCTCTACTCCGCCATCGCCGGCACCCTCGGCAGCGCGGGCCAGGCCAACTACGCCTGCGCCAACGTTTTCCTGGACGCCCTCGCCCAGCACCGCCACCACCAGGGCCTGTCGGCCACCGCCCTCGCCTGGGGCCTGTGGGCCGACGCCAGCGGCATGACCGCCGGCCTCGACGAGACGCAGCTGCGACGCATGGAGCAGCACGGCATGGGCGCCCTGACCGCCGCCGACGGCATGGCCCTGCTGGACGCGGCGCTGGCCTGCGGCCGGCCCGTCCTCGTCCCCGCCCGCCTCAACCCCGCCGCACTGCGCGACGCCGCCGCACCCGGCCCCGTCGCCCCCGTGTTCCGCGAACTCCTCGGCGCGGCCGGGCGCCGTACCGCGCGCACCCGTACCGACGCGGGCACCCCGCTCGCCGAACGGCTGACCGGCCTCACCCGCCCCGAACAGGACCGCGCCCTGCTGGACCTGGTGAGGGCGCAGGTCGCCTCCGTACTCGGCCACGCCTCGGCCGAACAGGTCGAGCCCGCCAAGGCGTTCAAGGACCTCGGCTTCGACTCGCTGACCGCCGTCGAACTGCGCAACCGTCTCGGCGCGGCCACCGGACTGCGCCTGGCCACCACGCTCGTCTTCGACCACCCCACGCCCACCGCCCTCGCCCGCCAGCTGCGCGCCGAACTCCTCGGAGACACCGACGACGCAGACCTGGACGCAGACGCGGACGCCACGCCCGGCGCTGCCGCGGCCCTCGCCGACGACCCCATCGCGATCGTCGCCATGAGCTGCCGCTACCCCGGGGGCGTCCGCAGCCCCGAGGAGCTGTGGCACCTCGTCGAGACCGGCGGCGACGCGATCGCCGGACTCCCCGGCAACCGGGGCTGGGACACCGCCGAGCTGTACGCCGGACAGGACGACCGCCACACCTTCGCGGGCGGATTCGTCCACGACGCGGACTCCTTCGACGCGGACTTCTTCGGCATCTCGCCGCGCGAGGCCCTCGCCATGGACCCGCAGCAGCGCCTGCTCCTCGAAACCTCCTGGGAGGCCATCGAGCGGGCGGGCATCGACCCGTCGTCGCTGCGCGGGACCCGGGCCGGCGTGTTCGTCGGCGCCTCGTACGGCGGCTACGACGCCCAGCTGGAGCGCTCCGACGACCCGGACGGCGTCCTCGGCCACGTGATGACCGGCAACGCGGGCAGCGTCATGTCCGGCCGCGTCTCCTACGCCCTCGGCCTGGAGGGCCCCGCCGTCACCGTCGACACCGCCTGCTCCTCGTCGCTGGTCGCCCTGCACTGGGCGATCCAGGCACTGCGGGGCGGTGAATGCACCCTCGCGCTCGCGGGCGGGGTGACGGTGATGTCGACGCCCGGAACGTTCAGCGAGTTCAGCCACCAGGGCGGGCTCGCCCCCGACGGCCGCTGCAAGGCGTTCGCGGCGGCGGCCGACGGTACGGGCTGGGGCGAGGGCGTCGGCATGCTGCTCGTGGAGCGGCTGTCGGACGCCCAGCGCCACGGCCACCCGGTACTGGCCGTCGTGCGCGGCTCGGCCGTCAACCAGGACGGCGCCAGCAACGGTCTGACGGCCCCGAACGGTCCGTCGCAGCAGCGGGTGATCCGCGCCGCGCTCGCGAGCGCGGGTCTGTCGGCCGCCGACGTGGACGCGGTCGAGGCGCACGGTACGGGTACCCGGCTCGGTGACCCGATCGAGGCGCAGGCGCTGCTGGCCACGTACGGCCAGGACCGCCCGGCCGACCAGCCGCTTCTGCTGGGCTCCATCAAGTCGAACATCGGTCACACGCAGGCCGCCGCAGGCGTGGCGGGCGTGATCAAGATGGTGCTGGCCATGCGCCACGGGGTGCTCCCACAGACCCTCCACGTGGACGAGCCCACCCCGCACGTCGACTGGACGGCCGGTGACATCGCCCTGCTGACGCAGACCACGGCGTGGCCCGAGACCCGTCGGCCGCGGCGGGCGGCGGTGTCCTCGTTCGGCATCAGCGGCACCAACGCCCACACGATCATCGAGCAGGCCCCCGAGCCCACGGACCGCCCGACGGCGCCGACTTCGGCCGCCGGACCGGTTCCGTACGTCCTGTCGGCCAGGAGCCCGCAGGCGCTCCGCGCCCAGGCGGCCCGGCTGCTGACCGTCGCCGAGGAGGCCGTTGCCGAGGACGGCTCCGGCCTCCCGGACCTGGCCTTCTCCCTGGCCACCGGCCGCGCGGGCCTCGAACACCGGGCGGCGTTCGCCGCGGGCGACCGTACGGGCCTGCTGCGCGCCCTCGCAGCCCTCGCGGCCGACGAGCAGACGCCGGGGCTGACCCGCGGGACGCTCTCCGGGGGCGGGCTGGCGTTCCTGTTCACCGGACAGGGCAGCCAGCGGGTCGGCATGGGCCGTGAACTGTACGAGACCCACCCGGTGTTCGCCGCCGCGCTGGAAGCGGTGTGCGACAAGCTGGAACTGTCGCTGAAGGACGTTTTGTTCGGGTCGGACGCCGCTGTGCTGGACCGTACGGAGTACGCCCAGCCGGCCCTGTTCGCGGTCGAGGTGGCGCTGTTCCGGCTCCTCGAATCGTGGGGTCTGCGGCCGGACTTCCTCTCCGGTCACTCCATCGGTGAGATCACCGCTGCCCATGTGGCGGGCGTGCTGTCTCTGGAGGACGCGTGCGGGCTGGTCGCCGCCCGTGGGCGTCTGATGCAGGCGCTGCCGTCGGGCGGTGTGATGATCGCGGTGCAGGCGTCGGAGGCCGAGGTGCTGCCGCTGCTGACCGACCGGGTGAGTATCGCGGCGATCAACGGTCCGCTGTCGGTCGTGGTGGCTGGTGACGAGGATGCGGCGACCGCGATCGCGGCCGCGTTCCCCGACCGCAAGTCCAAGCGGCTCACCGTCAGCCATGCGTTCCACTCGCCGCACATGGACGGCATGCTGGCCGACTTCCGCAAGGTGGCCGAGGAGATCACATACGGCAGCCCCCGCATCCCGGTCGTATCGAACCTGACCGGCGCCCTCGTCACCGACGAGATGGCCTCCGCCGACTTCTGGGTGCGGCACGTCCGCGACGCCGTCCGCTTCCTCGACGGCATCCGCGCCCTCGAGGCCGCCGGAGTCACCACGTACCTCGAACTCGGACCCGACGGCGTGCTCTCCGCCCTCGCCCAGGACTGCGTCACGCAGGACGCCACGTTCGTGCCGGTCCTGCGCGCCGCGCGCCCCGACGCCGAAGCCGAGACCGCCACCACCGCCCTCGCCCACGCGTACACCCGGGGCATCCCCCTCGACTGGCGCGCGTACTTCGCCGCCACCGCGGCCGGAGCCCGGCGCGTCGACCTGCCCACCTACCCCTTCCAGTCCCGCCGCCACTGGCCCGAGCCCGCCACCGCGCGCACCGGCCCCGCCCAGGACGGCTCCGCCGGGAGCGAGACCGACGCCCGGTTCTGGGACGTCGTCGAGCGGGCCGACCTGACCGCCCTCGCCGACGAGCTCGCCATCGACGGCGACCAGCCGCTCAGCGCCGTACTGCCCGCCCTCTCCGCTTGGCGGCGCGAGCAGCGGGCGCAGGAGCGGGCCGACTCCCTCCTGTACCGCGTCACCTGGCAGCCGTGGTCCGGCGCGGACCGGGGCACCCCCGCGACCGTCGACGGCACCTGGCTGCTCCCCGTACCCGCCGCGCAGGCCGCGGACCCGTGGGTCCGCGCGCTGACCGACCGCATCAGCGGCGACGGGGCCCGGATCCTGCCGCTCCCGCTCGACGTCGCAGACAGCGACCCGGCGGTGCTGCGCACGCACCTGGACGAGGCGCTGCGCGACGCGGCGGCCGCCGCCGGCGGACCCGTCACCGGCGTCCTGTCGCTGCTGGCACTGGACGAGCGCCCGCACCCCGAGCACCCGGCGGTCCCCGTCGGCCTGGCCGTCACGGCCGCCCTCGTCTCGGTACTCACCGGCCCCGACGGGCCGGCCAGCTGCGCTGACGCGCCCCTGTGGTGCGTCACCCGTGACGCCGTCGCCGCCGTCCCCGGCGACACGCTCGGCGGCGCCGCCCAGTCCCAGGTCTGGGGCCTGGGCCGGGTCGTCGCACTGGAGCACCCCGACCGCTGGGGCGGACTCGTGGACCTGCCCGAGGCGAGCGACGAGCGCGCCCTGTCCCGGCTCTCGGCCGTACTCACCGGTGCGGGCGACGAGGACCAGCTCGCCCTCCGCGCCGCGGGCCCGTTCGTACGACGCCTCGCCCACGCCCCGTCGACCGGCGTCGGCCCCGCGCCGCGGTGGACCCCGGCCGGCACCGTGCTCATCACCGGCGGCACCGGCGCGCTCGGCCGGCACGTGGCACGCCGCCTCGCCGAACGCGGCGCGCAGCGGCTCGTCCTCGTCAGCCGCGGCGGCGCCGACGCCCCCGGCGCGGGCGAGACCCGCGCGGAACTCGAAGCGCTCGGCGCGGCCGTGACCCTGGCGGCCTGTGACGTCACCGACCGGGACGCGCTCGAAGCACTCGTCGCGGGCCTGGCGGCCGACGGCACCCCCGTCCGCGCGGTCGTGCACGCCGCAGGTGTCTCCCAGCCGCCCGGCACGGGCACCGACCTGCCCGGGTTCGCCCGGGTCGTCACCGCCAAGACCGCCGGCGCCGTCCACCTCGACGCGCTGTTCGACGCACCGGACTCCCTCGACGCGTTCGTCCTGTTCTCCTCCATCGCCGGCGTCTGGGGCAGCGGCGGCCAAGGGGCGTACGCGGCCGCCAACACCTTCCTCGACGCGCTCGCCGAACGCCGCGCGGCCCGCGGGCTCGCCGCCACGGCGATCGCCTGGGGACCGTGGGCCGAGGCGGGCATGGCCACCGAAGGCGACGCGGAGGAGCAGCTCAGCCGCCGCGGACTGCCGCCCGTGGACCCGCGGACGAACCTGCTGGCCCTGGAACGCGCCCTCGCCGGCCGGGACGCGGCGGTGACCGTGGCCTCCGTCGACTGGGAGCGGTTCGCCCCGGTGTTCGCCGCCGCACGGCCCCGCCCGCTCGTCGGCGACCTGCCCGAGGTACGCGCCGCCCTGCGCGAGCAGGCCCCCGGCGCGGCCACGTCCGCGACCGCCGACCCGTCGGCGGCCGTACTCCGCGAGCTCACCGAACTGTCCGGGGACGACCGCGGCGCGGCGCTCCTCGACCTCGTGCGCGAGCACGCGGCGGCAGCACTCGGCCACCCGTCCGCGGACGCCGTCGCAGCCGACCGGGCCTTCAAGGACCTCGGCTTCGACTCCCTCACGGCGGTCGAGCTGCGCAACCGCCTGGGCGCCGCGTGCGGCCTGCGGCTGCCGTCCAGCCTCGTCTTCGACTACCCCAACCCCGAGGCCCTGACCCGCCACCTGCTGCGCACACTCTTCCCCGAGGGCGGCGGCGGTACGGCCGGCGCAGCCGGCATGGAAATCGACACCGACCCGCAGGACGTGGAACTGCGCCGGACCCTGGCCACCATTCCGATGGGCCGGATCCGCGAAGCGGGACTCCTCGACACCCTCCTGCGGCTCGCCGGACCCGACGCCCCCGGCACCGACACCGGTGCGGGCGCCGCCGCCGACCCGGGCGGGTCCATCGACGAGATGGACCTCCAGGACCTCCTCGACCTCGCCCTCGACGGCGGTGGCGGCCTCGACGAGGACACCCCCGGCAACACCACCAGCAACAGCAACTTCTGACGTGCCCGAAGTGCGGAGTAAGTGATGACCACCCCGAACGAAAAAGTCGTTGAAGCGCTGCGGGCCTCCCTCAAGGAAACCGAGCGGCTGCGCCGCCGGAACCAGGAGCTCACCGACGCCTCCCGCGAACCGATCGCCATCGTCGGCATGAGCTGCCGGTTCCCCGGCGGAATCAGCTCGCCCGAGGACCTGTGGAAGCTCGTCGAGAGCGGCGGTGACGCCATATCGGGCTTCCCCGCCGACCGCGGCTGGGACGTCGAGTCGCTGTACGATCCGGACCCCGATCACCCCGGCACGACCTACGCCCGCCACGGCGGATTCCTGTACGAGGCCCCCGAGTTCGACGCCTCCTTCTTCGGGATCTCCCCGCGCGAGGCCCTCGCCATGGACCCCCAGCAGCGCCTGCTGCTGGAGACCACCTGGGAGGTCTTCGAACGGGCCGGCATCGACCCGGCGACCCTGCGCGGCAGCCGCGCCGGCGTCTTCGTCGGCGCGTCCGCCAACGCCTACGGCGCCGGCTCGGACGAGCTGCCCGACGGGGTCGAGGGGCACCTCCTCACCGGTACCGCCTCCAGCGTCGTCTCCGGCCGGCTCGCCTACGTCTTCGGTCTGGAGGGTCCCGCCGCCACCGTCGACACGGCCTGCTCGTCCTCTTCCGTCGCCCTGCACATGGCCGTCCAGGCCCTGCGTCAGGGGGAGTGCTCGCTGGCCCTCGCCGCCGGCGTCACCGTCCTCGCCGGCCCGGAGGTCTTCGTCGAGTTCAGCCGCCAGCGCGGACTGTCGGCCGACGGCCGCTGCAAGTCCTTCGCCGAGGCGGCCGACGGCACCGGCTGGTCGGAGGGGGTCGGCGTCCTGCTGGTGGAGCGCCTCTCCGACGCCCGCCGCAACGGACACCGCGTCCTGGCCGTCGTACGGGGTTCGGCCGTCAACCAGGACGGCGCCTCCAACGGACTGACCGCGCCCAACGGCCCCGCCCAGCAGCGCGTCATCCGCCAAGCCCTCGAAAGCGCCCGACTGACCCCCGCCGACGTCGACGCCGTCGAGGCGCACGGCACCGGAACGACGCTGGGCGACCCGATCGAGGCGCAGGCGCTGCTGGCCACGTACGGCCAGGACCGCCCGGCCGACCGGCCGCTGTGGCTGGGCTCCCTGAAGTCGAACCTCGGACACACCCAGAACACCGCCGGCATCGCGGGCATCATCAAGATGGTCATGGCGATGCGGCACGGCGTGCTGCCCAAGACCCTGCACGTGGACCGGCCGACCTCGCACGTCGACTGGTCGGCGGGCGCGGTCTCGCTGCTCACCGAGCAGCGGGCGTGGCCGCAGACCGGCCGCCCGTACCGGGCCGGCGTCTCCGCGTTCGGCGTCAGCGGCACCAACGTGCACACGATCATCGAGCAGGCGTCGGAGGCCGACCGGGCCCCGGAGCGGACCGACGGCGACGCGGGACCGGAGCCGAAGGTCGTGCCCTGGCTCCTGTCGGCCAAGGGCCAGGACGCCCTGCGCGAGCAGGCGGAGCGCCTGCTGGCCCACGCCGGGGAGCACCCCGGGCTGAGCCCGGTCGACGTCGGCCGGTCGCTGGCGGTCGGCAGGACCGCCTTCGAGGACCGCGCGGCGGTCGTGGCCGCGGACCGTGAGGGTCTGCTGGCCGGCCTCGCGGCGCTGGCGGCGGGCGAGGCTCCGGCGGGCGTGGTGAAGGCCTCGCCGGGCGGCGGGAAGGCCGCCTACCTGTTCACCGGGCAGGGCAGCCAGCGCCTGAGCATGGGGCGTGAGCTGTACGAGGCCCACCCGGCCTTCGCGGCGGCCCTCGACGCGGTGTGCGAGCGGATGGGACTGCCGCTGAAGGACGTCCTGTTCGGGGACGACGCGGCGCTGCTGGACCGGACGGAGTACGCGCAGCCGGCCCTGTTCGCGGTCGAGGTGGCGCTGTTCCGGCTGCTGGAGTCGTGGGGGGTGAAGCCGGACTTCCTGTCCGGTCACTCGATCGGTGAGATCGCTGCCGTGCACGTCGCCGGGGTGCTCTCCCTGGACGACGCCTGCGCAATGGTCGCCGCCCGCGGTCGTCTGATGCAGGCGCTGCCGGGTGGTGGCGTGATGATCGCGGTGCAGGCGTCGGAGGACGAGGTCCTGCCGCTGCTGACGGACCGCGTCAGCATCGCGGCCATCAACGGCCCTCAGTCGGTGGTCATCGCCGGTGACGAGGACGCCGCCACGGCCGTCGTGGCCGCCTTCCCCGACCGGAAGAGCAAGCGCCTCACCGTCAGCCACGCGTTCCACTCGCCCCACATGGACGGCATGCTCGACGCGTTCCGTCAGGTCGTGGCGGGGTTGTCCTTCGAGGCCCCCCGCATCCCGGTCGTCTCGAATCTGACCGGCGCCCTCGTCACCGACGAGATGGGTTCCGCCGAGTTCTGGGTGCGGCACGTCCGCGAGGCGGTCCGATTCCTCGACGGCATCCGTGCGCTGGAGGCCGCCGGAGTCACGACGTACGTCGAACTCGGGCCCGACGGCGTGCTGTCTGCCCTCGCCCAGGACTGCGTCACGCAGGACGCCGTCTTCGTCCCCGCGCTCCGCAAGGGCCGCCCCGAGGCGGAGAGCCTCGTCACCGCACTCGCCCGGGCCCACGCCCACGGGACCCGGGTCGACTGGCAGGCCTTCTTCTCCGCCGCCGACGCCCAGCGCGTCGACGACCTGCCCACCTACGCCTTCCAGCGGCAGCGCTACTGGATCGAGCCGGGCACCCGGGCCGGTGACGTGGGCGCGGCCGGGCTCGACGAGGCCGCGCACCCGCTGCTCGGCGCGACCGTCGCGCTCGCCGACTCCGAGGGCTTCGTCTTCACCGCCCTGCTCTCGCCCACCACCCACCCCTGGCTGGTGGACCACCAGGTCATGGGCAGCGTCCTGCTGCCCGGCACGGCCTTCGTCGACCTGGCGATCTGGGCCGGGGACCAGGTCGGCTGCGACGTCGTCGAGGAGCTGACCCTCGAAGCGCCGCTGATCCTGCCCGAACGCGGCGGCGTCCAGCTCCAGATGTACGTGAGCGCGCCCGACGCCGACGGCACGGGCCGACGCGCCTTCGGCCTCTCCTCCCGCCCGAAGGACAGCGCGGCCGACGAGCCCTGGACGCGCCACGCCGGCGGCGTACTGGCCCACGCGCCCGCCTCGGCCCCGCCGCGCTTCGCGCCCGGCCAGTGGCCCCCGGCCGGCGCCGAGCCCCTCGCCACGGACGGCCTCTACGCCGACCTCGCCGAGGTCGGGATGGGCTACGGCCCGGCGTTCCGCGGCCTCACCGCGGCCTGGCGGCAGGGCGACAGCGTCTACGCCGAAGTCACCCTGCCCGAGGAAACCGCCTCCGCGGCACGGAACTTCGGCCTCCACCCCGCCCTGCTGGACGCCGCGCTCCACACGCTGGGCCTCGGCGTCCTGGGCGGCACCGAGGGCGAGGGCCGGCTCCCGTTCGCGTGGAGCGGCGTGACCCTCCACGCCACCGGGGCCGACGCCCTGCGCGTGCGCCTCACGCCCCGGGGGACCGACGGCGTCCGCCTGGAGATCGCGGACTCCACGGGCGGGCCCGTCGCGACCGTCGACTCGCTCGTCCTGCGGGCCGTGTCGGCCGAGCAGGTCCAGGCGGCGCGCACCTCCTACCACGAGTCGGTGTTTTGCGCCGAGTGGACGGCACTGCCCGCCGCCGCGGACGTCCCCGGTACGCCGGCCGACGGCCGGTGGGCCGCTCTGGGCCCCACGGCCCCCGCCGCCCTCCTCCCGGCCGGCCTCCTCCCCACTGCCGACGCGATCCCCGGCTACGCCGACCTGGCCGAGCTGGCGGCGGCCGTCGAGGCCGGAGCGCCCGTACCGGAGGCCGTGTTCGTCGGCTTCGGCCAGGGCGCCGCCGCCGACGCGGACGCCGACGGCCCGGCCACCCCGGAACTCTCCGCCGAGGCCGTGCACCGGGCCACGCACCAGGCCCTCGCCCTCGCCCGCACCTGGCTCGGTGACGAGCCCTTCACCGGCGACCGGTTCGCCGGTACCCGCCTCGTCGTCCTCACCCGGGGCGCCGTCGCGGCCGGCGCCGACGCCGGAAGGGTCTGCGACCCGGTCCACGCGGCCGTCCGGGGCCTGCTGCGCTCCGCGCAGTCCGAGCACCCCGACCGGCTGCTGGTGATCGACACCGACGGCGCGGAGGACTCCGTACGCGCCCTGCCCGCCGCCCTCGCCGCGGGCGAGCCGCAGCTCGCCGTACGCGCCGGCACCCTCCACGCGCTTCGCCTCGCCCGCGTGGCCCGGGAGACCCCCGACCAGCCGAGCGCGGCCGGCTCCGGCCCGGCGTACGCGCCGGAGTCGACCGTGCTGATCACCGGCGCCGGCGGCCTCCTCGGCGGCCTGATCGCCCACCGGCTCGTCGCCGAGCACGGCGTACGGCACCTGCTCCTCGTCGGCCGCCGCGGCGGATCCACTCCCGAGGCACAGCGGCTCGGCGCCGAACTCGCCGCGGAGGGCGCTTCGGTGACCTGGGCCGCCTGCGACGTCGCGGACCGGGACGCGCTGGCGGCCGTACTGGCGGCGATACCCGCCGAGCACCCGCTCGGCGCCGTCATCCACACCGCCGGTGTGCTCGACGACGGCGTGATCACCTCCCTCACCCCCGAGCGCCTGTCGGCCGTCCTGCGGCCCAAGGCCGACGCGGCCGTCAACCTCCACGAACTGACCCGCGACCTCGACCTCTCCGCCTTCGTGCTGTTCTCGTCCATCGGCGGCGTCTTCGGCGGCGCCGGTCAGGGCAACTACGCGGCCGCCAACGTGTTCCTCGACGCGCTCGCCCAGCACCGCCGGTCCCTGGGGCTCCCCGCCACCTCCCTGGCCTGGGCCCTGTGGGCCGACGGCGCGGGCATGGCCGGCAGCCTCACCGACGCCGACATCAGCCGTATGACCCGCGGCGGACTGCCCCCGCTCACCTCTGCAGAGGGCCTCGACCTCTTCGACCTCGCGCACCGGCTCGACGAGGCCGCCCCCGTCCTGATGCGCGTCGACCTCGCCGGGCTGCGCCCGCAGGCCCAGGCCGGCACCCTTTCCCCGCTGCTGCGCGGACTCGTACGGGTGCCCACCCGCCGGCACGCGGGCGGCGCGTCCGCCGTGGCCGGCGCGTCCGGTCTGCGGCAGCGCCTGGCGGGGCTTCCCGCTGCCGAGCAGGACCGTACGCTGCTCGACCTGGTACGCAAGCAGGTCGCCGCGGCCCTGGGCTACCCGGGCGCCGCCGCCGTCGAGCCGGGCCGGTCCTTCAAGGAGCTGGGCTTCGACTCGCTCACCGCCGTCGAACTGCGCAACCTGCTCGGCGAGGCCACCGGCCGCCGGCTGCCCGCCACCCTCGTCTTCGACTACCCGACGGCGACCGCCCTCGCGCAGTACCTCCGCGAGGAGCTGATCGGCGACCTCGCGGCCGACGCGGGCGCCGACGCCGGCCGGGGCGGCCTCCCGGCCCGCCGCCCTGCCGCCGCGACCGCGCGCGCCGCGGACGACGACGACCCGATCGCCGTCGTCGCGATGAGCTGCCGCTTCCCCGGGGGCATCACCTCCCCCGAGGACCTGTGGCGCCTGCTCGCCGAAGGCCGCGACGGCATCACCGCCTTCCCCGCCGACCGCGGCTGGGACCTCGACACCCTCTACAGCGACGACCCCGACCGCGAGGGCACCAGCTACGTCCGCGAGGGCGGCTTCCTCCACGAGGCCGCCGACTTCGACGCCGCCTTCTTCGGGATCTCCCCGCGCGAGGCCCTCGCCATGGACCCGCAGCAGCGGCTCCTCCTGGAGACCACCTGGGAGACCTTCGAGCGCGCCGGCATCGACCCCACCGGCCTGCGCGGCAGCCGCACGGGCGTGTTCATCGGCTCGAACGCCCAGGACTACCTCCAGCTCTGGCTGAACGACGGCGACGGCCTCGAAGGCCACCTCGGCACCGGCAACGCGGCCAGCGTCGTCTCCGGCCGCATCTCCTACTCCTTCGGCCTGGAGGGCCCGGCGGTCACCCTCGACACGGCCTGCTCCTCCTCGCTCGTCACCCTGCACCTCGCGGCCCAGTCGCTTCGCAGGGGCGAGTGCGCGATGGCCCTCGCGGGCGCCGTCACCATCATGTCCACGCCGGGCGCGTTCACCGAGTTCAGCCGCCAGCGCGGGCTCGCCTCGGACGGCCGCATCAAGGCGTTCGCCGCGGCCGCCGACGGCACGATCTGGTCCGAGGGCGTCGGCCTCCTGCTCCTGGAGCGGCTCTCGGACGCCCGCCGCAACGGCCACCCCGTCCTCGCGGTCGTCCGCGGTACGGCGGTCAACCAGGACGGCGCCAGCAACGGACTCACCGCCCCCAACGGCCCCTCGCAGCAGCGCGTCATCCGCGAAGCCCTCGCCGACGCCGGTCTGACCGCCGGGGACGTGGACGCCGTCGAGGCGCACGGCACGGGTACCCGGCTCGGCGACCCGATCGAGGCGCAGGCGCTGCTGGCCACGTACGGGCAGGACCGGCCGGCGGACCGGCCGCTGCTGCTCGGCTCCGTGAAGTCGAACATCGGGCACACGCAGGCCGTGGCCGGTGTCGCCGGTGTGATCAAGATGGTCATGGCGATGCGGAACGGCATACTCCCGCAGACGCTCCACATTGACGAGCCGACCCCCTACGTGGACTGGTCGGCCGGAGACATCGAGCTCCTCACCGCGCAGCGCGCGTGGCCCGAGACCGGGCGCCCGCGCCGGGCGGGCATCTCGTCCTTCGGCTACAGCGGCACCAACGCCCACGCCGTCATCGAGCAGGCACCGCAGCACACGGGCGAACCGGCGCCCGAGACCCCGGCCGGGCCGGGACTCCCGGTGCTGCCGTGGCTCGTCTCCGGCCGCACCGCGTCCGCCCTGCGGGCCCAGGCGGAACGCCTGCACCCGGCCGCGGCCGACGCACTGGCGGAGTCCGGCGCCCGGGGCGCACTCGACCTCGGCCTCTCGCTCGCCACGCACCGCGCCGCGCTGGAACACCGCGCGGTCCTCATCGGCGCACCGTCGGACGGCGAGAGCCTCCTCGGGCGCCTGGCGGCCTTGGCCGCCGGCGAGCAGGTGCCGGGGCTGGTTCGGGGCGCGGTGTCGGGTGGGGGACTGGCCTTCCTGTTCACGGGGCAGGGGAGCCAGCGCCTCGGGATGGGGCGTGAGCTGTACGACGCCTTCCCGGTGTTCGCGGCGGCGCTGGACGAGGTGTGCGAGCGGTTCGACGCGCAGCTTGAACTGCCTCTGAAGGAAGTCCTGTTCGGTGGCGACGCGGCTGTGCTGGATCGTACGGAGTACGCGCAGCCGGCGCTGTTTGCGGTCGAGGTGGCGTTGTTCCGGCTCGTTGAGTCGTGGGGTCTGCGGCCGGACTTCCTGTCCGGGCATTCGATCGGTGAGATCGCTGCCGCGCATGTGGCCGGGGTGTTCTCGTTGGAGGACGCGTGTGTGTTGGTGGCGGCGCGTGGTCGTCTGATGCAGGCGCTGCCGGCCGGCGGTGTGATGATCGCGGTCCAAGCGTCGGAGGACGAGGTCCTGCCGCTGCTGAGCGACCGGGTGAGCATCGCGGCGGTCAACGGCCCGCAGGCCGTTGTGGTCGCGGGTGATGAGGACGTGGCGGTCGCGATCGCGGAGGCGTTCGAGGCGCAGGGCCGCAAGTCCAAGCGGCTGACGGTCAGTCATGCGTTCCACTCGCCGCACATGGACGGCATGTTGGAGGACTTCCGCCGGGTGGTGGAGGGGTTGTCGTTCGAGGCCCCGCGTATTCAGGTCGTGTCCAACCTGACTGGTGCCCTTGTCTCGGATGAGATGGGCTCCGCCGAGTTCTGGATCAGGCACGTCCGTGAGGCGGTCCGCTTCCTCGATGGTGTCCGGGTTTTGGAAGCGGCCGGCGTGACGACGTTCGTGGAGCTGGGCCCGGACGGCGTGCTGTCCGCGCTCGCCCAGGACTGCCTGACCGGTGACGCGGACGTCGCCTTCGTCCCGGTCCTGCGCGCAGGGCGTGGCGAGGCGGAGACGGTGGTCACCGGCGTGGCGCAGGCTCATGTGCGGGGCGTGGAGGTAGACTGGTCCGCCTTCTTCGCCGGTACGGGCGCGGAGCGCGTGAACCTCCCGACGTACGCCTTCCAGCGGCAGCGCTACTGGCCGGAAACGATCCTGTCCGGTGCCGTCGTGGCCGCCGCGCCTGCCGTGGACGCGGTGGACAGCAGGTTCTGGGACGCCGTGGAGCGCGGCGATCTCACCTCGCTGGCGTCCGAACTGGAGGTGGACGGCGACGCACGCTTCAGCGACCTCGTTCCCGCGCTGTCGGCATGGCGTCGGCAGGGCCAGGAGCAGTCCGAGATCGATGGCTGGCGTTACCGGGTGTCGTGGAAGCCGCTGACGGATGCCGTGGGCGCTGGTGCGCGACTGTCCGGGCTGTGGCTGGTGGTGGTTCCTTCCGATGGCGTGGATGACGCGGCTGTGGTGGGTGCGCTGGCCGGGCGCGGTGCTGAGGTCCGCCGGGTTGTCGTTGAGGCTGACGCCGATCGTGCTGGTCTGGCCGGGCTGCTGTCCGATGTGGGTGCCGTCGCCGGTGTGGTGTCGCTGCTGGCTCTGGATGAGGCTGCGGGCGTTGTGACGTCTGCTGGTTTGGTGCAGGCGTTGGGTGATGCTGGGGTGGAGGCGCCGCTGTGGTGCCTGACTCGTGGTGCGGTCAGCGTTGGCAGGTCGGATCGTCTGGTATCGGCGGTTCAGGCTCAGGTCTGGGGTCTGGGCCGTGTGGCTGCCCTTGAGGTTCCCGGGCGCTGGGGCGGTCTGGTTGACCTGCCTGAGGTGTGGGACGAGCGGGCCATGTCCCGCTTGGTGGGTGTGCTGGGCGGTGCTGGTGAGGACCAGGTCGCGGTGCGGTCGTCCGGGGTCTTCGGGCGTCGGCTGGTTCGTGCCGCGAGCGGTGGCGCGGACTCCTGGGCGCCTTCCGAGACTGTTCTGGTGACTGGTGGTACGGGTGCTCTGGGTGGCCGGGTTGCGCGTTGGCTGGCCGGTGCGGGTGTCGAGCGTCTGGTGCTGACCAGCCGTCGTGGTCTTGAGGCTCCGGGTGCTGCTGAGTTGGCGGCTGAGCTGTCCGGGCTGGGTGTTGAGGTGTCGGTCGTGGCGTGTGACGCTTCGGACCGGGATGCTCTGCGTGCGCTGCTGGAGGCCGAGGCCGACACGCTGACGGCGGTCGTGCACACGGCTGGTGTGCTGGATGACGGTGTCCTCGACGCCCTCACCCCCGAGCGTTTCGAGAGTGTGCTGCGGGCGAAGGCGACCTCGGCGCTCAATCTGCACGAGCTGACCGTCGAGCTCGGTATCGAGCTCTCCGCGTTCGTGCTGTTCTCCTCGATGAGCGGCACGATCGGCGCGGCCGGTCAGGCGAACTACGCTGCCGCGAACGCCTACCTGGACGCCCTCGCCGAGCAGCGTCGTGCGGCCGGGCTGGCCGCTACCTCGCTCGCCTGGGGTCCCTGGGCCGACAGCGGTATGGCCGCCGACGAGGCCCTTGAGGCCCGGATGCGCCGGGGCGGTGTCCCGCCCATGAACGCCGATCTTGCGATCACCGCGCTCCGGCAGGCCGTCGGCTCCGAGGATGCGGCGCTGACGATCGTCGACTTCGACTGGGCGAAGTTCGTGCCCGGGTTCACGGCGGTACGCGCCGGCAGGCTGCTCACCGATCTACCGGAGGCCGAAGCCGTCATCCGCGCTTCCGAGCCCACGGGCGCCCGCACCGAGCGTTCGGGTTCGTCGCTCGCCGCGCACCTCCAGAGCATGTCGGACGGCGACCGCGAGCCGTTCCTCCTCGACCTCGTGCGCACGCAGGTCGCCGAGGTCCTCGGGCACTCCGGTGCCCACGACGTCGAGCCGGGACGGGCCTTCCGAGAGATCGGATTCGACTCGCTCACCGCCGTCGAACTCCGCAACCGCCTCGGCGCGGCCACCGAGCTGCGGCTGTCGGCCACGCTCGTCTACGACTACCCGACCCCGGCCGCACTCGCCGCCAACCTGCTCTCCGAACTCCTCGGCACACAGGTCGAGGCGACCGGCCCGGTGGCCACGGCGACCGACGACGACCCCATCGCGATCGTCGCGATGAGCTGCCGTTTCCCCGGCGGGGTGCGCAACCCCGAAGACCTCTGGCAGCTGCTGGCATCTGGCTCCGACGCGATCTCCGACCTTCCCCTCGACCGCGGTTGGGACCTCGACGCCCTGTACGACGCCGACCCGGGCGCGCAGGGCACCTCGTACGCCCGTCAAGGCGGCTTCCTCTACGACGCCGCCGACTTCGACGCCGACTTCTTCGGGATCTCGCCGCGCGAGGCCCTCGCCATGGACCCGCAGCAGCGGCTCCTCCTGGAGACCTCCTGGGAGGCCTTCGAGCGGGCCGGGATCGACCCCGAGACGCTGCGCGGCAGCCAGGCCGGCGTTTTCGTCGGCACCAACGGCCAGGACTACCTCTCCGTCCTCCTGGAGGAACCGGAGGGCCTTGAAGGGCACTTGGGCACGGGCAACGCCGCGAGTGTCGTGTCCGGCCGACTGTCGTACGTGTTCGGGCTCGAAGGCCCGGCGGTGACGATAGACACGGCGTGTTCGTCGTCGCTGGTTTCCCTTCACTGGGCGATCCAGGCCCTGCGCAACGGCGAGTGCTCGCTGGCCCTGGCCGGTGGCGTCACCGTCATGTCGACGCCCGGCACGTTCATCGAGTTCAGCCGCCAGCGCGGTCTGGCCGCAGACGGTCGTATCAAGGCGTTCGCGGCGGCGGCGGACGGTACGGGCTGGGGTGAGGGTGTCGGCATGCTGCTCGTGGAGCGGCTGTCGGACGCGCGCCGCAACGGGCACCCGGTGCTCGCGGTGGTCCGGGGTTCGGCGATCAACCAGGACGGTGCGAGCAACGGCCTGACCGCCCCCAACGGCCCCTCCCAGCAGCGCGTCATCCGACAGGCCCTCGCGAGCGCGGGTCTGTCGGCCGCCGAGGTCGACGCGGTCGAGGCGCACGGCACTGGCACGACCCTCGGTGACCCCATCGAGGCGCAGGCCCTGCTGGCCACGTACGGCCAGGACCGCCCGGCCGACCAGCCGCTGCTGCTGGGCTCCATCAAGTCCAACATCGGGCACACCCAGGCCGCGGCCGGTGTCGCGGGTGTCATCAAGATGGTGTTGGCCATGCAGCACGGGGTGCTGCCGCAGAGCCTCCACATCGACGAGCCGTCGCCGCAGGTGGATTGGGAGGCGGGCGACATCGCCCTGCTCACCGAGCAGCGCGCGTGGCCCGAGACCGGGCGTCCGCGCCGGGCCGGTGTCTCGTCGTTCGGCTTCAGCGGCACCAACGCCCACACGATCATCGAGCAGGCGCCGCTGCCGCAGACGGAGGAAGAGCCCGAGGACGCCGGGTCGGTGGATCCGGGCGTCCGGCCCCTGCCGCTGGTGATCTCGGCGAAGAGCGACGCAGGACTCCGGGCCCAGGCCGACAGCCTGCGCGAGTGGCTGCTCGCGGACCCCGCTTTCCGTCCGGCTGACGTCGGCAGGACGCTGGCGACCGGACGTTCGGCGTTCGGCGAGCGCGCGGCGGTGGTGGCCGCGGACCGTGAGGGTCTGCTGGCCGGCCTCGCGGCGCTGGCGGCGGGCGACACGCCGGCGGGCGTGGTGAAGGGCTCGCCGGCCGGTGGGAAGGTCGCCTTCCTGTTCACGGGGCAGGGCAGCCAGCGCCTCGGGATGGGGCGTGAGCTGTACGACGCCCACCCGGCCTTCGCGGCCGCGCTGGACGCGGTGTGTGCGCGGTTCGACCTCGAACTGCCCCTGAAGGACGTCCTGTTCGGGGACGACGCGGCTGTGCTGGACCGTACGCAGTACACGCAGCCCGCGCTGTTCGCCATCGAGGTGGCGTTGTTCCGGCTCGTGGAGAGCTGGGGCCTGAAGCCGGACTTCCTGTCCGGCCACTCGATCGGCGAGATCGCGGCCGCGCACGTCGCGGGTGTCTTCTCTCTGGACGACGCGTGCACGCTGGTGGCGGCCCGTGGCCGCCTGATGCAGGCACTGCCCGCTGGTGGGGCGATGATCGCCCTCCAGGCATCGGAGGACGAGGTCCTGCCGCTGCTCACCGACCGGGTGAGCATCGCGGCGGTCAACGGCCCGCGGGCCGTTGTGATCGCAGGTGATGAGGACGCGGCGGTCGCGATCGCGGAGTCGTTCGCCGACCGCAAGTCCAAGCGGCTGACCGTCAGCCACGCGTTCCACTCGCCCCACATGGACGGCATGCTCGACGCCTTCCGCGAGGTCGTCGAAGGGCTGTCCTTCGGTGCCCCCCGCATCCCGGTCGTCTCCAACCTGACTGGTGCACTGGTCACCGGCGAGATGGCATCGGCGGAGTTCTGGGTCCGGCACGTCCGCGAGGCGGTCCGCTTCCTCGACGGCATCCGCGCCCTGGAGGGCGCGGGCGTGACGACGTATGTTGAGCTCGGCCCCGACGGTGTTCTCTCGGCTCTCGGCCAGGAGTGCCTCAGCGTCGGCGGGGCGGCGTTCGCTCCCGTCGTACGGAAGGGCCGTCCTGAGACCGAGACGGCGATGGCCGCTCTGGCTCAGAGCCATGTCCGTGGGGTCCCCGTCGACTGGCAGGCGGTCTACGGAACGGGCGCCGTCCGGGTCGACCTGCCGACGTACGCCTTCCAGCGCCGGCGGTACTGGCCGGAGACGGCTCTCGTGCGACGCGGTGACGTGAGCACTCGGTCGGACATCGACGGCTGGCGTTACCGGGTGTCGTGGAAGCCGCTGACCGTGTCGGGCGGGACGCTGGGCGGCGAGTGGCTCGTCGTTGCGCGCGAGGACGAGTCCTTGGCCGCTGGTGTGGTGGATGCGTTGGCCGGCGCTGGGGCTGAGGTCCGCCGGGTTGTCGTTGAGGCTGACGCCGATCGTGCTGCTTTGGCTGGGCTGTTGTCCGGTGCGGGTTCTGTTGCTGGTGTGGTGTCGCTGCTCGCGCTGGACGAGTCGGCCGGGGTCGTCGCGTCTGCTGGTTTGGTGCAGGCGTTGGGTGATGCCGGGGTGGAGGCGCCGCTGTGGTGCCTGACCCGTGGTGCGGTCAGTGTGGGTCGTTCGGATCGGCTGGTGTCGGCCGTCCAGGCTCAGGTGTGGGGTCTCGGGCGTGTGGCCGCTCTGGAGATTCCGGGGCGTTGGGGTGGTCTGGTTGACCTGCCTGAGGTGTGTGACGAGCGGGCCATGTCCCGTCTGGTGGGCGTGCTGGGCGGTGCTGGTGAGGACCAGGTCGCGGTGCGGTCTTCCGGTGTGTTCGGGCGTCGTCTGGTCCGCGCCGCGAGCGGCAACACGGACTCCTGGACGCCTTCCGGGACCGTTCTGGTCACGGGCGGTACGGGTGCTCTGGGTGGCCGGGTCGCGCGTTGGCTGGCCGGTGCGGGTGCCGAACGTCTGGTGCTGACCAGCCGTCGGGGCCTTGACGCTCCGGGTGCCGCCGAACTGGTGGCGGAGTTGGGTGTTGAGGTGTCGGTCGTGGCGTGTGACGCCTCCGACCGTGACGCCCTGCGCGCGCTCCTTGAGGCCGAGGCCGACACGCTGACCGCGGTCGTGCACACGGCCGGGATCCTCGATGACGGAGTCCTCGACGCCCTCACCCCCGAGCGTTTCGAGAGTGTGCTGCGGGCGAAGGCGACGTCGGCGCTCAATCTGCACGAGTTGACCGTCGAGCTCGGTATCGAGCTCTCTGCATTCGTGCTGTTCTCCTCCATGACCGGCACCATCGGTACCGCCGGCCAGGCCAACTACGCCGCCGCGAACGCCTACCTCGACGCCCTCGCTGAGCAGCGTCGTGCTGCAGGGCTGGCCGCTACCTCGATCGCCTGGGGTCCTTGGGCCGAAGGCGGTATGGCCGCCGACGGTGCGCTGGACGCCCGGATGCGGCGGGGTGGCGTGCCGCCCATGAACGCCGAGTCGGCCATCGAGGCCCTTCACCGGGCACTCGGCGCGAACGACACCGTCGTCACCGTCGTGGACGTGGACTGGGGCCGATTCGCCCCCGGCTTCACCGCCGTGCGCCCCAGCAGGCTCCTTGCCGAGCTGCCCGAGGCCCGCAACGCCCTCGCCCCGCGCGCGGGCGACGGCGACGAAGGCCGGACCGGCGACAGGACGCCCGATGGCCGCCACTCCCTCGTACAGCGGCTGGCGGGCCTCTCCGCCGCCGAGCGGGACCGGGCGCTGCTCGATCTCGTGCGCAAGGAGGTCGCCGCGGTCCTCGGCCACGCCGGCGCGGAGAGCGTCGGCGCGGGACGGGCGTTCAAGGAGCTCGGTTTCGACTCCCTAACGGCTGTCGAGCTGCGCAACCGCCTGGGTGCGGCCACCGGGCTCCGGCTCCCGGCCACGCTGATCTACGACTACCCGACCTCCGCCGACCTGGCGGAGCACCTGCTCGGCGAACTGCTCGGCACGGAGGCCGAGGTGGCCGGCCTCGCCCCGGTGGCGATGGCCGTGGACGACGACCCAATCGCGATCGTCGCGATGAGCTGCCGCTTCCCCGGCGGTGTCCGCACCCCCGAGGACCTCTGGCAGCTGCTGGCCACCGGCGGCGACGCCATCGGCGAGTTCCCGGCCGACCGCGGCTGGGACGCCGAGTCACTGTTCGGGCCGCGGTCCGAGCAGGACACCTCGTACGCCCGTGAGGGTGGCTTCCTCTACGACGTCGCGCAGTTCGACCCCGGTTTCTTCGGGATCTCGCCGCGCGAGGCCCTTGCCATGGACCCGCAGCAGCGGCTCCTCCTGGAGACCTCCTGGGAGGCCTTCGAGCGGGCGGGCATCGACCCGTCGTCGATGCGCGGTGCGCAGGCCGGCGTGTTCGTCGGGACGAACGGCCAGGACTACCTGTCGCTCGTGCTCAACTCAGCCGACGGCGGCGACGGGTTCATGAGCACCGGCAACTCCGCGAGCGTCGTCTCCGGGCGGCTCTCCTACGTGTTCGGTCTCGAAGGCCCGGCCGTCACTGTCGACACCGCGTGCTCGGCGTCGCTCGTGGCCCTGCACCTCGCGGTGCAGGCGCTCCGGAGCGGCGAGTGCTCGATCGCTCTCGCCGGCGGTGTCACCGTGATGTCCACGCCGGGCGCGTTCGTCGAGTTCAGCCGGCAGGGCGGGCTCGCCGCCGACGGCCGTATCAAGGCATTCGCGGCGGCGGCGGACGGTACGGGCTGGGGTGAAGGTGTCGGCATGCTGCTCGTGGAGCGGCTGTCGGACGCCCGGCGCAACGGGCACCCGGTCCTGGCCGTGGTCCGTGGCTCCGCCGTCAACCAGGACGGTGCGAGCAACGGCCTGACCGCCCCCAACGGCCCCTCCCAGCAGCGCGTCATCCGCCAGGCGCTCGCGAGCGCGGGTCTGTCGGCCGCCGAGGTCGACGCGGTGGAGGCACACGGGACGGGTACCCGTCTCGGCGACCCGATCGAGGCCCAGGCATTGCTGGCAACGTACGGCCAGGACCGGCCGGACGACCAGCCGCTCCTGCTCGGCTCCATCAAGTCCAACATCGGTCACACGCAGGCCGCCGCCGGTGTGGCGGGCGTCATCAAGATGGTGCTCGCGATGCAGCACGGGGTGCTCCCGCAGACCCTGCACGTGGACGGGCCCACCCCGCACGTCGACTGGACGGCGGGCGATGTCGCCCTCCTGACCGAGCAGCGCGCATGGCCCGAGACCGGCCGTCCGCGCCGGGCCGGCATCTCCTCCTTCGGCGTGAGCGGTACGAACGCGCACACGATCCTGGAGCAGGCGCCGGAGGTCCCCGAGACGGTGGAGGCCGCGAGCCCCGGCACATGGCCGTGGACCCTGTCGGGCAGGACCGGAGCCGCCCTGCGTGACCAGGCGGCCCGACTCCTGGCCCGCCTCGCCGGGGACGGCGAGCCGCGTCCGGTGGACGTCGGCCACTCGCTCGCGACCGGCCGGGCGCTGTTCGACCACCGGGCCGTGCTCGTGGCGGGGGAGTGGGAGGAGTACCGCGAGGCGCTGACCGCGCTGGCTGCGGGCGACTCCGCCGCCGCACTCACCCGTGGCGTGGCGAGCGCCGAACAGCAGGTGGCGTTCCTGTTCACCGGGCAGGGCAGCCAGCGGCTCGGGATGGGCCGCGAACTGCACGACGCCTACCCGGTGTTCGCGGACGTGCTGGACGCGATCTGCGCCCACATGGACGCGCACCTCGAACTGCCGCTGAAGCACGCGCTGTTCGACGCGGAAGCGGAGCTGCTGGACCGGACGGAGTACACCCAGCCGGCCCTGTTCGCGGTCGAGGTGGCGCTGTTCCGGCTCGTGGAGAGCTGGGGTCTGCGGCCGGACTTCCTGTCCGGGCACTCGATCGGTGAGATCGCCGCCGCGCACGTCGCCGGGGTGTTCTCGCTGGAGGACGCCTGCACGCTGGTCGCGGCCCGGGGCCGTCTGATGCAGGAACTGCCGGGTGGCGGCGTGATGATCGCCGTCCAGGCCTCGGAGGACGAGGTCCTGCCGCTGCTGACGGACCGGGTGAGCATCGCGGCGGTCAACGGTCCGCAGTCGGTCGTGGTGGCCGGTGACGAGGATGCGGCGACCGCGGTCGCGGCCGCCTTCCCCGACCGCAAGTCCAAGCGGCTCACCGTGAGCCACGCGTTCCACTCGCCGCACATGGACGGCATGCTGGCCGACTTCCGCAAGGTGGCCGAGGGGATCACGTACGACAGCCCCCGCATCCCGGTCGTCTCCAACCTGACCGGCGCCCTCGTCACCGACGAGATGGCCTCCGCCGACTTCTGGGTCCGCCACGTCCGCGACGCGGTCCGCTTCCTCGACGGCATCCGCGCCCTCGAAGCCGCCGGGGTCACGACGTACGTCGAGATCGGCCCCGACGGGGTGCTCTCCGCCCTCGCCCAGGACTGCGTGACGGCGGACGCCACGTTCGTACCCCTGCTCCGCAAGGGCCGGGCCGAAGCCGAGACGCTCGTCACCGCCCTCGGGCGGGCCCACGTCCACGGCGTCAGCGTCGACTGGCCGGCCTTCTACTCCGGTTCCGGCGCCCGGCGCGTCGACCTGCCCACGTACGCCTTCCAGCACGAGCGCTACTGGGTCGACTCGTTCGTCGCGCCGGAGGACGCCCTTTCGCTCGGTGTCGAGTCGGCCGGGCACCCCCTACTCGGCGCGGCGGTCGAGCTGCCGGACACGGGCGGGTTCCTGTTCACCGGCCGGCTCTCCCGCCGTACGCACCCGTGGCTGGCCGATCACGTCGTGGCCGACTCGGTGGTCGTGCCCGGCGCGGCCTTCGTCGAACTGGCCCTGCGGGCCGGGGACGAGGCCGGATGCGGGCAGGTGCGGGAGCTGGCCCTGGAGGCGCCGCTCGTGCTCCCCGAGGACGGGGCCGTACAGCTCCGGCTCACCGTGGGCGGCGCGGACGACGACGGACGCCGCTCCGTGCAGGTGCACAGCCGTCCGGAGGCGACCGACGGCGACGGCCCGGGCGGCGCGGCCTGGTCACGGCACGCCACCGGGTTCCTCACGGCGACCGGTGAAACGGCCGCCGCCGACGCCACCGGGCCGTGGCCGCCCACCGGCGCCGAGGAGGTCTCCGCCGAGGCGGTCTACGACCGGCTCACGGCGTCCGGGCTCCACCACGGGCCCGCTCTGAAGACCCTGACCCGGGTCTGGGTGCGGGGCGAGGAGGTCTTCGCGCAGGCACGGCTGTCCGGTGAACCGCACGCCCCGGCGGGCGGGTTCGCCCTTCACCCGGCGCTGCTCGACACCGCCGTGCAGGCGCTGGCGGCGGCGGGCGCCGCCGGCCGCGAGCCGCTGGCCTGGCACGGAGTACGGCTGCACGCGGCCGGAGCGGACGCGCTGCGCCTGCGGATCACCCCCGACGGCACGGACACCGTGTCCGTCGAGCTGGCCGACGAGCAGGGCGCGCCCGTCGCGTCGGTCGAGGCCCTGGTGACCCGGGACATCGACGTCGAGCGGTTCACGGTCGCTCCGGAAGGCGCGCACGACGCGCTGTTCCGGCTGGACTGGGTCCGTACGCCGGTGCCGGGCCGGCCGGCCGCCGCGACCCTGGTGGTCATCGGCGACGCCGACGGTGGCGCCGCCGCCGGCAAGTCGCTCCTCGCCGCCGCCCTCGGGGGCGCGGGCGTTCCCGTCGCGACGTACGAGGACCTCGCCGCGCTCGACGAGGCCGTCACGGCCGGCCGGCAGTCGGTGCCCGACACCGTGGTCGTGCCGTTCATGACGGCCACCGGCACCACGGCCGAGCAGGCCGGCGCCCTCCTCGCGCAGGAGGTGCGCGACGTGACGCACCGGGCGCTCGCGACCGTGCAGGGCTGGCTGGACAACGGCCGGTTCGCCGGCGCGCGCCTGGCCTTCGTCACCAGGGGCGCCGTGGCCGCCCACACCGACACCGAGGCCGGCGACCTCGCCCACGCCCCGGTGTGGGGCCTGCTGCGAGCCGCGCAGACCGAGCACCCCGACCGGTTCGTCCTCGTCGACCTCGATGACGCGGACGTCTCCGGCCGGGCCCTCGCGGGCGCCCTCGCGTCCGACGAACCCGAACTGGCCGTACGGGGCGGGGCGCTGTACGCACCCCGTCTCGCCCGGGTCGGCGCCCAGGCGCCGGCCGACGGCGACGCCGTGTCCCGTATCGACACGCGCGGTACCGTCCTGGTCACCGGGGCGGGCGGCGGACTCGCCGGTCTCCTCGCCCGCCACCTGGTCGCCGAACACGGGGTACGGCACCTGCTGCTCACGGGCCGCAGGGGCGCCGACACCGACACCGCCGCCGAACTCACCGCGCAGCTCGGCGCGCTGGGTGCCCAGGTCACGTGGGCGGCGTGCGACGTCGCCGACCGGGACGCGCTGGCCGCGCTGCTGGCCTCCGTACCGGCCGAGCGTCCGCTGACGGCGGTCGTGCACACCGCGGCCGTCCTGGACGACGGCGTCGTGGACCTGCTCACCCCCGAGCGGGTGGACCGGGTCCTGCGGCCCAAGGTCGACGGAGCGCTCCACCTGCACGAGCTGACGCGGCACCTCGACCTGTCGGCGTTCGTCCTCTTCTCCGCCGCCGCCGGTACCCTCGGCGGCGCGGGTCAGGCCAACTACGCGGCGGCGAACGTCTTCCTCGACGCCCTCGCCCGGCACCGGCGGGCCCACGGCCTCACCGCGCTGTCCCTGGTGTGGGGCATGTGGGCCGAGGAACGCGGCATGGCGGGCCGGCTCACCGAGGCGGAGCGGGCACGCGCCGCGCGCGGCGGTGTCGCACCGCTGTCGGCGCGGGAGGGCCTGGCGCTCTTCGACCTGGCCCTCGCGGCGGACGACGAGCCGGTCCTGCTGCCGGTCGGGATCGACCTGCCGACCCTGCGGGCCCGGGCCGCGGACGGCGGCATCCTGCCGATGTTCCGCGGTCTGGTCCGGACCCCGGTGCGGCAGCGGCGGGCGGCGGCCACGGCACCCGGCGCGCACCGTGCCGAGGAGGCCGCCGCGGCCACCGGGGCGGGCGAGCTGACACTGGCGCAGCGGCTGGCCGAGCTGTCGGCCGCCGAACGGGAGCGGACCGTACTGAACCTGGTACGGGGCCAGGTGGCCGCCGTCCTCGGGTACAAGTCGGCGGAACACGTCGGCGAGGAGCAGGCGTTCAAGGAGCTGGGCTTCGACTCGCTGACCGCGGTCGAACTGCGCAACCGACTCGGCGCGGCCGCCGGGCTCCGACTGCCGGCCACCCTCGTCTACGACTACCCGAACCCGGCCGCCCTCGCCCGGCAGTTGCTGAGCGAGGTCGCCCCCGAGGGCACGGGCGGGCGCAAGCTCTCCGTACTGGAGGAACTCGACCGCCTGGAGAGCACCTTCGCCTCGCTCGACCCGACGGAACTGTCCGACGCGGCCGGCGACGACGCGGCCCACGCACGCGTCGCGGTGCGCCTGCAGACGCTGCTGGCGCAGTGGAACGACGCCCGCCGGACGGAAGGCGACAGCGGGGCCGACGCGATCGAGGACGCGAGCGACGACGAACTGTTCGCCCTCATCGACAAGAAGTTCGGCCAGGGCTGAACCCCAGCCACCCCCAGGCCGTACCGCCGGAACCCCTGTTCCGGCGGTACGGCCACCGGCTTCCCGAATTTCCTCAAATATCCTCGGGTTCCCCTGACTCCCCTGAACTCCCCTGAACTCCCCTGAATTCTCTTGAGTCCTCCACGGTCTCGATCACGCGAATAGGTGAAGCGCCAGTGGCGAACGAAGCAAAGCTCCGCGAATACCTCAAGAAGGTCACGACGGATCTCGATGAGGCGTACGGACGTCTTCGGGACATCGAGAGCCAGGCACACGAGCCCATCGCCATCACGGCCATGAGTTGCCGTTTCCCCGGAGGCGTGAGCTCCCCCGAAGAACTGTGGGACCTGCTGGCCACCGGCGGCGACGCCCTCACCGAATTCCCCACGGACCGCGGCTGGGACCTGGACCACCTCTTCTCCGACGACCCCGACGACCAGGGCACCTCGACCACCCGCGAGGGCGGGTTCCTCAGCGCCGCCTCCGCGTTCGACGCCCACTTCTTCGGGATCTCCCCGCGCGAGGCCATGGCTATGGACCCGCAGCAGCGGCTGCTGCTGGAGACCTCCTGGGAGGCGTTCGAGCGGGCCGGCATCGACCCGAACCTGTTGCGCGGCAGCCAGTGCGGCGTGTTCGTCGGCATGAACGGCTCGGACTACCTCACCCCGCTCCTGGAGGCGGCCGAGGACTACGCCGGCCACCTCGGCACCGGCAACGCCTCCAGCGTGCTGTCCGGGCGGCTCTCCTACACCTTCGGCCTCGAAGGCCCCGCCGTCACCGTCGACACCGCCTGCTCGGCCTCGCTCGTCGCCCTCCACCTCGCGGTGCAGGCGCTGCGGGCCGGGGAATGCTCGCTGGCCGTCGCGGGCGGCGTGCACGTGATGTCCACCCCCGGGCTCTTCGTGGAGTTCAGCAAGCAGCGCGGACTGTCCTCGGACGGCCGCTGCAAGGCGTTCGCGGCGGGAGCCGACGGCTTCGGCCCGGCCGAGGGCGTGGGCGTCCTGCTGCTGGAGCGGCTCTCCGACGCGCGCAAGAACGGGCGTCCGGTGCTGGCCGTGGTCCGGGGCTCCGCGATCAACCAGGACGGTGCGAGCAACGGCCTGACCGCGCCGAACGGCCCCTCCCAGCAGCGCGTGATCCGCCAGGCCCTGGCCAACGCCCGGCTGTCCGCCGATCAGGTGGACGTGGTGGAGGCCCACGGCACGGGCACGTCGCTGGGCGACCCGATCGAGGCGCAGGCGCTGCTGGCCACCTACGGGCAGGACCGCCCGGCGGAGCAGCCGCTGCTGCTGGGGTCGGTGAAGTCGAACATCGGTCACACGCAGGCTGCGGCCGGCGTGGCCGGTGTGATCAAGATGGTGCTGGCCATGCGGCACGGGGTGCTCCCGCAGAGCCTCCACATCGACGAGCCGTCGCCCCACGTGGACTGGGAGTCCGGCACGGTCGCGCTGCTCACGGAGCAGACGGCATGGCCCGAGACGACGCACCCGCGTCGTGCGGGTGTGTCGTCGTTCGGGTTCAGTGGGACGAACGCGCATGTGATCGTGGAGCAGGCGCCGGAGGCGGTCGCGGATGCGGCTGGGCCGGTTGCGGGCTCTGGGATGCCGGTGGTGCCGTGGGTGCTGTCGGGTAAGAGTGCGGGGGCGTTGCGGGGGCAGGCGGAGCGGCTCGCTGGTTGGCTGGCGGGTGTGCCGGGTGTGGATCCGGTGGATGTGGGTTGGTCGTTGGCGTCGACGCGTGCGGGGTTGGATCACCGGGCGGTGGTGCTGGGTGATCACGCGGCTGGTGTGGCGGCGGTGGCGTCGGGTTCGCTGGCGGCTGGTGTGGTGTCGGGGTCGGTGGTCGGTGGCAAGACGGCGTTCGTGTTCCCCGGACAGGGCTCGCAGTGGCTGGGCATGGCGGCGGGGTTGCTTGATGCCTCACCCGTGTTCGCCGCGCGGGTGGGGGAGTGTGCGAAGGCGCTGGAGCCTTTCACCGACTGGTCGTTGACCGACGTTCTGCGTGGTGTCGAGGGTGCGCCTTCCCTTGATCGGGTGGATGTGGTGCAGCCGGCGCTGTTCGCGGTGATGGTGTCGTTGGCGGAGGTGTGGCGTGCGGCGGGTGTGCGTCCGGGTGCGGTGATCGGGCATTCGCAGGGTGAGATCGCGGCGGCGTGTGTGGCCGGGATCCTGTCTCTGGAGGATGCGGCGCGTGTGGTGGCTCTGCGGAGTCAGGCGATCGGCCGTGTGCTGGCGGGTCTGGGCGGCATGGTGTCCGTTCCGCTGCCGGCGAAGGAGGTGCGTGAGCGGATCGCGCCGTGGGGTGAGGAGCGGATCTCCGTCGCTGCCGTCAACGGCCCCTCCTCGGTCGTGGTTTCCGGTGAGGTCCAGGCCCTGGACGAGCTTCTGGCCTCTTGTGAGGCGGATGGTGTTCGTGCCAAGCGGATCGCCGTGGACTACGCCTCCCACTCCGCCCAGGTGGAGCTCCTCCGCGAGGAGCTCGACACTCTCCTCGCCCCGATCGTCCCGCAGGCCGCGGAGGTTCCGTTCCTCTCCACGGTCACCGGGGAGTGGGTCAGCGGTACCGAGCTGGATGCCGGTTACTGGTTCCGCAACCTGCGTCAGACCGTCGAGCTGGAGCAGGCCACCCGCACCCTCCTCGAGCAGGGTTTCGGTGTGTTTATCGAGTCGAGTCCGCATCCGGTGTTGACGGTCGGCATGCAGGAGACTGTCGAGGACGCCGGCCGCGAAGCTGCGATCCTGGGCTCCCTGCGGCGCAACGAAGGCGGCCTGGAGCGTTTCTGGCTCTCCCTCGGCGAGGCCTATGTCCGTGGCGTGGCCGTGGACTGGGACGCCGTCTTCGCGGGCACCGGCGCTCAGCGCGTGGACCTCCCCACCTACGCTTTCCAGGCGCAGCGGTTCTGGCCCGAGGCGGCACCGGTCGAAGCCGGTGAGCTGACCGGCGGGAGCGTGATCGACGCCCGCTTCTGGGACGCCGTCGAACGTGAGGACGTCACGGCCCTGGCCGAGGCCCTGGCTTTCGACACCCCCGACGCCATCCATTCGCTGGGCACGGTCCTGCCCGGCCTGTCCTCCTGGCGGAGGCAGAGCCGTGAGCAGTCCACGGTCGACGGCTGGCGCTACCGGGTCACGTGGAAGCCGCAGGCCGATGTCGCGTCCAAGCCCCCGCTCTCGGGGTCCTGGCTCGTGGTCGTGCCCGAGGCCGGGGCGGGTGACACGGCCGCCGCTGTCCTTCGTACGCTCGCCGACCGTGGCGCGGAGGTCCGTACCGTCACCGTGGCCGCCGATGCGGCCGGCCGGGACGCGCTGACCGCTGCCCTGAAGGCCGTCACGGACGGGGTTCCCGCCCCCGCCGGGGTGCTGTCCCTCCTCGCCCTCGGCGACGACGGCGCCTTTGCCGCCGGGCTCGCGCTCTCCCAGGCCCTCGGCGACGCCGAGGTGGCCGCGCCGCTGTGGTGCGTCACCCGGGGCGCGGTCGCCGCCGGGCGGACCGACCGGATCGCGGACCCGGACCAGGCGCTCATCTGGGGCCTCGGCCGCGTCGCCTCCATGGAGCAGGGGGGCCGTTGGGGCGGCCTGATCGACCTGCCCGGCACCGAACACGACGTGGACGACCGGACCCTCGACCGGCTGGCCGGCGTCCTCGCCGGGGATGCCGCCGAGGACCAGGTGGCCCTGCGGGCCTCGGGGCTCCTCGTACGACGTCTCGTGCGGGCCCGGCTGGCCGAGACCCCGGCGGTGCGTGAGTGGCGTCCGGCCGGGACGACGCTGGTCACAGGTGGTACGGGCGTCGTCGGCGCGCAGGTGGCGCGCTGGCTGGCCGAGAACGGCGCCGAGCACCTGCTGCTCGCCAGCCGTCGCGGGGCCGACGCGCCCGGCGCGGACGGGCTGCGCGACGAACTGACGGCCCTCGGCGCCCGGGTCACGCTCGCCGCCTGCGACGTCAGCGACCGCGACGCCCTCGCCGACCTCCTCGCCTCCGTCCCCGCCGACCAGCCGCTCACCGCGGTGATCCACGCCGCGGCGGTCGTCGACGACGGGGTCATCGAGACGCTCGAGCCCGAGCAGGTGGCCGCCGTGCTGCGGGTCAAGGTGGACGCGACGCGGCACCTGCACGAGCTGACCCGCGACCTCGACCTGTCCGCGTTCGTCCTCTTCTCCTCCTTCGCCGCCACCTTCGGCGCCCCCGGCCAGGGCAACCAGGCACCCGGCAACGCGTTCCTCGACGCCTTCGCCGAGTACCGGCGCGCCGCCGGGCTGCCCGCCACCTCCCTCGCCTGGGGCCCCTGGGGCAGCGCGGCCGGGGACGACAGCGCGGCGGGCGATCGGATGCGCCGCCACGGCATCATCTCGATGGCGCCCGAGCGGACGCTGGCATCGCTGCGGCACGCCCTGGACCGCGACGAGACCACGCTGACCCTGGTCGACATGGACTGGAAGCGGTTCACGCTCGCCTTCACCGCCGACCGGCCGCGGCCGCTGCTCCTGGAGCTCCCCGAGGCCCGGCTGGTCATCGAGAGCGCGGAACGGGAGTCCACAGAGGACCTGGCCGGGGGAGTGCCGCTCAGCACGCAGCTCGCCGGGCTGCCCGACGTCGAGCAGGAGCGCCTGCTGCTCGACCTGGTCCGTACGGCCGTGGCAGCCGTCCTCGGGCACGCCGACCTCACGGCCGTCGAGGCCGGCCGGGCCTTCAAGGAGCTGGGCTTCGACTCCCTCACCTCCGTCGAGCTGCGCAACCGCCTGGGCGCGGTGAGCGGCCTGAAGCTGCCGGCCAGCCTGGTCTTCGACCACCCCACCCCCGCCGCCGTCGCCGCATTCCTGCGCGCCGGGATCGTGCCCGACGCCGTGGCGGGAGGGGCCCCGCTGCTGTTGGAGCTCGACAAGCTGGAGGCCGTACTCGAACGCGGCACCGCCGACAACGTCGTACGGGCCCGGGTGACGATGCGGCTCCAATCGCTGCTGGCCAAGTGGAACGACAGTGACGACCCGGCCGGGCGGCTCTCCGGCACGACCGCCGCGGACGGCCCCGCAACCGGCATCGGCTCCGACGGCGCGGCCGGCGCACCGGACGCCGCCCGCGACGAGGCGGAGCAGCTCCAGGACGCCAGCGACGAGGAGCTTTTCGCGTTCATCAACGAGGGCCTCGGACGTTATTGACGGCTTGCCGATTATTGGTGAAGATGGCCCGTCCCCTGATTAATTGACCGGGGGTTAACTGCCCCCTATGTACTCCTCCACCCAGGGGTGCGTAGGGGGCAGTTAGGGGTTGTAGGGGAGATTGAACCGGAAATAGCCTGCCACCGAGCAGTCGCTTCCCTCGACAAAGTGAAGCGGCCGCATTTCCGATGTCATTCTCGGCTCTGCACTCAGTTTTCTGATGCCGTCTGCTGCAAATGGGTGGTTGCGTTAAATGGCGAATGAAGAGACGCTGCGGGACTACCTGAAGCTGGCGACAGCGGATCTTCAGCAGACGCGTCAGCGGCTGCGCGAGATCGAGGCCCGGAACCAGGACCCCATCGCCATCGTCGGCATGGGCTGCCGCTATCCCGGAGGCGCGACCTCGCCGGAGGAGCTGTGGCAGCTGGTCGTCGACGGCGTCGACGCCATCACCGGCTTCCCCGTCGAGCGCGGCTGGGACATGGAGACCGTCTACCACCCCGACCCTGAGCACCCGGGCACCAGTTACGCCAACCAGGGCGGCTTCGTCCAGGACTTCGCCCGGTTCGACCCCTCGCTCTTCGGGATCTCGCCGCGCGAGGCCCTCGCCATGGACCCGCAGCAGCGGCTCCTCCTGGAAACCTCGTGGGAGGCCTTCGAGCGCGCGGGCATCGACCCGACCTCGATGCGCGGCAAGCAGGTCGGCGTGTTCGTCGGCACGAGCAACCACGACTACCTGACGGCCCTGCTGAGCTCCTCCGAGAACGTCGAGGGCTACCTGGGAACCGGCAACGCGGCGAGCGTCGCCTCGGGCCGGCTCTCGTACACCTTCGGCCTCGAAGGCCCGGCCGTCACCGTCGACACCGCCTGCTCCTCCTCGCTCGTCGCCCTGCACCTCGCGGTGCAGGCGCTGCGCAACGGCGAGTGCTCGCTCGCCCTCGCTGGCGGCGCCACCCTGATGTCCGCGCCCGGCACGTTCATCGACTACAGCAAGCAGCGCGGCCTGGCCACCGACGGCCGCTGCAAGGCGTTCTCGCCGGACGCCGACGGCTTCAGCCTCGCCGAAGGCGTCGGCGTCCTGCTCGTGGAGCGGCTCTCCGACGCCCGCCGCAAGGGCCACCACGTCCTGGCCGTCATTCGCGGCTCGGCCGTCAACCAGGACGGCGCCAGCAACGGCCTGACCGCGCCCAACGGCCCCTCGCAGCAGCGCGTCATCCTCCAGGCGCTCTCCAATGCCCGGCTCACGCCCGCCGACGTGGACGCCGTCGAGGCACACGGCACCGGAACCGGCCTCGGAGACCCCATCGAGGCGCAGGCCATCATCGCCACGTACGGCCAGGACCGCCCCGAGGGCCGGCCGCTGTGGCTGGGCTCCCTCAAGACCAACATCGGCCACGCGCAGGCCGCCGCAGGCGTCGCCGGAGTCATCAAGAGCGTCATGGCGATGCGCAGCGGCGTACTGCCGCGCACCCTGCACGTGAGCGAGCCGACCCCGCACGTCGACTGGTCGTCGGGCGAGGTGTCGCTGCTCACCGAGGCGCGCCCCTGGCCGCAGCACGGCGGGCCGCGCCGGATCGGCGTCTCGTCGTTCGGCATGAGCGGCACCAACGCGCACATCATCCTGGAGGGCGCCGAGGAACCCGCCGAAGCCGCTGAAGACCGGCTGGCCGACGCCGACGCCGACGCCGCCGACGGCGTCCTCCCCGGCACCGAGCCGGCCGGCCTTCCGGCCGCCCTGCCGCCCGTCCTGCCCGTCGTCCTGTCCGGCAAGACCGAGCCCGCGCTGCGGGCGCAGGCGGCCGCACTGCACGCCCACCTCACGACCCGGCCCGGCCTCCGTGTCGAGGACGTCGCCTGCGGGCAGGCGCTCACCCGGGCCGCCCTGGACCGCCGTGCGGCGGTCGTCGCCCAGGACCGGGACGAACTGCTGGCCGGGCTCGCGGCGCTCGCCGAGGGCCGCCAGTCCGCCGACGTGGTCGAGGGGAGCGCCACCGAGGGCAAGCTGGCGTTCTTGTTCACGGGACAGGGCAGCCAGCGCCTCGGCATGGGGCGCGAACTGTACGAGACCCACCCGGTGTTCGCGCAGGCCCTGGACGCCGTGTGCGCGCGCTTCGACATGCAGCTCGAACTGCCCCTGAAGGACGTCCTGTTCGGGGACGACGCCGCTGTCCTGGATCGGACGGAGTACACGCAGCCGGCGCTGTTCGCCGTCGAGGTGGCGCTGTTCCGGCTCGTCGAGAGCTGGGGTCTGAAGCCGGACTTCCTGTCCGGTCACTCGATCGGTGAGATCGCTGCCGCGCACGTCGCCGGGGTGTTCTCGCTGGACGACGCGTGTGCGCTGGTCGCGGCTCGCGGGCGGTTGATGCAGGAACTGCCCGCGGGCGGTGTGATGATCGCGCTGGAGGCGTCGGAGGACGAGGTCCTGCCGCTGCTGACCGACCGGGTGAGCATCGCGGCGGTCAACGGCCCGCGCTCGGTGGTCGTCGCGGGTGACGTGGGCGCCGCGATGGCGATCGCCGAGGCGTTCCCCGACCGGAAGACCAAGCGGCTGACGGTGAGCCACGCGTTCCACTCGCCGCACATGGACGGCATGCTCGACGCCTTCCGCAAGGTCGTGGAGGGGCTGACGTACGGCGCCCCGCGCATTCCGATCGTGTCCAACCTGACCGGTGCCCTCGTCACCGACGAGATGGGTTCCGCCGAGTTCTGGGTCCGGCACGTCCGCGAGGCCGTCCGCTTCCTCGACGGCATCCGCTGGCTGGAGAGCCGCGGGGTCACCGCCTACGTCGAGATCGGCCCCGGCGGCGTCCTGTCCGCCCTCGGCCAGGACTGCCAGACCGCGACCGGCCCCCGCACCGCCGCCTTCCTGCCCGCGCTGCGCACCGGACGCCCCGAAGCGCGCTCCCTGACCGCCGCCGTCGCCGGCGCCCACGTCCGCGGGCTCTCCCCGGACTGGGCCACCCGCTTCGCCGGGACCGGCGCGCGCCGCGCCGAGCTGCCGACGTACGCCTTCCAGCGCGACCTCTACTGGCCCCGCGACCCCTTCACCGACCTGAGCGAGCCCGCCGACGGCCGCGAACTCGGCCTCACCGACGCCAAGTTCTGGGAGGTCGTCGACAGCGAGGACCTGGCCGCCCTCGCCGAGACCCTCGGCGTCGACGGCGACGAACCGCTCAGCGGCGTGCTGCCCGCGCTCTCCGCCTGGCACCGCCGCAACCGCGACCGCGACACCGTGGGCGGCTGGCGCTACCGCGTCACCTGGAAGCCGCTCACCGACACCGCGCCCGCCCCGCCGGCCGGGCACTGGCTCCTCGTGGTGCCCGCCGGTCACACCGACGACCCGTGGGCCGTCGCCGCCGCCCAGATCCTGGCCGCACGCGGTGTCACCGTCAGCAGCGTGACCGTCGACGCGACGGCCGACGATCGGGCCGCCCTCGCCCGCAGGATCACCGAGGCCGTCACCGGCGCCGCGGAAGCCGGTGCCCCCGCCGGCGTGCTGTCGCTGCTCGCCTTCGACGAGCGGCCGCACCCCGAGGACGCGGCGCTGCCCGCCGGGCTCGCCGCCACCCTCGCCCTCGTCCAGGCACTGGGCGACGCGGACGTGGACGCCCCCCTGTGGGCCGCCACCCGCGGCGCGGTGTCCACGGGCCGTTCCGACCGGCTCACCGGCCTCGCCCAGGCACCGCTCTGGGGCCTCGGCCGTACCGCCTCCCTCGAACTGCCCGCTCGCTGGGGCGGCTTGGTCGACCTGCCCGCGACCCCCGACGAGCGCGCCGCGGGCCGGCTCGCCGACGTCCTGGGCGGCCTCGGCACCGAGGACCACCTCGCCGTACGGTCCACCGGCGTGTTCGTCCGCAGGCTGACCCGGGCCCCCCAGGAGCAGGCCCCCGCCACCGAGTGGTCCACCTCCGGGACCGCTCTCGTCACCGGCGGCACCGGTGCGCTCGGCCGCCACGTGGCCCGCTGGCTCGCCCGTAGCGGCGCCGAGCACCTGCTGCTGGTGAGCCGGCGCGGCCCCGACGCCGACGGCGCGCCGGAACTCGCCGCGGAACTGCGCGAACTGGGCACCCAGGTCACCCTCGCGGCCTGCGACGTGGCCGACCGCAACGCCGTGGCCGAGCTCCTCGCCACCGTCCCGGCGGCCTTCCCCCTGACCACCGTCGTCCACGCCGCCGGCGTGCTCGACGACGGTGTCCTCGACGCGCAGACGCCGAGGCGCCTGGCGGACGTCATGCGCCCCAAGGCCCACGCGGCGCAGGTCCTGCACGAGCTGACCCGCGGCCTGGACCTCGACGCGTTCGTCCTCTTCTCCTCCCTCGCCGCCGCCTTCGGCGCCGCCGGACAGGCCAACTACGCCGCCGCGAACGCCCCCCTCGACGCCCTCGCCGAGCAGCGCCGCGCCGACGGCCTGCCCGCCACCGTGATCTCCTGGGGCGCCTGGGCCGAGGCGGGCATGGCCACCGACGAGCTCGTCGCCGAGCGCCTGCGCCTCGCCGGACTCCCGGGCCTCGACCCCGAACTGGCCCTGTCGGCCATGCACATGGCGCTCACCCTGGACGAGACCGCCTCGCTCGTCGCGGACATCGACTGGGACCGCCTGGCGCCCGGCCTCACCGCCGTACGCCCCTGCCCGCTGATCGCCGACCTCCCCGAGGCGGCGCACGCCCTCGCCACCGCCGATACGCCCGACGCGGGCGCCGAGAGGGCCGACACGTTCGCCCGGCAGCTCGCCCAAGCCCCGCCGGCCGAGCGCGACGCGCTCGCCCTGGAGTTCGTCCGTACCCAGGTCGCCGCCGTACTCGGCTACCCGGGCCCCGGATCCGTGGACCCGGCCATCGCGTTCCGGGACCTCGGCTTCGACTCCCTGACCGCCGTGGAGATCCGCAACCTCCTCGCCTCCCGGACCGGGCTGCGCCTGCCCGCGACCCTGATCTTCGACTACCCCAACTCCCTCTCCCTGGCCGTGTTCCTCCAGGGCGAACTCCTCGGCGCACAGCCCTCCGCCGGCCGGGCCCCGGACACGGGTACGGGCGCCGGCCCGGGCTCCCGTGGCGCCACCGACGACGACCCCATCGCGATCGTCGCCATGAGCTGCCGCTTCCCCGGCGGGGTGAGCACCCCCGAGGAGCTCTGGCAGCTGCTCGTGACCGGCCGCGACGCGATCGCAGGCTTCCCGACGGACCGCGGCTGGGACCTCGACGGGCTGTACGACCCGGAGTCCGTCACCGAGAACACCACCTACGTCCGCGACGGCGGGTTCCTCGCAGACGCCACCGAGTTCGACCCCGGTTTCTTCGGGATCTCGCCGCGCGAGGCCCTCGCCATGGACCCGCAGCAGCGCCTGCTCCTGGAGACCTCCTGGGAGGCCTTCGAACGGGCCGGCATCGACCCCGCCACCGTGCGCGGCGAGCGGATCGGCGTCTTCACCGGCACCAACGGGCAGGACTACCTCGACGTCATCCTCGCCGCCCCCGACGGCAGCGAGGGATTCCTCGGCACCGGCAACGCGGCGAGCGTCGTCTCCGGCCGCGTCAGCTACGTCCTCGGCCTGGAAGGCCCGGCCGTCACCGTCGACACGGCGTGCTCGTCGTCGCTGGTCGCCCTGCACTGGGCGATCCAGGCACTGCGGCAGGACGAGTGCACCATGGCGCTCGCGGGCGGCGTGACCGTCATGTCGACGCCCGCCTCCTTCATCGACTTCAGCCGCCAGCGCGGCCTCGCCGCCGACGGCCGCATCAAGGCCTTCGCCGCCGCCGCCGACGGCACCGGCTGGGGCGAGGGCCTCGGCATGCTGCTCGTCGAGCGGCTCTCCGACGCCCGCCGCAACGGCCACCCGGTGCTGGCCCTGGTCCGCGGCTCGGCCGTCAACCAGGACGGCGCCAGCAACGGGCTCACCGCCCCCAACGGCCCCTCGCAGCAGCGCGTCATCCGCCAGGCCCTCGCCAGCGCGGGCCTGGCGGCCACCGACGTGGACGCGGTCGAGGCGCACGGCACGGGCACCCGGCTCGGCGACCCGATCGAGGCGCAGGCCCTGCTGGCCACGTACGGGCAGGACCGCCCCGAGGGCCGGCCGCTGCTGCTCGGCTCCATCAAGTCCAACCTCGGACACACCCAGGCAGCCGCAGGTGTCGCCGGTGTGATGAAGATGGTCCTCGCCATGCGGCACGGCGTGCTGCCCCCGACCCTGCACGTGGACGAGCCCACCCCGCACGTCGACTGGACGGCGGGTGACGTCGCCCTGCTGACCGAACCGAGGCAGTGGCCCGAGACCGGGCGCCCGCGCCGTGCGGGTGTCTCCTCGTTCGGCATCAGCGGCACCAACGCCCACACGATCATCGAACAGGCCCCGGAGGCAGCCGACTCCGCGCCGCAGACTCCGGTGCCGCTCCCGGCCGACGCCCCGCTGCCCTGGATCCTCTCCGGCAAGAGCCAGGACGCCCTGCGCGACCAGGCCCGCCGCCTGCACGCCCACGCCACGAGCCACCCCGACCTGCGCCCCGCCGACCTCGGACTCTCCCTGGCCCTCGGCCGGTCCGCGTTCGAGCACCGCGCCGCCGTGGTGGCCACGGACCGCGCCGCGCTGCTCTCGGGACTGGAGACGCTGGCCGGGGGAGACCACGCCGCCGGGCTCGTGACGGGCTCACCCGCCGCGGGCAAGCTCGCGTTCCTGTTCACGGGACAGGGCAGCCAGCGGATCGGGATGGGGCGTGAACTGTACGGGACCCAACCGGTGTTCGCGGATGCCCTGGACGAGGTCTGCGCCCGGATCGACCTCGAACTCCCGTTGAGGGACGTGCTGTTCGGGGCGGACGCGGCGCTGCTGGACGAGACGCGGTTCACCCAGCCCGCGCTGTTCGCGGTCGAGGTGGCGCTGTTCCGGCTGCTGGAGTCGTGGGGCCTGCGGCCGGACTTCCTCTCCGGTCACTCGATCGGTGAGATCGCTGCCGCGCACGTCGCCGGGGTGCTGTCCCTGGACGACGCCTGCGCAATGGTCGCCGCCCGTGGTCGTCTGATGCAGGCGCTGCCGGGTGGTGGCGTGATGATCGCGGTGCAGGCGTCGGAGGACGAGGTCCTGCCGCTGCTGACCGATCGCGTGAGCATCGCGGCCATCAACGGCCCTCAGTCGGTGGTCATCGCCGGTGACGAGGACGCCGCCACGGCCGTCGTGGCCGCCTTCCCCGACCGGAAGAGCAAGCGCCTCGCCGTCAGCCACGCGTTCCACTCGCCCCACATGGACGGCATGCTCGACGCCTTCCGCCAGGTGGTGGAAGGGTTGTCGTTCGGTGAGCCCCGCATCCCGGTCGTGTCCAACCTGACCGGTGCCCTCGTCACCGACGAGATGGCCTCCGCCGAGTTCTGGGTGCGGCACGTCCGTGAGGCGGTCCGTTTCCTCGACGGCATCCGTGCGCTGGAGGCCGCCGGAGTCACGACGTACGTCGAGCTCGGGCCCGACGGGGTGCTGTCCGCCCTCGCCCAGGACTGCGTCACGCAGGACGCCGTCTTCGTCCCCGCCCTCCGCAAGGGCCGCGCCGAGGCCGAGGCCGTCACCACGGCCCTCGCGCAGGCCCACGCCCACGGCGTCACCGTCGACTGGACGGCGTACTTCGCGGGCACCGGCGCCCGGCGCGTCGACCTGCCCACCTACCCCTTCCAGCGGCAGCGCTACTGGCCGGCCATCTCCTCCCTCTACCTCGGGGACGTCGAGGCGATCGGCCTCGACGACACGGCCCACCCGCTCCTGAGCGCCGGCGTCGCCCTGCCCGAGTCGGACGGCATGGTGTTCGCCGGGCGCCTCGCCCTGTCCACCCACCCCTGGCTGGCCGACCACGCCATCCTGGGCAGCGTCCTGCTGCCCGGAACGGCCTTCGTGGAGCTCGCGACCCGCGCCGGTGACCAGCTCGGCTGCGACCACCTCGAAGAGCTCACCCTCGAAGCGCCCCTCGTGCTGCCCGAGCGCGGCGGCGTCCGGCTGCGCGTCTGGGTCGGCGCCGCCGACGAGGCGGGCCGCAGGCCGTTCGCCCTGCACTCCCGTGCCGAGGGCCTGGCGGCCGAGGAACCCTGGACGCGGCACGCCGCCGGTGTCCTGGCCGAAGAGGCCCGCCCCGCCGCCGACTTCGACCTGACGGCCTGGCCCCCGGCCGGTGCCACGGAGCTGCCGCTCGACGGCCGCTACGACGCGCTCGACACCATCGGCTTCGCCTACGGCCCCACCTTCCGCGGCCTGCGCACGGCATGGCAGCTCGACGGCGCGGTGTACGCCGAGGTCGCGCTGCCCGAGGGCGCCGAGGACCAGGCGGGCCGCTTCGGCCTGCACCCCGCGCTGCTCGACGCCGCGCTGCACGCCATCGGGCTGGACGGCATCGGAGCCGACGACGGCCAGGGCCGGCTGCCCTTCGCCTGGTCCGGGGTGTCGCTGTACGCCGGAGGGGCGAGCGCACTGCGCGTCCGCCTCACCCCGGCCGGAGCCGAGGGCGTCCGGCTGGAGATCGCCGACGCGTCCGGCGCCCCCGTCGCGGCCGTCGGCTCGCTCGGGCTGCGGCCGGTGACCGCCGGCCAGCTGCACGCCGCGCGCACCTCGTACCACGAGTCGGTGTTCCGCCAGCAGTGGACCGAACTCGGCGGCCCCGCCGCCCCGGACGCGGCCGCCACGGTCCGGTACGCCCTGCTCGGCGCCGCGGCGGCGGGGACCCCGCAGGACCCGGACCGCTACGCCGCCCACTACGCCGATCTGGCGGCGCTGGCCGCCGCCGTCGACGCGGGAGCGGCCGCCCCGGACGAGGTGGTCGTCCACCTCGCCCCGGCGCCCGCCGCCCCGTCCGCGCCCGCCGTGCACGACGCCGCGCACGCCGCGCTGGCCCTCGCCCAGGCCTGGCTCGCGGACGACCGGTTCGCCGCCGCCCGGCTGGTGTTCGTCACCCGCGGCGCGGTGGCCGCGACCCCGGACGAGGACGTGACCGACCTGGCCGCCGCCACCGTGTGGGGCCTGCTGCGGTCCGCGCAGACGGAGAACCCCGGCAGGTTCGCGCTCGTCGACGCCGCCGCAGACGCCGCTGCAGACACCGCCGCGGAAACCGCCGCGGACGGAGGCCACGGCGCCCTGCGCGCCGCGCTCGCCTCCGACGAGGAGCGCTTCGCCCTGCGCGCGGACGCCGTGCTCGTCCCCCGCCTCGCCCGCGTCGAGACCGGCGGGGAGGACGGCGGCCGCACCCCGGCCTTCGGCCCCGACGGCACGGTACTGATCACCGGCGCCACCGGCGCGCTGGGCGGCCTCGTCGCCCGGCACCTGGCCACCGCGCACGGGGTGCGCCGCCTGCTCCTCGTGGGCCGGCGCGGCGCCGACGCGCCGGGCGCGGCCGAGCTCGCCCGGGAACTCGCCGAGTCGGGTGCCACCGCCACCTGGGCGGCCTGCGACGTGGCCGACCGGGACGCCCTCGCCGCGCTGCTCGCGGAGATCCCCGCCGACCACCCGCTCACCGCGGTCGTCCATACCGCCGGCGTCCTCGACGACGGGATCCTCACCTCGCTGACCCCCGACCGGCTGTCGGCGGTGCTGCGCCCCAAGGTGGACGCGGCCTGGAACCTGCACGAGCTGACCCGGGACCTGAAGCTCTCCGCGTTCGTGCTCTTCTCCTCCACCTCCGGCGTGTTCGGCGGCCCCGGCCAGGGCAACTACGCCGCCGCCAACTCCTTCCTGGACGCCCTCGCCCGGCACCGCCGCGCCCAGGGCCTCCCGGCGTCCGCGCTGGCCTGGGGCCTGTGGTCCGTGGCCGACGGCATGGCCGGCGCCCTGGACGCCGCCGACGTCAACCGCATGCGCCGCGCCGGACTGCCGCCGCTGACGACCGCCGACGGCCTCGGGCTGTTCGACACCGCCGTCCGCCTCGACGACGCCGCCGTGGCCCTGATGCGCGTGGACACAGACGCGCTGCGTCCGCTCGCGGCCGCCGGCACCCTCGCGCCGCTGCTGCGCGGCCTGGTACGGGGCGTCGCCCGCCGGTCGGTGGCCTCCGCGGCCGCCGGTTCCGAGCCGGAGCTGCGGGCCCGCCTGGCCGGGCTGTCCGCCGCCGAACAGGACCGCGCGCTGCTGGACCTGGTCCGTACACAGGTCGCGGCCGTACTCGGACACGCCGGCCCCGCCGCCGTCGAGTCCGGGCGGGCCTTCAAGGAGCTGGGCTTCGACTCGCTCACCGCGGTGGAGCTCCGCAACCGGCTGAACCAGGCCACCGCCCTGCGCCTGCCCGCCACCCTCGTCTTCGACTACCCGGACCCGACCGTCCTGGCCCGCCACCTGCGCAGCGAGCTGATCGACGACACGGACCTGGACACCGCCGAGGCCCTCGCCGCCGGGTCCGCGACGCCCGCGGCCACCGCGGCGGCCGACGACGAGCCCATCGCCATCGTCGCCATGAGCTGCCGCTACCCCGGTGACGTCCGCACCCCCGAGGACCTCTGGCAGCTCCTGACGGCCGGCGAGGACGGCGTCACCCGCCTCCCCGAGAACCGCGGCTGGGACACCGAGGCCCTCTACCACCCCGACCCCGAGCACCCGGGCACCTCGTACGCCCGCGAGGGCGGATTCCTGCACGACGCCGCGGAGTTCGACGCCTCCTTCTTCGGGATCTCGCCGCGCGAGGCCCTCGCCATGGACCCCCAGCAGCGCCTGCTCCTGGAGACCACCTGGGAGGCCTTCGAACGGGCCGGGATCGCCCCGTCCTCGGTGCGCGGCAGCCGTACGGGCGTCTTCGCGGGCGTCATGTACCACGACTACGGGGCGCGCCTGCACGCCGTGCCCGACGGCGTCGAGGGCTACCTCGGCACGGGCAGCTCCAGCAGCATCGTCTCGGGCCGCGTCGCCTACACGTTCGGCCTGGAGGGCCCGGCGGTCACCGTCGACACGGCCTGCTCCTCCTCGCTGGTCGCCCTGCACCTCGCCGCGCAGGCACTGCGCAACGGCGAGTGCTCCCTCGCCCTGGCGGGCGGTGTCACCGTGATGTTCACGCCGGGCACCTTCATCGAGTTCAGCCGCCAGCGCGGGCTCGCCGCCGACGGCCGCTGCAAGTCCTTCGCGGCCGCCGCCGACGGCACCGGCTGGGGCGAGGGCGCGGGCATGCTCCTGCTGGAGCGGCTCTCCGACGCCCGCCGCAACGGCCACCAGGTCCTCGCGCTGGTCCGCGGCTCCGCCGTCAACCAGGACGGCGCCAGCAACGGGCTCACCGCCCCCAACGGCCCCTCGCAGCAGCGGGTCATCCGCCAGGCCCTCGCCAGCGCCCGCCTGAGCGCCGCCGAGGTCGACGCCGTCGAGGCGCACGGCACCGGTACGACCCTCGGCGACCCGATCGAGGCGCAGGCCCTGCTGGCCACCTACGGCCGCGAGCACACCGACGAACAGCCGCTGCTGCTCGGCTCGGTGAAGTCGAACCTCGGGCACACGCAGGCCGCCGCCGGTGTCGCCGGCGTCATCAAGATGGTCATGGCGATGCGCCACGGCGTCCTGCCCAAGACCCTCCACGTGGACGAGCCGACCCCGCACGTGGACTGGACGGCGGGCGCGGTGTCCCTCCTCACCGACCAGGTGGCCTGGCCCGACACCGGCCGCCCGCGCCGCGCGGGCGTCTCCTCCTTCGGCATCAGCGGGACGAACGCGCACGCCATCATCGAGCAGGCCCCGCAGCCGGATCCCGCACCCCAGCCGGCCCCCGGGGCCGCGCCGGAGCCGGAGGCGACCCGTACGCCGTTCGTGCCCGTGGTGCTGTCGGCCCGCGGCGAGGACGCGCTGCGCGCCCAGGCCCGCCGGCTCCACACCCGCGTCCACGGCGACGAGGGCCTGCGGCCCGCCGACCTCGCCCTGTCCCTGGCAACCACCCGCTCGGCCCTGGAGCAGCGCGCCGCCCTCGTCACGGCGGACCGCGCGGAGCTGCTGCGCGGCCTGGACGCGCTGGCCCGCGGCGAGAGCGCGGCCGCACTCGTACGGGGAGCTGCGCGGGAGGGCCAGGTGGCGTTCCTGTTCACCGGACAGGGCAGCCAGCGCCTCGGCATGGGACGCGAACTCCACGACGCGTACCCCGTCTTCGCGGCCGCGCTGGACGAAATCTGCGCCGAACTCGACCGGCACCTCGAACTGCCCCTGAAGAACGTGCTGTTCGGATCGGACGCGGCCCTCCTGGACCGGACCGCGTACACCCAGCCCGCCCTCTTCGCGGTCGAAGTGGCGCTGTTCCGGCTGCTGGACGCGTGGGGAGTGCGGCCCGACGTGCTGTCGGGCCACTCCATCGGCGAGATCGCCGCCGCACATGTCGCGGGTGTGCTCTCCCTCCAGGACGCGGCCGAACTGGTCGCCGCCCGGGGCCGGTTGATGCAGGAGCTGCCCGCCGGCGGCGTGATGATCGCCGTCCGGGCGGCGGAGGACGAGGTCCTGCCGTTCCTGACCGACGGCGTGAGCATCGCCGCGGTCAACGGCCCGCAGGCCGTCGTCGTGGCCGGTGACGAGGACGCGGCCACCGATGTCGCCGACGTCTTCGAGGCCATGGGCCGCAAGACCAAGCGGCTCACCGTCAGCCACGCCTTCCACTCGCCGCACATGGACGCCATGCTCGCCGACTTCCGCAAGGTCGCCGAGGGCCTGGTGTACGGCGCCCCCCGCATCCCGGTCGTCTCCAACCTGACCGGCGCCCTCGTCACCGACGAGATGGCCTCGGCGGAGTTCTGGGTCCGGCACGTCCGCGAGGGCGTCCGCTTCCTCGACGGCGTCCGCGCCCTGGCCGCGGCCGGGGTGACGACGTACGTCGAACTCGGCCCCGACGGGACCCTGTCGGCGCTCGTCCAGGACTGCCTGACCGACACCGCCGAGGCTCCCGAGCCCGCCGCGGCCGCCGTCTGCCTGCCCGTGCTGCGCAAGGGCCGCCCCGAGGTCGAGGCCCTCGCCGCCGCCCTCGCCCAAGCCCACACGCACGGCGTCACCGTCGACTGGACGGCCTACTTCGCCGGCACCGGCGCCCGCCGCGTGGAGCTGCCCACGTACGCCTTCCAGCGCAAGCGCTACTGGCTCGACGTCGGCGTCTCCGTCGAGGACGTCCTCGCGGCCGGCCTCGACACCGCCGGACACCCACTGCTCGGCGCCACCCTCCCGCTGCCCGCCTCCGACGGGCTGGTCCTCACCGGCCGCCTCGCCCTCTCCACCCACCCCTGGCTGAGCGACCACACGGTCATGGACACCGTCCTGCTGCCCGGCACCGCCTTCGTCGAACTGGCCCTGCGGGCCGGCGCGGAGACCGGCTGCGACACCGTCGAGGAGCTGGCCATCGAGGCCCCGCTCACCCTCGGCGACCAGGGCGCCGTACAGCTCCAGCTGGCCGTGGACGCGGCCGACGAGGAGGGCCGGCGCACCCTGACGCTGCACTCCCGCCCGGCCGACGCCCCGGCGGGGGAGCCGTGGACGCGCCACGTCACGGGCGTACTCGCCCCGGCCGCACCGGCCCGCGCCTTCGACCTGGCCCAGTGGCCGCCGGCCGGCGCCGAACCCGTCCCCACCGACGGCTTCTACCCGGCAGCGGCGGCGGCCGGCCTCGGATACGGGCCCGTGTTCCAGGGGCTGCGCGCCGCCTGGCGCCGCGACGGCGAACTGTTCGCCGAGGTCGCGCTCGACGAGGCGTACGAGAGTGACGCGGACGCCTACGGCGTGCACCCCGCGCTCCTCGACGCCGCCCTGCAGGCCATCGGCCTCGGGGTGCCCGGCTCCGCCTCCGACGACTCCGCCGAAGGCGCCCGACTGCCCTTCGCCTGGACCGGCGCACGCCTCTACGCGACCGGCGCGGCCGCACTCCGGGTCCGGATCACCGCCGGAGCCTCCGGTGGCGTGACCCTGGACGCCGCCGACTCCACCGGCGCCCCGGTGGCCTCGGTCGACTCCCTGATCCTGCGCCCGGTGTCCGCCGCCCAGCTCGGCGGCGACCGCGCAGCGCACCACGAGTCCCTGTTCGGCGTGGAGTGGGCCAAGCTGCCCCTCACCGCCGGCACGGTCCCCGCCGGGGAACGGTGGGCCGTACTGGGCGAGGAGCGCGCCGACTTCCGCGTCGGCGGCGAACCGCTCGAGCGGCACCCCGGCCTCACCGCGCTGCGCCAGGCACTCGCCTCCGGCGCCCCGACACCCGACGTGGTGGTCGTCCCGCTGTCCGCCGCGGACTCCGCCGGCCGGGCGCCCGCCGCCCGCGACGCCGCGCACCACGCGCTCGCCCTCGTCAAGGAGTGGCTGGCCGAGGAACGCCTCGACGGCTCCCGGCTGGTACTGCTCACCTCGGGCGCGGTGGCCGCCGTACCGGGCGAACACGTCACCGACCTCGCCCACGCCCCGGTGTGGGGCCTGGTGCGGTCGGCGCAGTCGGAGAACCCCGGCCGGTTCGTCCTCGCCGACACCGACGGCTCCGACGCCTCCCTCGGGGCGCTGGCCGCCGCGCTGGCGGGCGACGAACCGCAGCTCGCCCTGCGGGCGGGCGAGGCGTACGCCTTCCGGCTGAGCCGCATCGCCCGGACCGCCGCCGAGGCCGGCCTGCTGGAGACCGGCCCGCTGGAGATCGACACCGCCGGCACCGTCCTCGTCACCGGCGCCAGCGGCACCCTCGGCAGGCTCTTCGCCCGCCACCTCGCCGACGCCCACGGCGTACGGAACCTGCTGCTGCTCAGCCGGCGCGGCGACGCGGCGCCCGGCGCGGCGGACCTGACGAGCGAGCTGACCGAGCTGGGCGCGACTGTCACCTGGGCGGCCTGCGACGCGGCCGACCGGGACGCGCTGGCCGCCGTACTGTCCGCGGTCCCCGCCGACCGGCCGCTGACCGCGGTCGTCCACACGGCCGGCGTCCTGGACGACGGGATCATCGACTCCCTCACGCCCGAACGCCTCGACACCGTCCTGCGCCCCAAGGTCGACGCGGCCTGGAACCTGCACGAGCTCACCGAGGGCCACCAGCTCTCCGCGTTCGTGCTCTTCTCCTCCGTCGCCGGCTGCTTCGGCGCCGCCGGGCAGGCCAACTACGCCGCGGCGAACGCCTTTCTGGACGCCCTCGCCCAGCACCGCGCGGCCCGCGGCCTGGCCGCGAGCTCGCTGGCCTGGGGCCTGTGGGCGGCCGCGGACGGCATGGCGGGCGCCCTCGACGAGGCCGACCTGACCCGGATGGCCCGCTCGGGCGTCGGCGCGCTCCTCCCCGAGGAGGGGTTGGCCCTGTTCGACACCTCCCGGACCCTGGACGACGCCGTCCTCGTCCCCATGCGGATCGAACCGGCCGTACTGCGCGCCCAGGCCGCCGACGGCACCCTGCCGCCGCTCCTGCGCGGACTCGTACGCACCCCCGCGCGCCGGGCCGCCGCCCCCGCGCCCCGGACCGCCTCCGGCTCCCGCTCCGCCGCCGAACCGGCGGGCACCCTCCAGGAGCGGCTGACGGGCCTGTCGCCCGCCGAACGGGACCAGGCACTGCGGGACCTGGTCCGTACCCAGGTGGCCGCCGTACTCGGCCACGGCACGGCCGACGACGTCGACGCCGCCCGCGGCTTCCTCGACCTGGGCTTCGACTCGCTGACCGCCGTCGACCTGCGCAACCGGCTCACCGCCGCCTCCGGGCTGCGGCTGCCCGTCACGCTGATCTTCGACTACCCGTCACCCGCGGCGCTCGCCACGTACATCGGGGAGAAGCTGGGCCGGGACGACACCGCCCGCAAGCCCGTCCACGCGGAACTCGACAAGCTCGAATCGATCCTCTCGGCGGTCGCCCCCGACGACGCCGAACGCGCGGGCATCACCGCCCGGCTGCGAGACCTACTGGCGAAGTGGAACGACACGCACGGTGCACAGGACAACGCCGCCGAAAAGCGGGACATCCAGGCCGCCACGGCCGACGAGCTCTTCGACCTCCTCGATGACGAACTCGGTCTCTCCTGAGATGACCCGGACGACCGAGACGACCTTGACCACTTCGACGACGGGGATGGCGTAAACAATGGTGAACGAGGAGAAGTACCTCGATTACCTCAAGCGGGCGACGGCCGACCTCCGCGAGGCGCGACGCAAGCTGCGCGAGGTGGAGGAGCGGGACCAGGAGCCGATCGCGGTCGTCGCGATGAGCTGCCGCTACCCCGGAGGCATCGACACCCCCGAACGGCTGTGGGAGCTCGTCGCCGACGGCGCCGACGCCGTCTCGCCGTACCCCGCCGACCGGGGATGGCCCGCCGAGGTCCTCTTCGACCCCGACCCCGACAGCGGCATCGAGGCCTACGAGCAGGTCGGCGGATTCCTCCACGACGCCCACCACTTCGACCCGGCGTTCTTCGGGATCTCCCCGCGCGAGGCCCTCGCCATGGACCCGCAGCAGCGGCTCCTGCTGGAGACCTCCTGGGAGGCCTTCGAACGCGCCGGCATCGACCCGGCCACGCTGCGCGGCAGCCGTACCGGCGTCTTCGCGGGCCTGATGTACCACGACTACGCCGCCCGGCTGTTCAGCGTCCCCGAGGAGATCGAGGGCTTCCTCGGCAACGGCAGCTCCGGCAGCATCGCCTCCGGCCGCATCGCCTACACGCTCGGCCTGGAGGGCCCGGCCGTCACCGTCGACACCGCGTGCTCCTCCTCGCTCGTCGCCGTCCACCTCGCCGCCCAGGCCCTGCGCAGTGGCGAGTGCACCCTCGCCCTCGCGGGCGGCGTCACCGTCATGTCGACGCCCGGCACCTTCACCGAGTTCAGCCGCCACCGCGGACTGGCCGGCGACGGCCGCTGCAAGTCCTTCGCCGCCGCCGCCGACGGCACCGGCTGGGGCGAGGGCGCCGGCATGCTCGTCCTCGAACGGCTCTCCGTCGCCCGCGAGAACGGCCACCCCGTCCTCGCCGTGATCCGCGGGACAGCCGTCAACCAGGACGGCGCCAGCAGCGGCCTGACCGCCCCCAACGGGCCCTCCCAGCAGCGGGTCATCCGCGAGGCGCTCGCCGGTGCCCGGCTCTCGCCCGCCCAGATCGACGCCGTGGAAGCCCACGGCACCGGCACGACCCTCGGCGACCCGATCGAGGCGCAGGCGCTCCTGGCCACGTACGGGCAGGACCGGCCGGACGACCGGCCGCTGCTGCTCGGCTCGATCAAGTCCAACATCGGGCACACCCAGGCCGCCGCCGGCGTCGCCGGGATCATCAAGATGGTCATGGCGATGCGGCACGGCGTGCTGCCCAAGACCCTGCACGTCGACGAGCCCACACCGAACGTCGACTGGTCGGAGGGCGCCGTCCGGCTGCTCACCGAGTCCGTACCGTGGCCCGAGACCGGCGCGCCCCGCCGCGCGGGCGTCTCCTCGTTCGGCATCAGCGGCACCAACGCCCACACCGTCGTCGAGCAGGCCCCCGAGCCGGCCCCCGCGCCTGAGCAGGCGGTCGCGCCCGAGCCGCCCGCCGCCGTGGCCCCCGTACCGCCACTGTGGAACCTCTCCGCCAAGTCACCGGCCGCCCTGCGCGCCCAGGCCGCGAAGCTGCACGCGCACCTGACCACCCACCCCGGCCTGCGCGCCGGGGACGTCGCGCACTCGCTCGCGAGCGGGCGCACCGACTTCGAGCACCGTGCGGTCCTCACCGCCGCCGACGAGCCCGGTCTCGTCCGCGCACTGGAATCCCTCGCCGCCCTCGACCCGGACGGATCGGCCCCGGGCGTCACCCTCGGCCGCCCGGTCGGCGGGAAGGCTGCCTTCCTGTTCACCGGGCAGGGCAGCCAGCGCCTGGGCATGGGGCGTGAGCTGTATGCGGCCTTCCCGGTGTTCGCGGCCGCGCTGGACGCGGTGGACGAGCGGCTGGATCTCGAACTGCCGTTGAAGGACGTCCTGTTCGGGGACGACGCGGCTGTGCTGGACCGGACGGAGTACGCGCAGCCGGCGCTGTTCGCGGTCGAGGTGGCGCTGTTCCGGCTGCTGGAGTCGTGGGGTGTGCGGCCGGACTTCCTGTCCGGTCACTCGATCGGTGAGATCGCGGCCGCGCACGTCGCCGGGGTGCTGTCCCTGGACGATGCGTGCACGTTGGTCGCGGCCCGTGGCCGCCTGATGCAGGAACTGCCCGCGGGCGGGGTCATGATCGCGCTGGAGGCGGCGGAGGACGAGGTCCTGCCGATGCTCACCGAGCGGGTGAGCATCGCGGCGGTCAACGGCCCGCGCTCGGTGGTCATCGCCGGTGACGAGGACGCCGCGACGGCGATCGCCGAGGCGTTCCCCGACCGCAAGACCAAGCGCCTGACGGTCAGCCACGCGTTCCACTCGCCGCACATGGACGGCATGCTCGACGCCTTCCGCCAGGTCGTGGCGGGGTTGTCCTTCGAGGCCCCCCGCATTCCGATCGTCTCCAACCTGACCGGCGCCCTCGTCACCGACGAGATGGGCTCCGCCGACTTCTGGGTCCGGCACGTCCGCGACGCCGTCCGCTTCCTCGACGGCATCCGCGCGCTCGCCGCCCGCAACGTCGTCCACTTCGTCGAGATCGGCCCCGACGCCGTCCTCTCGGCCCTCGCCCAGGACTGCCTGGCCGACGACGCCGACACGGCCGTCTTCGTACCCGTACTGCGTTCCGGCCGCCCCGAGAGCGGTACCCTGACCGGCGCCCTCGCCCGCCTGCACGTCCGCGGCACCGCCGTCGACTGGGCCGCCTACTACGCCGGAACCGGCGTGGAGCGCGTCGACCTGCCCACGTACGCCTTCCAGCGCGAGCCCTTCTGGCTCGACGCCGGACGCCCCCCTGGGGACGTCTCCGCGGCCGGTCTGGGAACCGCCGGCCATCCGCTGCTCGGCGCCGCCGTCGCCCTCGCGGACCTCGACGGCTTCCTCTACACCGGCCGGCTCTCGCTGGACACCCACGCCTGGCTCGCGGACCACACCGTCATGGGTTCGGTCGTGCTGCCCGGCAGCGCCTTCGTGGAGCTGGCCATCCGGGCCGGCGACCAGGTCGGCTGCGACCTCCTGGAGGAACTCACCCTGCACGCCCCGCTCGTCCTGCCCCAGGACGGCGGCGTCCAGCTCCAGCTGTGGGTCGGCGCGCCCGACGCCACGGGCCGCCGCCCCCTCGGCGTGCACTCCCGCCTTGAGCCGTCGGGTGACGCGCCCGCAGCCGACGACGACGCGGCCGAACGGCCGTGGACCCGGCACGCCGACGGTGTCCTCGCCGTCGGCGCCCCGCAGCCGTCGTTCGCCCCCGAGACCTGGCCCCCGGCCGGCGCCACGCCGCTGCCCGTCGAGGAGCTCTACTCCGGGCTCGCGGAGGCCGGACTCCACTACGGCCCCGCCTTCCAGGGCGTCCGCGCCGCCTGGGTGACCGGGGAAGCGGCCTATGTGGAGATCGACATCTCGGACGAACAGCGCGCCGACGCCTCCCTGTTCGGGCTGCACCCCGCCCTCCTCGACGCCGCCCTGCACACCATCGGCATCGCCGGACTCGTCGAGGACACCGGCCGCGGCCGGCTGCCGTTCTCCTGGACCGGGGTGTCCCTGCACGCCGTCGGCGCCTCCACGCTGCGCGTCCGGCTGTCCAAGGCCGGACCGGACACGGTGTCGCTCGCGCTCGCCGACGGCACCGGAGCGCCCGTCGCGGACATCGATGCGCTCACGCTGCGCACCGTGTCGGCCGGACAGCTCGACACCGGGGTGGGCGGCCCCCACGACTCCCTGTTCCAGGTGGAGTGGGTCCCGCTGCCCCTCCCCGCCCCCGCCGATGCCCCGGGCAGGGCCGACGAGCAGCGGCTGGTCCTTGACGGGCCGTCCGCCGCCGACGCGCTGGATGCGGCCCTCGACACCGGGGCGCCCGTCCCGGGCACCGTCCTCGTACGCCTGCCCGCCGCGCCGGAACTCACCCCCGAAGCCGTCCACACGGCCACGCACGGCACGCTCCGCCTGCTGCGGCGCTGGCTCGCCGACGACCGGCTCACCGACAGCCGGCTCGTCCTCCTGACCCGGGGCTCGGTCGCCGTCCGCACCGGCGACCGAGTACCCGACCCCGTTCACGCGGCCGTCTGGGGCCTGGTGCGCTCCGCGCAGTCCGAGCACCCGGGCCGCTTCGTCCTCGTCGACACCGACGTACCGCCCGCCGAGGTATCCGGGGCCGAGCTCGACGCCGTCCTCGCCGCGCAGGAGCTGCAGCTCGCCCTGCGCGAGGGCGCCGCGTACGCTCCCCGGCTGGCCAGGGTCGCCTCCGGCACTCCGACCGAGGCCCCCTCGTACGACCCCGAAGGCACCGTCCTCGTCACCGGGGCCGCCGGCACCCTCGGCCGGCTCGTCGCACGGCACCTCGTCGCCGAACGCGGCGTACGCCACCTGCTGCTGCTGAGTCGACGTGGCGACACGGCGCCCGGCGCGGCCGAGCTGACGCGCGAGCTCAACGAGCTCGGCGCCGACGTGACCTGGACCGCGTGTGACGCGGCGGACCGGGAGGCGCTCGGCGCCGCCCTGGCGGCGATACCCGCCGCGCGTCCGCTGCGCGCGGTCGTCCACACCGCCGGTGTCCTCGACGACGGCGTCATCGACTCGCTCACGCCCGAACGCCTCGACGCCGTCCTGCGGCCCAAGGCCGACGCCGCCCTCCACCTCCACGACCTGACCCGCGACCTCGGCCTGTCTGCGTTCGTCCTGTTCTCCTCGGCCGCCGGTGTGTTCGGCGCCCCCGGCCAGGGCAACTACGCCGCCGCCAACTCCTTCCTGGACGCCCTCGCCCAGCACCGCCGGGCCCGGGGCCTTCCGGCCGTCTCCCTGGCCTGGGGCCTGTGGGAGGACGCCGACGGGATGGCCGGCGCGCTGGACCAGGCCGACCTCGACCGGATGAAGCGCGGCGGCGTGCACGGCCTCACCGCGGCCGACGGCCTGGCCCTCCTCGACCTGGCCGACGCCCTGGCCGCGGCGGGCTCCGCGGCCGGCTCCGAGGCCGGCTCGGACGGTGCCGGTCAGGCCCTGCTCGTGCCGATGCGGCTCACGCTGCCCTCCGCCGGGGCGGGCGTGGCTCCGCTGCTGCGCGGGCTGGTCCGCACCCCCGTACGGCGCACCGCCGCGACCGGGACCGGCGGCGGGCGGGCCGGGACGCAGCAGTCCGCCCTGGAACGGAGCCTCCTCGGCCTCGACGCCCCCGGACGGGAGCGGCTGCTGCTCGACCTCGTCCGCGGCCACGTCGCCGACGTGCTCGGCCACGGCACCCCGGACGCCATCGAACCCGGACACGCCTTCAACGAGCTGGGCTTCGACTCCCTCACGGCCGTCGAACTGCGCAACCGGCTCGGCGCGGCCGTCGGCCGTCGGCTGCCCGCCACCCTGGTCTTCGACTACCCGACCTCGCTCACCCTGGCCCGTCACCTCTCCGCCGAACTCGGCGGGGACCGCCCCGCGGGCCAGGACGCGGCCGCCGGGCCCGGCTCCGGCGTCACCGGCGCTGACGACGATCCGATCGCGATCGTGGCGATGAGCTGCCGCTACCCGGGTGGAGTGACCACCCCGGAGGAGCTGTGGCGGCTGCTGGAGAGCGGCGGCGACGCCATCACCGGCTTCCCGGCCGACCGCGGCTGGGACGTCGAGTCGCTGTACCACCCCGACCCCGACCACCCGGGCACCTCCTACACCCGCCACGGCGGCTTCCTGCACGACGCCGCCGGATTCGACCCGACGTTCTTCGGGATCAGCCCGCGCGAGGCGGTCGGCACCGACCCGCAGCAGCGGCTGCTGCTGGAGACCACCTGGGAGGCCTTCGAACGCGCCGGCATCGACCCGGCCGACGTGCGCGGCAGCCGCACCGGCGTCTTCGCCGGCGTGATGTACCACGACTACGCCGCCCTGCTGGAGCGTTCGGCCGACGGCGCGGACGGCTCGCTCGGCTCCGGCAGCACGGGCAGCATCGCCTCGGGACGCGTCTCGTACACCTTCGGGCTCGAAGGCCCCGCCGTCACCATCGACACCGCGTGCTCCTCCTCGCTGGTCGCCCTGCACATGGCGATCCAGGCCCTGCGCACCCGCGAGTGCGACCTGGCCCTCGCCGGCGGTGTCACCGTCATGGCCACCCCGGGCACGTTCGTCGGCTTCAGCCGCCAGCGCGGCCTCTCCGCAGACGGCCGCTGCCGCGCCTTCTCGGCCGACGCGGACGGTACGGGTTGGGGTGAGGGCGTCGGCATGCTGCTCGTGGAGCGGCTGTCGGACGCGCAGCGCAACGGTCATCCGGTGCTGGCCCTGGTGCGTGGCTCCGCCGTCAACCAGGACGGTGCGAGCAACGGCCTGACCGCGCCCAACGGCCCCTCCCAGCAGCGGGTGATCCGGGCCGCCCTCGCGAGCGCCGGGCTGTCGGCCGCCGAGGTCGACGCGGTCGAGGCGCACGGCACGGGCACGACCCTCGGTGACCCCATCGAGGCGCAGGCCCTGCTGGCCACCTACGGCCAGCACCGCCCGGCCGACCAGCCGTTGCTGCTGGGCTCCATCAAGTCCAACCTCGGTCACACCCAGGCCGCGGCCGGTGTCGCGGGCGTCATCAAGATGGTGCTCGCCATGCAGCACGGCGTACTGCCCCGCACCCTGCACGCGGAGCAACCGTCGCCGCACGTGGACTGGACGGAAGGAGCCGTCAGCCTGCTGACGGCGCCGGTTCCGTGGCCGGAGACGGGCCGGCCGCGCCGGGCCGGTGTGTCGTCCTTCGGCATCAGCGGCACCAACGCCCACACGATCGTCGAGCAGCCGCCGGCCGAGGCCGCCCCGGCCGAAACGGAGGGCGTCAGCACGCCCACCGTGCTCGCGCTGCGCCTTTCGGGCCGCAGCGCGGACGCCGTGTCCGCGCAGGCCCGTACCCTGGGCGCCCACCTGGAGACCCACCCGGAGCTCGCGCTCACGGACCTCGCGTACTCCCTGGCCACGACCCGCGCCGGGTTCGACCACCGCGCCGTGGTCGTGGCCCGGGACCGCACCGAGGCCGTCACCGCCCTGGCCGCACTCGCCGACGGGCGGACGGTGCCCGGTCTGGTCCGGGGCACGGTCGCCAAGGGCGGCCGCACCGCGTTCCTGTTCACGGGGCAGGGGAGCCAGCGCCTCGGGATGGGGCGTGAGCTGTACGAGGCCTTCCCGGTGTTCGCGGCCGCGCTGGACGCGGTGTGCGCGAAGCTGGAACTGCCGCTGAAGGACGTCCTGTTCGGGGACGACGCGGCGCTGCTGGACGAGACGCGGTTCACCCAGCCGGCGCTGTTCGCGGTCGAGGTGGCACTGTTCCGCCTCCTCGAGTCGTGGGGTGTGCGGCCGGACTTCCTGTCCGGTCACTCCATCGGTGAGATCGCCGCCGCGCACGTGGCCGGGGTGTTCTCGCTGGAGGACGCCTGCACGCTGGTGGCGGCCCGGGGCCGGCTGATGCAGGCGCTGCCGTCGGGCGGTGTGATGATCGCGGTGCAGGCGTCGGAGGACGAGGTCCTGCCGCTGCTGACGGACCGGGTGAGCATCGCGGCCGTCAACGGGCCGCGCTCGGTGGTCATCGCCGGTGATGAAGACGCCGCGACGGCCGTTGTGGAGGCGTTCGCCGACCGCAAGACGAAGCGCCTGACGGTGAGCCACGCGTTCCACTCGCCGCACATGGACGGCATGCTCGACGCCTTCCGCCAGGTCGTGGCGGGGCTGTCCTTCGAGGCCCCCCACATTCCGATCGTGTCCAACCTGACCGGCGCCCTCGTCACCGACGAGATGGGCTCCGCCGAGTTCTGGGTGCGGCACGTCCGCGAGGCCGTCCGGTTCCTCGATGGCATACGCGCCCTGGAAGCCGCCGGGGTGACGACCTACGTCGAGCTCGGCCCCGACGGCACCCTGTCCGCCCTTGCCCAGGACTGCGCCACCGACGCGACCGGCGCCGACTTCGCCCCGACGCTGCGCGCGGACCGCTCCGAAGCGGAGACCGTCGCCACCGCCTTCGCCCGGGCACACGTGCGCGGCGTCGAAGCCGACTGGCACGCCTGGTTCGCCGGGACGGGCGCGCGACGCGTCGACCTCCCCACCTATCCCTTCCAGCGCGAGCGCTTCTGGCCGGAGACCGGCACCCCGCTGCCCGGCGACGCCACCGGCCTCGGCCTCGCGGCAGCCGGCCACCCGCTGCTGGGCGCGGCGGTGTCCCTCGCGGACGCCGACGGGTGCGTCCTCACGGGTCGGCTCTCGCTGCGCACCCACCCCTGGCTGGCGGACCACGCCGTCATGGGCTCCGTCCTCGTCCCGGGGACGGCCTTCGTCGAGCTGGCCCTGCACGCGGGCGAACGGGTCGGCGCCCCGGCCCTCGACGAGCTGACGCTCCAGGCACCGCTGGTCCTGTCGGACGCGGGCGACGCCGTCCAGGTACAGGTCACGGTCGGAGCACCGGACGCCTCGGGCCGCCGTGCGGTAGCCGTGTACTCCCGCGCGGCCGACACCGACGCCGACTCGGACGTCGACGACGAACCGTGGCGCCGGCACGCCTCCGGACTGCTGGTGGAGGACGTCCGTGCCGCCACCACCGACCTCGGCGTCTGGCCGCCCACGGGAGCGGTTCCCGTCCCCGTGGACGACGTGTACGAGCTGCTCGACGCCTCCGGACTCCGCTACGGGCCCCTGTTCCGGGGCCTGCGGGCGGCCTGGCGGCACGACGGCGCGCTGTTCGCCGAAATCGACCTGACCGGGCGCGCCCAGGCGGACGCCGACGCGTTCGGGCTCCACCCCGCCCTGCTCGACTCCGCGCTGCACACCCTGGCGCTCGACGGCGCCCTGACGGCAGGCCCGGAGGCCGACACCGCCGAAGGCGCCCGACTGCCCTTCGCGTGGAACGGCGTACGGCTGCACGCGGCCGGTGCCTCGGCGGCGCGCGTCCGTCTGGCTCCGGCCGGACACGGCGCGGTGTCACTGGAGCTCGCCGACTCCGCCGGTCAGCCGATCGCCTCGGTGGACTCGCTGGCCTTGCGGGCGGTCTCGCCCGAGCAGATCGGGGCGGCGCGCGGTGGTCGTCTGGAGTCGCTGTTCGAGGTCGAGTGGACGGCCGTGCCGCTCGCCCCGGTGCCGGCAGCCGGGCAGCGTCCTTGGGTGCTGCTCGGGGAGGGGCACTCCGGTCTGGACGCGGTGGGTGTGCGGTATGTGGCCCATGAGGGCGGTCTCGCGGCGCTCTCGGACCCGGCGTTGGTGTGTGTCCCACTGCCCCTGGTGGCTGATGCGGGGGATGTGTCGGGTGCGGTGCATGCGGCGACGGGTCGGGTGCTGGCGCTGGTGCAGGAGTGGCTGGCTGATGAGCGGTTCGCTGATGTGCGTCTGGTGTTCCTGACGCGGGGTGCGGTGGAGGCCGTACCGGGCGAGGGTGTGTCGGATCTGGTGCACGCTGCGGTGTGGGGTCTGGTGCGTTCGGCGCAGTCGGAGAATCCGGGGCGGATCGTCCTGGCCGACACGGACGGCACGGACGCGTCCTACCGTGCGCTGCCCGGCGTACTGGCTTCGGGTGAGTCCGAGGTCGCGGTGCGCGACGGTGCTGTGTTCGTGCCGAGGCTGGCGCGCGCCCTTGTGACCGGTGAGTCGACGGTCGAGTGGGATGCCGATGGCACGGTGCTGGTGACGGGTGCGAGTGGTTCGCTCGGCGGTCTGTTCGCCCGCCACCTGGTGACCGAGCACGGTGTACGGCGTCTGCTGCTCGTCAGCCGCCGTGGCGAGGCTGCGGAGTTGTCTGCCGAGCTCGCCGCTCTGGGTGCCGAGGTGTCGTGGGCCGCGTGTGATGTGGCCGACCGTGAAGCGCTCGCCACCGTGATCAAGGCCGTTCCCGCGGAGCACCCGCTGACGGCGGTCGTCCACACGGCCGGTGTTCTGGATGACGGTGTGGTCGGTTCGCTGACCGCCGAGCGGCTGTCGGCGGTGCTGCGGCCGAAGGTCGACGCGGCGTGGAACCTGCACGAGCTCACCCAGGATCTGGGCCTTTCCGCGTTCGTGTTGTTCTCGTCGGCGGCCGGTGTGTTCGGTGGTGCCGGGCAGGCCAACTACGCGGCCGGCAATGTGTTCCTGGATGCCCTGGCCGCCGAGCGTCGGGCGCGGGGTCTGGTGGCGACGTCCCTGGCTTGGGGGCTGTGGGCCGAGGCCGGCGGCATGGGTGGTGCCCTGGATGCCGAGGACGTGTCCCGGCTCGGCCGTGGTGGCGTCAACGCCCTCACCGCCGCCGAGGGCGTGGCGCTGTTCGACGCCGCCACCGCCACCGGGCAGCCGCTGCTCGTGCCGGTGAAGCTGGACCTGGCCGCCCTGCGGGCCCAGGCGGGCAGCGGCATGCTCCCGCCGCTGCTATCGGGCCTGGTCCGTACGCCCGCACGCCGCGCCGCCGGCGCCACCACCCCCGACGCATCCGGACCGGCGGCACGCCTCATCGGCCGGACGGACGCCGAACAGCAGCTCCTCGTACTGGACTTGGTACGCACCCAGGTCGCCGCGGTGCTCGGCTACGCCGGGCCCGAGGCGGTCGAGGCCGACCGTTCCTTCCGCGAGCTCGGCTTCGACTCCCTGACCGCCGTCGAGCTGCGCAACCTGATCGGCGCCGCCACCGGGCTGCGCCTGCCCGCCACCCTCGTCTTCGACTACCCGACCTCCACGGTCCTGGCCGACCACCTGCGGGCCGAGCTGCTCGGAGCGGTACCCGCCGCGCCGTCCGCACCGGTCGCCGTCGCCGTCCGCGACGACGAGCCGATCGCGATCGTGGGTCTGGGCTGTCGGTACCCCGGAGGCGTCGAGAGCCCGGAAGCGCTGTGGCGGCTCGTCCTGGAAGGCCGGGACGTCATCTCCGGCTTCCCCGACGACCGCGGCTGGGACGTCGACGGCCTCTTCGACACCGACGCCGGCCGCGAGGGTACGAGCTATGCCCGCGAGGGCGGCTTCCTCTCCGACGCCTCCGCCTTCGACCCGGCGTTCTTCGGGATCTCGCCGCGCGAGGCCGTGGCGATGGATCCGCAGCAGCGCCTGCTGCTGGAGACCTCCTGGGAGGCCTTCGAGCGGGCCGGCATCGACCCGCGGACCCTGCGCGGCAGCCGGACCGGCGTGTTCGCGGGCGTCATGTACCACGACTACGCCTCCCGCCTCGCGGCGCTGCCCGAGGGGGTCGAGGGCTTCCTCGGCACGGGCAACGCGGCCAGCGTCATCTCCGGCCGCCTCTCGTACACCTTCGGCCTGGAAGGCCCGGCGGTCACCGTCGACACCGCCTGCTCCTCCTCCCTGGTGGCCCTGCACCTCGCGGTGCAGGCCCTGCGCAGCGGGGAGTGCTCGCTCGCCCTGGCGGGCGGCGTGACCGTGATGGCGACACCCGCGGCCTTCGTGGAGTTCAGCAGGCAGCGGGGCCTGGCGGCCGACGGCCGCTGCAAGGCGTTCTCCGCCGACGCCGACGGGACGGGCTGGTCCGAGGGCGCCGGTGTGCTCCTGGTGGAGCGGCTCTCCGACGCCCGCCGCAACGGGCACCCGGTGCTGGCCGTGGTCCGGGGTACGGCGATCAACCAGGACGGTGCGAGCAACGGCCTGACCGCGCCCAACGGGCCCTCCCAGCAGCGCGTCATCCGCCAGGCGCTCTCCAACGCCGGTCTGTCCGCCGCCGAGGTGGACGCCGTGGAGGCGCACGGCACGGGTACGACCCTGGGTGACCCGATCGAGGCGCAGGCGCTCTTGGCCACGTACGGCCAGGACCGGCCGGCGGACCGGCCGCTGCTGCTCGGCTCCATCAAGTCCAACATGGGCCACACGCAGGCAGCCGCCGGTGTCGCCGGGATCATCAAGATGGTCATGGCGATGCGGCACGGAATGCTGCCCAAGACCCTGTACGTGGACCAGCCGACCCCGCACGTCGACTGGGCGGCGGGAGCGGTGACCCTCCTCGAGTCGGCCACGGACTGGCCGGAGACGGGTCGCCCGCGCCGGGCCGCCGTCTCCTCCTTCGGCTTCAGCGGCACCAACGCCCACGCCGTCATCGAGCAGGCCCCCGGGCCGGCGGAGCCCGAGGCGCGGCCCGAGCCGGCCCGCGTGCCCGGCAGCCTGCCGTGGCTCCTCTCGGCGAAGGACCCGCAGGCCCTGCGCGAGCAGGCCGCGCGCCTGGCCGCGCACGTGGCCGAGCACCCCGGGCTGTCCCCCGTGGACGTCGGTTACGCCCTGGCCACGAGCAGGACCGCCCTCGACCGGCGGGCCGCGGTGGTCGCGGAGGACCGTGAGGGCTTCCTCGCCGGTCTCGCCGCGCTCGCCGACGGCGACTGGACGGCCGGCCTGCTGGAAGGCTCGCCGACCGCCGGGAAGCTGGCCTTCCTGTTCACCGGGCAAGGCAGCCAGCGCCTGGGAACGGGCCGTGAGCTGTACGCGGCCCACCCGGTGTTCGCGGCCGCGCTGGACGCGGTGGACGAGCGGCTGGATCTCGAACTGCCTTTGAAGGACGTCCTGTTCGGGACGGACGCGGCGCTGCTGGACCGTACGGAGTACACCCAGCCCGCGCTGTTCGCGGTCGAGGTGGCGCTGTTCCGGCTGCTGGAGTCGTGGGGTCTGCGGCCGGACTTCCTGTCAGGTCACTCGATCGGTGAAATCGCCGCCGCGCACGTCGCCGGGGTGCTCTCCCTGGACGACGCGTGCGTGCTGGTCGCGGCTCGCGGGCGGTTGATGCAGGCGCTGCCGGCCGGCGGTGTGATGATCGCGGTCCAGGCGTCGGAGGACGAGGTCCTGCCGCTGCTGACGGACCGGGTGAGCATCGCGGCGGTTAACGGCCCTCAGTCGGTGGTCGTCGCGGGTGACGAGGACGCCGCGGCGGCGATCGCCGAGGCGTTCCCCGACCGCAAGACGAAGCGGCTCGCCGTCAGCCACGCGTTCCACTCGCCGCACATGGACGGCATGCTCGACGCCTTCCGCCAGGTCGTGGAAGGGCTGACGTACGGCGCCCCGCGCATCCCGGTCGTCTCCAACCTGACCGGTGCCCTCGTCACCGACGAGATGGCCTCCGCCGAGTTCTGGGTCCGGCACGTCCGCGAGGCGGTCCGCTTCCTCGACGGCATCCGGGCACTGGAAGCCGCCGGGGCGACGACGTACGTCGAACTCGGCCCCGAAGGCGTACTCTCCGCACTCGCTCAGGACTGCCTCACGCGCGACGGCGCGGCCTTCCTCCCCGTCCTGCGCGCGGACCGTCCCGAGGAAGCCACCCTCGGTGCGGCCCTCGCCCAGGCGCACCTGCGGGGCATCGCCGTCGACTGGGACGCGTACTACACGGGCACCGGCGCCCGCAGGGCGGACCTGCCCACCTACGCCTTCCAGCGGCAGCGCTACTGGCTGGAGGCGCCCGCCCACGCCCTCACGGGCGACGTCGCCTCCGCCGGGCTCGGCCCGACCGCGCACCCGCTCCTCGGGGCGGCGGTCGACCTGCCCGACTCGGACGGTTTCCTCTTCACCGGGCGCCTCTCCCTGCGCACCCACCCCTGGCTGGCCGACCACCGCGTCGCGGGCACCGTCCTGCTGCCGGGCGCCGCGCTGGTCGAACTGGCCGTCCGCGCGGGCGACCACGCCGGGTGCGGCCGCCTGGACGAGCTCACGCTGGAGGCGCCGCTGGTGCTGACGGAGACGGGCGGGACGCAGCTGCGGCTCGCCGTGGCCGAGCCGGACGCGCGGGGCCGCCGGGCCTTCCAGGTCTACTCGCGCCCCGAGCAGATCACCCCCGACGAGCCGTGGACCCGTCACGCCGAGGGCGTCCTGGCCCCCGACGCCCCGGACGACCCCGACGCCACGGACCCCCGGTACACCGGCGTCCAGGCCCTGGGGGAGTGGCCGCCGGCCGGAGCCGTCGCCTGCCCCGTCGACGACCTGTACCCGGGCTTCGACGCCATCGGACTCGGCTACGGCCCCGCCTTCCGGAACCTGCGCCGGGCCCACCGGCTCGGCGACGAGGTGTTCGCCGAGGTCGCCCTCGACGAGGACCGCCTCCCGGAAGCCGCCCCGTACGGACTCCACCCGGCGCTGCTCGACGCCGCCCTGCACGCCGTCGGGCTCGGGGAGTTCTTCCCCGAGGGCCCGCAGGGCGCCCGGCTGCCGTTCTCCTGGGACGGCGTACGGCTGCACGCCGCCGGCGCCGCCGCGCTGCGCGTACGGATGGCACCGGCCGGCCGGGACGCGGTGAAGCTGACCCTGTGGGACGGGACCGGAGCCCCGGTCCTGACCGTCGACTCGCTCGTGCTGCGCCCCTTCGCCGCCGACGGCATCGCCGCCGCCGGTTCCGGCACCGGCCCCGTCCGCGAGGCGCTGTTCCAGGTCGACTGGACGGCGCTGGCGCTGCCCGAGCTGCCGCCGGGCTCCGGCGACGACCGGGTGGCACTGCTCGGCGCGGACCCGCTGGGGACCGGCGCCGGTCTGGAACGGGCCGGATTCCTCGAAGACCCGCACGGATCGGCGTACCCGGACCTGAACGCCCTGGGCGAGGCCTTCGACATGGCCGAGGCGCTGGGGGAGCCGGCACCGGAGACGGTCCTCCTCTCCCTGGCGTCCGACCTCACCGCGCCGGCCCCCGCCCCGGCCGCACACGCCGCGACCGCGCACGCCCTGGACCTCGTCCAGGGGTGGCTGGCGGACGAGCGGTTCGCGGCGTCCCGGCTCGTGGTCGTCACCCGCGGCGCCATCGCCGCCGACCCCGACGAGGACGTTACCGACCTCGCGCACGCCGCGGTGTGGGGCCTGGTGCGCTCCGCGCAGGCCGAGCACCCCGGTCGGTTCGTCCTGGTCGACCTCGACGGCGAGGACCCCTCCTACGGGGCCCTGCCCGCCGCGCTCGCCACCGACGAGACCCAGCTCGCCCTGCGCGGGGGAACCGTACGCGCGCCCCGCCTGGCCCGCGCCGCCCTCACCGCGTCCGCGGCCCCGTCCGAGGACGCCACCCGCACCGTCGGTCCCGGCGGCACGGTCCTGATCACCGGGGCCACCGGCAGCCTGGGCGGCCTGCTCGCCCGGCACCTCGTCGCCGAGCACGGCGTACGGCACCTGCTGCTCACCAGCCGTCGCGGCGCGGCGGCCGACGGTGCCCCCGAACTCGCCGACGAGCTGACCGCGTCGGGCGCCCAGGTCACCTGGGCGGCCTGTGACGCGGCCGACCGGGACGCGCTGGCCGCCGTACTCAAGGCCATCCCGGCGCAGCACCCGCTGACGGCCGTCGTGCACACCGCGGGTGTGCTCGACGACGGCACCGTCACCTCGCTGACGCCCGAGCGGATCGCGAAGGTGCTGCGGCCCAAGGCCGACGCGGCATGGAACCTGCACGAGCTGACCCGGGACCTCGACCTGGCGGCGTTCGTCCTGTTCTCCTCGGCGGCCGGCGTGTTCGGCAACGCCGGCCAGGCCAACTACGCGGCCGGCAACACCTTCCTCGACGCGCTCGCCCAGCACCGCCGGGCACAGGGCCTGGCGGGCCTCTCGCTCGCCTGGGGCCTGTGGGACGACGAGGCCGGCATGGCCGCCACCCTCGACGAGCAGGACCGGCGGCGCCTCGACCGCGGCAGCATGAACGCGCTGTCGGCGGGCGACGGGCTGGCCCTCTTCGACGCCGCCGTGCGGGCGGGGACGGCCGCCGCCGCCGATGCCGGGGAACCGGGGGCCGCGAGCCTGCTCGTGCCCGCCCGGATCGACCTGGCCGCCCTCCAGGCCCAGGTGGGCGACACCGTCGCCCCGCTGCTGCGCGGCCTGCTCCGTACGCCCGTACGGCGCAGGACGAGCGGCGGCGCCCCGGCGGACGCCCCGGGGACGCTCGCGGAGCGGCTGGCCCAACTCCCGCCCGCCGAACGGGACCGGGTGCTGCTCGACACGGTCTGCACCCACGTCGCCCAGGTACTGGGCCACAACGGCGCGGCCGCCATCGAACCGGGCAGCGCGTTCAAGGAGCTGGGCTTCGACTCGCTCACCGCGGTCGAACTGCGCAACCGGCTCGGCGCGGCCACCGGACTCCGGCTCCCGGCCACGCTCATCTTCGACTACCCGACCCCCGAGCAGCTCAGCGGATACCTGCGCTCCGCCCTGCCCCTCGGCGCCGACGGACCCACCGTCTTCGGCGAACTCGACCGGCTGGAGACCGCCCTGGGCGCGGTGGACGCGACGGAGGCGGACACCGTCACCCGCTCGCGGATCACGATGCGACTCCAGGCCCTCATGGCCAAGTGGAACGCCGGCCAGGACACCGGACGGCACACCGGCGCCGACGAGGACACCGACGACGACCTCGACGCGGTGACCGACGACGAGCTCTTCGACCTGCTCGACGACGAACTCGGCGCCTGAGCACGCCGGGCGGGGCACCCCGCCCCGCCCGGCAACCCGAACACCCCACGGACAGACCCGTACGACCGCCTCTCTGGCATGGAGCCCACGCACATGGTGAACGAGGACAAGCTTCGCGACTACCTCAAGCGGGCGACCGCCGATCTGCGCCAGGCCCGCAGGCGGTTGCGCGAGGTAGAGGAGCAGAACCAGGAACCCGTCGCGATCGTCGCGATGAGCTGCCGCTACCCCGGCGGCGTCCGCACCCCCGAGGACCTGTGGCGGCTCGTCGCCGACGGCGACGACGCCATCTCCGGGTTCCCCGTCGACCGCGGCTGGGACGTGGAGTCGCTCTACGACGCCGACCCCGACAGCGCCGGATCCAGCTACGTCAGCGAGGGCGGATTCCTCTACGACGCCGCCCGCTTCGACCCCGCCCCCTTCGGGATCTCCCCGCGCGAGGCCCTGGCCATGGACCCGCACCAGCGGCTCCTGCTGGAGACCTCCTGGGAGGCGTTCGAGCGGGCCGGCATCGACCCGACGTCCCTGCGCGGCAGCCGGACCGCCGTCTTCGCCGGCGTGATGTACCACGACTACACCGCCCGCCTGGACTCGGTCCCCGAGGGCGTCGAGGGCTTCCTCGGCACCGGCAGCTCCGGCAGCATCGCCTCCGGCCGCGTCGCGTACACCTTCGGCCTCGAAGGCCCGGCCGTCACCGTCGACACCGCCTGCTCCTCCTCCCTGGTCACCCTGCACCTGGCCGTGCAGGCCCTGCGGGCGGGGGAGTGCACCATGGCCCTCGCCGGCGGTGTCACCGTGATGGCGACCCCGGCCACCTTCACCGAGTTCAGCCGCCAGCGCGGGCTCGCCGCCGACGGCCGCTGCAAGCCCTTCGCCGCAGCCGCCGACGGCACCGGCTGGGGCGAGGGCGTCGGCATGCTCCTGGTGGAGCGGCTGTCGGACGCCCAGCGCAACGGGCACCCGGTGCTGGCAGTGATCCGCGGGTCCGCGATCAACCAGGACGGCGCGAGCAACGGCCTGACCGCACCCAACGGGCCGTCCCAGCAGCGCGTCATCCACCAGGCGCTCACCAACGCCCGTCTGACGACGGCCGAGGTGGACGTCGTGGAGGCGCACGGCACGGGTACGACCCTGGGCGACCCGATCGAGGCGCAGGCGCTCCTGGCCACCTACGGGCAGGACCGGCCGGCGGACCGGCCGCTGCTGCTCGGCTCCATCAAGTCCAACATCGGCCACACGCAAGCCGCCGCCGGTGTCGCGAGCATCATCAAGATGGTCGAGGCGATGCGGCACGGCGTCGTACCGAAGACCCTCCACCTCGACGAGCCGACCCCGCACGTGGACTGGGAGGCGGGCGCCGTCTCCCTGATCGGCGAGAACCTGCCCTGGCCGCGAACCGGTGCCCCGCGTCGTGCGGGTGTGTCGTCGTTCGGGTTCAGCGGGACGAACGCGCATGTGATCGTGGAGCAGGCGCCGGAGGCGGTCGCGGATGCGGCTGAGGCCGACGTTCGCCATGGGATGCCGGTGGTGCCGTGGGTGCTGTCGGGTAAGAGTGCGGGGGCATTGCGGGGGCAGGCGGAGCGGCTCGTTGGTTGGCTGGCGGGTGTGCCGGGTGTGGATCCGGTGGATGTGGGTTGGTCGTTGGCGTCGACGCGTGCGGGGTTGGATCACCGGGCGGTGGTGCTGGGTGATCACGCGGCTGGTGTGGCGGCGGTGGCGTCGGGTTCGATGGCGGCTGGTGTGGTGTCGGGGTCGGTCGTCGGTGGCAAGACGGCGTTCGTGTTCCCGGGTCAGGGCTCGCAGTGGCTGGGCATGGCGGTGGGCCTGCTGGAGTCGTCGCCGGTGTTTGCTGCCCGGGTGGGGGAGTGTGCGAAGGCGCTGGAGCCTTTCACCGACTGGTCGTTGACCGACGTTCTGCGTGGTGTCGAGGGTGCGCCTTCCCTTGATCGGGTGGATGTGGTGCAGCCGGCGCTGTTCGCGGTGATGGTGTCGTTGGCGGAGGTGTGGCGTGCGGCGGGTGTGCGTCCGGGTGCGGTGATCGGGCATTCGCAGGGTGAGATCGCGGCGGCGTGTGTGGCCGGGATCCTGTCTCTGGAGGATGCGGCGCGTGTGGTGGCTCTGCGGAGTCAGGTGATCGGCCGTGTGCTGGCGGGTCTGGGCGGCATGGTGTCGGTGCCGCTGCCGGCGAAGGAGGTGCGTGAGCGGATCGCGTCGTGGGGTGAGGAGCGGATCTCCGTCGCGGCCGTCAACGGTCCCTCCTCGGTCGTGGTGTCGGGTGAGGTCCAGGCCCTGGACGAGCTGCTTGCTTCCTGTGAGGCGGATGGTGTTCGTGCCAAGCGGATTGCCGTGGACTATGCCTCGCACTCCGCTCAGGTGGAGCTGCTCCGTGAGGAGCTCGACACTCTCCTCGCCCCGATCGTCCCGCGGGCGGCTGAGGTTCCGTTCTTGTCGACGGTGACGGGGGAGTGGGTCAGCGGTACCGAGCTGGATGCCGGTTACTGGTTCCGCAACCTGCGTCAGACCGTCGAGCTGGAGCAGGCCACCCGCACCCTCCTCGAGCAGGGCTTCGGTGTGTTTATCGAGTCGAGTCCGCATCCGGTGTTGACGGTCGGCATGCAGGAGACTGTCGAGGACGCGGGCCGTGAGGCCGCGATCCTGGGTTCCCTGCGGCGTAACGAAGGTGGCCTGGAGCGTTTCTGGCTCTCCCTGGGGGAGGCGTATGTCCGTGGTGTGGCCGTGGACTGGGACGCCGTCTTCGCCGACACCGGCGCTCAGCGCCTCGACCTCCCCACCTACGCCTTCCAACAGGAGCACTTCTGGCTGGAGTCCGGTACCGCCCCGGACGCCGGGCCCGCCATGTCCTCGTCCGACGCCGCCGACGCCCACTTCTGGGAAGCCGTGGAGCGCCAGGACGTGGCCGCCCTCACCGCCGAGCTGGCCATCTCAGGGGACGAGACGCTCACCGCCCTCCTGCCCGCGCTGTCCTCCTGGCGGCGCCGGCGGCAGGAGCGCTCCACGGTCGACGGCTGGCGCTACCGGATCACCTGGAAGCCGGCTCCCGAGCCCGCCGCCACCCGTCTCACCGGCACCTGGCTCGTCGCGGTCCCCGAGGCCGGTGAGGGGGCCGACGCCGTCGTGCGCGCGCTCGCCGAACACGGCGCCGACGTACGGCGGATCGCGGTTCCCCGTACCCACGACGCACGTGCCGAACTGGTCGAGCGGATCCGTGAGGCGCTCGCCGACGGACCCGCCGCATCGGGTGTGCTGTCCCTCCTGACCCCCGCCGGGGACGAAGCGGAGCCGATCGGCTCGGCCGCGCCCGCCGGGGTCATCGCCACCCTCTCCCTCGTCCAGGCCCTCGGTGACGCCGACGTCGCCGCCCCGCTCTGGTGCGTCACCCGTGGGGCGGTCTCCGTGGGCCGTTCCGAGCAGCAGGCCGATCCCGCGCAGGCCCCGATCTGGGGACTCGGCCGCGTCACGGCCCTGGAGCACGGCGAGCGCTGGGGCGGTCTCGTCGACCTGCCCGCGCAGGCCGACGCCCGCGCGCTCGGACGACTCGTCGGCGTGCTGGCCGGGGACGCCGCCGAGGACCAGGTGGCTGTCCGGTCGTCGGGCCTGTTCGTACGACGTCTCGTGCGAGCCGGGCTCGCCGAGACCCCGGCGGTGCGCGAGTGGCGTCCGGCCGGGACGACGCTGGTGACCGGCGGTACGGGCGCGCTCGGCGCGCACGTGGCCCGCTGGCTCGCTTCGAACGGCGCCGAGCACCTGATCCTGACCAGCCGCCGCGGGGCCGACGCGCCCGGCGCAGACGGGCTGCGCGACGAACTGACGGCCCTCGGCGCCCGGGTCACGCTCGCCGCCTGCGACGTCAGCGACCGCGACGCCCTCGCCGACCTCCTCGCCTCCGTCCCCGCCGACCAGCCGCTCACCGCCGTCGTGCACACGGCCGCCGTCCTCGACGACGGCGTCATCGAGGCGCTCACGCCCGAGCAGGTCGAGCGGGTCCTGCGGGTCAAGGTCGATGCCACGCTGCACCTGCACGAGCTGACCCGCGACCTCGACCTGTCCGCGTTCGTCCTCTTCTCCTCCTTCGCCGCCACGTTCGGCGCCCCCGGCCAGGGCAACTACGCGCCGGGCAACGCGTTCCTCGACGCCTTCGCCGAGTACCGGCGCGCCGCCGGGCTGCCCGCCACCTCCCTCGCCTGGGGCCCGTGGGGTGACGGAGGCATGGCCGAAGGCGCCGTCGGCGACCGGATGCGCCGCCACGGCGTCATCGAGATGGCCCCCGAGCGGGCCGTCAGCGCGCTCCAGCACGCCCTGGACCGCGACGAGACCACCCTGACCGTCGCGGACATGGAGTGGAAGCGGTTCGTCCTGGCCTTCACCTCAGGCCGCGCCCGGCCGCTGCTGCACGACCTGCCCGAGGCGCTACAGGCCATGGAGCACGCCCGTACCGACGCGTCCGAGGACAGCGGCAGCGCCGCCGTGCTCACCCGGCAGCTCGCCGGGCAGCCCGAGGCCGAGCAGGAACGGCTGCTGCTGGAGCTGGTCCGTACGGCCGTCGCCGCCGTCCTCGGCTACGCCGGGCCCGACGCCGTCGAGGCCGGCCGGGCGTTCAAGGAGCTGGGCTTCGACTCCCTCACCTCCGTCGAGCTGCGCAACCGCCTGAACGCCGCCGCCGGCCTCAAGCTGCCGCCCACCCTCGTCTTCGACTACCCGACGCCCACCGTCCTCGCCCGCCACCTGCGGGCCGAGCTCGCCGGGCAGGGCGCGGCCGGCGCCACGCCCGTACCGGCGGCCTCCGCCTCCGTGTCCGACGCCGAGCCGATCGCCGTCGTCGCGATGAGCTGCCGCTTCCCCGGCGGCGTCCGAAGCCCCGAGGAGCTGTGGCAGCTGCTCGCCTCCGGCGGTGACGCCCTTTCGCAGTTCCCCGCCGACCGCGGCTGGGACGTCGAGGCGCTGTACGACCCCGACCCCAACGCGCAGGGCACGTCCTACACCCGCGAGGGCGGGTTCCTCTCCGACGCGGCCGCGTTCGACCCGGCGTTCTTCGGGATCTCCCCGCGCGAGGCGCTCGCCATGGACCCGCAGCAGCGGCTGCTGCTGGAGACCACGTGGGAGGTCTTCGAGCGGGCCGGGATCGACCCGCAGACCCTCCGCGGCAGCCAGTCCGGCGTGTTCGTCGGAACCAACGGCTCCGACTACTCCCACCTCGTACGGGGCGCCGCTGACGGCCTCGAAGGCCACCTGGCCACCGGCAGCGCCGGCAGTGTCGTCTCCGGCCGGCTCTCGTACACCTTCGGCCTGGAGGGCCCGGCGGTCACCGTCGACACGGCTTGCTCGGCCTCGCTGGTCGCCCTGCACCTCGCGGTGCAGGCGCTGCGCAGCGGCGAGTGCTCCATGGCCCTGGCCGGCGGTGTGACGGTCATGTCCACGCCTGGCACCTTCATCGAGTTCAGTCGCCAGCGCGGACTGTCCACCGACGGCCGCTGCAAGGCGTTCTCCGCCGACGCGGACGGCTTCAGCCCGGCCGAGGGCGTCGGCATGCTGCTCGTGGAGCGGCTGTCGGACGCGCGGCGCAACGGCCACCCGGTGCTGGCCGTGGTCCGGGGTACGGCGATCAACCAAGACGGTGCGAGCAACGGCCTGACCGCGCCGAACGGCCCCTCCCAGCAGCGCGTGATCCGCCAGGCCCTGGCCAACGCCCGTCTGACGACGGCCGAGGTGGACGTCGTGGAGGCGCACGGCACGGGTACGACCCTGGGCGACCCGATCGAGGCGCAGGCGCTGCTGGCGACCTACGGCCAGGACCGCCCGGCGGACCGGCCGCTGCTGCTCGGCTCCGTCAAGTCCAACATCGGCCACGCCCAGGCTGCCGCCGGTGTCGCCGGTGTGATGAAGATGGTGCTGGCCATGCAGCACGGCGTGCTGCCGCAGAGCATCCACATCGCCGAGCCGACCCCGCACGTGGACTGGAGCGCGGGCGAGGTCGCCCTGCTGACCGAACAACGGGCCTGGCCCGAGACCGGTGGCCGGCCCTGGCGCGCGGGAGTGTCGTCGTTCGGGTTCAGCGGGACCAACGCCCATGCCATCATCGAGCAGGCCCCCGCGGAACAGGGGTCCGACGAGCCGGGGACCCCTGCGTCGTCGACCCCCCACCCCCTACTGACCGCGACGACCCCGCAGGACCCCGGTTCCGACCGGCGGACCCCGCTGCCATGGCCGCTGACGGCCAAGACCGAGAAGGCGCTGCGCGGCCAGGCGGAACGCCTGCTGAACCACCTCTCCACCCGCCCCGACCTGCGAAGCGTCGATGTCGGCCACTCGCTGGCCACCACCCGTACGGCGCACGACCGGCGCGCGGTACTGATCGGCCGGGAACCCGAGGAACACCTCGTGGGCCTGGCCGCCCTGGCCGCCGGAGGCACCGCACCCCAGCTCGTCCAGGGGTCGGTCATCGGGGGCAAGACCGCGTTCGTGTTCCCCGGACAGGGGTCGCAATGGGTGGGCATGGCGGTGGCGCTGTTGGACGCTTCACCCGTGTTTGCTGCCCGGGTGGATGAGTGTGCGAAGGCGCTGGAGCCCTTTACCGACTGGTCGTTGGTGGATGTGCTCCGGGGCGCCGATGGCGCGCCCTCGCTCGACCGGGTGGATGTCGTACAGCCCGCGCTGTTCGCGGTGATGGTGTCCCTCGCCGAGGTGTGGCGTGCGGCGGGTGTGCGTCCAGGTGCGGTGATCGGGCATTCGCAGGGTGAGATCGCGGCGGCGTGTGTGGCCGGGATCCTGTCCCTGGAGGATGCGGCGCGTGTGGTGGCTCTGCGGAGTCAGGCGATCGGCCGTGTGCTGGCGGGTCTGGGCGGCATGGTGTCCGTTCCGCTGCCGGCGAAGGAGGTGCGTGAGCGGATCGCACCGTGGGGTGAGGAGCGGATCTCCGTCGCGGCCGTCAACGGTCCCTCCTCGGTCGTGGTGTCGGGTGAGGTCCAGGCCCTGGAGGAGCTTCTGGCCTCTTGTGAGGCGGATGGTGTTCGTGCCAAGCGGATTGCCGTGGACTACGCCTCCCACTCCGCCCAGGTGGAGCTCCTCCGCGAGGAGCTCGACACTCTCCTCGCCCCGATCGTCCCCCAGGCCGCGGAGGTTCCGTTCCTCTCCACGGTCACCGGGGAGTGGGTTAGTGGTACCGAGCTGGATGCCGGTTACTGGTTCCGCAACCTGCGTCAGACCGTCGAGCTGGAGCAGGCCACCCGCACCCTCCTCGAGCAGGGCTTCGGTGTGTTTATCGAGTCGAGTCCGCATCCGGTGTTGACGGTCGGCATGCAGGAGACCGTCGAGGACGCCGGCCGCGAAGCCGCGATCCTGGGCTCCCTGCGCCGCAATGAAGGCGGCCTGGAGCGTTTCTGGCTCTCCCTCGGCGAGGCCTACGTCCGTGGCGTGGCCGTGGACTGGGACGCCGTCTTCGCGGGCACCGGCGCTCAGCGCGTGGACCTCCCCACCTACGCTTTCCAGGCGCAGCGGTTCTGGCCCGAGGCCGCGCCGGTCGAAGCCGGTGAGCTGACCGGCGAGAGCGTGATCGACGCCCGCTTCTGGGACGCCGTCGAACGCGAGGACCTCGCCGCGCTCACCGCCGAACTGCGGATCGAGGGCGACCAGCCCCTGACCGCCCTGCTCCCCGCGCTCTCCTCGTGGCGGAGGCAGAGCCGCGAGCAGTCCACGGTCGACGGCTGGCGCTACCGGGTCACCTGGAAGGCCCTCGCCGAAGCCGCCAGCACCCGGCTCTCCGGCACCTGGCTGGTCGTCGCGCCCGAGGCGGTCTCCGGCCCGGCCGGTGACACGGCCGCCGCTGTCCTTCGTACGCTCGCCGGCCGCGGCGCGGAGGTCCGTACCGTCACCGTGGCCGCCGACGCGGCCGGCCGGGACGCGCTGACCGCCGCCCTGAAGGCCGCCACGGACGGGGCGACCGCCCCCGCCGGGGTGCTGTCCCTCCTCGCCCTCGGCGACCAAGGGGCCGCGCTGCGCACGCACGGCGGGCTCCTCGGCACCGCCGCGCTCGTCCAGGCCCTCGGGGACGCCGACGTCGCCGCGCCCTTGTGGTGCGTCACCCGCGGCGCCGTGTCCGTCTCCCGCTCCGAGCGGCTCCAGGATCCGGCGCAGGCCCTCCTGTGGGGCTTCGGCCGCACCGCCGCGCTGGAATTCCCCGACCGCTGGGGGGGTCTGCTCGACCTGCCCGCGCAGGCCGACGACCGGACCCTCGAACGGCTCGTGGGCGTACTGGCCGGTGACGGCTCCGAGGACCAGGTGGCGCTCCGCGCCTCCGGTCTGTTCGGCCGGCGGCTGGTGCACGCCCCGCTCGCCGACGCGCCGGCCGCGCCCGAGTGGCGTCCGGCCGGGACCACGTTGGTGACCGGCGGCACGGGCGCGCTCGGCGCGCACGTGGCCCGCTGGCTCGCTTCGAGCGGTGCCGAGCACCTGATCCTGACCAGCCGCCGCGGGGCCGACGCGCCCGGCGCGGACGGGCTGCGCGACGAACTGACGGCCCTTGGCGCCCAGGTCACGCTCGCCGCCTGCGACATGGCCGACCGGGACGCGGTAGCGGCCCTCCTGGCCTCCGTCCCCGCCGACCGGCCGCTGACCGCCGTCGTGCACACCGCCGGTGTCCTCGACGACGGGGTCATCGACGGGCTGACCCCCGAGCGGTTCGCGACCGTGCTCGCCCCCAAGGCGGACGCGGCGCTCACCCTCCACGAACTGACCCGCGACCTCGACCTGTCCGCGTTCGTGCTCTTCTCCGGAGTCGCCGGCACCCTCGGCGACGCCGGGCAGGGCAACTACGCGGCCGCCAACTCCTACCTGGACGCCCTCGCCGAACAGCGGCACGCCGACGGCCTGCCCGCGACCTCGGTGGCCTGGGGCCGGTGGGGTGACAGCGGACTGGCCGCGGGCGGCGCCATCGGGGAGCGGCTCGACCGCGGCGGCGTGCCGGCCATGGCGCCGCGCGCCGCGATCCGGGCGCTCCAGCAGGCCCTCGACCACGCCGAGCCGGCCGTAGCCGTCGCCGACATCCAGTGGGAGCGGTTCACGCCGGGCTACACCGCGGTACGGCCCAGCCCGTTCCTCGCGGACCTGCCCGAGGTGCGGCGGCTCGCGCAGGCCGCCCCGGCCGCCGGTGAGGCGGGCGGCGAGGGTTCCCCGGCCGAGGCGCTGCGCCGACGGCTGTCGGTGATGCCGCAGGCCGAACAGGCCCTGGCCGTACTGGAACTGGTTCGCTCGCACGCGGCGACCGCGCTCGGGCACCCCACCACCGACGAGGTGGGCGCGGGCCGCGCGTTCAAGGAGCTCGGCTTCGACTCCCTGATCGCGCTGGAGCTCCGCAACCGCCTGAACGCGGCCACCGGGCTGAAGCTCCCGGCGACGCTGGTCTTCGACCACCCGACCCCCGCGGTCCTGGCCGAGTTCCTGCGCGCCGAGATCGTCCAGGACGGCAGCACCGCGGCCGCGCCCGGCATCGCGGAACTGGAAAAGCTCGAATCCACGCTGTCCGTCCTCGAACCGGACGGGGAGACGCGGGCCGACATCGCCTCGCGCCTGCAGGCCCTCCTCGCGAAATGGGGTGAACCGCAAGCCCCTTCGAGCAGCGGGGCCGTGGCCGAGAAGCTCCAGGAAGCCACGACCGACGAGCTCTTCGACTTCATCGAGAACGAGCTCGGTATCTAGCAGCACAGCGGACAGCAGGCAGTAGCAGCGCAAGGGTTTGTGACGAACATGGGTGAGGTTCCAATGGCGGATCAGGTAGCGGATCAGGACAAGATCATCGGCTACTTGAAGCGGGTGACGGCCGATCTGCACCAGACACGGCAGCGCCTGCGCGAGGTCGAGGCCCAAGAGCCGGAGCCGATCGCCATCGTCGGCATGGCCTGCAGGTTCCCCGGCGGCATCCAGTCGCCGGAGGACCTGTGGGACCTGGTCGCGGGTGGCCGGGACGCCATCACCGACTTCCCCACCGACCGCGGCTGGGACATCGAGTCCCTGTACGACGCCGACCCCGACCAGCGGGGCACCTCGTACACCCGTGAGGGCGGTTTCCTGAACGGGGTCGGCGAGTTCGACGCCGCGTTCTTCGGGATCAGCCCGCGCGAGACCCTCGGCATGGACCCGCAGCAGCGCCTGCTGCTCGAAACGTCCTGGGAGACCTTCGAGCGCGCCGGGATCGACCCGGCGACGCTGCGCGGCAGCAAGGCCGGCGTGTTCATCGGCACCAACGGCCAGGACTACCCCGACCTGCTCCGCGACGGCGTCCCCCAGGGCGTCGAGCAGTACCTCCTCACCGGGAACGCGGCCAGCGTCGTCTCCGGCCGCCTCTCCTACACCTTCGGCCTCGAAGGCCCCGCCGTCACCGTCGACACCGCCTGCTCGGCCTCGCTCGTCGCCCTCCACCTCGCGGTGCAGGCGCTGCGGGGCGGGGAGTGCTCCCTCGCGCTGGCGGGCGGTGTCACGGTCATGTCCAGCCCGCGCGCCTTCGTACAGTTCAGCCGGCAGCGCGGACTCGCCCCCGACGGCCGGTGCAAGCCGTTCGCCGACGGCGCCGACGGCACCGGCTGGGGCGAGGGCGTCGGCATGCTCCTCGTCGAGAAGCTCTCCGACGCCCGCCGCCTCGGGCACCCCGTACTCGCCGTGGTCCGCGGCTCCGCGATCAACCAGGACGGCGCGAGCAACGGTCTGACGGCGCCCAACGGCCCCGCGCAGCAGCGCGTCATCCGCCAGGCGCTGACCAACGCCGGGCTCACCCCGGCGCAGGTCGACGTCATCGAGGCGCACGGCACCGGCACCACCCTCGGCGACCCCATCGAGGCGCAGGCCATCCTGGCCACGTACGGCCAGAACCGGCCCGAGGGCCGGCCGCTGTGGCTGGGCTCCATCAAGTCCAACATCGGACACACCCAGGCCGCCGCCGGTGTCGCGGGCATCATCAAGATGGTCGAGGCGATGCGGCACGGCGTGCTGCCCGAGTCGCTCCACATCGACCAGCCCTCCAGCGCCGTCGACTGGAGCACCGGCGACGTCGAACTGCTCACGCGGGCCGTGCCATGGCCCGAGACCGGCCAGCCGCGCCGCGCCGGCATCTCCTCCTTCGGCGTCAGCGGCACCAACGCCCACACCGTCATCGAGCAGGCCCCGCCCGCCGAGGTACCCGGCGCGGACGCGAAGACCGACGGCACGGGCACCACGGCCAGCGGCAGCGGCAGCGGCAGCGGCAACGACGCCGAAGCCGCCGCGGAAGGCGCTACCGGGCCCGTACCGCTGCCGGTCTCCGGCAAGGGCGACGACGCCCTGCGCGCCCAGGCCGCCCGCCTCGCCGCCCACCTGCGGGCCGACCCCGCACTCGCGGCGGACCCCGCGTCCCTGACCGATCTCGGTTTCTCCCTCGCCACCAGCCGCTCCGCCCTCGACCGCCGCGCCGTCCTGTTCGCCGCCGACCGCGAGCAGCTGCTCGCCGACCTCGACGCGCTCGCCGCGGGCGAGCAGCCCGCGACCGCCGTCCTCGGCGCCCCCGGCAACGGCAACACCGCCTTCCTCTTCACCGGCCAGGGCAGCCAGCGCCCCGGCATGGGCCGTGAGCTGTACGCCACCCACCCCGGCTTCGCCCGCGCCCTCGACGCGGTCCGCGACGAACTCGACCGGCACCTCGAACGCCCCCTGTACGAGGTGTTGTTCGCCGCCGAGGGCACCCCCGAGGCGGCGCTCCTCGACGCCACCGCCTACACCCAGGCCGCCCTGTTCGCCGTCGAGGTCGCCCTCTACCGCCAGCTCGAACAGTGGGGCGTCACCGCCGACTTCCTCATCGGCCACTCCATCGGCGAACTCGCCGCCGCCCACGTTTCCGGCGTCCTCACCCTCCCCGACGCGGCCGCCCTCGTGGCCGCCCGCGGTCGCCTCATGCAGGCCCTGCCCGCCGGCGGCGCGATGATCGCCGTCGAGGCCACCGAGGACGAGGTCACCCCGCTCCTCACCGACCGGGTGTCCATCGCCGCCGTCAACGGCCCCCGCTCGGTGGTCGTCTCCGGCGACGCGGACGCCGCCGAACAGGTCGCCGAGGCCCTGCGCGCCCGCGGCCGCCGCACCAAGCGGCTCACCGTCAGCCACGCCTTCCACTCGCCGCTCATGGACGGCATGCTCGACGCGTTCCGGGAGGCCGCCGAGGCCGTCTCCTACGCGCCGCCCGTCATCCCGATCGTCTCCAACCTCACCGGCGCCTCCGTCACCGCCGAGGAGATCTGCACCGCCGACTACTGGGTCCGCCACGTCCGCGAGGCCGTCCGTTTCCACGACGGGGTGCGCGGCCTGGCCGCGCTCGGCGTCACCACCTTCGTCGAGGTCGGCCCCGGCGGGGTCCTCACCGCCCTCGCACAGGACTGCCTCGCCGGCGAGGACGACCGCGACGACGCCGTCTTCGTCCCCGCCCTGCGCGCCGACCGTCCCGAACCGGCCGCGTTCGCCGCCGCCGTCGCCCAGGCCCACGCGCACGGCGTCCGGGCCGACTGGTCCGCCGTCTTCGCCGGGCGCGGCGCCACCCGCGTCGACCTGCCCACGTACGCCTTCCAGCGGGGCCACTACTGGCCCGAACAGTCCACCGCCTGGACCGGCGACGTCACCGCCGCCGGCATCGGCTCCGCCGACCACCCCCTCCTCGGCGCCGCCATCGCCCTGGCCGACGGCGACGGCTACCTCTTCACCGGCCGGCTCTCCCTGGCCACCCACCCCTGGCTCGCCGACCACACGGTCATGGACACCGTGCTGCTGCCCGGCACCGCCTTCGTCGAACTCGCCCTCCAGGCCGGCGAGCACACCGGTTGCGAACTCCTCGAGGAGCTCACCCTCCAGGCCCCCCTGGCCCTGCCCCCGCACGGTGGCGTCCAGATCCAGCTCGCCGTGGGCGCCCCCGACCCCGACGGACGGCGCGCCCTGACCCTGCACTCCCGGCCCGAGGACGCCGCCGACGACACCTGGGGCGAAGGCGCCTGGACCCGGCACGCCACCGGCTTCCTCACCCCCGCCACCGCACGCCCCGCCCCGCACCCCGGCTCCGACCTCGCCACCTGGCCGCCGCAGGGCGCCACCGCCGTCCCCGTCGAGGGCCTCTACGAGCACCTCACCGCCTCCGGCTTCGCCTACGGACCCGTATTCCAGGGCCTCACCGCCGCCTGGCAGCGCGCCGACGAGGTCTTCGCCGAAGTCCGCCTGCCCGAGCAGGCGCACGCCGAGGCCGCCCTGTTCGGCCTGCACCCCGCCCTGCTCGACGCCGCCCTGCACGCCGTCGGCATGGGCTCCCTGCTGGAGGACACCGAGCACGGCAGACTGCCGTTCTCCTGGAGCGGCGTCACCCTCCGCGCCGTCGGCGCCCGCGCCCTGCGCGTGCGCCTCGCGCCCGCCGGCCAGGACACCGTCCGCGTCGACCTCGCCGACGAGTCCGGCGCGCCCGTCGCCACCGTCGAATCCCTGCTGCTGCGCCCCGTCACCCCCGACCAGGTACGGGCGGCCCGCACCGCCTTCCACGACTCGCTGTTCCGCGTCGAGTGGAGCCCGCTGGCCCTGCCGGCCGCCACCACCGTCGCCCCCGGCCAGTGGGCCCTGCTCGGCGAGGCCGGGGCCGGCCCCCGGTTCACCACCGTGCTGCCCACCGCCGCCGCGCACGGCGACCTCGCCGCACTCGCCGCCGCCATCGAGGCCGGCGGCCCCGTACCGCAGGCCGTCGTCGTCCCCGTCCCCGCCGCGGCCGGGCCCGCGCGGGCCACCGTCGACGCCGCGCTGTCCGGCGCCGTCCAAAACGCACTGCACCGCGCCCTGGACCTGGCCCAAGCCTGGCTCGCCGACGCCCGCTTCGACGGCTCCCGGCTGGTGTTCGTCACCGAGGGCGCCGTCGCCACCGCCACCGGCTCCGACGTGGCCGACCTGGCGCACGCCCCGCTGTGGGGCCTGCTGCGCTCGGCGCAGTCCGAGCACCCCGACCGGTTCGTCCTGCTCGACCTGGACGACCGCGAGGAGTCCCTGCGCGCCCTGCCCGCCGCGCTCGCCACCGCCGAACCGCAGCTCGCCCTGCGCGAGGGCCGTGCCGTCGTCCCCCGGCTCGGCCGCGTCCCCGCCCTCCCCGCCGCCGAGGGACAGCAGACCCGCCCGCTCGACACGGACGGCACCGCCCTCGTCACCGGCGCCACCGGCACCCTCGGCGGGCTCGTCGCCCGCCATCTGGTCACCGAGCACGGCGTCAGCCGCCTGCTGCTGACCAGCCGCCGCGGCGAGGCCGCCGCCGGAGCCGGTGAACTCCTCGCGCAACTGCGCGCCCTGGGCGCCGAGGTGACCCTCGCCGCCTGCGACGCCGCCGACCGCGAGGCGCTCGCCGCGCTGCTGGACGGCATACCGGCCGAGCACCCGCTGACCGCCGTCGTCCACACCGCCGGCGTCCTCGACGACGGCATCCTCGAAGCGCTCACCCCCGAGCGGCTCGACCACGTCCTGCCCGCCAAGGTGGACGCGGCCGTCCACCTGCACGAACTCACCCGCGACGCCGACCTCGCGGCGTTCGTCCTGTTCTCCGCCGCCGCAGGCACCCTCGGCGCCGCCGGACAGGCCAACTACGCCGCCGCCAACACCTTCCTCGACGCCCTCGCCCACCGCCGCCGAGCCGAAGGCCTGCCCGCCACCGCGCTCGCCTGGGGCCTGTGGGCCGAGCGCAGCGGCATGACCGGCGACCTCGCCGACACCGACCTGGAGCGGATCTCCCGCGCCGGAGTCGCCGCGCTGTCCTCCGCCGAGGGCCTCGCCCTCATGGACACCGCCCGCGCCACCGGCGACGCCACCGCCGTCCCGATGCACCTCGACCTGGCCGCCCTGCGCCAGGCCGACGCGAGCATGGTCCCGCCGCTGCTGCGCGGCCTGGTCCGGCCCGCCGCGCGCCGGGCCGCCGCCGCCCGGGGCGCAGCCCCCGCCGACGGCCTCACCGAGCGCCTGCTGCCGCTGACCGCCGCCGAACGCGACCGGCTGCTGCTGGCCACCGTCCGCGTCCAGGTCGCCGCCGTCCTCGGCTTCCCCGGCCCCGACGCCGTCGACCCCGGCCGCGCCTTCAAGGAACTCGGCTTCGACTCGCTCACGGCCGTCGAACTGCGCAACCGCCTCGGCTCCGCCACCGGCGTCCGGCTGCCCGCCACCCTCGTCTTCGACTACCCCACCCCGAACGCGCTCGCCGCGTTCCTGCGCACCGAACTCCTCGGCGACCAGGCCGCCCAGGCCCCGGCCGCCACCACCGCCGCCACCGCCCGGGCCGTCGCCGACGAGCCCATCGCCATCGTCGCCATGAGCTGCCGCTACCCCGGCGGCGTCAGCACCCCCGAGGAGCTGTGGCAGCTCGTCGCCGGCTCCGCCGACGCGATCTCCCCGTTCCCCACCGACCGCGGCTGGAACCTCGACGCGCTCTACGACTCCGACCCCGGCCGCGCCGGCACCTCGTACACCCGCGAGGGCGGCTTCCTGCACGACGCCGCCGACTTCGACCCGGACGTCTTCGGCATCAACCCGCGCGAGGCCCTCGCCATGGACCCGCACCAGCGGCTCCTGCTGGAGACCTCCTGGGAGGCCTTCGAACGCGCCGGCATCGACCCCGCCGCGATGCGCGGCAGCCGCACCGGCGTCTTCGCCGGTGTCATGTACCACGACTACCTGACCCGGCTCCCGGCCGTCCCCGAGGGCCTGGAGGGCTACCTCGGCACCGGCACCGCCGGAAGCGTCGCCTCCGGCCGCATCTCCTACACCTTCGGCCTCGAGGGTCCGGCCGTCACCATCGACACGGCCTGCTCCTCCTCCCTCGTCGCCCTGCACCTCGCCGCGCAGGCCCTGCGCAGCGGCGAGTGCGACATGGCGCTCGCCGGCGGCGTCACCGTCATGTCCACCCCGGACACCTTCATCGACTTCAGCCGCCAGCGCGGCCTGTCCACCGACGGCCGCTGCAAGTCCTTCTCCGCCGACGCCGACGGCACCGGCTGGGCCGAGGGCGCCGGCATGATCCTCGTCGAGCGGCTCTCCGACGCCCGCCGCAACGGCCACCCGGTCCTGGCCGTCGTCCGCGGCACCGCCGTCAACCAGGACGGCGCCTCCAACGGCCTCACCGCCCCCAACGGGCCCTCCCAGCAGCGCGTCATCCGCGAGGCCCTCGCCCACGCCGGCCTGACCACCGCCGACGTCGACGCCGTCGAGGCGCACGGCACCGGCACCACCCTCGGCGACCCCATCGAGGCACAGGCCCTGCTCGCCACCTACGGCCAGAACCGGCCCGCGGACCGGCCGCTGCGCCTGGGCTCCATCAAGTCCAACATCGGCCACACCCAGGCCGCCGCGGGCGCCGCCGGCATCATCAAGATGGTCCAGGCCATGCAGCACGGCGTCCTGCCCGCGTCGCTGCACATCGGCGAGCCGTCCCCGCACATCGACTGGAGCGCCGGCGCCGTCGAACTCCTGACGGAGCCCGCCGTCTGGCCCGAGACGGGCCGCCCCCGCCGCGCGGGCATCTCCTCCTTCGGCGTCAGCGGCACCAACGCGCACGTCATCATCGAAGCGCCGGCCGCCGATCAGGACGCGGACGCGCACACCGACGCCGGTCCGGCGGACGCCGCCGGCGTCCCCGAGGGCATCACGCTGCCGTTCCTCCTCTCCGGCCGCACCCCCGACGCGCTGCGCGCCCAGGCCGCAAGGCTCGCCGAACACCTCGCGCAGCGCCCCGGAGCGGCCCCGGCCGACGTGGCGCTCTCCCTGGCCACCACCCGTACCGCCCTGGACCGCAGGGCCGCGGTGGTCGCCGCCGACCGCGACGGGCTGCTCACCGCGCTCACCGCCCTCGCCGAGGGCCGCGACGGCGCCGGGCTCGTCCGCCACGACGCCGCTGACGGCCGCCTCGCCGTCCTCTTCACCGGACAGGGCAGCCAGCGCCCCGGCATGGGACGCGAACTGTACGCCGCGTACCCCGCGTTCGCCGCCGCCCTCGACGAGGTGTGCGCCGCACTGGATCCGCACCTCGGACAGCCCCTCAAGGACGTCCTGTTCGACGAGGACGACACCCTCCTGAACCGGACCGGCCACACCCAGCCCGCCCTGTTCGCGCTGGAGACCGCGCTCTACCGCCTCGTCGAGACCTGGGGCGTGCGCCCCGACTTCGTCGCCGGCCACTCCATCGGCGAGATCACCGCCGCGCACGTCGCGGGCGTCCTCTCGCTGCCCGACGCGGCCGCCCTCGTCGCCGCCCGCGGCCGCCTCATGGAGGAACTGCCCCAGGGCGGCGCGATGATCGCGCTGACCGCCACCGAGGACGAGGTCCGGCCGCTGCTCGCCGGCCACGAGGACCGGATCGGCATCGCCGCCGTCAACTCCGCCTCCGCCGTCGTCATCTCCGGCGACGAGACCCTCGCGCTGGAGATCGCCGCCGAGTTCGAGCGGCGCGGCCGCCGGACCAAGCGGCTCACCGTCAGCCACGCCTTCCACTCCCCGCTGATGGACGGCATGCTCGACGCCTTCCGCGACGTCGCCGCCTCCCTCACCTACCACGCCCCCGCCATCCCCGTCGTCACCCACCTCACCGGCGCCGTGGCGGGCGACGAACTGCGCGACCCCGAGCACTGGGTCTCCCACGTCCGCGAGGCCGTCCGCTTCCTCGACGGCATCCGCACCCTGGACGCCGAGCACGTCACCACGTACCTCGAACTCGGCCCGCAGGGCGTACTGTCCGGCCTCGGCCGCGACTGCCTCACCGAGACCGACGGCGAGAGCGGCAGCGGCAGCAGCGGCGACACCGACGCCGTGTTCGTGCCGGCCCTGCGCCGCGACCGCGGCGAGGCCGAGGCGATCGCCGCCGCCGTGGCCGCCCTCCACACCCGCGCCGTCCCCCTCGACTGGTCCGCGTACTTCGCCGCGACCGGCGCCCGCCGCGTCGACCTGCCCACGTACGCCTTCCAGCGCCGCCGGTTCTGGCTCGAAGCCCCCGCCGGATACATCGGGGACGTCGAATCGGCCGGTCTGGGCGCCGCCCACCACCCGCTGCTCGGCGCCGCGGTCCCGCTCGCCGACGGCGAGGGCTTCCTGTTCACCGGCCGGCTCTCCCTCGACACCCACCCCTGGCTCGCCGACCACGCCGTCATGGGCACGGTCCTGCTGCCCGGCACCGCCTTCGTCGAACTCGCCGTCCGCGCCGGCGACCAGGCCGGCTGCGACGTCCTGGAGGAACTCACCCTCGAAGCCCCGCTGGTCCTCACCCCGCACTCCGCGGTACGCCTCCAGATCGTGGTCAGCGCCCCCGACCAGGACGGCCGGCGCACCCTCGACCTGTACTCCGGCGACCCCGACGCCGCCGACGACGAGCCCTGGACCCGGCACGCCGCGGGCGTCCTCGCCTCCGGCGCGCCGCGCCCCGCCTTCGACCTCACCGCCTGGCCCCCGCCCGGCGCCGAGGCCGTCGCCGTCGACGGCCTGTACGAGCACCTCGGCCAGGGCGGCTTCGCCTACGGGCCCGTCTTCCAGGGCCTGCGGGCCGCCTGGACCCTCGGCGGGGACGTCTACGCCGAGGTGGCCCTGCCCGACGACCGCCACGCCGAGGCCGCCCGCTTCGGCCTGCACCCGGCGCTCCTCGACGCCGCCCTGCACGCCACGTTCGTCTCCGCCGACGGCGACCGGCAGGCCGGACTGCCCTTCTCCTGGCGCGGCGTGTCCCTGCACGCCGTCGGCGCGTCCGCGCTGCGCGTCCGCCTCACCGCGGACGGCGACGACACCCTCCGCCTCCAGCTGGCCGACACGACCGGCGCGCCCGTCGCCACCGTCGACCACCTGATCGTCCGGCCCGTCTCCGCCGACCGGCTCGCCGGCGCCTCCCGCGCCGCTTACCACGAGTCGCTGTTCCGGATCGAATGGGCGACCGTCCCGCTCCCGCCCGGCGCCGCCGACGCCCCCGCGACCCCATGGGCCGTCATCGACGCCGGCCCGGCCTCCGGCACGGGACCCGTCCCCGGCTCCGGCGCCGCCGCGCTGCCGGGCCCGGTCCACGCCGACCTCGCCGCCCTCGGCGAGGCCCTCGACGCGGGCGCCCCCGCCCCCGCGTACGTCCTCGCCCCCTGCCCGTCCGCCCCGGCGCAGGCGCTCACCCCGGACGCCGTCCGCGCCGCCACGCACCGGGCCCTCGCCCTCGTCCAGGGCTGGCTCGCCGACGACCGGTTCGCCGGCTCCCGCCTGGTGTTCGTCACCCGCGGCGCCGTCGCCACCCAGAGCGACTGGGACCTCGCCGACCCGGTCCACGCCCCCGTCTGGGGCCTGGTCCGCTCCGCGCAGTCGGAGAACCCCGACCGGTTCGTCCTGGCCGACCTCGACGGCGACACCCCGGCCGAGATCCTCGCCGCCGCCCTCGCCACCGGCGAACCGCAGGTCGCGATCCGCCGCGGCACCGTCCACGCGCCCCGCCTCGCCCGGGTCCCCGCCACCACGCCGCTGACCCCGCCCGCGGACGGCACCGCCTGGCGCATGGACATCGAGGACAAGGGCACCCTCGACCACCTCACCCTGGTGCCCAGCCCCGAGTCCGAGGCACCCCTGGAACCCGGCCAGGTCCGCGTCGCCGTACGCGCCGCCGGCCTCAACTTCCGCGACGTGCTCAACGCCCTCGGCATGTACCCCGGCGACCCCGGCCTCATGGGCAGCGAAGGCGCCGGCACCGTCGTCGAGACCGGCCCCGGCGTCACCGACCTCGCCCCCGGCGACCGCGTCATGGGCATGCTCCCCGGCGCCTTCGGCCCGCTGGCCGTCGTCGACCGCCGCATGATCGCCCCGATGCCCGAGGGCTGGGCGTTCGCCGAGGCCGCCGCCGTACCGATCGTCTTCATGACGGCGTACTACGCGCTCAGCGACCTCGGCGGCCTGCGCGAGGGCGAAACCCTCCTCGTCCACGCCGCCGCCGGCGGCGTCGGCATGGCCGCCGTCCAGCTGGCCCGCCACTGGGGCGCCGACGTCTACGCCACCGCCAGCCCCGCCAAGTGGGACACCCTGCGCGGACTCGGCCTGACCGACGACCGGATCGCCTCCTCCCGCACCCTCGACTTCGAGGAGACCTTCCGCACCGCCACTGCCGGACGCGGCGTCGACGTCGTCCTCGACTCCCTCGCCCGCGAATTCGTCGACGCCTCCCTGCGGCTCCTGCCGCGCGGCGGACGCTTCGTCGAGATGGGCAAGACCGACGTGCGCGACCCCCGCGACGTCGCCGCCGCCCACCCCGGCGTCAGCTACCAGGCGTTCGACCTCACCGAGGCCGGCCTCGACCGCATCCAGGAGATGCTCACCGAGCTCCTCGGCCTCTTCCGGTCCGGCTCCCTGCACCCGCTGCCCGTCTCCGCCTGGGACCTGCGCCAGGCCCCCGAGGCCTTCCGCTACCTCAGCCAGGCACGCCACGTCGGCAAGATCGTGCTCACCGTGCCCGCCGACTGGAACCCGGACGGCACCGTCCTCATCACAGGCGGCACCGGTACCCTCGGCGCGCTCGTCGCCCGCCACGCCGTCACCGTCCGCGGCGCCCGCCGCCTGATCCTGACCAGCCGCCGCGGCGAGGCCGCCGCCGGCGCCGCCGAACTCGCCGCGGAGCTGCGCGCCCTCGGCGCCGACGTCACCGTCGCCGCCTGCGACGCCGCCGACCGCGAGGCCCTCGCCGCGCTGCTGGCCTCCGTACCGGCCGAACACCCGCTGACCGCCGTCGTCCACACCGCCGGCGTCCTCGACGACGGCATCGCCGAGGCCCTCACCCCGCAGCGGATCGACCACGTCCTGCGGCCCAAGGCCGACGCGGCCCTCCACCTGCACGAGCTGACCCGCCACCACGACCTGGCCGACTTCGTCCTCTTCTCCTCCGCCGCCGGCACCTTCGGCGGCGCCGGCCAGGCCAACTACGCGGCCGCGAACGTCTTCCTCGACGCCCTCGCCCGCCACCGCCAGGCCCACGGCCTGCCCGGCACCTCCCTCGGCTGGGGCCTGTGGGCCGAGGCGAGCGGCATGACCGGCGAGCTCGACACCGCCGACAAGGACCGCATGACGCGCTCCGGCGTCCTCGGCCTCTCCTCCGAGGAGGGCCTCGCCCTCCTCGACACCGCCCACCACACCGGCGACGCCCACCTCGTCCCCATGCAGCTCGACCTCGCGCCGCTGCGCCAGGCCGACGCCAGCATGGTGCCCGCGCTGCTGCGCGGCCTCGTCCGCGCCCCCGCCCGCCGGGCCGCCCAGACCGCCGCCGGCGGGACCGGAACCCCGCTGGTGGAGCAGCTCGTACGCCTGCCCGAGAACGAGCGCGACGCGCTCCTGCTCGACCTCGTACGCGACCAGGTGGCCGCCGTCCTCGGCCACGCCACCCCCGACGCCGTCGAACCCGGCCGCGCCTTCAAGGACCTCGGCTTCGACTCGCTGACCGCCGTCGAGTTCCGCAACCGCCTCGGCGCCACCGCCGGGGTCCGGCTGCCCGCCACCCTCGTCTTCGACTACCCCACCCCCACGGTCCTCGCCGGCTACCTCAAGGACGAACTCCTTGGCTCCGAGCCCGCTGCCGCCGCCCTCACCGTCCGGTCGGCCGCCGCCGAGGCTGACGACCCCATCGCCATCGTCGCCATGAGCTGCCGCTTCCCCGGCGGCGTCCGCAGCCCCGAGGACCTGTGGGAGCTGCTCGCCGAAGGCCGCGACGGCATCGCCCACCTCCCCGCGGACCGGGGCTGGGACACCGAGGCGCTCTACGACCCCGACCCGGACAACCCCGGCACCTCGTACGCCCGCGAAGGCGGCTTCTTCTACGACGCCCACCACTTCGACCCGGCGTTCTTCGGGATCAACCCGCGCGAGGCCCTCGCCATGGACCCGCAGCAGCGCCTGCTGCTGGAGACCTCCTGGGAGGCCTTCGAGCGCGCCGGGATCGACCCCACGGGCCTGCGCGGCGCACAGGTCGGCGTGTTCGTCGGCCAGATGCACAACGACTACGTGTCCCGCCTGAACACCGTCCCCGAAGGCGTCGAGGGCTACCTCGGCACCGGCGGCTCCAGCAGCATCGCCTCCGGCCGCGTCTCCTACACCCTCGGCTTCGAGGGCCCGGCCGTCACCGTCGACACCGCGTGCTCCTCCTCGCTGGTCGCCCTGCACCTCGCGGCGCAGGCCCTGCGGGCCGGCGAGTGCTCCCTCGCCCTGGCGGGCGGCGTCACCATCATCACCACCCCCGACGTGTTCACCGAGTTCAGCCGCCAGCGCGGCCTCGCCGCCGACGGCCGCTGCAAGCCCTTCGCGGCCGCCGCCGACGGCACCGCGTGGGGCGAGGGCGTCGGCATGCTGCTCGTCGAGCGGCTCTCCGACGCCCGCCGCAACGGCCACCAGGTCCTGGCGGTCGTCCGCGGCACCGCCGTCAACCAGGACGGCGCGAGCAACGGCCTGACCGCGCCCAACGGGCCGTCCCAGCAGCGCGTCATCCGCCAGGCCCTCGCCAACGCCGGCCTGGCCTCCGCCGACGTCGACGCCGTCGAGGCCCACGGCACCGGCACCCGGCTCGGTGACCCCATCGAGGCGCAGGCCCTGCTCGCCACCTACGGCCAGGACCGCCCCGAGGACCGGCCGCTGTGGCTGGGCTCCGTGAAGTCCAACTTCGGCCACACGCAGGCCGCGGCGGGCGTCGCCGGCATCATCAAGATGGTCCAGGCGATGCGCCACGGCATCCTGCCCGAGACCCTGCACGTGGACGAGCCGTCCCCGCACGTCGACTGGTCGGCGGGCGCGGTCTCGCTGCTCACCGAGCAGCGCCCGTGGCCCGAGACCGGCCGCCCGCGCCGCGCCGGCATCTCCTCCTTCGGCATGAGCGGTACGAACGCGCACGCCATCGTCGAGCTCCCCGAGAGCCCCGTCACCGCGGCCGCCCCGGCCGTCCCCGTCGCCCCGGCGGCGCTTCCGTGGCACCTGAGCGCCCGCACCCCCGAGGCCCTGCGGGCCCAGGGCGAGCGGCTCCTGTCCCACCTGGAGGCACGCCCGCACACGCCGCTGGCCGACATCGGCCACTCGCTGGCGACCGGCCGGGCCGTGTTCGAGCACCGCGCGACCGTGGTCGCCGCTGACCTCGACGGCTTCCGTACCGGCCTGGCCGCCCTCGCCGCGGGCCGCTCGGCGACGGGCCTGGTCCAGGGCTCGACCACGGCCGGGAAGGTCGCCTTCCTGTTCACGGGACAGGGCAGCCAGCGCCTCGGCATGGGCCGTGAGCTCTACGAGACCCACCCGGTGTTCGCGGCGGCGCTGGACGCGGTGTGCGAGCGGCTGCAACTGCCGCTGAAGGACGTCCTGTTCGGGGACGACGCCGCCGTCCTGGACCGTACGGAACACACCCAGCCGGCGCTGTTCGCCGTAGAGGTGGCACTGTTCCGCCTCGTCGAGTCCTGGGGTCTGCGGCCGGACTTCGTGTCCGGTCACTCCATCGGTGAGATCGCGGCCGCGCACGTCGCGGGCGTCCTCTCGCTGGAGGACGCGTGCACGCTGGTGGCGGCCCGCGGCCGCCTGATGCAGGAACTGCCCGCGGGCGGGGTCATGATCGCGCTGGAGGCCTCGGAGGACGAGGTCGTGCCGCTGCTGACCGAGCGGGTGAGCATCGCGGCGGTCAACGGTCCGCGCTCGGTGGTCATCGCCGGTGACGAGGACGCGGCGGTCGCCGTCGCGGTGTCGTTCGCCGACCGGAAGTCCAAGCGCCTGACCGTGAGCCACGCGTTCCACTCGCCGCACATGGACGGCATGCTCGACGCCTTCCGCCAGGTCGTGGCGGGGCTGTCCTTCGAGGCCCCGCGCATCCCGGTCGTCTCGAACCTGACCGGCGCCCTCGTCACCGACGAGATGGCCTCGGCCGAGTTCTGGGTCCGGCACGTCCGCGACGCCGTCCGTTTCCTCGACGGCATCCGCGCCCTGGAAGCCGCCGGCGTGACGACGTACGTCGAGCTCGGCCCCGACGGCGTGCTCTCCGCGATGGCACAGGCCTGCCTGACCGACGACACCGGCTCCGCGGCCTTCGCCCCCGCCCTGCGCGCTGGACGCGCCGAGGCCGAGACCCTGCTCTCGGCGCTGTCCACCGCGTACGTGCGCGGGACCGCCGTCGACTGGCCCGCGTTCTACGCCCCGCTCGGGGGCCGGCGCGTCGACCTGCCGACGTACGCTTTCCAGCGCAGCGTCTACTGGCTCGACGCCGGCCGCGCGGACGGCGACGTCACGGCGGCCGGACTCGGCACCGCCGACCATCCGCTGCTCGGCGCCGAGGTCCAACTGCCCGACTCCGACGGCCACCTCTTCACCGGGCGGCTGTCGCTGACCACCCACCCCTGGCTCGGCGACCACCGGGTCATGGGCTCCGCCCTCCTGCCCGGCACGGCCTTCGTCGAGCTCGCGCTCCGGGCCGGCGAGCACGTCGGATGCGATCTCGTCGACGAACTCACCCTGGAAGCGCCCCTCGTGCTGCCCGAGCACGGCGGCGTGCAACTGCGGCTCTCCGTCACGGCGGTCGACCCGTCGGGCCGGCGCCGCGGCCTCACCCTCCACTCCCGCCACGAGGGCGTGGACCCGGACGCGCCGTGGACGCGGCACGCCGTCGGTGTGCTGGCCACCGGGGCCGATGCGGCCCCGCAGGGCCTCACCGAGTGGCCGCCGGCCGGGGCGGTGGCCGTCCCCGTCGAAGGCTTGTACGAGGGCCTCGCGGATTCCGGGTTCGGGTACGGGCCGGTGTTCCAGGGCCTGCGGGCCGCCTGGCGCCAAGGCGACGCCCACTACGTCGAGGTCGCGCTCCCCGAGGGAGCCGAGGACGACGCCGCACGGTTCGGTCTGCACCCCGCGCTCCTCGACGCGGCCCTGCACGCGCTCGGACTGCGCACCGAGGACGCCGCCGGCACCGAAGGACGGCTCCCGTTCTCCTGGTCCGGTGTCAGCCTGCACGCGGTCGGCGCCCGCGCACTCCGGGTGCGCCTGACCACCGTCCGCAACGGCGAGGTGTCCCTCACGATCGCCGACGCCACCGGGGCGCCCGTAGCCTCGGTCGCCGGCCTGGCCCTGCGGTCCGTCAGCCGCGACCAGCTCGACACCGCTCCGGACCTGACGCGTGACGCCCTGTTCCGCGTGGAGTGGGCGCCGGCGGCCGGGGGCGGATCCTTCGACGACTGGATGATGCTGGGCGAGGCGGAGGGCACTCCCGCGGCGCTGGTGGTGCCGTGCGTGGAGCCGGCCGCCGGCGATGTGACCGGCACGGTGCACGCGGAGACCGCCCGGGTACTGGCGCTCCTGAAGGACTGGCTGGCCGACGAGCGGTCGGCGGACTCGCGTCTGGTGTTCCTGACGCGGGGCGCCGTGGCCGCCGTACCGGGCGAGGGCGTGTCCGATCTGGCGCACGCTCCGGTGTGGGGCCTGGTGCGCTCGGCGCAGTCGGAGAACCCCGGCAGGCTCGTCCTGGTCGACATCGACGCCGCGAGCGACCTGGCGGACGGGCTGTCGGCCGCGCTGGGTTCGGGTGAGTCCGAGGTCGCGGTGCGGGGCGGTTCGGTCCTGGTGCCGAGGCTTGCTCGTACGGCGGTCGCCGCTGTCGCGGGTGTCGAGTGGGATGCCGATGGCACGGTGCTGGTGACGGGTGCGAGTGGTTCGCTGGGCGGTCTGTTCGCCCGTCACCTGGTGACCGAGCACGGTGTACGGCGTCTGCTGCTGGTCAGCCGGCGTGGCGAGGCCACGGAGTTGTCGGCCGAGCTCGCCGCCCTGGGCGCCGAGGTGTCGTGGGCCGCGTGTGATGTGGCCGACCGTGACGCGCTGGCGGCCGTACTGGCAGGCATTCCTGCCGAGCACCCGCTGACGGCGGTCGTGCACACGGCCGGTGTTCTGGACGACGGTGTCGTCGGCTCGCTGACCGCCGAGCGTCTGTCGGCCGTATTGCGGCCGAAGGTGGACGCGGCGTGGAACCTGCACGAGCTCACCCAGGATCTGGACCTCGACGCGTTCGTGTTGTTCTCGTCGGCCGCCGGTGTGTTCGGTGGCGCGGGCCAGGCCAACTACGCGGCCGCCAACACGTTCCTGGACGCCCTCGCCGCCCACCGCAGGGCGCAGGGACTGGCCGCCACCTCCCTCGCCTGGGGCCTGTGGACCGGCGTCGGCGGCATGGGCGGTGACCTGGCCGACGGCGACCGCGAGCGCATCAACCGCGGCGGCATCGGCGTCATCGCGCCGGAGACCGGCCTCGCCCTCTTCGACGCGGCCCGCCGCACGGACGACCCGCTGCTCGTGCCCCTCCCGCTCGACCTGGCCGCCCTCCGCGCCCAGGCGCGCACCGGCCTGGTTCCCGACCTGCTGCGCGGCCTGGTCCGCGTACCGGCACGCCGGGCGGCGGGCCAGGGGGCCACGGCCGACGGGTCCGCGCTCCGCACACGGCTGTCCGCGCTGCCCGCCGAGGAGCGGGAAGCGGCCCTGCTGGAGACGGTCCGGGCCGAGGTGGCCGCCGTACTCGGCCACGCCTCGACCGACGAGGTGCCGGCCGACCGGGCGTTCAAGGAGCTCGGCTTCGACTCCCTGACCTCCGTGGAACTGCGCAACCGCCTCGGCGCCGCCATCGGCGAACGGCTGCCCGCGACGCTCGTCTTCGACTACCCCACGCCGAGCGCGCTCGCCGCGTACCTGAGGACCGAGGTCCTGGGCCTGTCCCTGACCTCGGACGAGGAGACGGCCACCGCGGCCGGCGCCGCTCCCGCGTCCTTCGGCGCCGCGCTCCACGACGACCCCATCGCGATCGTCGGCATGAGCTGCCGCTACCCCGGCGGGGTCGAAACCCCCGAGGACCTGTGGCGCCTGGTGGTGGGCGGCATCGACGCCATCTCGGAGTTCCCGCAGGGCCGCGGCTGGGACCTGGAGTCCCTGTACGACCCGGACCCGGACGGCAAGGGCACCAGCTACACCCGCTCCGGCGGCTTCCTCCACGACGCGGGCCGGTTCGACCCGGCGTTCTTCGGGATCTCGCCGCGCGAGGCCGTGGCGATGGACCCGCAGCAGCGCCTGCTGCTGGAGACCTCGTGGGAGGCCTTCGAGCGGGCCGGCATCGACCCGGCCACCCTGCGCGGCAGCCGCACCGGCGTCTTCGCCGGCGTGATGTACCACGACTACGCCACCCGGATCACCTCCGTGCCCGACGGCGTCGAGGGGTACCTCGGCACCGGCAATTCCGGCAGCATCGCCTCGGGCCGCGTTTCGTACGCCTTCGGCCTGGAGGGCCCGGCGGTCACGGTCGACACGGCCTGCTCCTCCTCCCTCGTCGCGCTGCACTGGGCGATCCAGGCGCTGCGCGGCGGCGAGTGCACCATGGCCCTGGCCGGCGGTGTCACCGTCATGTCGACGCCGGGCACCTTCACCGAGTTCAGCCGCCAGCGCGGGCTCGCCGCCGACGGCCGCATCAAGTCCTTCGCCGCGGCCGCCGACGGCACCAGCTGGGCCGAGGGCGCGGGCATGCTGCTCGTCGAGCGCCTGTCGGACGCCCGCCGCAACGGGCACCCGGTGCTCGCCGTGGTCCGTGGCTCCGCGATCAACCAGGACGGCGCCTCGAACGGCCTGACCGCTCCGAACGGCCCCTCCCAGCAGCGCGTCATCCGCCAGGCGCTGGCCTCCGGCGGGCTGACCAGCGAGCAGATCGACGTGGTCGAGGCGCACGGCACCGGTACGACCCTCGGCGACCCGATCGAGGCGCAGGCGTTGCTGGCGACGTACGGCCGGGAGCGCGCGGCGGACGAGCCGCTGTGGCTCGGCTCGATCAAGTCCAACATGGGCCACACGCAGGCCGCCGCCGGTGTCGCGGGCATCATCAAGATGATCATGGCGATGCGGCACGGGGTCCTGCCCAAGACGCTGCACGTCGACGAGCCGACCCCGCACGTGGATTGGGAGGACGGCGCCGTCACGCTGCTCACCGAGAACATGCCGTGGCCGGAGACGGGCCGCCCGCGCCGGGCCGGTGTGTCGTCGTTCGGCATCAGTGGCACCAACGCGCACACGATCATCGAGCAGGCTCCGGACGAGGCGGCCGTGACCGCCGCCGAGGGTGATGGCGTGCCGGTGCTGCCGTACGTGCTGTCCGCGAGGTCGGCGGACGCGCTGCGCGGCCAGGCGGCCCGTCTGCGGGCGCGCCTGGAGGACTCGGCCGCGCTGAGGGCCACGGACGTGGCGTACTCGCTGGCGACCCGGCGTGCCGCCTTCGACCACCGTGCGGTGGTCGTGGCGGCGGACCGGGAGGAGCTGCTGCGCGGTCTGGGTGCCGTGGAGAGCGACGACCTGGCCACGGCCGGGGTCGCACGGGGCACCGTGAGCGCTGCCGGGGCCGGGAAGCTGGCCTTCCTGTTCACGGGGCAGGGGAGCCAGCGCCTCGGGATGGGGCGTGAGCTGTACGCGGCCTTCCCGGTGTTCGCGGCCGCGCTGGACGCGGTGTGCGAGCGGATGGAACTGCCGCTGAAGGACGTCCTGTTCGGCGACGACGCCGCTGTCCTGGACTGTACGGAGTACACCCAGCCGGCGCTGTTCGCGGTCGAGGTGGCGCTGTTCCGCCTCGTCGAGAGCTGGGGTCTGCGGCCGGACTTCCTGTCCGGGCACTCGATCGGTGAGATCGCGGCCGCGCACGTGGCCGGGGTGTTCTCGCTGGAGGACGCTTGCAGGCTGGTCGCGGCCCGGGGCCGGTTGATGCAGGCGCTGCCGTCCGGTGGCGTGATGATCGCGGTGCAGGCGTCGGAGGACGAGGTCCTGCCGCTGCTGACCGACCGGGTGAGCATCGCTGCCGTCAACGGTCCGCGCTCGGTGGTCATCGCCGGTGACGAGGACGCGGCGGTCGCTGTCGCCGAGGCCTTCCCGGACCGCAAGAGCAAGCGCCTCACCGTCAGCCACGCATTCCACTCGCCCCACATGGACGGCATGCTCGCCGACTTCCGCAAGGTCGCCGAGGAACTGTCGTACGGCGCTCCGCGCATCCCGGTCGTCTCCAACCTGACCGGCGCCCTCGTCACCGACGAGATGGGCTCGGCGGACTTCTGGGTCCGCCACGTCCGCGAGGCGGTCCGCTTCCTCGACGGCGTCCGCGCCCTGGAAGCCGCGGGCGTCACGACGTACCTCGAACTCGGCCCGGACGGCGTGCTCTCCGCGATGGCCCAGGACTGCCTGACCGAGGACGGGGCCCGGTTCGCGCCCGCCCTGCGCACCGGCCGCCCCGAGCCCGAAACCCTGAGCAACGCCCTCGCCCTCGCCCACACCCACGGCGCGGCGGTGGACTGGGAGGCGTACTTCGCCCCGAGCGCCGCGCGCCAGGTCGAGCTGCCCACGTACGCCTTCCAGCGCGACTGGTACTGGCTCGACTCGGCACCCACCGCACGGAACACCCCGGGCGACGCTGCCGGCTTCGGCCTCGGCACGACGGACCACCCGCTGCTGGGCGCGGCCGTCGAACTGCCCGACTCGGACGGGTACCTCTTCACCGGCCGGCTCTCGTCGGCCACCCAGCCGTGGCTCGCTGACCACGCCGTCCTCGGCTCGGTCCTCCTGCCGGGCACGGCCTTCGTGGAACTGGCGGTACGCGCCGGCGACCAGGTCGGCTGTGACCTCCTGGAAGAGCTGACCCTGGAGGCCCCGCTCGTCCTCCCCGAGCGTGGCGGAGTCCAGCTGCGGCTGTCCGTCGCCGGAGCCGACGAGTCCGGCCGACGCTCCCTGTCGCTGTACTCCCGTGACGAGGACAGCCCCGCCGACGAGCCGTGGACGCGGCACGCCACCGGCGTCCTCACCACCGCCGACGCCCCGGCCCCCGCGGCCGACCTCACGGCGTGGCCGCCGGCCGGAGCCGAACCGGTGGACATCGACGGCCTCTACGAAGGACTCGCCGCGGCCGGATTCGACTACGGCCCCGCCTTCCAGGGCCTGCGCTCGGCCTGGCTCCACGGCGACGCCGTGTACGCCGAGGTGAGCCTGGACGAGGAGACCGCGGAGGCAGCCGACTGGTTCGGTCTCCACCCGGCACTCCTGGACGCCACCCTCCACGCGGCCGGTCTCGGCGAGCTCGTCGAGAACACCGGCCAGGGACGGCTCCCGTTCGCCTGGAGCGGCGTACGGCTGCACGCGGCCGGCGCCTCGTCGGTACGGGTCCGCCTGACCCCGGCCGGCCGCGACGCCGTCGCGCTGGAACTCGCCGACACGGCGGGTGCGCCGGTCGCCTCGGTCGAGTCGCTCGTGCTGCGGGCGGTCTCGCCCGAGCAGATCGGGGCGGCACGTGGTGGTCGCCTGGAGTCCCTGTTCCAGGTCGAGTGGACGGCCGTGCCGCTCACCCCGGTGTCCGCGTCGGAGCAGCGCCCCTGGGCGCTGCTCGGGGACGGTCACTCCGGTCTGGACGCGGTGGGCGTGCGCTACGAGGTGCACAGCGGTGGGCTCGCGATGCTCTCGGATCCGGCGTTGGTGTGCGTCCCGCTGTCCCCGGTCACAGGTCCGCAGGACGTGGCGGGTGCGGTGCACGCGGAGACGGGTCGGGTGTTGGAGCTGGTGCAGGAGTGGCTGGCCGATGAGCGGTTCGAGGATTCGCGTTTGGTGTTCCTGACCCAGGGTGCGGTGGAGGCCGTACCCGGTGAGGGAGTGTCGGATCTGGTGCACGCTGCGGTGTGGGGTCTGGTGCGTTCGGCGCAGTCGGAGAATCCGGGTCGGATCGTCCTGGCCGACACCGACGGCAGCGACGCCTCCTTCCGTGCGCTACCTGCGGTAGTGGCCTCGGGTGAGTCCGAGGTCGCGGTGCGGGGCGGTTCGGTCCTGGTGCCGAGGCTTGCTCGTACGGCGGTCGCCGCTGTCGCGGGTGTCGAGTGGGATGCCGATGGCACGGTGCTGGTGACGGGTGCGAGTGGTTCGCTGGGCGGTCTGTTCGCCCGTCACCTGGTGACCGAGCACGGTGTGCGGCGCCTGTTGCTGGTGAGCCGTCGTGGCGAGGCTGCGGAGTTGTCGGCCGAGTTGGCTGGTCTGGGTGCCGAGGTGTCGTGGGCGGCGTGTGATGTGGCCGACCGTGAAGCGCTGGCGGCGGTACTGGCCGCAATCCCCGCGGAGCACCCGCTGACGGCGGTCGTGCACACGGCCGGTGTCCTGGACGACGGTGTCGTCGGTTCGCTGACCGCCGAGCGGCTGTCGGCCGTCCTGCGGCCGAAGGCCGACGCGGCGTGGAACCTCCACGAGCTCACCCAGGATCTGGATCTCTCCGCGTTCGTGCTGTTCTCGTCGGCGGCCGGTGTGTTCGGTGGTGCCGGGCAGGCCAACTACGCGGCCGGCAATGTGTTCCTGGATGCCCTGGCCGCCGAGCGTCGGGCGCGGGGTCTGGTGGCGACGTCCCTGGCTTGGGGGCTGTGGGCCGAGGCCGGCGGTATGGGTGGTGCCCTGGATGCCGAGGACGTGTCCCGGCTCGGCCGTGGTGGCGTCAACGCCCTCACCGCCGCCGAGGGCGTGGCGCTGTTCGACGCCGCCACCGCCACCGGGCAGCCGCTGCTCGTGCCGGTGAAGCTGGACCTGGCCGCCCTGCGGGCCCAGGCGGGCAGCGGCATGCTCCCGCCGCTGCTGTCGGGCCTGGTCCGTACGCCCGCACGCCGCACCGCCGGCGCCACCACCCCCGGTACGGACGGTGGAGCCGAGCTGCGCGAGCGCCTCACCGGGCTCTCTCCGGCCGCGCGGGACGAGGCGCTGCTGGAGCTGGTCTGCACGTACGTCGCCGGGGTCCTCGGCTTCGCCGGACCCGAAGCGGTCGACCCGGCACGGTCGTTCAACGAGGTCGGCTTCGACTCGCTGACCGCCGTGGAACTGCGCAACCGCCTCGGCGCCGCCACCGGCGTCCGGCTGCCCGCCACCCTCGTCTTCGACTACCCGACGCCCACGGCGCTGGTGGAGTTCCTGAAGGACGAACTCTGGCAGGACGGCGCGGCGGCCGTACCTCCGCTGCTCGCCGAACTGGACCGACTGCAGAGGTCGCTCGTCACCTCGACGCCCGACGATGCCGGCCGCGACCGCATCACCGAGCGGCTGCAAGCGCTGCTGGCCGCCTGGAGCGAAGCCGGTGAACAGGCCGCGGTCGCCTCGGACTCCGACGGCGCCGACGTGGCCGAGGCGCTGGAGAGCGCGACTGACGACGACCTCTTCGACTTCATCGGCAAGGAGTTCGGCATCTCATGACGAGGCGACTTTGCCCCGCCCCCTCCAACGACTCTGACTTTCTGGCTTCTGTACAAGGGATGCACGCATGAACGAGGAAAAGCTCCGGTATTTCCTGAAGCGGGTGACGGCCGATCTCCACGAGACGCGCCGTCGGCTCCAGGAGGTCGAGTCGGAGGAGCAGGAGCCGATCGCGATCATCGGGATGAGCTGCCGCTACCCGGGGGACGTCGAGTCCCCCGAGGACCTGTGGCGGCTGGTGTCCGAGGAGACCGACGCGATCTCCCCGTTCCCGACGGACCGGGGCTGGGACACGGGGCAGCTCTTCGACGCGGACCCGGACGGGCGGGGCACCAGCTACGTGCAGGAAGGCGGCTTCCTGCACTCGGCCAACCGGTTCGAGCCGGAGTTCTTCGGGATCTCGCCGCGTGAGGCCGTGGCGATGGACCCGCAGCAGCGCCTGCTGCTGGAGACCTCCTGGGAGGCCTTCGAGCGGGCCGGCATCGACCCGACCTCCGTGCGCGGCAGCCGGACCGGCGTGTTCACGGGCGTCATGTACCACGACTACGCGTCGCGTCTGCGCGCCGTACCCCCGGAGGTCGAGGGCTACCTCGGCACCGGCGGCTCCAGCAGCATCGCGTCCGGCCGCGTCTCGTACACCTTCGGTCTCGAAGGTCCGGCGCTCACCGTCGACACGGCCTGTTCCTCCTCCCTCGTCACGCTGCACCTGGCCATGCAGGCCCTCCGCAAGGGCGAGTGCTCGCTCGCCCTCGCGGGTGGCGTCACCGTCATGCCGACCCCCGGCACCTTCACCGAGTTCAGCAAGCAGCGAGGCCTGTCCTTCGACGGCCGCTGCAAGTCCTTCGCGGACGCCGCCGACGGCACCGGGTGGGGCGAGGGCGCGGGCATGCTGCTCGTGGAGCGGCTGTCCGACGCCGAGCGCAACGGTCACCGCGTACTGGCCGTCGTCCGTGGTTCGGCCGTCAACCAGGACGGTGCCTCGAACGGTCTGACCGCCCCGAACGGTCCCTCGCAGCAGCGCGTCATCCGCCAGGCCCTGGCCGACGCGCGGCTCACCGCCGCCGACATCGACGTCGTCGAGGCGCACGGCACGGGTACGACCCTGGGCGACCCGATCGAGGCGCAGGCGCTGCTGGCGACGTACGGCCGGGAGCACACCGAGGACCGGCCGCTGTGGCTCGGCTCGGTCAAGTCCAACATCGGGCACACCCAGGCGGCCGCCGGCGTCGCCGGCGTCATCAAGATGGTCATGGCGATCCGGAACGGCCGGATCCCGAAGACGCTGCACGTGGACGCGCCGTCGACCAAGGTCGACTGGTCCGCGGGCGCCGTGTCGCTGCTGGACCGGACCGTGGAGTGGCCGGAGACCGGCCGCCCGCGCCGCGCCGCCGTGTCGTCGTTCGGCATCAGCGGCACCAACGCGCACACGATCATCGAGCAGGCCCCGGTCGCGGCGCCCGCCGAGTCCGCTGAGCCCGCCGATTCGACCGAGCCCGCCGATTCCGCCACCGACACCACCACCGACACCACCACTGACACCGCCACCGAGGAGCCCGGGGGCCAGGCGGCGCGGCGCCGCACCGTCGTGCCGCCCGTCGTGCCGTGGCTCGTCTCGGCCCGTACCGAAGAGGCCCTGCGGGCACAGGCCGAGCGCCTGCTCACCCACCTGCGCGCCCACCCCGACCAGCGGGCGCAGGACGTCAGCCACACCCTGGCCACCGGCCGCGCCGCGCTCGAACACCGCGCCGTCCTCGTGGCCGGCGACCGGGAGCAGGCCCTCGCCCACCTCGCCGCGCTCGCGTCCGGCGACACCGCCACGGCCCAGGTCGTACGCGGTGTGGCCGGGGCGCGCGGCAAGACGGCGTTCCTCTTCACGGGGCAGGGCAGCCAGCGCCTCGGGATGGGGCGCGAGCTGCACGAGGCCTATCCGGTGTTCGCGGACGCGCTGGACGCGGTGTGCGCCCAGCTGGACCCGCACCTCGAACTGCCGCTGAAGGACGTCCTGTTCGGGGATGACGCGGCGCTGCTGGACGAGACGCGGTTCACCCAGCCGGCGCTGTTCGCCGTAGAGGTGGCACTGTTCCGCCTCGTCGAGTCCTGGGGTGTGAAGCCCGACTTCCTCTCCGGTCACTCCATCGGTGAGATCGCGGCCGCGCACGTCGCGGGCGTCCTCTCGCTGGAGGACGCGTGCATGCTGGTCGCGGCCCGCGGTCGGCTGATGCAGGGCCTCCCCGCCGGTGGCGTGATGATCGCCGTGCAGGCCTCGGAGGACGAGGTCCTGCCGCTGCTCACCGAGCGGGTGAGCATTGCGGCGGTCAACGGCCCGCGCTCGGTGGTCATCGCCGGTGACGAGGACGCCGCGGTCGCCGTCGCGGAGTCGCTCCCCGACCGCAAGGCCAAGCGGCTGACGGTCAGCCACGCGTTCCACTCGCCCCACATGGACGGCATGCTCGACGCCTTCCGCCAGGTGGTCGCCGGGCTGACCTTCGAGGCCCCGCGCATCCCGGTCGTCTCGAACCTCACCGGTGCGCTCGTCTCGGACGAGATGGGTTCGGCGGAGTTCTGGGTCCGCCACGTCCGCGAGGCGGTCCGCTTCCTCGACGGGGTCCGCGCCCTGGAAGCCGCCGGAGTCACGACGTACGTCGAACTCGGCCCCGCCGGTGTGCTGTCCGCGATGGCGCAGTCCTGCCTGACCGACGGCACCGGCCCGGTCGCCTTCGTCCCGGCCCTGCGCAAGGGCCGCTCCGAGGCGGCGACCATCACCACGGCCCTCGCCGAGGTCCACGTACGCGGCACCGCCGTCGACTGGCACGCCTTCCACTCCGACACCGGCGCCGAGCAGGTGGACCTGCCCACGTACGCCTTCCAGCGCGAGCACTACTGGCTCGATGCCGGATCCCTCGGCGGGGACGTGACCACCGTGGGCCTCAGGTCCGCCGACCACCCGCTGCTGGGCGCCTCGGTCTCCCTGGCGGACGCCGACGGGCTGCTGCTCACCGGGCGCCTGTCGCTGACGACGCACCCCTGGCTCGGCGACCACCGGGTCATGGGCTCCGTCCTGCTGCCGGGCACCGCATTCGTCGAGCTGGCCCTGCGGGCGGGTGAGCAGGTCGGCTGCGACCTGGTCGACGACCTCACGCTCGCCGCTCCGCTGGTGCTGCCCGAGGAGGGCGGCGTCGAGCTCCAGATCTCCGTCGCGGCACCTGACGCGTCCGGCCGGCGGTCGGTCGTCTTCCACTCCCGCGACGACCGCGCGGCCTACGACGAGCCGTGGATCCGGAACGCGACCGCGCTCCTGGCCGAAGGGGCGGGCGGCACCCCCGGCTTCGACCTCACGGAGTGGCCGCCGGCCGGGGCGGAAGCCGTCCCCGTGGAGGGCCTGTACGAGGGCCTCTCCGACTCCGGTTTCGGGTACGGGCCGGCCTTCCAGGGGCTGCGGGCCGCCTGGCGCCGTGGTGAGGACGTGTTCGCCGAGGTCAGCCTCGACGGTGAGACCGAGCCGGGTGCGGAGTCGTTCACGATCCACCCGGCGCTGCTGGACGCGGTTCTGCACGGCATCGGGCTGGGTGCGCTGGTGGAGGACACCGGTCAGGGCCGGCTGCCGTTCTCGTGGTCCGGTGTGGCGGTGCACTCCGTCGGTGCGGACAGCGTGCGGGTGCGGCTCTCGCGGGCCGGGCGGGACGCGGTGCGGCTGGAGATCGCCGACGCGGAGGGTGTGCCCGTCGCGTCGGTGGACAGTCTGGCGCTGCGCGCGTTCTCGCCGGAGCAGCTCGGCCGGCAGGCCGGCGGTCACGGGGACTCCCTGTACCACGTGGCCTGGTCGGAGGTGGCGTCCGGCGAGTCGTCCGCTGACTGGCTGATGCTGGGCGAGGGTCCGCAGGTGTTCGCGGATCTCGCCGGGCTGGCCGTGGCCGTGGCCGAGGGCGGTGAGATTCCGGCGGCGCTGGTCGTGCCGTGCGTGGAGGCGGCCGCCGAGGACCTGGTGGGCGCGGTGCACGCGCAGACGGGCCAGGTGCTGACGCTGCTCAAGGAGTGCCTGTCCGACAGGCGTTTCGCGCGGTCGCGTCTGGTGTTCCTGACGCGGGGCGCGGTGGAGGCCGTACCGGGCGAGGGTGTGTCGGACCTGGTGCACGCCGCGGTGTGGGGTCTGGTGCGTTCGGCGCAGTCGGAGAACCCGGGCCGGTTCGTCCTGGTCGACGTCGACGCCGAGGGTGACGTCGAGGCCGGACTGTCGGCCGCGCTGGCCTCGGGCGAGTCCGAGCTGGCGGTACGGGGCGGCGCGCTGCTGGCGCCGAAGCTGGCGCGTGCGGCGCTCGCCGAGGCCGCGGCCGCGGGATGGGCCACTGAGGGCACGGTGCTCGTCACCGGTGCGAGTGGCTCGCTCGGCGGGCTGTTCGCCCGTCACCTGGTCACCGAGCACGGTGTACGGCGCCTGCTGCTGGTGAGCCGCCGTGGCGAGGCGGCTGAGCTGTCCGCCGAGCTTGCGGGTCTGGGTGCCGAGGTGTCGTGGGCGGCGTGTGATGTGGCCGACCGGGAGGCGCTGGCGGCCGTACTGGCTGACATCCCCGCGGAGCACCCGCTGACGGCGGTCGTGCACACGGCCGGTGTCCTGGACGACGGTGTGGTCGGTTCGCTGACCGCCGAGCGTCTGTCGGCCGTGCTCCGGCCGAAGGTGGACGCGGCCTGGAACCTCCACGAACTCACCCGGGACCTGGACCTCTCCGCGTTCGTGCTGTTCTCGTCCGCCGCCGGTGTGTTCGGTGGTGCCGGTCAGGCCAACTACGCCGCCGGCAACACCTTCCTGGACGCCCTGGCCGCGCACCGCCGGGCCCAGGGCCTGACCGCCACGTCCCTCGCCTGGGGCCTGTGGGCCGAGATCGGCGGCATGGGCGGTGACCTGGCCGACGGCGACCGCGACCGCATGAACCGCGGCGGCGTGGGCGCCCTCGCGCCGGAGGCCGGCCTCGCCCTGTTCGACGCGGCCTGCGCCGCCGAGCAGCCGCTGCTCGTGCCGGTGAAGCTGGACCTGGCAGCCCTGCGCGCCGCGGCGAGCGGCGGCATGCTCCCGCCCCTGCTGTCCGGCCTCGTCCGGATGCCGGCCCGCCGGGCAGCCCGGGGAGCCGGCGGCGCGTTCGCCCGGCAGCTCGCCGCGCTGCCGCAGGACCAGCAGGCCGGCGCCGTCCTCGGGCTGGTCCGCGGCCAGGTCGCGGCCGTGCTCGGCTTCGCGGGGCCGGAGGCGGTGGACCCGGCGCGGTCGTTCAGCGAGGTCGGCTTCGACTCGCTGACCGCCGTGGAACTGCGCAACCGCCTCGGCGCCGCCACCGGCGTCCGGCTGCCCGCCACCCTCGTCTTCGACTACCCGACGCCCACCGTCCTGGCGGAGTACCTGCACGCCGAACTGCTCGGCAGCCAGGAAGCGGACGCGGCCCCGACCGCCGTCGCCGTGCACGACGACGAGCCGATCGCCATCGTTTCGATGGCCTGCCGCTTCCCCGGTGACGTCCGCTCGCCCGAGGACCTGTGGCGGCTCGTCCGCGACGGGCGGGACGCGATCTCGGACATGCCCGCCGACCGGGGCTGGGACCTCGAAGGACTCTTCGACGCCGACCCGGACCGGCAGGGCACCAGCTACAGCACGGCCGGCGGGTTCCTGCACGACGCGCACCACTTCGATCCGACGTTCTTCGGGATCTCGCCGCGCGAGGCCCTGGCCACCGACCCGCAGCAGCGGTTGCTGCTGGAGACCTCCTGGGAGGCCTTCGAGCGGGCCCGCATCGACCCGGCGTCCATGCGGGGCAGCCGCACGGGCGTGTTCGCCGGCGTGATGTACAACGACTACGGCACGCTCCTGCACCGGGCCCCGGAGGGCCTGGAGGGCTACATGGGGACGTCCAGCTCGGGCAGTGTGGCCTCGGGCCGCGTCTCGTACACGTTCGGCCTTGAGGGCCCGGCGGTGACGGTCGACACGGCCTGCTCCTCCTCGCTCGTCACCCTCCACCTCGCCGTCCAGGCGCTGCGCAACGGCGAATGCGACCTCGCGCTCGCCGGCGGCGTGACCGTCATGGCCACGCCCGGCACCTTCATCGCCTTCAGCCGCCAGCGCGGCCTCGCGACGGACGGGCGTTGCAAGCCGTTCGCGGCCGCCGCCGACGGCACCGCGTGGGGCGAGGGCGTCGGCATGCTGCTCGTGGAACGGCTCTCGGACGCGCGGCGCAACGGGCACCCGGTGCTCGCCGTGGTCCGCGGCTCGGCGATCAACCAGGACGGCGCCTCCAACGGGCTGACCGCCCCGAACGGCCCCTCGCAGCAGCGCGTCATCCGCCAGGCCCTGGCCAACGCGGGCCTGGCCTCGGCCGATGTCGACGTGGTCGAGGCGCACGGCACGGGCACGACCCTCGGCGACCCGATCGAAGCCCAGGCGCTGCTGGCCACGTACGGGCAGGACCGGCCGGAGGACCGGCCGCTCCTGCTCGGCTCCATCAAGTCGAACATGGGTCACACGCAGGCCGCCGCCGGTGTTGCGGGCATCATCAAGATGGTGCAGGCCATGCGGCACGGGACGGTGCCGAAGACGCTGCACGTGGACGAGCCGTCCCCGCACGTCGACTGGTCCGAGGGCGCCGTCGAGCTGCTGACGGAGTCGGTGGCCTGGCCGGAGACCGGACGTCCGCGCCGAGCGGCCATCTCGTCGTTCGGCATCAGCGGCACGAACGCGCACACGATCATCGAGCAGGCCCCCGACGAGGCCGCGGTGGCCGCGGCCGAGACGGGTACGGAGCCGGTGCTGCCGTACGTGCTGTCGGCGAAGTCGGCGGACGCGCTGAGCGCCCAGGCGGCCCGGCTGCGGACCCACCTGGAGGACACGCCGGAGGCCGGAGCGGCCGACATGGCCTACTCGTTGGCCACCCGTCGCGCGGCCTTCGCCCACCGGGCGGTGGTCGTCGCCGGGGCCCGGGAGGAGCTGCTCGGCGCGCTGGCCGCGCTGGCGGACGGCGACGTGTCCGCCGCCGGGATCACGAGCGGCACCGTGGGCGCCGCCGGAGCCGGGAAGCTGGCCTTCCTGTTCACCGGCCAGGGCAGCCAGCGCCTCGGGATGGGGCGTGAGCTGTACGAGGCCCACCCGGTGTTCGCCGCCGCGCTGGACGCGGTGTGCGAACGCATCCAACTGCCCCTCGGCAAGGCCCTCTTCGGTACGGACGCGGAGCTGCTGGACCGGACGGAGTTCACGCAGCCGGCGCTGTTCGCGCTGGAGGTGGCGCTGTTCCGGCTGCTGGAGTCGTGGGGTGTGCGGCCGGACTTCCTGTCCGGGCACTCGATCGGTGAGATCGCGGCCGCGCACGTCGCCGGGGTGCTGACCCTGGACGACGCGTGCGCGCTGGTGGCCGCCCGCGGCCGGCTGATGCAGGCGCTGCCGGGCGGCGGCGTGATGATCGCACTCGAAGCTTCCGAGGACGAGGTCCTGCCGCTGCTGACCGACCGGGTGAGCATCGCCGCGATCAACGGTCCGCGCTCGGTCGTGGTCGCCGGTGACGAGCACGCGGCGACCGCCGTCCTGGAAGCCTTCCCGGACCGCAAGTCCAAGCGCCTCTCCGTGAGCCACGCGTTCCACTCGCCGCACATGGACGCCATGCTCGACGCCTTCCGCGAGGTCGTGGAGGGGCTGACCTTCGCCGCTCCGCGGATCCCGGTCGTCTCGAACCTGACCGGCGCCCTCGTCACCGACGAGATGGGCTCGCCGGACTTCTGGGTCCGGCACGCCCGCGAGGCGGTCCGCTTCCTCGACGGCGTCCGCGCCCTCGAAGCGGCCGGGGTGACCACGTACCTCGAACTGGGGCCCGACGGCGTCCTCTGCGCCATGGCGCAGGCCTGCCTGACCGACGACACGCGTGGTGCGGCGTTCGCCCCCGCCCTGCGCAAGGAGCGTCCCGAGACGGCCGCCCTCACGGCAGCCGTGGCCGAGGCCCACGCCCACGGGGCCCCCGTCGACTGGGAGTCGTACTTCGCGGGCACCGGTGCCCGGAGCATCGACCTGCCGACCTACGCCTTCCAGCACGAGCGGTACTGGATCGACCTCCCCGTCGGGTCCTCCGCCGACGCGACTGCCGCGGGCCTGCGGCCCGCCGACCACCCCCTGCTCGGTGCCTCGGTGATGCTGGCGGACGCCGACGGCCTGCTCCTGACCGGGCGGCTGTCCGTCGCCACCCACCCGTGGCTCGCGGACCACGTCGTCATGGGCGCGGTGACGCTGCCCGGTACGGCGTTCGTCGAGCTGGCGCTGCGCGCCGGCGAGCAGGTCGGCTGCGACCTGGTGGAAGAGTTGACCCTGGCCGCCCCCCTCGTCCTCTCCGAGGACGGCGCCGTCGAGCTCCAGATCGCCGTCGGGGCGCTCGACGAGTCGGGCCGCCGGCCCCTCGCCTTCCACTCGCGCGACGGCCTGGCGGCGGACAACGCCCTCTGGCTCCGGAACGCCACCGCGACCCTCGCGATGGGTGCGCAGGAGCCCCCGGCGTTCGACCTCGCGGCCTGGCCGCCGGCCGGCGCGGAGCCCGTCGACGTCGAGGAGCTGTACGAGGGCTTCGCGGAGTCCGGCTTCGGTTACGGGCCGGTGTTCCAGGGCCTGCGGGCCGCCTGGCGGAAGGGCCACGAGGTGTTCGCCGAGGTCGGCCTCGGCGACGAGCAGGGCCCGGACGCCGAACAGTTCACGATCCACCCGGCGCTCCTCGACTCCGTTCTGCACGCCATCGGGCTCGGCTCCCTCGTGGAGGACACCGGCCAGCCGCGGCTGCCGTTCTCCTGGTCCGGGGTCGCGGTCCACTCCACGGGAGCGGACACCCTGCGCGTACGGCTCTCCCGGGCCGGCAGGGAAGCGGTGCGTCTGGAGATCGCCGATGCCGCGGGCGTCCCCGTCGCCTCGGTGGACAGCCTCGCCCTGCGCGCCTTCTCGCCCGAGCAGCTCGGCCGGCAGGTCGGTGGCCTCGGCGACGCTCTGTTCCGCGTCGAGTGGCGCGAACTGATGCCGTCGGACGCGCTGTTCGGCGACTGGGTCATGCGGGACGAGGCCGACGCGCAGGTCCTCGACGATCTCGAAGCGGTTCCGGGTGCGCTGGTGCTGTCGTGCCGGGCGCCCGCCGGCACGGACGTGGCCGACGCGGTGCACGCCGAGGCGGGCCGGGTGCTGACGCTGCTCCAGAGGTGGCTGTCCGACGACCGCTTCGCCGATGCGCGTCTGGCGTTCCTGACCCGCGGCGCCGTGACCGTCGCCCCGGGTGACGGTCCGGCGGACCTGGTGCACGCCTCGGTGTGGGGCCTGGTGCGTTCGGCGCAGTCGGAGAACCCGGGCCGGATCGTCCTGGTGGACGTCGACGCCGACGGCGACGTGGAGCACGCGCTCTCGGCGGCCCTGGCTTCGGGCGAGTCCGAGGTGGCGGTGCGCGGGGGCATGCTGCTGGTGCCGCGGCTGGCGCGCGCGTCGGTCGCCGGCTCCGATCCGGAGTGGGCTGCCGGGGGCACGGTGCTGGTGACGGGTGCGAGCGGTTCGCTGGGCGGACTCTTCGCCCGGCACCTGGTGATCGAGCACGGTGTACGGCGCCTGCTGCTGGTCAGCCGGCGTGGCGACGCTGCCGAGGGTGCCGCCGACCTGTCGGCGGAGCTCGCCGAGCTGGGTGCCGAGGCGTCGTGGGCCGCTTGTGACGTGGCCGACCGTGACGCGCTGACCGCCGTCCTGGCCGCAATCCCCGCCGAGCACCCGCTGACGGCGGTCGTGCACACGGCCGGTGTCCTGGATGACGGTGTCGTCGGCTCCCTGACCGCCGAACGGCTGTCGGCCGTATTGCGTCCGAAGGTGGACGCCGCGTGGAACCTGCACGAGCTGACGGCCGGCCTCGACCTGGCCGCGTTCGTCCTGTTCTCGTCCGCCGCCGGTGTCTTCGGTGGTGCCGGTCAGGCCAACTACGCCGCCGCCAACACCTTCCTGGACGCCCTCGCGGCCCACCGCCGGGCCCAGGGCCTGACCGCCACGTCCCTCGCCTGGGGCCTGTGGGACGAGGTGGGCGGCATGGGGGACACCCTGGACGCCGGCGACGTCTCGCGTATGGGCCGCAGTGGCGTGGTCGCCCTGACCGCCGCCGAAGGCGTGGCTCTGTTCGACAGCGCGTGCGCCTCCGGGCAGGCCCTGCTGGTGCCGGTCAGGCTGGACCTGGCCGCGCTGCGCGCCGCCGCACGCGGTGGACTGCTCCCGCCCCTGCTCTCCGGTCTCGTCCGCATGCCCTCGCGCCGTGCGGCCCGGGGCAGCACGGCCGCCGGCGGTGCCTTTGCACGCAAGCTCGCCGCCCTGCCGCAGGACCATCGGCCGGGAGCCCTGTTGGAGCTGGTCCGGGGCCAGGTGGCCGCGGTACTCGGCTTCGCGGGGCCGGAGGCGGTGGACCCGGCGCGGTCGTTCAGCGAGGTCGGCTTCGACTCGCTGACCGCGGTGGAGCTGCGCAACCGCCTCGCGGCGGCGACGGGCGTGCGCCTGCCGGCCACCCTCGTCTTCGACTACCCGAATCCGGCGGTCCTGGCGGAGTACCTGCACGCCGAACTGCTCGGCGGCCAGGGAGCGGACGTGGCCACGGTCGCGGCCTCCGTGCACGACGACGAGCCGATCGCCATCGTTTCGATGGCCTGCCGCTTCCCCGGTGACGTCCGCTCGCCCGAGGACCTGTGGCGGCTCGTCGCGGACGGCCGGGACGCCATCTCCGCCATGCCGGACGACCGCGGCTGGGACCTCGCCGGAATCCTCGACCCCGGCCAGCCGGGCGCCGACTACAGCCCGACCGGCGGGTTCCTGCACGACGCGCACCACTTCGATCCGACGTTCTTCGGGATCTCGCCGCGCGAGGCCCTGGCCACCGACCCGCAGCAGCGACTGCTGCTGGAGACCTCCTGGGAGGCCTTCGAGCGGGCCGGCATCGACCCGGCGTCCATGCGCGGGAGCCGGACCGGCGTGTTCGCGGGCGTGATGTACAACGACTACGGCACGCTGCTCCACCGGGCCCCGGAGGGCCTGGAGGGCTACATGGGGACGTCCAGCTCGGGCAGTGTGGCCTCGGGCCGCGTCTCGTACACGTTCGGCCTTGAGGGCCCGGCGGTGACGGTCGACACGGCCTGCTCCTCCTCGCTCGTCACCCTCCACCTCGCCGTCCAGGCGCTGCGCAACGGCGAATGCGACATGGCGCTCGCCGGCGGCGTGACCGTGATGGCCACGCCCGGCACCTTCATCGCCTTCAGCATCCAGCGGGGACTGGCGTCCGACGGGCGTTGCAAGCCGTTCGCGGCCGCCGCCGACGGCACCGCGTGGGGCGAGGGCGTCGGCATGCTGCTCGTGGAACGGCTCTCGGACGCCCGCGCCAAGGGCCACCCGGTCCTCGCCGTGGTCCGCGGCTCGGCGGTCAACCAGGACGGCGCCTCCAACGGCCTCACGGCCCCGAACGGCCCCTCCCAGCAGCGCGTCATCCGCCAGGCCCTGGCCAACGCCGGTCTGTCCGCCGCAGAGGTGGACGCCGTCGAGGCCCACGGCACCGGTACCACGCTCGGCGACCCCATCGAGGCGCAGGCGCTGCTGGCCACCTACGGCCAGGAGCACACGGACGAGCAGCCGCTGTGGCTCGGCTCGATCAAGTCCAACGTGGGCCACACCCAGGCCGCCGCCGGTGTCGCGGGCGTCATCAAGATGGTCCAGGCGATACGCCACGGCGTCCTGCCGAAGTCCCTGCACGTCGACGAGCCCACCCCGCACGTCGACTGGTCGGCGGGAGCGGTCTCGCTCCTGGAATCGACCACCCCCTGGCCGGAGACCGGGCGCCCGCGCCGCGCGGCCGTGTCGTCGTTCGGCATCGGCGGGACCAACGCGCACACGATCATCGAGCAGGCCCCGGACGAGGCCGTGGTGACCGAGGCCGAGACCGGTACGGTGCCGGTGCTGCCGTACGTGCTGTCCGCGAAGTCGGCGGATGCCGTGCGCGGCCAGGCGGCCCGCCTGCGCCGGCACCTGGAGGGCGCGGCCGGGCTCAGGTCCGCCGATGTGGCGCTCTCCCTGGCCACGACGCGGGCCGTCTTCGACCACCGCGCGGTGGTCGTGGCCGGTGACCGGCAGGAGCTGCTGCGCGGTCTGACCGCGCTGGAGGACGGGGCCGCGGCCGCCGGAGTGACGCGCGGCGCCGTGAGCACCGGGAAGACGGCGTTCGTCTTCCCCGGTCAGGGCTCGCAGTGGCTCGGCATGGCGGTGGGCCTGCTGGAGTCGTCCCCGGCGTTCGCCTCGCGGATCGACGCGTGCGCGAAGGCGCTGGAGCCGTTCACCGACTGGTCGCTGATCGACGTCCTGCGCGGCGTCGAGGGCGCGCCCACCCTCGACCGGGTGGACGTGGTCCAGCCGGCGCTGTTCGCGGTGATGGTGTCCCTCGCCGAGGTGTGGCGTGCGGCGGGCGTGCGGCCGGCCGCGGTGATCGGGCACTCGCAGGGCGAGATCGCGGCCGCTTGCGTCGCCGGGATCCTCTCCCTCGAGGACGCGGCCCGGGTCGTGGCCCTGCGGAGTCAGGCCATCGGCCGTGTGCTGGCGGGGCTGGGCGGCATGGTCTCCGTGCCCCTGCCGGCCGCCGCGGTCCGTGACCGCATCGCCCCCTGGGGCGAGCAGCGGATCTCGGTCGCCGCGGCCAACGGCCCCTCCTCGGTGGTCGTGTCCGGTGAGGTCCAGGCGCTGGACGAGCTGCTCGCCGCGTGCGAGGCCGACGGGATCCGTGCCAAGCGGATCGCCGTGGACTACGCCTCGCACTCCGCGCAGGTGGAACTGCTGCGGGACGAGCTGGCCGAGCTCCTCGCCCCGATCGCCCCGCGCACCGCCGAAGTTCCGTTCCTGTCGACCGTCACCGGTGGGTGGGTCGAGGGGCCGGAGCTGGACGCCGGCTACTGGTTCCGCAACCTGCGCCAGACGGTGGAGCTGGAGCAGGCCACCCGCACCCTCCTCGACCAGGGCTTCGGCGTGTTCGTCGAGTCGAGCCCGCACCCGGTGCTGACCGTCGGCATGCAGGAGACGGCCGAGGACGCCGGCCGCGAGGCCGCCGTGCTCGGTTCCCTGCGCCGCAACGAGGGCGGCCTGGAACGCTTCTGGCTCTCCCTCGGCGAGGCCTACGTCCGCGGCGTGACCGTCGACTGGGACGCCGTCTTCGCCGGTACCGGCGCCCAGCGCGTCGACCTCCCCACCTACGCCTTCCAGCGCGACCGCTACTGGATCGACGTACCGGCCGGCCAGGTCGGCGACGTGGCCTCGGCCGGGCTCGGGTCGGCCGGGCACCCGCTGCTCGGTGCGGCCGTGGAACTGCCCGACTCGGACGGTTTCCTGTTCACGGGGCGCCTGTCGCTCCAGAGCCACCCCTGGCTGGCCGACCACCGGGCGGCGGACACCGTCATGCTGCCCGGTACCGCCTTCGTGGAGCTCGCGCTGCACGCCGCCCGGCGGGCCGGCACCGACTACGTCGAAGAGCTGACCCTGGAGGCTCCGCTGGTGCTGCCCGAGCAGGGCGCGCTCCAGCTCCGCCTGTCGGTGGCCGCGCCCGACGAGGCGGGGCGGCGCGCGCTGCACGTCCACTCGCGACCGGAGACCGGCGACGACGACGTCGCGCGGCGCCAGGAGGTGCCGTGGACGCGGCACGCCGGCGGTGTGCTCGGCGCGGCGGACGCGCTGGCCGCGCCTCGGGTATCGGGTCCCGAGGTCTGGCCTCCCGCAGGAGCCGAACCGCTCGAGGTGGCCGACCTGTACGAGCAGTTCGCCGCCATCGGGTACGCGTACGGCCCGGCCTTCCGCAACCTGCGGGCCGCTTGGCGCAGCGGCGACGAACTGTTCGCCGAACTCGCGCTGTCCGAGGGCCCGCAGGCCGATGCCGAGCACTTCGGTGTGCACCCCGCGCTGCTCGACGCGGGGCTGCACGGCCTCGCGCTCGGCTCCTTCCTCGCCACCGGGGACGACGCGCCGGGCGACGGCGACCGGATCCGGCTGCCGTTCTCCTTCACCGGCGTCGGCCTGCACGCGGTCGGGGCGGGCGCGCTGCGCGTGCGTCTGGCCCCCGCGGGATCCGGAGCCGTGTCCCTCGCGGCCTTCGACGAGCAGGGCGAGCCGGTCGTGTCGGTGGAGTCCCTGCTGTTGCGGGAGCTCGACCCGACCCGGCTGCGTTCGGCCCTGCCGAGCTTCCACGAGTCGCTCTTCCGGCTGGAGTGGCCCGCACTGACCGTGACCCCCGCCGCCGCGGGCGGGCGCTGGGCCGTGGTCGGTACCGACACCCCGGGGCTGGAAGCGACGCTGCGGGGTGCGGGCATCACCGTCGACGTCTACACGGACCTGGACGTCCTCGCGGCCGTGGTGGCGGCCGGCAAGCCGCTGCCGGACACCGTGCTCGTCTCGTACGCCGCGACCGACACGGACCGTACGGCGGACACCGCGGCCGGCATCGCCGCAGCCACCCGGCAGGCCGCCCACGACGCCCTGGGCCTCGTCCAGAGCTGGCTGGCCGACGAGACCCTCGCCGGGGCCCGCCTGGCGGTGGTCACCCGCGGCGCGGTCGAGGCACGGCCGGGCGAGGGCGTGGCGGATCTGGTCCACGCGTCGGTGTGGGGCCTGCTGCGGTCCGCGCAGTCGGAGAACCCCGGCCGGTTCCTGCTGCTCGACCTCGACGACGACGGCACGGCGGAGCTCGCCCCGCTGCTCACGGCCGCCCTGACCAGCGGGGAACCCCAGCTCGCCGTCCGGGCCGGAACCCTGCACGCCGCCAGGCTGGCGCGGGTCCCCGCGACCCGCCCGGAGACGGACGCCGCGGCCCAGGCTCCGGTCGCCACCGCGTTCGACGCGGACGGCACCGTCCTGATCACCGGCGGCACCGGAGTGCTCGGCAGCCTGCTGGCCCGGCACCTCGTGACCGAACGCGGTGTCCGGCACCTGCTGCTGACCAGCCGGCGCGGTCCCGCCGCCGCCGGCGCCGCGGAGCTCGTCGCGGAACTCGCCGCACTGGGCGCCGAGGCGGCCGTCGTCGCCTGCGACGCCTCCGACCGGGAGGCGCTGGCCGCGCTGCTGGCCGGCATCCCGGCCGAGCACCCGCTGACCGCCGTCGTCCACACGGCGGGCCACCTCGACGACGGGCTCGTACCGTCCCTGACCCCGGAGCGCATCGACGCGGTGCTGCGGCCCAAGGTCGACGCGGCCCTCCACCTGCACGAACTGACCCGGGACCTGGACCTCTCCGCATTCGTCCTGTTCTCCTCGGCGGCCGGTACGCTCGGCAGCCCCGGGCAGGCCAACTACGCGGCGGCGAACGCGTTCCTCGACGCCCTGGCCCAGCGCCGGCGCGCGGCGGGACTGCCCGCGGTGTCGCTGGCCTGGGGGCTGTGGGAGCAGCGCAGCGAGATGACCGGCGACCTCACGGACGCCGACGTCCAGCGGATGGCGCGCGCCGGACTGGCCCCGCTCTCCTCCGAGGAGGGCCTGGCCCTCTTCGACACGGCGAGCGATCTGACCGGCACCGGCACCGGCACCGGGACCGGCACCGTCTTCGTGGCCATGCGGCTGGATACCGCACCCCTGCGGGCCCAGGCGGACGCCGGGGGCCTCCCGCCGCTCTTCCGGGGACTGGTGCGCGGGGGCCTGCGCAGGGCCGCCGCCCACGGCGTCGCCGACTCGGCGGCGTCCGCCGCGGCGCGACGGCTCGCGGGCCTGTCGGCACTGCCGGAGGAGGAGCAGGAGCGGGTGCTGCTGGAGGTGGTGCGTGCCACGGCCGCCGCGGTGCTCGCCTATCCCTCGCCCGACGCGGTGGGGGAGTCGCAGGAGTTCCTGGAGCTCGGCCTGGACTCGCTGACCGCCGTCGAGCTGCGCAACCAGCTGAACGCGGCGACGGGCCTGCGACTGCCGGCCACCCTGCTCTTCGACCACCCGACCCCGCTCCTCGTCGCCGCCCGGCTGCGCGCCGAGCTCGCCGGGGCGCCGGGCGGCCCGGCCGGGCCCGACGGCGCGGCGGGGCAGGACGGTGAGGAGGGCGCCGGAGTCTTCGGAGCCATGCTCCAGGAGGCGGGGACGCAGGGTGCGTCCGGTCAGTTCATGGAACTGCTCATGCAGGCGTCGCGGTTCCGGCCGTCGTTCGCCTCGGCGGCCGAGCTGCGCAAGGCGCCGAGCCTGGTGCGGCTCTCGCGCGGCGGGACGCGGCCCGCACTGGTGTGCTTCTCCTCGATCCTGTCGATCTCGGGCCCGCACCAGTACGCCCGGTTCGCCTCCGCGTTCCGCGGCCGGCGGGACGTCCACGCGATGGCCGCGCCGGGCTTCCTGCGCGGGGAGCAGCTGCCCTCGACCGCCGAAGCGGTGATCGAGGCCCAGGCCGAGGCCGTCCTGCGGCACGCGGAGGGAGAGCCGTTCGTCCTGCTCGGGCACTCCTCGGGCGGCATGCTCGCCCACGCGGTGGCCGGCCGGCTGGAGAGCGCCGGGGTCTTCCCGGAGGCCGTGGTCCTCGTCGACATCTACTCGCACGACGACGACGCCATCATCGGCATCCAGCCGGGGCTGTCGGAAGGGGTGGACGAGCGGCAGGGCAGCTACGTCCCGGTCGACGACAGCCGACTGCTCGCGATGGGCGCGTACTTCCGGCTGTTCGGCGGCTGGAAGCCGGAGGCCGTGAAGGCGCCGACGCTGCTGGTCCGGGCGGAGGAGCAGTTCTTCGACTGGAAGCGGTCGGCGACCGGCGACTGGCGTTCGTACTGGGACCTGGAGCACACGGCCGTGGACGTGGCGGGCAACCACTTCACCATGATGGAGCAGCACGCCACGACGACCGCGGGAGCCGTCGAGGAGTGGCTGGACGCCACGGTGTGAGGCCGGCCGGTCCGGTGACGTGAAAAGGGCCGGGCCCCACCCCCTCAGGGGGTGGGGCCCGGCCCGCGTCCGCTTCCTCAGGCGGTCACGGGCCCCGGGGCGGCGCGCCGGGCCCGGGTCGCCCGGGACCGTTCCAGCGCCTGCTCCCGCTCGCGTTCGCGGGCCCGCTTCTTCGGCAGGCCCACCGGGACGACCTCGAAGTTCTGCTTCGTGACGTCCAGCCGGTGGAACAGGTTGTCGGGGCCGGTCACGTACAGCGTGCCGACGCCGAGCCCCTTGAGGGACTCCACCATGGCGGGCCAGTGGATCGGCCGGTCGAAGGTGTCCAGCATCATCTCGCGCATCCCGGCGGCGTCCCGCACGACCGTGCCGTCGTGGTCGACGACCACCGGAAGGGCGGGGTCGGCCAGTTCGTACGCGCCGAAGACCTCCTCCTCCGCCTTGCGCCGCAGCGCCGAGAACGCCGCCGCGTGCACGGGCGGCCGCATCGAGTACATGGAGTAGCCGCCCGCCGCGCTGATGCCGGCGTTCAGGGCGTCGAGCTCCTTCTCCCGTACGGAGAGCATGTGGAAGCCGGCGTCGAGGCGGCCCGAGAGGTCGTACCAGGCGCCCCGGTCGTCGAACTCCGCGAGGATCTCGTCCAGGCGCTCCTGCGGGGTGCGTACGAAGCAGTGGGTGACCACGTCCTCGTACGCCCCGGAGAAGTACTCCTCCTCGCAGCGGGCCAGTTCGGCGGTCAGCCGGACGACGTCGGGGAAGGAGAGCGACCCGCTGAAGGCGGCGGTCGCCTTCTGGCCGAAGCTCGGCCCCGCGCAGACGCTGGGGGAGACGCCGAGGACGTCCACGGCCCGGTCCGCCAGCGCCATGGAGTTCACCAGGAAGGCGATCTGGAAGTCGACGGAATAGTCTTCCTCGGCATCACGGAAACGGTCGAACACCGAATATCCGAGCACCTCGTCGGCCTCCGCCAGCCGGACTCGCGCATACGGGTCCAGCATCAGGAACTTGCCGACTTCGGAAAACGACGCGGGGCCCATGCCGGGGAATACGATCGCGGTCCCGGTCCGGGAATCGGAGGAGTCTGCCGCAGGAGCCGCGACAATCGCATCAGAATGAGTCATGGTCCGTGAATACCTTTGCTTACGGGATGGTGGAGATGCTGTGAAGGGTGCGTGAGGTGGTGATGACGAGAAAAGGCCCCGCACCCGGCCGGGCGCGGGTGCGCCGGTCCGGGCACGAGGCCGGAGGAGAAGCGGAGGAACAGGGTCAGTCCTGGGCCCTGCGGTGGAAGCCCTTGATGCCGATCGCGCCGAAGATCAGGATCGCCGCGGTGAGCGCCATCAGGTCCACCCACAGCGGGATCGAGCCGGGACCGCCGGGCGGCAGCAGCAGGGCGCGGATCCCCTCGCTGACGTAGGTCAGCGGGTTGAAGGCGCACAGCACCTGGAACCAGCGGATGTCCGCCAGCCCGTGCCACGGGAACTGGGTGCAGCCCGTGAACATCAGCGGGGTCAGCGTCACCGCGAAGACGATGCTGATGTGCCGCGCCGGGGCCAGGGTGCCGATGGTCAGGCCCACCGTGCTGCCGGCCAGCGCGCCCATCAGCAGCACGCCCAAGGTGGCCGGGAACCGGTCCATCGGCCAGGACACGTTGTCCAGGACCAGGAAGCCCATCGGGATCATGAGCAGCGACGCGACGATGCCGCGCAGCATGCCGAAGACCAGCTTCTCGACCGCCACCAGGGTGGTGGGGATCGGGGCCAGCAGCCGGTCCTCGATCTCCTTGCTCCAGGAGAAGTCGATGATCAGCGGCAGAGCCGTGTTCTGCAGGCTCACCAGGAAGGCGTTGAGCGCCACCACGCCGGGCAGCAGGACCGCCTGGAAGCTGCCGCCGGTGAAGCCGAGTTCACCGAGGACCTTGCCGAAGACGAACAGGATGAAGAACGGTTCCACGAGGATCTGGGCGAGGAAGGTGCCCAGTTCGCGGCCGGTGACGAAGATGTCCCGCCACAGGATGAAGAAGAACGTACGGGTCACCGAGCGGACGCCGGCCGGAGCGGGCTTCAGCTCCTGCGGGAAGTCGGCGACCGGGTCGGGTGCGACGGCGGGTGCGGTGGCGGTGCTCATCTCAGCTCCCGGCCGGTCAGCGCGATGAAGACGTCCTCCAGTGTCGCGGTGCCCACTTTGATGTCCTTGATGTCGCAGTTCGCCGCCGTCAGGGTGGTGATGGCGGACGGAAGCACCGCACCGGACGGCGCGTCGCTGTAGAGGCGCAGCCGTACGGGCGCGTCCGCGGCCGGGTCCCCGGCGTCCGGCGCCGTGCCGTCTGCGGAGTCGCCCGAGTCGCTCGAGTCGCCCGGGCCTTCCGGGCGCCCGGGCTCGATCCGTTCGACCCGCGTCACCGCCTCGATCTTCTCCAGCAGGCGGATGACCTCCACGGCGCCGGATTCCGCCGGCCGCACGGTGAGGGTCAGGGCGGTGCCGCTCAGGCTCTGCATGAGCGCCTGCGGGGTGTCCAGGGCGAGCAGCCGCCCGTGGTCCACGATCCCGACGCGGTCGCAGAGCCGGGCCGCCTCGTCCATGTCGTGGGTGGTGAGCACGGTGGTCACACCGCGCCCGCTCAGCTCGGCCACCCGCTCGTGGATGAACAGGCGTGCCTGGGGGTCGAGTCCGTTGGCCGGCTCGTCCAGGAAGAGCACGTCGGGCCGGTGCATCAGGGCCCGGGCGATCATCACGCGCTGGGCCTGGCCGCCGGAGAGCTGGTCGCCGCGGTCCTTGCCGCGGTCGCCGAGCCCCACCCACTCCAGGCACTCGTCGGCGAGCCGGCGGCGTTCGGTACGGCCCATGCCGTGGTAGCCGGCATGGAAGGTCAGGTTCTGCCGCAGCGTGAGCGACTGGTCGAGGTTGTTGCGCTGGGGGACGACGGCGAAGGCCCGGCGGGCCTGCGCGGGGTGGGCCACGACGTCGACGCCCTGCACGAAGGCGCGCCCCGCGGTGGGGGCCACGCGGGTGGTGAGGATGCCGATGGTTGTCGTCTTGCCGGCTCCGTTGGGCCCCAGGAAGCCGAACACCTCACCCCGTCGGACCGAGAAACTCAAGCCGTCCACCGCCGGACGGTCACGGTCCCGGTACTTCTTGACCAGTCCATCGACCACGACAGCGGAATCCACGAGTCTTTCAGATTTCATTTATGCCTGCGAATCAAGTGGGACGCGGCAACGGCGGTCCGGCGGGTCCGCGGGGGGAATATCGCGTGACCGGCCGCGCGTCGGGCGCCGACTGAATGGGACGCGGAAATGATGTGCTTGCGCCATGTCTAACACACCGGACTGCACCGGGGTCCGCCGGACCCTGGACCTAGGGGGAGGCGGAAGGGCTTGAGGGGGGAATAGGGGTGATCACGCACTGCGGTCCCGGCGAATATTCTCATAGCATCGTCGGGTGATCGCGCCGGATCAGCTCCGCTCGCCTCACCATTTCGCGAGGAGACCCCGTGAAAGCACTCGTCCTGTCGGGGGGATCCGGCACCCGTCTGCGCCCCCCGCCCGCCCCTTCCGCCGAGCGGTTCCACCACTCGGCGGACAAGCCCGCCCTCCTCCACGCCATCGAGGGCGTCGCCGACGCGGGCATCACCGATGTCGGCATCGTCCTCGGTGACACCGCAGACGAGGTCCGCGCGGCCGTCGGCGACGGCGCGCGCTTCGGCGTGAGCATCACCTACCTCCCCCAACACCGGCCGCCGGGCCTGGCCCACGCTCTGCGCACCGCGCGTCACTGGCTCGGTGACGACGACTTCGTGACGTACCCGGGCGACACCCTCGTCCCCGGCGGGATCGGCGAGCAGCTGGAGGAGTTCCGCAGCCGCCGCCCGGCGGCGCAGGCCGTGCCCGGCCGGGCCGGGGTGTACTTCTTCACGGACGCCGTGCACCGGGCCGTCGAGGCCGTCCAGGCCTCCGCCCGCGGCGAGTTGGAGATCACCGACGTCCTGCGGTGGCTGGCCGGCCAGGGCCTGGAGGTCGTCTCCGGCACCGCCGGCGGCCACGACGAGGCGCAGTTCCGTTCATGAAGGCCCTCCACGCAGGAGGAGCCGGCCGCACGCCCGACCCACGAGTCAGAGGCGCCACCCGAGGCGGAGTTCCAGGGAGCATGACCCATGCGTACGGCCGGCCCCCCGCCGGGGAGACCACCCCCGACGAGGTCGGCCTGATCCAGATCCGGCAGCCCGCGCTCCCGAGCAGCTACCGCATGATCTGCTTCCCGAGCTCACGCAACTCCCCGCTCTGCTACCTCGCCATGGCCGAGCTGTTGCTGCCCACCGTGGAACTGCTCATCGTGCAGTACCCCTCCCTGTCGGCGGAGGAGGAACTCGACCCGGCCGCATGCGAGTTGCTGGCCGACAAGGTCTTCGAGGCGGTACGGGGCTGGACCGACCGCCCGTTCGCCCTCTTCGGGCACCGCATGGGCGCCGAACTGGCTTACGCGGTGGGATGCAGGCTGGAGCGGGAGACGTACGGCGCCCCGCTGACCCTGTTCGTCTCCGGGCGAACGGCACCCGGACACCGCGGCAGCCTCGGCCCGCCCGCCCTCAGCTGCCGGGTCGTCGCGCTGACCGCCCAGCACGACCAGCGCGCCGCGCTGGCGGGCGTCCGCGGCTGGCGGCGGTGCACGTCAGGCAGCTTCGACCTGGAGGTGTTCCCCGGCGCCCAGGGGTATCTGAAGTCGCACCGCCGGGAGGTGGTCAACATCGTCCACGACCAGCTGATCTCGCTCGGTGAACCGGACCCCGACTGAGGGGCCCCCAGGGGTCGTTCAGGGGTACCCGCCCTCCGGACCGCTGCCTAGCGTGCGGGGGTGGAGACCCGTGTCCGAGGCGGCCCCACCGCACGAACCCAACGGGGCGGCACCGGCCGAATCCCCATCCCTTGTGAAGCTCGCGATTCCCGCGATCCACCCCCCTGAACGGGCCCCGAACCACCGCCGACCCGGCGCACCGCACGCCGCCCGGCCGTGTCACGGCCCAGAGGAAGGACATTGTGCGACCGATGACCGCGAAGATATTTTCAGCCGACTCGGTACGGCCCGTCGACCAGTTCGAACAGGACGCCCTCCGGGTGGCCGAGGCGATCCGCGAACGCGGCGTCGGCCTCGGCGACCGGGTCATGCTCAAGGCCGGCAACTCGGCGAGCTACGTGTGCGTCCTGTACGCGCTCATGCACGTCGGAGCCTCGATCGTCCTCGTCGACCAGCAGGAACACGCGGAGGAGACCCGCCGGATCGCCCTGCGCACCGGCGTCAAGGTCACCTTCGTCGACGACGAAACCCCCATCTACCCCGACGCCGACCCCATCCACCTCTACGAGCTCATGGTCGCCGTCGCGGACCACGAGCCCGCCGCAGCGGCCCTGTCCTTCGACGCCTGGGGCGAGCTTCCCGACGGCCTCATCATGTGGACCTCCGGCTCCACCGGATCCCCCAAGGGCGTGGTGAAGTCCGGTGCCTCGTTCCTGCGCAACCTCCAGCGCAACGCCGACCAGGTCGGGCACCGGGCCGACGACGTCCTGATGCCGCTGCTGCCGTTCGCCCACCAGTACGGCCTGTCGATGGTGCTCATCGCCTGGCTCACCCGCTGCTCCCTGGTGATCGCCCCCTACCGCCGTCTCGACCGCGCCCTGCGCATGGCCCGCGACGCCGGGGTCACGGTCATCGACGCGACCCCGTCCAGCTACCGCAGCATCCTCAGCCTGGTCACCCGCAAGGCCGCGCTGCGCGCCCACCTCACCGACACCCGCATGTTCTGCGTCGGTGCCGCGCCCCTGGACGCGCCGCTGGTGGAGCAGTACGTGGCCGAGTTCGGGCTGCCGCTGCTCGACAGCTACGGCTCCACGGAGCTCGGCAACGTCTCCTTCGCCACCCTCGACAACCCGGTCGCCTGCGGCCGCGCCATGGAGGGCATCCGGCTGCGCATCGTCGACGAGGACGGCCGCGAGCTGCCTGCGGGGGAGACGGGCGAGATCCAGGTCGACACCCCCGACGCCCTCGAAGGGCAGGTGTCCGACGACGGCGCCATCGTGCCGGCCCACGCCACCGGCTGGCAGGCCACCGGCGACCTCGGCCACCTCGACGCCGACGGCAACCTGCACGTCCTGGGGCGGAAGTTCGCCGTGCACCGCATGGGCTACACGCTCTACCCCGAGCTCATCGAGCGGAAGGTGGCCGCCCAGGGCTGCCCCACCCGGATCGTGCCCCTGCCCGACGAACTGCGCGGCTCACAGCTGGTCTTCTTCGTCGAGGACGAGGAGATGAGGGACTCCGCGCACTGGCGGGAGCGGCTGTGCGCCCTGCTGCCCGCCTTCGAACAGCCCAACAAGGTCGTGGTGCTGGAGCAGTTCCCGCTCAACCGCAACGGCAAGCCCGACAAGAAGGCGCTGACGGCGCTCGCCGCCGACCAGGCCTGACCGGCCGTCCCGACGGCACGGTGAAGGCGCCCCCGCCCTGCGGCGGGGGCGCCTTCGCACGTCATGCGCGTTGTGCGCGCCGTGCCAGTAGCGACGGTCAGTCGTCGTAGGGCAGTTCGACGGGTGCCAGCTCCTCGAATTGGTCACCGGGGCCGGGGTTGTCCGGGTGGGTCGCCCCGCCCAGGTGGTCCAGTACGCCCCACACCGCGTTCAGGGCCGTCGTGACGGCGCCCTCCGCGAAACCGGCGGTCCACGACACGTCGTCGCCGCACAGGAAGAAGCCCCGCTGTGCCTGCGGCAGCCCGCGCTGCATGAACTGTGTGAACAGCCTGCGCTGGTAGCGGTACTGGCCCGGCAGGTTCGACTTGAACGCGCCCATGAAGTGCGGCTCGGTCTCCCAGGTGATGGTCAGCGGCTCACCGATCACGTGCGAGCGGATGTCCAGCCCCGGATAGATGTCCGCGAGCTTCCCCAGCAGGACGTCCAGCCGCTCCCGCGCGCTGAGCGTCGCCATCTTCAGGGAGTCGTCGTTCCACGTGTACGACAGGCACATCACGCCCGGGCGGTCCGGGCCGTCGTCGAACAGGTAGACGCCGCGCGGCATCCGGTCGGTGAGCGTCATGCTCATCACCGGCAGCCCGGTGTCCGGATCGACGTCGCGCCAGAACGGCCGGTCCGTCAGCACGAACAGCTTGGACGCGCCCATGTAGTGGGTCCGCTCCACCGCCGTCCACAGCGGCGCGCTCAGCAGCTCCGGATCGGTCTCCACGCGGTTCAGCAGCGTCCACACGTGCGGCGTGTAGACCACGGCGGCGAACCGGTCCCGCCGCCCGTCGGCATCGGTGACGGTGAACTCCGCCCCGTCGCGCCGCACGGAGCGGACCCCGGACCGGGCGGCCCCGCCGTGCAGGGAGGCCAGCGAGGTACCCGCCGGCCAGTGCGCGCAGTCCCCCGGCCGGTGTTCCCACAGGCCGCGCGGCACCTGCTGGGAGCCGCCGAGGATGGCGACCTGGTGGTCGTCGGCCTCGGTGTAGACGACGCGCAGGATCTCCAGCAGGGAGTTGGGGAAATCGGTGTCCCAGCCGCCGGTGCCGAAACCCACCTGCCCGAAGATCTCCCGGTGCCGGAAGGACCGGAACGCCGCACTGGTGGCGAGGAACCCGTAGAAGGACTGGTCGTCGAACTCCCGGACCAGCCGGTTCCAGACGTGCTTGAGCGTCTCCACGTCACGCCGCCGGACGGCGTCGCGCATCGTGGACAGCTCCGCCCGCTCCTGGAGCGCCTTCTCCCAGGCCGCGGCCACCTCCTGGTAGATGTCGGGCAGCTGATCCGCGGCGCGGGCGGTGTGGCGTACGCCGCCCAGGTCGATGACGGTGCTCGGGGTGTGCTTCGCCAGCGGGTTGGGGAAGGGGCCGGTACGAAGCCCCAGCAGGTCGATGTAGTGGAACAGCGCGCGGGCCGACACCGGGAAGCGCATCGCGCCCATCTCCGCCACACAGCCGGGCTGCCCCGGGAACGGTACCGAGCGCATCCGGCCGCCCAGCTGGTCCGCCTCGTACACGACCGGGCGCAGGCCCAGCCGCATCAGCTCGTGGGCGGCGGTCAGTCCGGCCATCCCGCCGCCCACCACGGCCACGGGCGTCCCGGCGCGCCCGGGCGGCAGGGAGCCCAGGCCCGCCGGGTGGCGCAGCCAGCCGTCGTAGGAGAACGGGAAGTCCGGCACGAGCATGGTGGTCGGGGCCGGGCTTGCTGATGTCATCTGGAGTACCTCTCGGGCCGGTTCGACATCGCTTCCAGGGGAACCGGAGACGAGCCGGGCGCGGCCGGCGACGCGGCGACGCAGCGGGCCCGGAGGGCGGGGAGAGCCACGCGCCCTGGTACGCCGTGCACAGTCGGTCCGGTCCTCGCACGCTACGCAGCGGCGTCGGAACCGGACAACCCCTACCGACCCGGGTGACCCACCCCGCCCCGCGCCCTACGCGGCCCGGCGGGCGGGCACCGCGATCGCGGTGACGACCAGGCCGCGTTCCGCGAGCCAGCGGCCGGTGAACTCCGTCACCGGCCGCCCGTCGGGAGCGGTCCCCGGACGCAGGACGCGGGCCCGGAACGTGCCGCGCCGCGGACCCCCGGCCGGGAGGTGCTCGTCCGTACGGAAGGACAGGGCCGCGTCGTCGAAGTCCAGCTCGGTGCCCACCAGGGGGTACCAGGTCTTGTACACGGCCTCCTTGGCGCTGAACAGCAGCCGGTCCCGGCACAGCCGGGCCGCACCGGTCACCGGGGTGCGGGCCCAGACGAGCTCCTGGGGGAGGGCGATCGACTCCAGGACTCCCCGGGGCAGCGGCAGGTCGGGCTCGGCGTCGATGCCGACCGCCACCAGATCGGTGTCCCGGGCGAGGACGGCGGCCCGGTAGCCGGCGCAGTGGGTCATGCTGCCCACCACGCCCGCGGGCCACTGCGGCACGTTGCGCTTCCCCGGCAGGACGGGCGTCGGCGGCAGCCCGAGCGCCGCCAGCGCGCGGCGGGCGCAGCCGCGTACGGTGGTGAACTCCTCGCGCCGCTCCTCCGTCGCCGCGGCGACCAGAACGGCCTCCTCGGGGTGGAGCACCGCGGAGCCGTCCGGCCCGAAGGCCTCGCTCGCGCGCACCTCTTCGGGCAGCAGGGTCTCTATCACGTGCGGGGCTCTTCCTCGGTGTAGGGCAGGATCTGCCGCAGCAGGCCCTTGGGGTGGCCGCGCTTGCGCCACTCGCGGGGGTAGCCGATCGACACCTCCTCGAACCGCACCCCGTCGTACCAGGTGGTCCGGGGGATGTGCAGGTGGCCGTAGACCACGGCGGCCGTACGGAACCTGCGGTGCCAGTCGGCGGTGAGCACGGTGCCGCACCACTGGGCGAATTCCGGGTGCCACAGCACGTCGGTGGGCTGGCGGACCAGCGGGAAGTGGTTGACCAGGACCAGCGGCACCGCCGGGTCGTGCGCCTCCAGCCGGCGCAGGGTGAGCTCGACCCGGGCCCGGCACCAGGCGTCCCGGCTCGGGTACGGGTCGGGGTGCAGGAGGTACTCGTCCGTGCAGACGACGCCGGCCTCGTGCGCCCGGGCCAGCGACTCCTCCTTGGTCGTGGTGCCCGCCACCCGGAACGTGTAGTCGTACAGCAGGAACAGCGGGGCGACGGCGACCGGGCCGCCGGGTCCCCGCCACACCGGCCACGGGTCCTCGGGCGTGACCACGCCCAGCCCGCGGCACAGCTCCACCAGGTGCCGGTAGCGCTCCTCGCCGCGGGCCTGGACCGCGTCCTCGCGCGGGGACCACAGCTCGTGGTTGCCCGGAGCCCACACCACCTTGGCGAAGCGCCCGGCCAGCAGGCGCAGCGCCCACTCGATGTCCTCGGTCAGCTCGCCGACGTCGCCGGCGACGAGCAGCCAGTCCTCCGGGTGGGTGGGCTTGAGGGATTCGGTGATGGGCCGGTTGTCGGCCATCCCGATGTGCAGATCGCTCACCGCGAGCAACCGGGGACCGGCCGCGGCGGTGGCGGGCGCGGCTCCGGCGGTGGCGGGCGCGGGCTGGGCGGCGGAATCAGGCAGTATGCGCGACATCGATGTCCCAACTGACCGGGAGGTCTTGACGACGAGTGATATTGATCTTCCTGTATACCCGCGTCAGATGTTGCTCCACGGTGCTGACCGTGATGAACAGCTTGGCGCCGATCTCCCGGTTGGTGTACCCGTGCGCGGCGAGCGCCGCCACCCGGCGCTCGGCGTCCGTCAGGATGGACGCCGCGGCCGGCTGCGCCCGCACGGGGCCCGGCGCCGGAGCGGCCGCGGGCCACGGCGGCGCGCTCTGCGAGGGCTGCTCGGCGTGGAGCTGGGACAGGTCCCGGGCCCCGCCCGCCTCGGCGATCCGCCCCGCCCGCCGGGTGTAGGTCCTGCCCTGCGCCGTGTCACCGAGCCGCTCGTAGGCGGTTCCGAGGTCGGTCAGCGCCCGGGCCAGCTCGTACGAGTCCCCCTCCTCCTGGAGCAGGGCCACGGCCCGGTCCAGCAGGGCGGGCCGTTCCGGCAGCGGCCGAGTACCCGCCAGGACGCGCAGGGCCAGGCCGCGCACCCGCGGTCCGGGGTCCTCGGCGAGCTGCTCCCGCGCGAACCGCTCCGCCTGGTCGCGGTTGCCGAGGGCCAGCGAGGCCTCCGCGACCCCGACCCGCCAGGGCGCCAGGCCCGCCCGGTCCATGTTCCACTCGCGCATCAGCCGCCCGCAGGTCATGAAGTCCGTGAGCGCCGCGTGGTGCCGTCCGGTGGCGAGCTGGTGTCTACCACGCGCGTAGACGAAGTGCAGGCCGTAGCGGGTCAGCAGCATCTGCTCGGGCACCGGGTGGTCCACCAGCGCCGCCGCCGCCTCGTGGTCGCCCATCGCTGTCCGCGCCTCGATGAGCGCGGACAGCGGCATGCCGATGCCCACGCCCCAGCCGTGCGGCGGGAGCTGCTCCAGGGCCTCCTCCGCCAGCCGGCGCGCCTGTGCCGGCTCGCCGCGGCGCAGCGCCATGTGCGCGCGCATCGCCTGCATGACCGCGGTCCACCCGGGCGCGCCGCGCTCGGCGGCCTCCTCCAGCAGCCGGTCCGTCCACAGGGTCGCCGCGCCCAGCCGCTCCGCGTACATCAGGGCCAGCAGGCACGCCCGCACGGTGACGTGCGTCTCCTCCGTGAGGCGGGTCCCGGAAAGGATCCGCTCGGCGTTCTCGGTGAGCCGTTCGTCCGCCGCGGCCCGGTCCCGTACGCCCGGGGCCGTGCCGCCGGGGGCCGCCGGGGCGCCGGTGGCCGCGCTCAGGACGCCGTGCAACGCCTCCATCGCGGCCAGGATGCCGTCCTCGGCGACGCCCGCGGGATGCGCCGCCCCGTCCCGGACCGGGCCGAGCGCGCCGTCCCAGGCGGGGCCGAGCGCGCCGTCCAGCTGGTCCAGCAGCGTGGGGTACGTGGAGGCCAGCACCAGCCGTACGCTGCGCAGCTCGGCGGTCATCGCGGGATCGGCGTTCCCGGGCCAGCCCTCCAGAGCGTGCTGGATCGCCGTCGCCGCGTCGTCGATCCAGCCGTTCCACAGCAAGTCGCCGACCAGCCGCAGGGATTCCGTGACCGGGAGCGAACCCTCGTGCAACGCCGCGTTGAGCGGCCGCAGTTCGCGCGCCCAGGCGGAGGGGTTGACCCGCCATATGAACTTGGCCATGCTCGACCGGAGCTGGATCCGCTCCCGCTGGTCCGAGGAGCACTCCTCGGCCAGCCGCAGGCAGCGCACCGCGAATCCGACGCGCTGCGAGGCCAGCGCCGTGTGCGCGGCGTCGCTCAGCACCCCTGGCACCCACTCCTCGTCGGGAACGCCCGGCCCGAGGCCCAGCAGGTGCGCGGCGACGGCCATCGGCGCCGCCCCGGCCCCGTACAGCAGCCGGGCGGCGCGCCGGCGCAGCCGGGCCACGGCGTCGTCGTCCAGGCTCTCCAGGACCGCCGTCCGTACCGCGCCGTGCCAGAAGCGCGAGCCCTGGAGGATGCCCGCGTCACCGAGAGCGGCCACCACGTCCTCCACCGTCCGCTCCTCGGCCTCCACCAGCCGGGCCAGTAACGGCAGCGGACCCGAGCTGCCGAGCAGTGCGATGCCCTGTGCGATCCGCAGGCCGTCGGCGCCCGTCCGGTGGATGCAGATCAACGCGTCCCGTACGAACCGGTCGCCCGGCTGGAACGGTCTCTCGTCCGCTTCCGCGCCCCGCCGCCTGGGGTCGTGGTCGTCCAGGAGGCTGCGCACGAGCAGCGGGTTGCCTCCGGTGGCCGCGTGCAGGGCGGCGGCCAGCCGGGCGGTGAGTGCGGGCGCGCCCGCGTGGGCGGCCGAACGGTCCGTCTCCGCGGCCCGGTGGGCCAGCAGGGCCTCGACCCCCCGGACGCTGAGCGGGCGCAGCCGCAGGCGCGGCCCCTCGATCTGACGGAGCAGTTCCTCCAGGACGTGCGGCGGGGTCGCGCCCGCGTCGGGGCCCCGGGTGACCATCAGCGAGAGGCCCGCCCCCGCCGTGCGCGCACGGCGCAGGGCGTACAACAGGCAGTGCAGGGACTGCGGATCGGCGTACTGCACGTCGTCGATCGCGATCAGGACGGGCCCGCGCGCCGCGAGGCCGGCGAGCCGGGCGTGGAACGCCATGAGGGTCTGGGTGGGGACGAGGTCCTCGGTGCCGGCCGGCCCGTGGAGCGGGAGGGGGCCCGCGGCGTCCGCGGTGTCGCGCAGCAGTTCTTCCACCACGCCGAAGGGGATGTCCTGTTCGGCGGCAGAGGTCACGGCGCTGAGGAGCCGGACGCCCGAGTCGGCCGTCCGCTCCAGGACGCGGTGCAGCAGAGCCGTCTTGCCCGAGGCGACCGGGCCGCTTATCACGGCGGTCCGGCCGGGCGTGGTGTGGTCGTCGGGAGCACCGGCGAGTGTGGTTCCGTAGGCGGCTCCGTGTCCGGTTCCGTGGGACCGGGCGGCGCCGGTCACCCAGGAGGTCAGCTTGGCGATCTGTTCATCCCGCTCCACCAACATGACTGTGGAAGCCTCCCCGAGAGAGATAAGAAACGTCGCATGTCGGTCTCATGGCATGACATGGCTATTCACTTCGAGTTACCGCACGTACAGGAAGGCGGTGCCCGAGGAGCGCCTGGAATTCAGCGCTCACCGTTGGTCAAACGGCAGGACGGCACTTCCCGTTCGGCGGGTTGATTGAACTGTACCAACTTTGGCCCGGTCGGCTGCCTGCGCTCCTTTCACCTGACGCACGGAACCGATGCGCAGGCGGTTCAACTAAATCCGCCACCTTCCGTTTCGTCACGATCGGAAACCTCAAGGAAACCTCAAATGCGTCTGGATTCGACTGTTTCCGCTCTAGGGGTGGCCGCGCGGAGAATAGGGGTCGGAGGCGGTGGAGAAGCCGCGTCGGCCGCTCGTTTAATGGCGGGGGAGCGGCCCTTTGGAGGTCCGCGCGAACCGATGACGCCCGCATCCGCGGGGCCTGGGTCGAGAGGGCACATGACGACGAACCTCACCGGGAAAGTGGCAGAGTTGTGCGAGTTGCGCGAGCTGGCGCGGCGTGGCCCCAGTGACCGGGCGACCGAGGCGCAGCACGCCAAGGGCAAGCTGACGGCCCGTGAGCGGATCGCGCTGCTGCTGGACGAGGGTTCCTTCCGGGAGGTCGAGCAGCTGCGCCGGCACCGGGCGACCGGGTTCGGCCTGGAGAACAAGAAGCCCTACACCGACGGTGTGATCACCGGCTGGGGCACGGTCGAGGGCCGCACGGTCTTCGTCTACGCGCACGACTTCCGCATCTTCGGCGGCGCCCTGGGCGAGGCCCACGCCACGAAGATCCACAAGATCATGGACATGGCCATCGCGGCCGGTGCCCCGCTGGTCTCCCTGAACGACGGCGCCGGCGCCCGCATCCAGGAGGGCGTCTCGGCGCTGGCGGGCTACGGCGGCATCTTCCAGCGCAACACCAAGGCCTCGGGCGTCATCCCGCAGATCTCGGTCATGCTGGGCCCCTGCGCCGGTGGCGCCGCCTACTCCCCGGCCCTCACGGACTTCGTGTTCATGGTCCGGGAGACCTCGCAGATGTTCATCACCGGCCCGGACGTGGTCCGCGCGGTGACCGGCGAGGAGATCACCCAGAACGGCCTCGGCGGCGCCGACGTGCACGCCGAGACCTCCGGCGTCGCGCACTTCGCGTACGACGACGAGGAGACCTGCATCTCCGAGGTCCGCTACCTGATCTCGATGCTGCCCTCCAACAACCGCGAGAACCCGCCCGTCCACGAGACGAGCGACCCGGCCGACCGCCGCAGCGAGGTCCTGCTGGACCTGGTGCCCGCCGACGGCAACCGCCCGTACGACATGCTCAAGGTCATCGAGGAGCTCGTCGACGAAGGCGACGTCCTGGAGATCCACGAGCGCTGGGCCCGCAACATCATCTGTGCCCTGGCGAGCCTGGACGGGCAGGTCGTGGGCATCGTCGCCAACCAGCCCGGGCATCTGGCCGGTGTCCTGGACATCGAGGCCTCCGAGAAGGCCGCGCGCTTCGTCCAGATGTGCGACGCCTTCAACATCCCGATCATCACGCTGCTGGACGTCCCCGGCTTCCTGCCGGGCGTCGACCAGGAACACGGCGGCATCATCCGCCACGGGGCCAAGCTGCTGTACGCGTACTGCAACGCCACCGTCCCGCGGATCTCGCTGATCCTGCGCAAGGCGTACGGCGGCGCGTACATCGTCATGGACTCGCAGTCCATCGGCGCCGACATCACCTACGCGTGGCCGACCAACGAGATCGCCGTGATGGGCGCCGAGGGTGCGGCCAACGTCATCTTCCGCAAGCAGATCGCGGACGCCGAAGACCCCGAGGCCATGCGCGTGCGCATGGTCAAGGAGTACAAGGCCGAACTGATGCACCCGTACTACGCGGCCGAGCGCGGCCTCGTCGACGACGTCATCGACCCCGCCGAGACCCGCGAGGTGCTCATCAGCGCCCTCGCGATGCTCCGCAACAAGCACGCCGATCTGCCGCAGCGCAAGCACGGCAACCCCCCGATGTGACCCCGCCACACCCTGGAAAGGCACTGATCGCACCATGACCGCCCAGCCCAACGGAGTGACTCCGCCGCTGCCGCCGACCGAGACCGACCGGACGCTCCACTTCGCCGGTCAGGCCACGTTCGGCCGCGTCCCCCGCCTGGACCAGGTGGAGAAGGCGGACATCGCCGTGGTCGGGATCCCGTACGACGGCGGCGTCACGTACCGCCCCGGAGCGCGCTTCGGCGGCAACGCCATTCGCGAGGCCTCGCGCACCCTGCGCCCCTACAACCCGGCGCAGGACGTCTACCCGTACCACTTCAGCCAGGTCGCGGACGCCGGTGACATCAGCGCCAACCCGTTCGACGCGGGCGAGGCGGTGGAGACGATCGAGGCCGCCGCCGACGAGCTGCTCTCGGGCGGTGCCCGGCTGATGACGTTGGGCGGCGACCACACCGTCGCGCTGCCGCTGCTGCGCTCCGTGGCCAAGAAGCACGGCCCGGTGGCGGTCCTGCACTTCGACGCGCACCTGGACACCTGGGACGACTACTTCGGCCAGCAGTACACCCACGGCATGCCGTTCCGCCGGGCCGTGCAGGAGGGCGTCGTCGACACCTCGGCCCTCTGCCACGTCGGGACGCGCGGCCCGATCTACGGCAAGCAGGACCTCGACGACGACGCCAAGCTCGGCTTCGGCATCGTCACCTCGGCGGACGTGATGCGGCGCGGGGTGGACGAGATCGCCCAGCAGCTGCGCGAGCGGGTCGGCGACCGCCCCCTGTACATCTCCATCGACATCGACGTCCTGGACCCGGCGCACGCGCCCGGCACCGGCACGCCCGAGGCCGGCGGCATGACCTCCCGCGAGCTGCTGGAGATCCTGCGCGGCCTATCGGACTGCCACCTGGTCTCCGCCGACATCGTGGAGGTCGCGCCGGCGTACGACCACGCGGGAATTACCTCGATTGCCGCGTCCCACGCCGCGTACGAGCTGATCACCATCATGTCCAAGCAGATAGCCCCGGTCCGCTGGGGGCTGACGCAGTAGCCGCCGTGCTCGCACGCGTGAATTAACCCGGCCGGCCGGTCGCTTGGCCGGCCGGCCGGGTCATTACCGTATTCATGCCTGGGTCGGCATGCAAGATGAGTGGGTGTTTAGCAAAATCCCGCGAAATCTTGTGCCGAGCGCGGACGGGAATTGAACCAGTGCGGTCATGTCCCCGAATTCCGGGCCAATGCCCTGCCCGGATCCGGGCAGCGAAGGAGTGATTCCGGCACCGGTTAACGCCTGTCCCCAGACCATGGCACGTAGCGGGCGCTCAGGTCATCCTTTCGTTCATTGAGTTCATGCCGGTCGTGCTCCGGGGCGGGCGTAGGGCACGTTGTCCTTGAGCACGTGCCAGATCGCGGTGATGATCGAGTGCTCGATGGCGACCAGTGCCTCGATCGGCCGCGGCGAGCGGTCAGCGCGGGGCGTTGTACGGCGAGCCGCCCGACTCCGGAGTGCGGCCGTGTGTTCTCAGCAGTACGGCGCGGGCCTGCTGAGCGTGGCCCCTGGACCTCCTGCCCGGGGCTGCGCCACGCAGGCGGGGACGCCCGCGCTCGGGGCCGGAGCGGGCGCGGCCCTGCCTGAGTCGGCGGCAACGGCGTGACAGAGCCCGGCCGGGGTGACTACGGGCTCGGCCGGGCTCTGCGTGCGTGGGGTACCGCTTGCGCTCAGAAGACGTCGTCGAGCAGGTCCCTCTCGTTACGGAGCAGGTCCTCCTCGCGGCGCCGCTCCCTCTCCTCAGGGCTCTGGCCGCGGGAAGGGGCGCCGGGAGCGGGGTGGACCGGGTCCTGACCGGGCCGCTGGGGGGCGCCGCTGTTCCTCGCGGCCCTTGCACGCTTCCTGGCGCTTGTCCTGCTGACCGCCTATGACGGCGGCTCCTCGATGTGTGGGGTTCGTACTTCGCCCTCCCGAGCTGACGCGAGTCACCGTCGAGCCGGACGACCACGGGCTCGGGCGCTCGCGCGGCGGACCAGCAAGCTGCACCTGGCCGACGAACAGGGCCAGAGGCCCATGTCCATCGTCATCACAGCCGGGCAGCGGGGCGATTCCCCGCAGTTCGAGCCTGTCCTGAACGAGATCACTGTCGCGCTCCTTGGGCCGGGCAGGCCGCGGACCCGGCCAGGTCGCGAGCGCGCCGACAAGGCGTAAGTCTCCCGGAAGAATCGTGCTTGCTTGCTTGCGGCGGCGGGGGATCCGCTGCACCATCCCGGACGAGGTAGACCAGGCCCGCAACCGCAAGAACCGCGGCTCGCGCGGCGGACGGCCGCCGAAGTTCGACCCGCAGGACTACAAGGCCCGGCACGCGGTCGAGTGCGGCATCAACCGCCTCTAGAGGCACCGGGCCGTGGCCACGAGGTACGACAAGCTCGAGGTCCGCTACGAGGCGATCGTCCTCGTCGCGGCCATCGACGAGTGGCTGTGAGCAGCATCTTCGCGAATGTCCTGGTGGCCCTTCACCGATCCTCCGCCTCGAATGCCTGGGCGACGGCCAGGCTGTCCTCGTAGACGTGGTGCCGGGTGACAAGGCCGTCTTCGACGGTGAGGTGCAGAGCGAACCGCGCGTGATACGCACGTCCGGTGGGTCGGGCGGTCTGACGGATCTCGCCGAGCACGACCGCGTCGCTTCCGTCGATGAGGATGCGCTCGACCTCAGTCGCCACGCACTCCGGCACGTGGTGCTCCGCAAGCTCGCGATAGTGGGCGGCTGCGTCGGCCCGGGTGGACCTGTGACGGATCCACGGCGTGGCAGTACGGCCGTGCTCGGCCTCCGGCCAGTCGAGCTTCCAATCGCCTTGCTCGGCATACAGCTCGGCGATGCGCTCGGGGTCGCCCTCGCCGATTCGGCGCAGCAACTCCGCAACCACAGTTGCCGTGTTCGTAGGTTCGGCTATGGACATGGCTGACCTCTCCGTCCCGGTCCGCGTCTTCCGACGCGGGGAGATCACCAAGCCTGCCAGCGCAGGCACGCCGAGACGATTACCTCTGAAGTAAGGCGCCCGCACACGCCGGGACCGCCGTTCACCAACACGACCGACCAACCGGCCGTCATGCTCAGCACTTTCGCCCCCGACCTGTCCGTGCAGCATTTCCGAGACCTGCAGGACATGATCATCGGCGGCCAGACGCTGACCCCGCAGGCTCAACCGCGCACGATGAGGCGCAACGCCCCCAACCTGCCGCCGGCTTGGCCCTCAACATCACGCTCTTCCTCGCCGCGGGCGTCACCACCTGGCTGGCGACGACACGGCTATGACTTCGGGTAGGGCCAGTGGTCGGCTGGTGGCCATTTGGAGTGGGGGCGGGGGCTGGCGCACACGGGGGGAGGGCGCCAGCCCCCGGTGGAGGGCCGCCGGATACGGGGCGATGTGTCGGCGGCCGTGGTCTGCGGAGCCCCAGACGCCTCGACTGCTCGGGGCAGGCCGAACGGGTGGGGCAGCGGTTGAACTGTAAAGCATGTGTCTCGCGGAGGCACATTCCGGGGCGGCGGACGAGGCCGGAGGCCCCCTCGTGGCCCAGGGCCGACGGTTCGCACCGTACGCAGGACCGGTCGTCGCGGCCCAGGATGTCGATGCGGTGGCTGGGCGGTGTTCGGCATCCGGGGCTATCGCCGTGGCGGCGGAGCGCGGAGCGCGGAGCGCGGTGTGCGGCATGTGGTCGGTGAGCACCGGTGGCCGGCCGCCGTGGTTGCCCTTGCGGGCAGCGGAGTTCCTGCGGATCGCTGGACGGTCCAGGCGTACCGGCCTGCGGGGTCGTTCACCCGGTCGGTGTTTCGGCGATCCACTGGGCGAGGGAGAGCAGGGTGGTTTCGACGCTGTTCGTCATGTAGTCGCGCAGGGCGTCGAGGTCGCCGCGGGTGGTGCCAAGAACAGGGTCGAGGCGTAGGAGTTGCCAGGACTGCTCGACGATGGTTCCACGTCCTTGGGGGTGGCAGGTCCAGCTCCATTGCACGATGCCGTCCTCGGCACCGCCGACCACGAAGGCGAAGGCGGCGCCGGGGTCGGCCCGTACGACCTGGGAGCGGGTGGTCCACTGCTTGCCGTCCTTGTGGTTGCGGCCGCTGAACCAGGCCCCGACCCGGGGGCCGACGCCCTGGTCGAACGTGACGTCGCTCGCGTTGGGGCTCCAGCGCCCGATGGCGGACACGTCACTGACCAGGTCGTAGACCTGGGCGGGCACGGCAGCGACCCAGGCGCGCCGCGTGAAGCTGAAATCCGATGCGTCCAGGACCTCGAAGAGGTCGTGTTCGCTGGTGGTGGCGCTGGCGCTCAAGGTGTCCTCCTGGAGAGGTGGGATGGGGCCATGTCGGCGACGCCCACGTCACCACCGCTCCCGCCGGGGAGCCAGACCCGCTGGTGCCTATCCGTGCCAGGGTCAGGCTGTGCGGTGACACCCGGCCCATACTCGGATCCATGAACGGAAAAGTGCGGCTCGGGGAGTTCCTGCAGACGCGGCGCTCCCAGCTGCAACCGGAGGATCTCGGTATACCCGGCTACGGGGAGCGGCGCCGTGTGCCGGGTCTTCGACGCGAGGAACTGGCCTCGCTGGCGGGTGTCAGCGTCTCCTACTACACCCGGCTGGAACAGGGTCAGTCGCTCAACGCCTCACCACAGGTGCTGGACGCGATCGCCCGTGCCCTGCGGCTGGAGGAGGCCGAGCGCCTGCACTTGCACAACCTGGCCCGGTCGTCGGCCACGGGCCCTGGCCGACGACCCGCCCCGGAGCGGGTGACGGAGGCGACCGGCCAGCTGCTGGAGGCGCTGGCCCACGTCCCGGCGATCGTGACCGGCCGCCGCAGTGACGTCCTGGCATGGAACCGGCTGGGCCACGCGCTGCTCGCCGGGCACCTGGACCCGGGCGCCCCGGACCGGTCGGCGGAGCGGCCCAACATGGCCCGGCTGGTGTTTCTCGACGCGCACACCCGTGACCTGTACGTCGACTGGCCGGCCAAGGCCAGGGCCGTGGTGGGGAATCTGCGCCTGGTAGCGGGCCGACACCCGGACGACACCGCGCTCCACGCGCTCGTGGGTGAACTGAGCGCGAAGAGCTCCGACTTCGCCACGATGTGGGCCGACCACCGCGTCACGGCGTGCGCCGTCGCGACCTACGAGATGCGGCACCCGCTGGTCGGCCCGCTGACCGTCACCCAACAGACCCTGAGCCAGGGCTTGGGCCCGGACCAGGGGCAGAACATCGTGGTCGCCACCACCGAGGCCGACTCGCCCGCGCGGACCACGCTGGCCCTGCTCGACCAGGTCACCCCGCAGCACGACCCGGCGCGACAGGGAATCCGGGCCGGCTCCGGCTGACCCGGCACACACCACCAGACGCCGCGCAGAGATCCGCGAGCCTCCCAAGCCAACCCCCAACCCCCAACCCCTCAACCCCTCAACCCCTCAACCCCTCAACCCCTCAACCCAAATTCCGCGCGTCGGCGCACCGCTGCCGCATGCCCGAAAACAGTGAAGGAACCATGTTCAAGAACAAGTTCACGTTGTCCAAGACCGCCGCGGCAGCCGTCGTACTGACCGCGGCAGCGGTCGTCGGGGCCACCCCCGGCGTCGCGTCGGCCGTCTCGGCCCCGCTGAGCTGCGCGCGCATCGCCGCGCACTTCGACCTGGCCCGGCACCAGACGCCCGAGAACATCGCATTGGCTCCCGACGGCAGTTCGTACGTCACTTTCGCCGCCGCCCGCCAAGTAGCCCACGTCACCCCCGGGGGATCCACCCGGATCCTGGCCACCCTGCCCGCACCCGCCGACGGCGGCATCCACACCCCGGTACTGGGTTTCGCCCTGACCACCGGCATCGTCCGCGCGCACGACGGCACTCTGTACTTCCTGTACGCCACCGGCACCGCCGACCTGACCGGCCTGTGGCGCCTGCGCCCCGGCGGCACCCCGCAGCGCATCGCAGAACTGCCCGCGGTCGGCCTGCCCAACGGCCTGGCCCTGGACCCGCGCACCCGGACCCTCTACATCACCGACTCCGTCCTTGGCACCATCTCGAGCGTGCCCACCGCGGGCGGCACCCCCCACACGTGGTCCACCGCCCCCGAACTGTCCTCCACCGGATTCCTCGGCGCCAACGGGCTGAAGATCCGGGGCGGGGCGCTGTGGGTCACCAACCTCGACCGGGGCACCGTCCTGCGCATACCCGTCCTGCGGGACGGTAGCGCCGGCCCGGTCCAGACCCGGGCCACCGGCCTGGCCGGGATCGACGACTTCGCCTTCACCGGCCACGGCGACCAGATCCTGGCCGCCCTCAACGGCCCCGGCGAGGTCGCCCTCGTCCAGCCCGACGGCACCCACTCCACCGTCCTGACCGCTGCCGACGGCCTGCAGAACCCCACCTCCATCGCCCTGCGCGGCGACACCGCCTACGTCCTGAGCGCCGCGTACGTCACGGCGAAGGACCCCAATCTCCTCCTGGCCCACCTCAACGACTAGGGCCTGGGTGATGTCGTGATCATTCTTGGGTTCGAGGGGGTGATCTGGCGGTTCCGGTCCAGTGGCCAGTGGCGGGAGGCGCCTGCGGAGTTCGGCCCGTTGGCCACTGTCTACGGAGGCTTCCGCGTGTGGCGGGACGCCGGTGTGTTCACGGCGCTGTGGGAGGGCCTGATCGCGGAGGGTGCGCGGGTGGGCGGAGCGGATTTGTCGCTGGTGAGCGTGGACTCCACCACGGTCCGCGCTCACGACGACGCGGCGGGGATGCGCGTCGGCAGGCACCTCATGGAGGCCCTGGAGGAAGCCGCGCGGGAGCAGGTGACGGCCCGGCAGAAGAGGGGTGGCGCGGAGGAACCGAACGGACAGGCCGAGCGTCGGCGCATCCGGCGCAGACGCAGGCTCCGTCTGAAGGAAGCCCTGCTCGGCAGGTCCCGGGGCGGACTCACCAGCAAGGCTGCCAACCGCAAGAAGAAGGGCGCACGAGGTGGCCGACCGTTCAGCCTTGATCAACAAGCTGAAGGCCTGGCGAGGCATCGCCACCCGCTGCGACAAGAGCCCGGACAGCTACCTCGCCGGACTCCACCTCCGCGCCGCCGTGATCTGGATCGACGACCTGATCAAGACCACCGACTGATCACGACATCGCACAGGGCCCTAGGGGGACGGGACGGCTCCTGGAACTCGTCCGCTTCGAGCTCCGGCCCGACAGGCGGACCTCGCAATTGCCCTGCACGAGCCGGTGAACGTGGCACCGGTCGACCACGTCCCGGGGGCGTGCCGCCCAGCATGCTGTTCCGGCAGTGCGACCGGGCGGGCACCGAAGGAACCCCCGTCACCGCAGAACGCTTCTATGCTTCTACGAAACTGTCGGTCGTCGGGGCCTGGGTGCCGCGCAACCGGCGGCGCTTGACCAGTAGGACAACGGTGCGTGTGAGGACCATGGCCAGGGCCATGAACACGAAGGCGTTCGAGTAGACGTCCTGTCCGCTCAGCTTGTTCTCGATGCTGAACAGGATGACATCCTGCGCGAACCAGTGCTCGGAACCGTAGGCGAACAGCACGCGGGAGGCGGACATCAAGGTCCAGACGATCGCGTAGGCGATGCCGCCCCTGGTGTAGACGTTACCGTCGGAGCCTCGGTGGGCGGGCAGCAGAGCCGCGGCGATCAGGCCACAGATGACTCCCGCACCGATACCGGCCAGTTGGAGCCAGGGGTCGTTTCCGCCCAGGGGGAGCGTGTGGACGAAGAGCGCGATGATGATCGCGATCGCGATGATCGAGCGCAGCAGCCGCATGTTGGTGATCTGGCGGGTACCCAGGTCGGTGGACAGGATGATGATCAGGATCACCCCGCTGGCGATCAAGGCGGTCAGGAACGGGCTCATGGGGCAACCCCTCGTTTCGATGAGTACGGGGGCGCTTTGCGGCTCTCCCGGATCTTCCACTCCAAGGCTAGGGAGCGGGAGGGGTGGACCTGGACAATCGACTGATGGACCGGCTGTCCACCGACCGGTGGACACGTGCGATCGGCGGGTGCGGCGTAGCTGAAACGCAGGGTGGCTCCGAGCTTCCTCGAGTACACGTGTCACCCAGCACCGCCGGTCCGTTCTGGGAACGGGTGCGCTTGTGGACACTGGGTGGGCGTCAGCCTGGTTGGGGCGGTTGTGCCTGCGTTCGCCGACCATTGGTTCTGATCATGGCTGTCATGGAGTGATCGAGCTGCTTGCCGTAAGAAGCGCATCTCCGCGGTTGCTGGCTGCCGTGGACGTGACTGTTCCGGTGCACGGCCCGTCGGTGTGGTGGGGAGGAGCTTGGGCCCTGCTCGATTCTCCTTCGGCTGCGACTCCTGACGGTAGGGCAGCGGTTCCCTTTCGTGGGCGGCACGCGCCCGTCCCCGGTTGGCTCCCGTCGCCCGCCATGGCATGACGTTGCGATGAGGTACCGCCGGAGGGTGACACGCGGGATGACCCGCCTCCCCTTTGAGGGCCGTGTCGCGTCCCGTATGGCCTGGCCGCCGGGCAGGGCGGGAAGGACACAGCCTGACCTGCGTACGACGACGGGTCGGACGGCAGACTCCGTGCGGGCCCGTCGCGATGAGCGCGAGCCGCTCGGAGGGGGTGTTCTAGGTCCCGTACCCGGAGCGGTTGCGGGAGCAGTTCGAGGGGGGTGATTTGGCGGTTCCGGTCCAGTGGCCAGTGGCCAGCGGCGGGAGATGCCCGCCGAGTGCGGTCCCTGGCCCACTGTCTACGGAGGCTTCCGCGTGTGGCGGGACGCCGGTGTGTTCACGGCGCTGTTGGAGGGCCTGATCGCCGAGGGTGCGCGCGGGTGGGCAGAGCGGATCTGTCGCTGGTGAGCGTGGACTCCACCACGGTCCGCGCTCACGACGACGCCGCGGGGATGCGCGTCAGCAGGCACCTCATGAAGCCCTGGAAGAAGCCGCGCAGGAGCAGGTGACGGCCCGGCAAAAGGGGCGGCGCGGTCGCCGCGGATAAGGCGTACTCGTTTCGCGGCAACCGCGACTACCTGCGCACACGCGGAATCAAGACCGTCATCCCGGAGAAGCGGGACCAGGCCGCCAACCGCAAGAGGAAGGGCGCACGAGGTGGCCGACCCTTCAGCCGCGAAGCCGATCTCTGCAAGGAACGGAACACCGTCGAGCGCCTGATCGACAAGCTGAAGGCCTGGCGAGGCATCGCGACCCGCTCCGACAAGAGCCCGGACAGCTACCTCGCCGGCCTCCACCTCTACGCCGCCGTGATCTGGATCGACGACCTGGTGAAAACCGCCGACTGATCACGACATCACACAGGCCCTAGATCACCACCAGGACCGTGCTGACGAGCACGCTTCCGACGATGTTGTAGCCGCCCGAGATGAGCGCGTACTGAAGCGGGCGGGGGAAGTTGGGGTTGATGGCGATGGTGACCGTGTTCGCCGCCAGGTACCCGATGCCGACGACCAGGCCGAACACCAGGGCGTCCGCCCATGAGTCGATCTTCAGCACCGCCATCAGGAACGCACTGGTGAGAGTGACCACCAGCGAGGTCAGCGGCGGGCCGGCGAAGAAGAGGGGAGAGGCCACCGGCTTCTCCGACGCATCCCGCCCCAGCGAGATGTTGTAGGGCTTGCTGAACAGGAACGCGAACCACACGCCTCCCAGCAGGACCAAGGCGATGAAGGCGGCCAGGACGCCGGCCCAGTTCACATCGCCCAGAACGTTGAACATGCTTGATTCCTCTTTCTCCGTTGATCCTCGATTGACAGGCCTGATGGAGCCGGGCGGCCGGCGCCGGACCCATCGCGTCCGGCGCGCGGCGCCGGATCAGGACGGCGGTCCGATCCGGCGGTGTCGGCAGGTCAGCTCGACTTCTGCCCGTCGAGCGCCTCCCGCAGGATGTCCGCGTGCCCGGCGTGCTGGGCGGTCTCGGCGATGAGGTGCGTCAGCACCCGGCGAACGCTGCGCACGGCCCCCGGCTCGTTCCACGGCGCCTCCGGCAGCCGGTGCGTGGCCGACAGGTCGGGAGCAGCGGAGATGATCTCCACGGTCCGCTCGGCGACCTGCTCGTAGCGCTGGAGGATGCCGGTCAGCGTCTCGCCGGGTAGCACTTCGAAGCCGTTCCGGTGGTCGATCGCCCACTGCGGGTACTCACGGGCGGTGCCCGCCGCGAAGTCTTCCCAGGTCACCCCTTCGGGCAGGTCGTAGCGCATCGCTGACGGGCCCTCGGCCACGAAGCGCATCCATTCGTCCTCCATGGACGCGACATGCTTGACCAGACCTCCCAGGCACAGGGCGCTGGCCGTCGGGCGTTCGCCCGCCTGCTCGTCGCTGAGCCCCCGGATGGTGGTGAGCAGGGCGGATCGCGCGGCCCTGAGCTGGTCGAGCAGGTCGGCCCGCTCGTCGTCGAGGGTCGGGGACGTTGCGGTGGTGGTCATCGTCTTCAGGTCCTTCCGGTTGTTCTCGGGTACGGGACGACGATCACAGGGGAAGCGGCCAGGGAGTGTCCGCTTCTCGGGGCACCATGGAGGCATGCCGAAGACCTCAGCGCGACTGCTGTCACTGCTCTCGCTGCTCCAGGCGCGCCGCGACTGGCCGAGCGCGCTCCTGGCGGAGCGCCTCGACGTCAGCCCGCGCACCGTACGCCGTGATGTCGACCGGCTGAGGGAGCTCGGCTATCCCATCGTTGCCTTCAAGGGACCCGACGGTGGGTACCGGCTCGACGCGGGTACGGAGCTGCCCCCGCTGCTGTTCGACGACGAGCAGGCCGTCGCCCTCGCGATCGCACTCCAGATCGCCACCACCACCGGTGCCGGCATCGAGGAAGCCGCGATGCGGGCGCTGACCACCGTCCGGCAGGTCATGCCCGCCCGGCTGCGCAGACGCGTCGATGTCCTCCAGGTCACCGCCGTCGAGCGGCCCGCACCACAACCCGACCCGCAGGTGGCGAGCGGTGCGCTCATGACGCTCAGTGCCGCCGTCCATGCCCGCGAAGTGCTGCGCTTCGACTACGCCCCCGCCTCCCCACTGGGAGCCGACGGCCATGACCCCGCCGCAACTCCACCGCGCCGGGTGCAGCCCCACCACCTCGTCACGTGGGGCGGACGCTGGTACCTCCTCGCCTGGGACCTCGACCGCGAGGACTGGCGCACTTTCCGCGCCGACCGGATCACCCCGCGCATCCCTACGGGGCCCCGCTTCACCCCACACGAACTGCCCGGAGGCGATGTGGCCGCCTTCGTGGCCGGCAAGTTCCGGGGCTCCGATGGCTCCGACGACTGGCCTTGCCGCGGAGAGGTGATCCTCCACATGCCCGCCGCCGCCGTCTCCCGCCACACCCGCGACGGCATCGTTGAGGAACTCGGCCGCGACCGCTGCCGGCTCGTCCTGGGCTCCTGGTCATGGCCCGCCTTGGCCGCCGCCTTCGGCCGCTTCGACGCCGACATCGAGGTCGTCGGCCCGCCCGAACTCGCGGACGCCTTTGCCCACCTGGCCCGCCGCTACGCCAACGCCGCGACCGCCACGCCGAAACCGGTCCAATGAGCCACGCGTAGGTCGACCACGACTGGCCCACGGTCTTCTCGCTCCCTCAATTCCTCGCCCTGGGTCGGTTCTCGGCCTCGGCGTTCCCAGAGGTCAGGACGAGGATGCGCATCCGGGGGGGTGTCTCTATGTCCTTCGTCAAGGACGTGGTGCCTGGTATGCGGGTGTTTGGGGTGGTCATGCGGCGAGAGTGACGTCGGGGGTCCGGGATTCGTAGAAGGTGCCGTCGCGGAGCATGGCGAACAGGACGCTGATGCGTTGGCGGGCGAGTCGGAGGAGGGCCTGGGTGTGGGTTTTGCCGCGGGCTCTTTGCCGGTCGTAGTAGGCGCGGGATGCCGGGTCGGCGTTCATGCAGGCGAAGGCGGAGAGGAACATTGCGCGTTTGAGCTGCCGATTTCCGCCTCGTGGTGCGTGCTCACCATGAATCGAGGTTCCCGACGACCTGGTCGTGGGGGCGAGGCCGGCGTAGGAGGCGAGGTGGGCGGCACTGGCGAAGCCAGTGCCGTCGCCGACGGTGACCAGCAGGACGGCGGCGGTCCTGACTCCGACTCCCGGCATCGAAGTCAGGACCTGGTGAAGAGGGTGGGCCTCCAGCAGGCTGTTGATCTGGGCTTCCAGGGCCCGGCGCTGGTCGTGGACCGCGGCCAGCGAGCGGGCCAGCGACGGGATAACCACGTCGAGGGTGCCGGTTCCCGGGACCACTACGGTCTGCTCGTCGAGGGCGTCGAAGACGTCGTCGATCAGCCGGGCGGCCATGCGCGGGGCCTTGGGCCGGATCACCTCGACGAGTCTGCGACGGCCGGCCTTCCGTAGTGCGGCCGGGGATCCGTAGCGCTCGAGGAGCCAGGTGACGGCGGCGTGGTCCAGGCGCGGGCCCAGCACCCGCTCGAGACTGGGGTGGAACTGGGTCAGCAGCCCGCGGATCCGGTTGGAGGTGCGGGTGGCCTCGGCCGCGAGGTCCTGGTCGAAGCCAGTCAGCACCGTGAGCTCGGCGGTGATCTCGTCGGTCAGCTCCAGCGACCGCAGAGTGTGAGGCATCGTCCGGGCCGCGTCCGCGATCACCGCCGCGTCCTTCGCGTCGGTTTTCGCCTCTCCCGGATAGAGGTCGGCGATCCGTCGCATGGCCAGTCCGGGCAGGTAGGCGACCTCGCAGCCCGCATCGCGGGCGACGGTCAGGGGCAGGGCGCCGATCGAGGCGGGCTGGTCCACGATCACCAGGACAGTGCCGAACTTGGCCTTGAGTTTATCGAAGACGGCCCGCAGCTTCGGTTCGCTGTTGGGCATCGGCTTGTCGAAGACCTTCTTCCCGGCCGGGGTGAGCCCGTGGCCGTGGTGGGCGGTCTTGCCGACGTCCAACCCGAGGAAGACGCCTATGCCTTCGGTGTCGAACATCGCACCCTCTCCAGCTCGTTGAACGTGCCGGCCTCGGCAGTGGCACCGTGCTCGCGCATCCACGTTATGCAGACCTGCCGCCCGCGAACTGCCCGGCATTACGCCGGACCGGGCGGTGGCCGGACCTCTCATCAGCGTCTCCGACGGCACCCCACGAGCCCGGCGACACCACCCCCCAGGTCATCCGTTCGACAGAGGGGACACAGTCATACCGGGCCCGGAGGCCAGCAGCCCCATTGCAGGACCGCGAAAAACATAACGGGGGCTGCCGCCCCGTCGACGCGCGGGCGCACCCGTGCGAACAGGTGCACGACCGACACTGGCGTCGATGATCACTTGCCCGCGGTCACGGCCTTGAGTTCCTCCAGCGAGGCGCGGACGAGGCGCGCGAGATCCTGCTGGTCGGGCTCGTTGATCCAGCGTCCGAACGCGACCTTGAAGGCGGCGACACCGGCCTCGGCGGCCAGGATCGCGGCCGGGTCGGCGACGCCGCGTCGGCGCAGTGCCTCGGCCAGGGCGGAGACGAGGGAAGCGAGTTTGATCAGTTCGCGCTCCTGGAGCTCGGTGTTCGCGTCGATGACGGCCTGGCGCTGTCGGGCGAGTTCACGGCGTTCCGCGAACAGGCCGCAGGCACTCCCCAGTGCCGCGGCCACCGCGTCGATCGGCGCCGCCGCATCGGGGACGTCGTCGAGGGCGGTCACGAGGGACTCCCGCAGCGGGTTCGCGTGGGGGAACAGGACCTCGCGCTTGTCGGCGAAGTGCCGGAAGAAGGTCCGTTCCGTCAGCCCCGCCCGCTCGGCAATCTCTTTCGCGGTGGCCTGTTCGAACCCGCGCTCGCCGTACAGCTCAAGTGCTGCCTGCTCCAGCCGTCCACGTGCGTCTGGCTTCCATCGACCCATGTGACCGATCCTACGTGATGACAGTGACTGACGTCAGATGTACTCTCGATGTCAGTCACTGTCATCGCCATGTTGCTGTGAAATCTCGCGGCAAGGGTGAGTGGCCCGTCAAGGAGGTCTTTCACATGCGCGTTTTCGTCACCGGTGCGTCCGGCTGGATCGGCTCCGCCGTCGTACCCGCGCTCATCGGCGCGGGCCATCAGGTCGCCGGGCTCGCCCGCTCTGACGCCTCAGCCGCCACCCTGGCCTCGGCCGGGGCCGAGGCGGTCCGCGGCACTCTCGACGACCTCGACGTCCTGCGCGGCGCGGCTGCCGCATCGGACGGCGTGATCCACCTCGCCTTCAAACACGACATCGCCTTCTCGGGGGACTTCCGGGGCGCCGCCGAAGCGGACCGCCGCGGCGTCCAGGCGATCGGCGAGGCGCTCGCGGGTACGGGCCGGCCGTTCGTCATCGCTGCCGGGACGCCCGCGGAGCCCGGACGCGTGGCAACCGAAGACGACGGGCACGGCCTCGACCCGGCCCAGGCCGCCGGCCCGCAGGCCCGCGCCGCCACCTCCGAGTGGGCGCTCTCCCTGGCCTCCCGCGGCGTTCGCTCCTCCGTCGTGCGCCTGCCCCGGACCGTCCACGGCGACGGGGACCCCGGCTTCATCGCGGCTCTCGTCCGAATCGCCCGCGACAAGGGAGTCTCCGGCTATTTCGGCGACGGAACCAACCGCTGGCCCGCAGTGCACCGCCTTGATGCCGCGCACCTGTTCCACCTCGCGCTGGAGAAGGCGCCCGCGGGATCGACGCTGCACGCCGTCGCAGACGAAGGCGTTCCTCTCCGTGACATCGCCGAGGTCATCGGGCGCCACCTCAACCTGCCCGTGGCACCCGTCTCTCCTGAGGGTGCAGCCGAGCACTTCGCTTGGCTGGCCCCCGTCCTCGCGGCCGACCAGCCGGCCTCCAGCACGCTCACCCGCGAGCTGACGGGATGGCAGCCGACACAGTCGGACCTCATCGGAGATCTGGACCAAGACCACTACTTCGACTGAACAGCTGCTGCGCGGGCGGCAATCCTGCGTCCGGCCCGCCGGCGCACGCCCCAACACGCCGCAAGGGGGTGCCGGGCGAGGGCCGACTGCGGCGTCCCCTGCCCACTTGGACCCTGCCCGCTGGCTCGGCACTTCCAGCCTGAGCGGGCAGGTTCAGGTTCCCGCGCCGTTGAGGAACCTCTTCCCGTCTACCCCTGTACTGCACGGGAGTTTCGGGAGGGCAGGGCTGCCAACGCTCGCAGTCCGCGCCGGCCGGGCCGTCGCCGCCTCCGGTGATGCTCGCCCTCTGGGAGCGGGACTCCCTCTCCGTACGGGACCTGGGCGCCGCGCTCCAGCTGGAGTCCAGCACGCTCTCCCCGCTGCTCAAGCACCTCGAAGCAAACGGCATGGTCCTGCTCGAGCGGCGCGTGGACGACGAGCGCTCGGTCGCCGTGCGTCTCACCGAGGCTGGTGCGGCCCCTTCAGGGCAAGGCGCGGACCGTCCCGCTCGCCATCGGCGATGCGATGAACCTGACTCCGGAACAGGAACCCACCGCCAGATACCTGCTCCGCCTGATCACGGCGAACGTCACCGCAGGGGAGTGCCGCTCATGACCTCGGCCGCCGGGTCTTGCCGAGCACGCACTCCGCCGGTACCGAACACCACAGTCAGACCGACTTGTTCACCCCGCCGCTGGGCAGCTTCTCGACCGCCTCGCAGATCACGATGCCCTCGGTGATCGGCAACGGTCCCTCGTGGTCGATCCACCCCGCCCGGCCGGTCAACCGGGGTTGGAGCCGGTCCCACGCCAGCGGGGTCGCGGTCCCGTACCGGTCGGTGTTGGTGACAGTCACCGCGGTGACCTCGCCCCAGGTCTCGGGCCGCCCGAAGATGAACTCACCACCGTGCTCGGGCGGGTGTCCACCCAGTGCGGTGTGGCTTGCGCGGCCCGATGACCGGGGTGAGCGAGGGCGCGGCCCGGGCGGCACGCTCCCTCACCCAGGCCACCGACATCTGGGCCGGCGTTACGCGTATCTCCTCGGCGACGGCCAGGACGGCATCTACGACGGCGGTCTTCTGGTCGGTGCTCTGCGTGTGGACGACTGCCCCCAGGCCGGTGAGGTGCCCGGCCGCAGCGTCAGCCCGTGGCAGTCGCCAGGAGAAGGTCCTCGTAGATCGTCGGGTCGTCGGATTCGATCACCGGGAAGCCGACGCCGTAGGAGCCTTCCCAGCGCACGTCGATCCCGGGGTTGGCCCAGTCGCTGCCGTCGGGCAGGAACAGGTGCGGGCTGCAACTGACCGCCTCGGTACGGGCGACCGCGGTCTGGCCGGAGAGGTTGCTGCGGGCACGGCCGTCGTCCAGGGCCTCCGCCAGCGCCGTCACGTCGACGACGCCGGTCTGCGCGGCCACGTCCAGGATGACCTTGCGGTGGCTCACGGACCGCGACTCGGCCCAGAACGCCTTCCGCAGGCCGAGGTCGAGCTGTTCGGACGCCGCGAAGGACTGCTCCTTGGCGGCCTGGATCGCCTCCAGCGCGGGCAGCATGGTGGAGGGGTAGAGCCAGTCCTTGGCCTGCCAGAGCTGCCAGCCGGCCGCCGGCTCCAGGCTGGCCATCCGGCCCACCTCGCTGTCGGTTCCGGGGCGGGGGCTGGGCGCGTCGTTGAGGAGCTCAAGGGGGAAGGCCCGCAGGTCGAAGCTGACTCGGGTGTCGAGCTCGAGCCGCTTGCGCGTGGCGTGCAGACGGTGGATGGCGATGTGCGCGAACGAACACCAGATGTCCGAGAAGACGGTGATGATGCCCGGCGGAGGTGTCAGGGATGCGGTGGTCAACGGTGGCTCCGAGGGGTGTCGAGGAAGTGGTGGAATGGTGGTTCAGGGCTCAGCAGTTGCTGAGGTTCGAGAGCTCAACGGTGGCTGAGGGTCGAGGGCCCGGACAGTCAGGGGGCGGCTCGGGCGCCGTGCGCGTCCAAGGCGGCTTCGAGGTCGACGTCCGCGCCCGGGAGCCATGCCGGCAGGAACGGGATGCGGGCCATGGCCTCCATCAGGGAGGTGACCATCCGGCCCTCCACCGTCGGCCCGTGGGCGGACAGCAGCCGGGCGGGGGAGAGGGAGGACACCGCCTGGACGGTGCGGCGGAACTTCTCCGCGTCGACGAGGGCCGTCCACGGGGCGATCGCCCGGTTCAGGACGTCGAAGCCCTCGAAGAATTCCTTCACGTCGGCGTCACCGACGTGCTGCACGGTTTCAGGTACGACGGTGCCGAAACTGTCCGAGCTGAAAAGCGTGCCGGCCCCGTGGTCGAACACCGCGAGCGTGCCCGGCGAGTCGAACGTGGGCGGCCGGTGGAAGCTGACAGTCCGGTCACCGATCGATATCCGGCTCCCGGAGTTCACCGTCACCACCCGCTCACGCGGGATCTCGAACTCCTCGGACAGCCGGGTGAGCGATATCCCGTTCGTGACGACCTTGGCGCCGGGAGCGCGGTCGAGTATCCGCGCCAGGCTCCCGGTGTGGTCCCGGTCGTCATGGGTGATGGCGATCCACCGCAGGTCGGCGGGGTCCACCAGGGACCACAGGGCCTCTTCGAACGCGTCCCGGTCCACGGGCATGCCCGTGTCCACCAGCATCGGCTGCTCACCGCGCAGCAGGTAGGCGTTGACCGGTTGCAGGCCCGAGTCGGGTATCGGCAGTGCAGAGGGCAGGGCGTGCAGTTCGGGCCCTACGGCGTAGGTCTCCACGAGGAACAGCCTTCTCTCTCAGGGGCATACGAGCGCGAGCTCAGACGAGTTGGATGGCCAGCGATCCGGCGAGCAGCAGGCCGAGTCCCGTCAGACGCGGCACGCTCAGCACCCGGGTCGGCAGCCGGAACATGCCCCGGTGGTCGATCAGGGCGGAGGTCAGCTGCTGGCCGGTCACGGTCAGCCCGACGGTCACCGCGGCGCCGATCTCGGGGATCAGCAGGAACGTTCCGGTGACGTAGCCCGCGGCGCACGCTCCGCCGAGCCAGCCCCACCAGGGCATCGCCTTCAGCGGGGCCAACTGCGGCTTGGGGGTCTTGCCGGTCAGGCGCAGCACCAGCAGGACGACGGAGATGGTGAGCGTGGCCACCGTGAAGCTGAAGGCTGCCACCGTGATCGGGGCGCCCAGACCATGCCGGAGCTCGGCGTTGACCGCGCCCTGAACCGGGAGCACACCGCCGGCGACGATGCCGAGGGCGATCCATCCGATCCGGCCAGGGCCCGACATCGTCGGGGCTCCGGGCGGGGCGGTCGCCCGCTGCCCCCGGATGATCACGATGATGCCCGCGAGGACCGCGAGGGCGCCGAGCGCGATGCCCGGGCTCAGGCCCTTCTTCTCCAGCCCGAGGAAGCCGCCCAGGTCGAGGACCAAGGAGGAGAACATCTGCCCCGTGACGAACAACCCGACCGAGGCCAGGGCTCCCAGCCGGGGGAAGAGCAGGATGCCGCTCGTGATGTAGAGGGGGCTGGCCAGGCCGCCCAGTAGATGCCACCACTCGACGCCGGGGAGCTTCCCGAGTGCGCCGAGCGACCCGGTCACTGCCGCCAGGACCACCAGGAGTCCGGCGGCCACGCCCAGTTGCACCGTGGAGGCGCCGTAGGGGGTTCCCACGGCCTTGTTCAGTTGCAGGTTGACCGACGCCTGGACGGCCAGGAGGCACCCAACCAGGAGGGCTGCCGCGAGCAGCGCAGCGTTCATCTCGTTCTCCCACGTTAAATGGACGATCGTCTCACTTAACCTAGACTAGGAGCTGCTAAACGGACAAGCCGTCCACTTAGGGTTTCGGGAAGTAAGGTGACCCGCATGAGCAACGGCGACGAGCATCCCGCCCCGCAGGTAGTCCTCCGCAGTGATCTCCAGGCGGCACCCCGAGGCGCCACCGCGCCCCGGCAGCGCGCCGACGCGGTGCGCAATCGCGCACAGATCCTCTCCGCCGCCGAACTGCTCTTCACTACGCACGATCCGAGCACCGTGACGATGGAGCAGATCGCGAAGGCCGCGGGCGTCGGCCGCGCGACCCTCTACCGCTCGTTCCCCGACCCGCCCTCGGTCGCCACCGCCCTCTTGGACGAGCACGAACGCCACCTACAGGGGCAGATGATCTACGGCCCCCCGCCGCTGGGGCCGGGGGCACCCCCCGCCGAACGACTGGCCGCGTTCTACATCGCCTACCTGGACCTGATCCGGCGGCATCTGCCCCTCGCGTTGGGCGCGGAAACCGGGTCCGCCCGCTACGCCACCGGCGCCTACGGTTTCTGGCGCCTCCATGTGCGCACCCTGCTCGTCGCCGGCGGATCCCAGGACCCCGACGCGCTTGCCGACATCGCCCTCGGCCCCTTGGCCCCGCAGCTCTACCACCATCAGCACAACACCCTGGGCATCCCCCACGAGCGCATCGCCCAGGCCCTCTCCGTGTTCGCCCGGCGCCTCCTGGACCCCGGCCGACCCTGAACCCGGACTGCCCACCACCAGGCCGCCGACGAGGCGAAACACCGAACTCCGGCGGGAGAACTACATGGCTCGCCTCCCGGAGTACTGCTCTACGGGTGACGTGATGGGCCAAGCTGACCAGAGGTCGAACCGGGGAGCGTCCTCCGAATCCTCAGTCGGATGCTCTCCTCGTGGGCTATCCGCCCGGCGACCGGATGCATGCGGCATCCGCCCTGGGGGCCGTCGGGAGCGACCAGTGGGCGCCTTGATCGACTCCGGGCTGTCCGACCTCTTGCGACGCCGCCTCTCGTCACTTCCCTTCGGTGACCGGTCCCGGCATCGCCGCTCCCCCTCTCCAGCATTCGCACGCCCTTGTGCAAGGTGCACCGCACGTGCGTACGTGCGCACGTCGCGTTCGGCGGAGATCTTTAATCGGTGTTCGACATAGTGTGTGCCCCCTACAGTGAAGCCCAATGACACTCTTACAGGTTCATGACTATGGGGGCGATGGCCCTCAACTGGTTCTACTGCACGGTTACGGACGGTCGTTCGCCGACTGGGACGCCTCGGCCGTCCTCCTCACCGCCGGGCACCGTGTCCTCGCCGTCGACCTTCCCGGGCACGGCCACTCTCCCGGTACCTCCCCCTGGGCCGTCCCCGCTGTTGTGCGGCACATCGCGGACACGCTCGACGCGCACGGCGTGCCGGAGGCTGTCGTGGTGGGCCATTCCCTCGGCGGAGTGGTCGCGGTCGAGTACGCCCGAGCGAACCCGGGCCGTGCCCGTGCCGCCGTGAATCTCGATGGCTTCTGGTGGGGACGCGAGTACCCCGGCGCCGACCGGGTGAGTGAGGGGCTGCTGGCGTCGGCCGGGACCATCGCGCCACCCGATTACATCGAAGAGAAGGTCGTCAACTCCGCCCGGTTCGGGATTCCCGCCGACCGTGCGGCGGCGACTGCACGCGCGGCCGCACGTCCCTTGCCCGACGGCACGTGGCAGACGCTGCCGGAGCGGGCGGAGGCGCTGGAGATCTTCGATGAACTCAACAGGATCTTCGCGCTCGGTGTCACCCCATGGCTGGACGAGGTCGACTTCCCCCTGCTGCTGGTCCAGGCCGGCCGACAGCTACCGCCTGCGCCCGGCATGGAGTGGTTCGGCGAATTCAGCGCCCGGTTCGCACAAGGGGTATCCGAGGAGCTGGCCACCCTCACCCGCACCCGGCCGACGATCACCGTCAACCGGATCGACGCCACCCATCTCATGAACATGGAGACTCCAGAAGCGGTGGCGACGCTGGTCGCCGGGTTCGTTCGAGGGCTGCCCGGCTAAAGAATCCCGCACAGCTCACGCACCCGTTCTCGCCCGGTTTCCCGCCGCTCGAATGCGGACTCGAAGAAGCCCCGTTGACCTGTCTGCGCAGATCAACGGGGCCTCTGCCGTGAACTTGCTGTCTATGGACGGCAGGTCGCGGACCTTGGAACCTCCGCAACATGGGGAAGCCGCGTTCCGCTCGAGTACCGCACGGTGGAGTCGGACCTCGTGGTCGAGTGTGAAGGAGACACCGCTGTCGATCACGGGCGGTGGCGCCACACAGTGCGGATGGTCCGAGTCCGCGAGGACCCGGCACCCACGGACGTCCCACTTGAAGGAGGCCGAGCCGGGCACGGACAGGGCGGCAGTCCTGCCACGTGAGCAGAGCCCGCTCAGGCGTCGGGCATCGGCTCGTCACAGCGACGTGGATGGTGACATCGGTGCTGGGGTTGCTGGAGGATCCCGAACTGGCGGCGCGTCAGCGGGTGGAGGCCTTGCGCGAGCAGGCCTTCTAGGCCACCGGGGCGAGGAACTGGTGGGCGCCGCGCAGCATGGTGCGCAGTTTCCGCTGTGTCGCGCGGCTGTCGAGGCGGACATCGAGGGCACCGGGAAGCGCGCTGTGGGCCCGCAGACCTGTGGGCAGTCGGGAGTCGTCGAGTCCGTCGCGCCTGGCGATGAGGACGCCGAGTTCGTGACGGCTCAGGGCCTCGCTGCCACCGAGGTGGTGGATTCCGATTGCTTCTCCCGATGCGAGTTCCATGAGAGCTGCGGCCAAGTCGGCCACATGTACTGGGCATCGGATGTCGTCCGTGAACAGGACGCCGGCGCGGTTGCCGGCGGCGAGGTCGTGAACGGCACGTTCGTGTTCGGACTGCCCGTCGCCGATGATCAGGGAGGTTCGGGCCACCACGGCGTCTGGATGCACGAGCAGAACCCCTGTTTCCGCCGCGGCCTTCGCGGCCCCGTACGGGGTGATGGGATTGGGCAGACAGGATTCGTCGTAGGCGACGCGAGCCTTGCCGGAGAACACGGCGTCGCTGGAGACGTGGATCAGACGGCTCCCGGACTTCGCCGCAGCCAGCGCCAGGCGGATGGGCCCCTCGGCTGTGACCGCCCAGTCCGCCTTACCGCTTGATGCGTTGATGACGACACGAGGCCTGGCCTCGGCCACGACCGCTTCCACTCTCCCGGGATCACGTAGGTCGAGGGCGTGCCACGCGACCGCCCGAGCGGTCCCGGGCCTGGTCGCGTAGGTCGCAGTCGTCGTGTGCCCAGCCGCTACCGACTGTCGAACCAACTCGGCGCCCAGGAACCCGGAACCACCCACGATCAAGAGGGTCATGAGGGGACAGCGTAGTCCTTCTCGATGGCCTTGACCGCTACCGCCCGGGTCCTTCGATGCCGTAGATCGTGGGGATCTGACGGACGGCCAGTGGGCCCGGCTCGAGCCGTTGCTGCCGCAGGGCATCAAGCCGGGTCGGCCGCAGGTGTGGACGCGGCGGCAGCTGATAGACGGCATGAGGTGGCGAACTCGGACCGGCGCCCCGTGGCGTGACGTGCCCGAATGCTATGGCCCGTGGGACCGGGTCTACGACTTGTTCCGACGCTGGCAGCGAGACGGAACCTGGGCAAGGATCCTCACGCAGCTCCAGGCCGAAGCCGACGCGAAGGGCCTGATCACCTGGGCCGTCAACGTCGACTCCACCATCTGCCGGGCCCACCAGCACGCCGCCGGGGCGGCGGAAGGGCGATCTCCAAGAGGAGCCGCCGGCGGGATCGTCGTCGAGCCTGCCGACCACGGGCTCGGACGCTCCCGCGGGGGTCTGACCAGCAGAATCCACCTCGCCGTCGAGCAGGGCCAAAAGCGCTTGTCCGTTGTGATCACAGTTCGAGCCCGTGCTGGAACCGATCCGGGTTCCCCGGCTGGGGCTCGGTAGGCTGCGTATGCGCCCGGACCCTGGTCCGGGCCGACAAGGCCTACGACTCCCACGAAGTCGATCGCGTCCAGGACCGGCTCGCCGGACGGGCTCGCCTCGAACGTGAACGTCCCCAGCAGGCCGGGCAGGAAGCGGGCGATGGTGTTGTAGCGGGCGGCGAGCACCGTCGGCGTGATTCGCGCGCGACAGTGCCAGGTGACGTGGCGGGACGTGAGGCGAATCGACGATTCCGGCCCAGAGCATCACCCCATGTGACGGATGGTGATGCCCCTGACGGCAGCGGCCACCTCCGGGGTGCGCGAAGGCCAGGGGCCCGGGCGGGGGCCGTCACCTCGACCTCGCCGTCGTAGCGACCGAGATGACCCGGCCCTCGGAGGGTGCCCCATCCTGTTCGTGCCTCGGCTGCGTTCCGTGGTTGAGAGGGCTGGAACGGGTCGGCAGGTGCGGCGCATCCCCCGTGAGAGCTACCAGGGTTGTCCATCAGCGGGTGATTCGCGGACGCCTCCGGATTCCTAGCGTGGTCGTCAGGTCGCCGCCGGTGCGACCGCCGCCACAGGGGAGGCCATCATGAGCACGACATCCACTGCGAAGCACGAAGCGGACCCCGGTCCGGACATCGATCCGATTGGTCGGGGCGGCCGTTTCGGCAGGATCCTGCGCTCCCCGCTCGGCTGGACGGTGACCGGGCTGCTCGGGGTCGGACTGGTCGCGAGTGTGACCGCAACGGGGCCCGGTCCGGTGCCGGTGGTGGGCGCGGCCGCCGCGCTGGCCGTGTACGCACTGGTGATGCGCCGGCTCGCGGGGCGTGCCACGCCGGAGATCGCCCGGCCCGGCGCGCTGCGCGAGGCGCTGCTCGGCGGTGGGATCGGGCTGGGCTTCATCCTCGTGTCCCTGCTGCTGATCTCGTTGTTCGGGGGCTATTCCTTCTCCTGGGCCGGGAAGAGCCTGCTCCCGGTCGTCGGGTCCGCGGTTATGGTGCAGATCGGTACCGCGGTCACCGAGGAGCTGATGTTCCGCGGTCTGTTCCTGCAGGGCCTGGAGCAGCGGTGGGGCAGCCGGATCGCCATCGCGGTGACCGCGTTGTTCTTCGGTGCCGCCCATCTGGGCGGGGCGGGGGCCGGCCTGTGGAGCGCGCTGGCGATCGCTCTGCAGGCGGGTGCGATGCTCGGCGCCGCGTACATGTGGCGGCGCAGCATCTGGTTCGTCGCGGGCCTGCACTTCGCCTGGAACACCGTCCAGCAGCTGGCCGGCGTTCCCCTCTCCGGGCACACCCCCGACGGCCTGTTCACGGTGGAGGCCCACGGCTCGTCGCTGCTGACCGGCGGTATCTTCGGTCTGGAGGCATCGGTCGTGCCCATCCTCCTCAGCGTGCTGATCACCGTCCCGATGTTCGTCCTCGCCCGCCGGGGCGAGAACCTGCTGCCCCGGCGGCGGGCCCGGCACTGACACAGACCGACCGGAGGATACGGAAGTGACGTCCCGTCAAGCGTCTTGGGGCCTCTCATGGCTCCGGGCGCCGCTCAACTGGTGGAGGGAAGAGGGCGCCTCCTTCCAGGACGGCGTCCTGGCCCTGGTGCTCGCGCTGCTCGCCTTCGTGCCGACCCTGTCGAACATCGGCGCGCAGATCGGCGATCTGCCCGAGCGGCCGGCGAGCGCGCTGAGCATCGCGTTGACCCTGGCCCAGACCCTGCCGCTGGCCGCCCGGCGCCGGTGGCCCGCCGCCTGTCTGGCCGGCGTTGCCGCTGCGTTCGCCGCGCACCAGGCGCTGGGCTTCGCGACGACGTTCGGCAGCATGGGCCTGTATGTCGCGCTGTACTCGGCCGGGGCCCATCAGGTCCGCTTCCGCCGGGGCGCGGCGGCCGCAGCGAGTGCGGGCTACGTCGCCCTGGCCTTCGTCCTGAACCGTCTCGGCTCACCGCTGGGCGTCGCGGACTTTGCCGCGTTCTATCTGACTCTGGCTGCGATCTGGCTGGTGGGGAGCAGCGTGCGCGTGCGCAGGGCGCAAGAGGCGGAGCGGCGGCGGCTGGCCGCCGAGGTGGCCACGGCGGCCGAGCGGGCCCGGATCGCCCGTGAGCTGCACGACGTGGTCACCCACCACGTGACGGCCATGGTGGTCCAGGCCGACGCGGCACAGTTCCTGATCACTTCCGCGCCGGAACGGGCCGGAGAGGGGCTGGTCGCCGTCAGCGACACCGGGCGGCGTGCGCTGAAGGAGCTGCGGTATCTGCTCGGCGTGCTGGAGGCGACCGGCGAGAGCGCGGCCGGAGAGGCGGCGCGTGCGGAGAGGGCCCCGACCCTGGGGCGGGTGACGGACCTCGTCGAAGGGGCCCACAGGTCCGGCCAGCCGGTCGAGTTCAGCGAGCAGGGCGAGCGGCGACTGCAGCCGGTGGACGTGGAACTGGCCGCCTACCGTGTGGTGCAGGAGGCGCTCACCAACGCGATGAAGCACGCGGCCGGGCAACCGACAAGGGTCTCGGTCCACCACGGCGGGGAACGCATCGAGATCACGGTGGTCACCGACGGATCCGCCGGCTCCCCGCAGGCCGCACCAGTACCGCACGCACCAGTACCGCACACACCGGGACCGCAGGGCGGGCGAGGTCTTGCCGGGCTGCGCGCCCGGGTACGGATGCTCGATGGTCAACTGGAGGCCGGACCCCGGCCCGAGGGCGGATTCGAGGTCCGCGCCACGATTCCCACCAAACCCGTGCAGGAGTAGCCCCGTGAGCCAGAGCGACGCGCCGCCGCCGATCCGCGTACTCGTCTGCGACGACCAGGCACTGGTGCGCACAGGCTACGTGACCATCTTCTCCGCGCAGCCCGACATGGAGGTCGTCGGCGAGGCCGAGAACGGGCACGAGGCGGTCCAGGCCGCGCGGCGGCTGCGTCCCGACGTGGTCGTGATGGACATCCGGATGCCCCTGCTCGACGGCATCCAGGCCACCTCGCAATTGGCCGGACCCGATGCCGCGGACCCGCCGAAGGTCCTGGTCGTGACCACCTTCAACGTCGACGCGTACGTGTACGACGCCCTCAGGGCCGGAGCGAGCGGCTTCCTCCTCAAGGACGCACGCCCGGCCGAGCTGGTCAACGGGATCCGGACGGTGGCCCGGGGCGAGGCCCTGCTCGCGCCCGCGGTCACCCGCCACCTCATCGGCCACTTCGCCGAGCACATCCGCCACACCAACCCCGAACGAGAGAAGGCCGTCAAGGCACTGACACCGCGCGAACTGGAGGTGTTCCGGCAGGTGGCCGAGGGCCTGTCGAACGCGGAGATCGCCGAAGCCCTCTTCATCGCACCGGAGACCGTCAAGACCTACGTCTCACGGATCCTGGCCAAACTCGGCCTGCGCGACCGGGTCCAGGCAGTCGTCCTGGCCCACCGCGCCGGACTGGTCTCCGGCACCGCCTGACAGACCGGCCCCGACCCGCCTGGAGCCGGGCCTCTCCTGGGCCCGACAGCTCCTGGGCCCGGCGGCGAAGCCGGCGTGGAGACCGTCCGGTCGGCACATCGAAACAGCATGCGTGAGCCAGTGGCGCCACGTCACGGACCCGCTCGTCCTCCCGCCGTCCGCCGGGATGCCGTTCCCGCACGCCCGCCTGCCCGTCACGCGGACGAACTGACCCGCCGGACCGCCGTGGCGCTCACGGTGGCGGCCGTCGTCGGCACCTCCGCCCTTGTCCTGACACCTGGTCTGGTCGGACGACTTCGACGGCGCCGCCGGCACCCGGCCGGACCCCTCAAGTCGGCCCACCATGGTGGTCGACCATGTCCGTGTCTACGCGGCTGAAGCCGGATGGAGCGGCTGCCGCTGCCCGCGCGGCCTCTCGTCTTGGTGGGAGCAGCCCTCACCTCCACCGTCCCCATCGGCTTCGTCTTCGCCTCGGGCCCGTGCCTCCACCCGACCCCGCGGCCCGGTGTCCGCCGCGGCCGGTGGCGGACTGGCCCCCGAGCAGCGGCGCCGTGCCGACCGGCTGGTCAGCGTCTTCGGGAACAGCACCACCGAGATCCAGTACGGCTACGCGAAGAACATCCGCGACGGCAGCGGCGTCATGGCTGGCCGGGCGGGGTTCACCACCAGCGACGGCGACGCGCTCAAGGTGATCGAGGCACGCACCGTCCGATCCCCGGACAACCCGCTGTCCCGGTTCATCCCCGAGCTACGGCGCCTGGGCCCCGATCCTCCTCAGAGGCCTGAATCGTCGGTCAGAGCAGCCGCGGTCAAGGTGAGGTGCTGGACCAGGAGCGCGGCTGCGGTGTCGGCGTCGCGGGCCAGCGCCGCCTCCTCCAGCCTGCGATGTTCCTCGGCGCCGTCCCGGTCGGGGTTGCGGTGGGCCGACCAACGGCGGGCCAGCTCGCTCGCGGTCCACAACCGGTCGAAGGTCTCCAGGAGCGCGCTGTTGCCACACCCCTCCAGCAAGGTGCGGTGGAAGGCCCTGTGAGCCTCGGCCCAAGCGCTCGTGTAGTACTCGCTCTCCTGCGGCACGTACGCCGGAGTGCGCACCAGGCGATGGTGGGCGGCCCGCACGCGGGCCTCCCAGTCAACGTCGCCGCGTTCGATGGACATGCGCAGTACGACCGGTTCGACGGTCCGGCGGGCTTCCGCGATCTCCTGCCAGCGGCGGTCGGAGAAGGACGGGACCGCGAAACCGCGGTTGGGCAGCCGGTCGGCGAGCCCCTCGCCGACCACCCGGACGAGCGCCTCGCGCACCACGGCCAAGCTCACGCCCTGCTCCCTGGCAAGATCCTGCGGCTTGAGGGGGGCACCGGGGGAGTGGTCCCCGCGCATGATCGCGTCTCGCAGGTGTGCGTAGACCTGCTCGGAAAGCATCTGCTTCCCCGGCGGGCTGGAGGAGTGCGCCGTCTGAGTCATGAGCCCATCCTAGACGATCCACCAGATAATCGATTATCTGTGTTACTGTCGATTCAATAGCTGGATGAGGACGCCCTCATCTACAAAGGAACGACCGCCGTGCCTGCCAACGACCCCGACACCCCCACCGGGTCCGGGTTCTGGCGCTGAGCGGTCACCGATGTCCCCGCCACCGTCACCGAGCTCCCCGAGAGTGCCGGCGACGACACCGGCTCACAACTGCCCCAGCACGCCTACAAGTTGCCCAACGACGCCCGCGTGGTCCGCTACATCGCAGCCGCCCCGCCGGCCGGACACGACCCGCACCGCTACTTCATCGTGGTGCGCGCCCTCGACACCCTCACCGCAGGCGTCCCGGCCGACGCCACACCGGCCGTCCTCGGCTCCACCGTGGCCGATCACATGCTCGGACGCGCCGTGTTGATCGCCACTGCCGAAACACCCGCCCGACAGCGCCGCCCGACTCCCCGGAGACACCACTGCCATGCACCTCGACGACCTTCCCGACTCCACCCTCCTCGGCGCCGGCCCGATGGACCTGAACGCCGTCCGTGACGTCAGCGGCGTCGTCAGCGCCGCCCACCTGTTCATCTACCTTGCCCCCGAGAGCGCCGAGGAGGCCGCCGGGCTCGGCGTGACCGACCGCGGGCCGGCGTATCTGGCCTTCCGGTCGGCCGCGATGGGCGTGGTTCCGTGGCAAGTCACGCTCGCGGCCTTCTACAACTTCAGCCCGCGGGCAGTTCGGGCCATGGCGGGCGTGTGGGACGCCGCGCCGCCTGAGCGGTGGCAGGCCGCCCGTTTCCTGGCCGCCGGTCGGGCGATGCGGCGCGTCAACGTACATCTCACGGACGACCACCTTGCCGAGGCGCGCTTGCTGATCGACCCGGTCGTCGCCGGTGCCGACTACGCCGGCAAGGTGCTGGCCGCCGCGAACGCCTCGGTCGCGCTTCCGTCCGATCCTCTTGTCGCACTGTGGCAGCAGATCACGGTGGCGCGCGAGTGGCGCGGCGACGCCCATCTCGTCGTACTCGCCGACAACGGCCTCGGGCCGTGCGACTGCCTCGTTCTGCACACCGCAACCGGACGCCTCCCGACAGCTCTCGCGCGAGCGACCCGTCAGTGGGACGACGAGGAGTGGAGCGCAGCGACGGCACGCCTCGTCGCGCGCGGCTGGCTCGACTCCCACGGCATGGTGACCGACGCTGGCAGTGCGGCACGCGAGCGCATCGAACTGGAAACGGACGAGCACTGCGCAGCGCTATGGGCGCCGATCGGCACCGCGGGTACCCGCCGCTTTGCCTCGCTCATCGCGCCGATCACCAACGCGTTCACCGCGGCGGGAACGTTCCAGGCCGTTCAGGGACGGTCTGATCTCGCATGAACCGCCCCTTTGTGTGAGCAAGATCAATCACGAGCCGCAGGCCCCCCGCCCATCCCGGATCCGTTCGCAGAACCCGGCGTGTGTGGACCGTGTCGGCGAGGTGGCGGAAGTGGGTGGCGGCGGTGGTGACCTGGCCAGTCGCGCCAAGGCGTGCACAGGTGGGGTAGAGCACGCTGTGGGCTTCGGGCGGCATCGCTGCGAGTTCGAGCATGGGGCGGGCCGGGCCGGCTGGCTGTCGTTGGTTGGCGCGGTCGATGGACAGCGCCCAGGCCGCAGTCGTGCTGGTGGTCTGGTCGTCGGGCAGACAGTCGGTCTCGGGGAGCAGATCAGCCAGGCAGCGGGTGTGGTCGGCCAGGCGCTGCCGGTAGGTGGCGCAGTCCGGTTCGGCGTCGATGAGACAGGCGGCCGCCTGGGACAAGGCCAGGGGGAGGTGGGCTCGGCGGGGGTGAACTTGCCTACCGGTACCTGGCGTCGGCCGGGTCCGCTGAGGGCGCTGTCGCGGCTGCGGGTGGTGACCACAGCGGCCCCATGCGGGCCGGCCGGCGGCCACAGGCCCGAGAGGTCCGCAGGGGCGGAGACGGCGTCCAGGACGATCAGCCGGCTGCCTGGCTCTGCTGTGGCTCGGGGTTCGAGCCAGGCCGGGAACGCCCTCGCTGCGTCCTCCGACGAGGACTGCGGTGTCCCCGGCAGCCAGGGCCACGCGGAACTGGGCCACCGCGCGGCGGTGTTGGAAGCAGTCGGCACGGCGTGGGATCACGCCGACCTGGTGCGGCCAGGACACCGAGGGGCGTGTGGTGGGGAAGTAGGTGTTCTGCGCGTTGTGGTCGCCGTACTGGCCGGCGACGGGCCCATTGAACGTGTTCCCGCCGCTTCCATGAGTGTGCGCGGGTCGTCGGCGGGGCCGTTCAGGACCCGTTCCCGAAGTGGTTGTCCTGCCGGTTGTTGTTCCCGGTCTGGATCGCGGCGGGGCCGTAGAAGGTGTTGCCTGAGACGGACCCACCCCCGCCGCCTGTGTGCGCGCTCTGTTCGTCGATCAGGGCCCGCAGTCCCTCAGCGAGCCGTGCTCGTTCCACCTCGTCGCTCACGTTCTCCAGCACCGTCTCGAAACGGGTCTGCCAGGAAGCCTCCTGCCGGTTCCGCACCCGGTCCGCCTCAGCCGGCTCCAGCTCCCGCAGGACGGTGGCGGTCCGGTCCAGGCGCTCCAGCTCCGCCTGCTCACGTGCCGGATCTCCGCGGCCCAGCAGTCGGGCCACCCGGGACCGCAGCCCGTTCCACGCGTCGGTACCCGCGGCCTGCACCACCGCGGTTCCGCCCGCCGCGGCCACTGCCGCCAACGCCGCCTCCAGCATCCCCACACCCCCGGGCTCGTGATTCTGCTCCTGCGACCGTACCGCTGCCTTCGGCCCCCAGACAGCGACTGCGCGAAACAGGGGGTACGCAGTTGCTTTCTCGGCGAGTACCACTGGACCCTTCCGAAGGGGTACGGGCCGCGGCTCCGTCGCGTCCGCCGTGCCCGAGTAGGCCATCGCCTCCCGCACCACCTCCGCCAGGCGGGCGACGAGGCTCTGCCACAGTGTCTCGTCCTGGTGTTCTCCCGGCCCAGCACCCTTTGAATCAAGGGCTGGTGGCGGATCGGTACGGGCGCCGGCCGCGTGCTGGTGGGCCCGGACGATGGTGGAGTCGACGGAGATGTCCCAGTCGATGTCCCGGGCCGCGTCAGCTTCCGCCTGGACCCGCTGGAGCAGACGCTCCCAGGTCCCGTCGGCCGACCACAGCCGATGGAGTTCGTAGACCGTCTCCCACGGACCGAACCGCTCGGGCAGGTCACGCCAGTGCACTCCGGTCCGTAGCCGGTGCAGAATCCGTCGATCACCTGCCGGTGGTGCCGCCACCGGCCACAATGCCTGTTGCTGACCGGCAGGAACGACCGCAGTCGTTCCCACTCGGCATCCGTGAGATCTCTCCGCCCCATGTCCGATCCAACGGCCAAGGCGGGCGATAGTTACATGATCAACCGGACGAGTCACAGCTGAAGAACGCCCGAGCGGGTGTCATTCTCACAGCGCGAACGGTCGGTGGGCCAGGGCTAGTTCGACCACCTCAGCCGCTGTCGGCTCCGGCCCGTCGGGCGAGTAGATCAAGTCGCTGGCATAGCCACTCGGACAGCCAAGACCCCTGTCCAGCGCCTCCAGCGCGCGGTCGATCTCGGCGTCATCGGCGCAGTCCCCATCCATGATCTTCTGCACCATGGCAACGGCCGACTCGCGAGTCATCACTGCTTCAGCCACCCCCTTCAGGATAGGGAGAGCTTAGCGAGTTACGTGATCGACCGGACAGGCTCTAGTGGTGCTTTGTTAGGTGGTGTCGTAGGGCTGCCATGGGATGGCCTGTTGGCAGGTGGGGCAGGTGCCGGTCCAGGTGGCGATGAGGTGTTGTAGGAGGTCCAGGGGGCCTGGTAGAGGGTCAGGCCCTGGCAGGGGCTTTGGGGGTCCTCCGCTGTTCGGTCAGGAACAGGTGGGCTGCGGTCACGAGGGTGACGTGGCGGTGCCAGCCGGCGAAGGATCGGCCCTCGAAGTGGTCCAGGCCCAGGCAGGTTTTCAGCTCGCGGTAGTCGTGCTCGATCCGCCAGCGGGACTTCGCGAGGCGGATCAGGTCCTTGGCGGGAATGTTGGCGGGCAGGTTCGAAATCCAGTACCTCACCGGCTCGGCCTCGTCCTCGGGCCACCGGGCGATCAGCCGGCTGAGCGGATCGTGCCGTCGGTGGCGGGTTTGGGCCGTCGGCCGGCGAGGCGGACCCGCAGGAGCACGAAGTGCGAGCTCATCGCCGCCTTGGAGCCCTTGCGCCTGGTCAGGTTCCCTCCCCGGTCTCGGCCCGCGGCCATCACGTGTTCGCGCAAGGAGACCGGGCGGGTGCGGTAGCGCGGCAGCGGGCGCGGCCCGAGCCCGCCATAGGCGGGCCGGTGAGGCTCGGTGTCCTGCCCGTGGGCGGTCATCTCGCCCTTGACCTGCAGCACGTAGGCCAGACCCCGGTCCTCCAGGCCGTGGCGGAAATCGGCGGTCGCGCTGCAACCGGTGTCCGCGACCAGAGCGGCGGGCCGCAGCCCGGTTCCTGCGAGTTCGTCGAGCATCTCCAGCGCGAGCTCCCACTTCGGGCGGTGGTGCTCGGTATCGGGGATCCGGCATGCCTTGCGCCGCCCGGCCATCTCGGGCCTGTCCCAGCTTCGGGCAGGAACAGCCGCCAGGACAGCGGGCACGAGGCCATATCGGAAGCGGCGCGGACACTGACGCCGATCTGGCAGTTGCCGACCTTGCCCAACGTGCCCGAGTACTGCCGGGACACCCCGGGTGATGCGATGCCGTCTTTGGGGAAACCGGTGTCGTCCACCACCCACACCTCGGGCCGCACCACCCACACCTCGGGCCGCACCACCCACACCTCGGGCCGCACCACCCACACCTCGGGCCGCACCACCCGCACCGCCCGCCATACCAGCCGAGCCCGCACGTCCTCGACCGGCCAGGTCGAGGACGTCATGAACTGCTGCAACCGCTGATGGTCCACCCCGAGACGCTCGGCCATCGGCTGCATCAAATTGCGTCGGCCGTCCAACAGCAGGCCCCGCAGATACAACTGGCCCTTCTCCAGCCAGTCCCGCCGCACCAACGGCGCGAACACCTCCCCGGCGGACTCCTCCAACCGGCCCCGCACCGCAGCAAGCTCCCCAGCCCTCACACAACCAGCGAACTACCTAACACCAACCGTGACAGGACCAGCTAACAAAGCACTGCTAGATGGCTTTGGGCCTGGCGTCACCGGCTCTGTGTCGGAAGGTCCCCCAGTGCTCGGAGAGGCGACACAAGGGGCCAAAGGAGTGTTCCGCCCGCTGTGGGTCACGAACGCATAACCGAGAGGTGCGGCTTCGTCGAATGTCGGTGGCGACATGTAGCCGCCCCTTACGCTCCTTGCCATGCGGCGGCGGTGCACCATCGAGCCGCATGACTGGGGGGTCATGGTGACGCTGTACGGACGGGCGGCGGTGCTCGATGCCGTCGTGCCTTCATTAGTGGGGCTCGAGTCGCAGGGGGCCGCCCGGCTGCGGATACCGGGCGGGAGTCCGCTGCTGATCGAGTGCGGCGGCGGGCGGCTCACCGGTAAGACCGCGCTGCTGAAGGAGCTCTCGAAGCGGTACGCGCAGCGCATACCGCAGGCGTACGCCGACCTCGGGGCGGCGGACTTCGGCCAGCCGGGGCTCGCCTCCCTGGCCGACGAGACCACGGCGAACGCCTCGCGCACCTCGGACCTGCTCTTCTACCTGATGGACGGGTTGAGCCGGAAGCCGAACGAGTTCGCCGGGAAGTTGTCCTTCCCCCGGCTTACCCAGGGGCTGCTCGCGGTCACCAGCTGGCAGTCCGAGGACGTCCAGCCCGCCGAGTTGCAGGCCGCCCGTCGCCGCCTCGCGGGGCTGTTACGGGAGAGCCAGCCCGACCTGCAGGCGCGCAACCAGCGGGTGTCGGGCTGGATCGGACAGGTCACCCAGGGCGTCGGCGCCGCAGCGGGGCTGGGACCCGGGGTGAGCGAACTCGTGGGGCCGCTCACCGACATCGTCACCACCGAACTGCTCGGCCCGCGCGCCAACAGGCAGGGCATGGGCTGGTGGGCCGGCCGTCGGGTCGGCCCCCAGGGTGACGGGCACGCCCAGTTGACCGATCTCGCCATGTGTTTCCGCGGTGACGGGGGCGACCGGCGGCGGGCGGAGCACCACTTGGTGGCCGCCCTCCTGGAGGACATGGCCGACCACTACACCTGGATGCGCCTGAAGAACCGGGTGCCGCGCCCGCTGCTGCTCCTGGACAACGTCCACACCCCGCTGGGTGTGACGGTCCTGGACGCGCTGACCCGCGCCTGGCACGACGAGCCCACGCGGACGCACCCCGGCGTCGTCGCGGCGGCCCTCGCCCAGGAGCCCGCAGTGCCCGACGCCGAGAGCACCGCCCCGTCGACGAGGAGTGCGGCGGGCCCGTACTGGCGGCAGGACAGGCCGCAGACGGCGGCCGGCTGGGTGTGGAGGCTGCCGATGGCACAGCTCGACCTCGACGAGGTCAAGGAGATGTTCGGCGACGACCGGCCGGAGCCCGACACCGCCCACGTGATCCACCGGCTCAGCGCCGGGCGCGCTGGGATAGCCCACGCCCTGGTGCTGTCCGTACGGCAGAGGATCGGCCTCCACGAGCCCGTCGACCACCGCGCGCTGCTCGACCTGCCGCTCGAGCTGCCCCTCGACGACGGGCCGACGTTGCCCGTGTACGAACGGCTGCTCCGGCTCCTGATCCCCGACGGGGAGGCACGGGCCCGCCTCGCCTCCTACACCCCGGCGCTCGACGACGCGGCCGCCCACGCGCTCGACGCCGACCACGCGCAGCACGGAGCTGACGGACAGCCCGTGGCGGCGACCGTCAGAGTGCCAGTGGCGGAGACCAAGCGCCTGTTGCGGAAGGACTGCTGGAGCCATCACCCCTGGCCGGGCACCGGCGGGCCCTTCGTCGGTGATCCCACCCTGCGGGCCCTGCTCGTGCACGACCTCCGCACCCGCACCGGCGCGGCGCCCGGGGGTTGGAACTGGCGGGGCAGCCACCGGCGGCTGCGCCTCCTGTACGCGCCGGGCGCCGCCGACCCGCGCGATGCCTGCTACCTGCACCACTCGCTCGCGATCGGCGACACCGACGTCGTCGTGCGCGCCCTGCACCGCCGCCTGGCCGAGCAGGACGCGCCGGGGTGGCTCGCCACTCTCAACCTGGTCTGCGCCGCACCGCATCCCCCGGAGCACCCGGCCGTCCCGGCTGCGGATCCCGTGGGAGACCAGGTCGCGGCCGACAACGACCCCGTGCGCCAGGCCGTGCAGCTCCTCGTCCTCAACCTGTGGCGGCAGTCGCACCCCCTCGCGCGCCCTGACCCGAGGAAGGTCAACGCAGTCCGGCTGCAACTGCTCACCCTGGCCCAGAACAGCGCCGTCGGCCCCCAGGAGGTCTTCTACCAGGCCTACGAGGAGTGGCCCCAGTTGCTGAACCAATGGATTCAGGCACCCGATCTGCCGACCTACGGAGAGCCCCGCCCATGACACTCTGGCCCGCCGGACCGTTGAACCGCGCCCTGCTGATCGCCGCCGTCGCCGTCGTCCTGGGAACCGGCGGCTACGTCTCCTATGACCGGTGGCTCGTCGAGGACCCGGCCTGCGCCCCCGGCGTGGCGAAGCGGGGCCCCCGGCACGAGTGCGTCGGCGTCACCGACGGCAGCTACGCATTCGCCCCGTCGCTGAAGCAGGTCGCAGGCCGCATCAAGGCGGAGAACGACAGCGTCGCCGGGAAGTCGCCCGTCACGATCGCGCTGATGATCCCCATGATCTCCGACACCCAAGCGGAGCAACATGAGTACGTCGAGCAGGTGCAGGGCGCCTATCTGGCCCAGTACCGCGCCAACCACCAGGCCAACGGCAAGCAGCCGCCCATCCGGCTGGTGCTCGCCAACCCAGGCCGGGGATACAAGGAGTGGCGTACCGTCGCCGACCAGCTCGCGCGGGCCGCGGCCGACAACAAGGAGAACCTGCGCGCCGTCGCCGGCATCAACATCAGCATCACCGAGACCGAAGAGGCCGTCCGCTACCTCACGAAGGACAAGGGGATCCCGGTCGTCGCGGGCCCCATGACCGCTGACGACATCAAGAACACCGCAGCCGATCCCCACCGCTACCCGGGCCTGGCCCGGATCGCCCCCGGCAACACCGACCAGGCCGACGCCCTCGCCTCGTACGGGTCGGACGTAAAGCCCGAAGAGACGCTGGTGGTCGAGGACATCCGCGAGGGCGACAACTACCTGGCCAGCCTGCGCCAGACCTTCGAGAAGCTGGCCAGGGGCGCGCCCAACGCGCCGGAGACCTTCCGGTCGCCGCCCGACTTCAACGACGAGGGCAACCTCGCCAACGACTTCCACCAGATGGTGCCGGACATCTGCTCCTCCGACGCGAAGACCATCTACTTCGCCGGCCGCCCGGTGCAACTGCGCCTGTTCCTAGTCGAGTTGAGCAACCGCAAGTGCAACAAGCCTTACACGGTCATCAGCGGCTCGCACGCCTCCACCCTGACGGTCGACGAAAAGTTCGCCGACCAGTGGGGCGCCCTCACCAATGGCGCCGGCATCACCCTGCGCTACCCGGGCCTGGCCCACCCCGATGCCTGGGGGGACCGAAGCACGACGCCGACCGGCGGCTCCAAGGCGGCGCTGAAGGAGCTGGCCGACCTGATCCAGAAGCTCGGCACCAAGGAGCCCGACTCGATCGGCCCCGCCAACCTCTCCGACGGCCGCGTCATCATCACCTACGACGCGGTCTCCACCGCCATCGCGGGCATCCGCAACGACGCCGTGGGCAGCGTGAAGATGCCGTCCCTCTCCGAGGTCGCCGACAGCTGGCTGCGGCTGCACGGCAACAACCGGGTCGAGGGCGCCAGCGGCTGGATCTGCCTCGACCAGTACGGCAACCCGTACAACAAGACCGTCTCCATCGTCCATCTCGACCCGACGACCAAAACCGCGGTCTTCGACGGCATCGCCTGGCCCGCGGGCCGCGCCCCCGACCCCAACTGCTCCATCCCCAACTGAGGCCGACGGCAGGCCTGCCCCGCCCCCGCCCGACCCGCCCGCCCGGGGCCAGCCGCAGTGCGAGGGCGAGCACGTGTCCTCCCACACCCCGGACCCGCTCACGAGGCGCACGTTCCCGGACAGCTCGAACCGCGAGCTGTCCGCACTGCTGAAGCGGTACTTGGGCGAAGCCCGTCGTGCGCTACGGACGCGACGGCTGGTGTCGAAGGGCGGGGCACCAACACCGGCGCCCCGCCCTTCGTCACCAGCTCACCCCCAGTTGAGCCCGTGCCCGAGCCCGGCCAACGCGGCGACCTTGTCGGCGCCAGCCTCGCTCGCCTGCTCTTGCTGTTGCTCAGGAACACCCCGAGCTTGACCTCCCTACCGTCCTCAAGCCGCTCCACGGTGTACTGCTCGTCGATCGGCTTCGTGGCTGCTGCGACGGCGGTGGAAGCGGAGCGGTTCGCCGGCGACCCCGGCTCCACCCCCACGAGGGAGTGGAACCTGCGGACACGGCCCGGCCGAACACTTTCGCGATGCCGGGGTGCGGACCCGTCGCGGCCTCGGTGGCCAGGCAGCACCCCGTACTTCCGAGGGAGCCCGAGGGTGCGACCGCAGGTGGGGGGCCTCCCGAATCGGACGTGCCACCCGCTCGCCGAGCGTGGCCGCGCGAGTCCCTGGATCGGGCCGCCCGCTGACCGGGCATCGGCTGGAGTGCCTGCGGGAATTGGCTGGCAGGTGCATGACGGGTTGGCGGGATGCGGGGCTACCTTCTTAGGGCTCCGGAGGGGCGGCTGTCCGAACTCGCGGGCCACAGGCGGGCGGTGGCGGCGTCTCCAGTGCCCCGGCTCCGCCGAGGGGCCGGGTCCCCCCCCACGCGTGAAGGAAGACGACCATGTCTCTGGGCACCTGGCTGAAAGTCGGCACCTCCGCCGCCGCGCTGGTCCTCGCGGCAGCAACCGCCGCGACCGCGGCACCCGCGCCCGTACCGGACGCCACCGCAGCGGTAGTGACACTCCGCTACGACGACAGCCGGGCCGGTGGCTGGGAAGCGGCCATCGCGGCCGGGGTCGCTTCCTGGAACGCGAACGTCAGTAACGTACGGCTGGTGGAGGCCGCGCCCGGGGCCCGGGCCGAGATCGTCATCGTGGCCACCACCGGCTGGCCGCAAGCCACCCTCGGCCCGGTCCGGCCGGGGCGACAGGTCCGAGTCGAACTCGGCGCGCAGGCCGTGAGCCAGGGGTACGACAAGACGCGCATCGCTGCGCACGAGCTGGGCCACAGCCTGGGCCTCCCGGACACCAAGCCGGGGCCGTGCTCCCAGCTGATGTCCGGGTCCAGCGCCGGGACGGCCTGCACCAACGCCGTGCCCAACGCGACGGAGCGGTCCCGCGTGCAGAACGCGTACGCAAACGGGCTCGCGGCAACCGTGCCGACCGACGGCCGGGTACTCGTCGACGCCCCCTGACCGGCGGGTCGGCGGTGGGCCGGTGCGGGGCCCTGGCCGGGACGGGACTCCCGGCGGGCGGCCGCGCCGGTCCGCTGCCGCGCCTTCATGGGGAAGCAGCTTCGGGCTCGGGTACTGCTCAGGCGGTGAACTCCGTGGTCACCTACACCCACAGCTCGGAAGGCTCGTGGCTGATCGAGTCCTCCGCCAACCCCGACAAGCTGCAGATCAGCGAGTTCGACGATGTCCAGGGCATGCAGCCTGCGCCGCGACCGCTCCTTCTCGGCGTCGAGGTGGAGAGCCTCGTCGGCTGGGACTGGAACAACGACCCGCTCGCGCTGGACACGTGATCAACCCCGAAGAATCGGACCTGGTCGTCACCGAGGTGCCCACCGCGATCCTGATGCGGCTGGAGATCACGCAGGAGAAGCGCCACCAGCCCGGGAAGTTCGACCGCGTTGGTGCCGCGCAGCAATTGACCTGCGACCGTGATGCATTCTTCGCCCAGGTCGACGATGCGACGTTGGACCGGTTGGAGACCCTTTTCACGACGCTCAGCGCCTCCTCCTGAGCGCCCGCGCGGCGTAGGCGCAGGTCAGCGGACGTCCCGGAAGGCCGCGTGCGCTGGTTGATCGTCTTCGCACGGGTGGTGCCCCACCGCAGGGAGCCGTGGGCGCGGTCGACCTTGATCTGCCCGTGGTCGAGGGCGTACGGCGCCATCGGAACCGGCGACTCCGACCCAATCTCCCCGCCCGTCGGCACCATCACCGTCGACAAGCCGATCACCACCAACGGGCACACCTCCCCGAAGGACGCCGTCCCCTCCCAGTGAGCACGTTCGGGGCGGGAATCCAGGGAGGGGCGCGAACACGAGTCCGCCTTCCTGCGCGTTCTCATGACGAGTGAGGAGACGTCCTTCGGAAGGCGGACCCTTTGCGCTCAGACCGCTGCGAGAACGTCCGCGAGGAGACGGCGGGCTCGGCCCCGCCTGGCGCGCGGCAAGTCCCAGGCGGCGTTCAGCGCCTCCGCCTTGACCGACGCGCAGACCTACCTGACCCTGACCGGGCTGCAGCTGAACCTTTCCGACATCCCCCTCCCCGAGATCACCGTCCGCATCGGCTGACCCCTCACGCAGAAGCTCACACCGTCTTCCCGCGACACCGCGACACCGCGACACCGCGACACCGCGACACCGCGACACCGCGACACCGCGCACGCTGCCGCCGCCGGCGGCCTCGCCGAGAACTCCGCACGGAGTGGGCTTTACCAGCCGTTCTACGGAAGACGACGGCTCAAGACAGAGCCGGGCCGGCAGTGAGCCGGTCGAGGTTCGCAAGGGAGAGTGGCGAAGACCTTGCGGTCCTCCTGGCGGGCAGAGCCGCGTCATTCCGGAGTTCCGCACGCGTCGGCCGGAGCTCCCGCGTCCGTATCGCCGCCGGCGCCCGGCGTTCCCCGGCGCGGCTGACAGCGCCGCCACAGGCCATTGCGCGGGGATTTCGAGGCGGTCGGCTCCGGTCGCGCCACGGATGGTGCGGCAGGGGTCAAGAGAACGCTGCCGCTGCATGTACCGGCGTAGGGCAGGCCCGGTCCGCGTGACCGAATACCACCCCGTTGGCCTGCTGGCCGAATGTGGAGCCGCAGTGTTGTCGAGGAATCGGCGCCGGGACATGATCACTTCTCGCACGACCTGACTATCCATGTGGGAACCGGAGTAGGGGCAGTGAAATCCCAACCGGTGCCGGTTTCTTGCTGCTCCCAGACGCATCTAGGTAAAAGCGGGAGCAGGGGGCGCGCCGGCATCGGCAGCTCTTTCGTGCCGCCGCGCAGACGCTTCGCGTTCTCTCATGTCACTTTTCAATGAAAGGAATTCCAGGATTTCATGTACAAACGTTCAGGGTTCCTCGCCCTCACCACAGTGGGCATCGTGCTGTGCACCGCTGGTCTCACGCCCTCCGTCAGTCAGGCAGCCGGCGGTACCGCCGACGGGAAGGGTTCCTATGCCGACAGCAACGGCCTGACAGCGGGTGACGTCAGGCTCATCAACGAGCTCAACGAAGAGGCCCTGGTCCTGGGGCGGCCGGGCACGACCCCAGGCGGGGACCTGCCGAGCGCCACCGAGTCCCTCAGGGCCTCCGCGGCGGCCGGCGACAGGGTGACGCCGCCTGCCGAGTCGCTGGAGCGCATGCCCGACGCGTACCGGGCCCATGGAGACAGGGCCACTACCGGCATCAGCAACTACATACGCAAGTGGCAGCAGGTCTACAGCCACCGCGACGGACGAGTGCAGCAGATGACCGAACAGCAGCGGGAGCAGCTGTCCTACGGGTGCGTCGGCGTCACCTGGGTCAATTCGGGTCCCTATCCGACGAACAAACTTGCCTTCGCGTCCTTCGACGAGGAGAAGCACCGGAACGCTCTGGAGAACACCAGCCCCCGGCCGGGCGAGACGCGGGCGGAGTTCGAGGGGCGCATCGCCAAGCAAAGCTTTGATGAGACAAAGGGATTCAATCGGGCCCGAGATGTGGCATCCGTCATGAACAAGGCCCTGGAAAGCGCCCATGACGAGAGTGCCTACCTGAGCAACCTCAAGGCAGAGCTCGCAAAGAACGACGACGCTCTCGCCGCCGAAGACAGCCGTTCGAACTTCTACTCGGCCCTGAGGAACACCCCGTCCTTCAAGGACAGGAACGGGGGCAACCACGACCCGTCCAAGATGAAGGCGGTCATCTACTCGAAGCACTTCTGGAGCGGGCAGGACCCCCGGAGCCCCGCCGACAAGCGGAAGTACGGCGACCCCGACGCCTTCCGTCCCAACCAGAACACGGGCCTCGTCGACATGTCGAATGACAGGAACACCTCACGCAGCCCCGCCAAGCCCGGCGAAAGCTACGTCAACTTCGACTACGGCTGGTTCGGGGACCAAAAAGAAGCAAACCCTGACAACACCATATGGACCCACGCCAACCATTACCACTCGCCGGAAGGCGGTATGGGGCCCATGCAGGTATACGAGAGCAAGTTCCGTAATTGGTCATCCGGATACACGGACTTCGACCGCGGAACCTACGTCATCACCTTCATACCCAAGAGCTGGAACACCGCACCCGCCAAAGTGAAGCAGGGCTGGCCGTAACAACTCGCCCCCTCACGAGCGTGATTCTGCGCAACCACCGCTGAACGGCGCGGGGCCGCACCTCGGCCACGCCCGGTAGGAGTCCTCGACGCCGGCCTCGGGCCCGGGGCGGCCCGCCTGTAGGCCGGGATCCGGCGGTGCGGTCCTGACGAGTCGACAGGACCACAACTCCACGAATCCGTGTCTGATTGGAAAGCGGAAGGGGAGAGTCCCTTTCGTGTGTTCAGGAGCCGGCAGCATACGTGCGTCCGATCATGTGCACGTCCCCAAGGAACCCTCCATGGCCACACCTCCCGCGCCGTAGACCCCCGAACAGCTCGCTGCTACCGCCCCGTTCGACGCCCCCGTCGCGTTGTCCGTGCCCGCGAAGAAGAAGGGCGGCCTGGGAAAGCAGATCCTCGGCATCGTCGTGGCGATCGCGGTCGCACTGTTCTGGCGCCTGGGCCTTCCCTACCTGACGGGCGAGGCCCGGTGCACGCGGAGCCGGGGGACTGCGTCGTCGTTTCCGGCCCGGAGAACGACCCCGAGGCCGAGTGCGAGGGCTGCACCGAGAAGGTGGCCGACCTCTACAAGGTCGTCAAGGCCGTCGACAACACCTTCGACATCGACAAGTGTGAGGGCGTGGCCGAGGTCGCTCTCGCGCAGCAGCTCGAGACGGACAAGTTCGTCCTCTGCATGGAGCCCGTCAAGAACTGACGCCCCACACACGGCCGCAGGGGCCGGACCCGCCGGGTCCGGCCCCTGCGGGGTCCCGGCGGGCCGTCAGACGGTGCGCCCGTGCAGTGAGTACGGCAGCGTGAGGTCGTCTCCGGACAGCCGCAGCACCACGCCGATGCGTTCGCCGCCAGATGGTCAGGGTCGCCGCCCGTGCGTGGGACTCCGCGAGCGCCACGCTCCCGTCATCGGCCGTACGCGTCTGGTGGCAGAGCGCCGCCACGGCGGGGCTCGTGACGCTGTGCGCGGCACGGCACGACAACGTCATGGACCCGGTCCGCGTCCCGGGGACCGGTTCCGGGACCTGGTGGAGTGCGAGAGCGGCTGCTGCTCGTTCGTCACCCTCAGGTCGTTCCTTGCGATCAGGTTGGTGACGGTGATCGCCATGGACGTGAGGTCCACCAGACAGGGGCGCCCAGTGATCTGGGCCAGTGGTGCGCGTTGTAGTCACGGGCTCGACGACGAAGTGGTCCGTGCTAACGGGTCTCATTCTTCGCGTCGATCCAGTCGTGGGTGATGACGGTTCCGCCCGTGCAGCGCAGGCTGGTCGGACGGGTGTCCCGCTTCCAGGAGGACCACTTGTAGTCGCCGTCGGAACACCTGATGCCGAGCCGCCAGATGCCGCCGTCCGACATGTCTGAGCACGCGCCCCGGGCAAAGGTCGGGTTGGTCGGCTCGCTCCAGCAGCCGCGGGGTGTGGCGCTCGCGGGTGATGCTGTGACTCCCACTCCGACGATGAGCGCGGCCCCGATTCCCGCACTGGTGAGGGCATGACGTAGTCGCATAGGTTCTCCCCTTCGAGTGGTGGTGCACGAAGCTGTATAAGCACGACAGCGGTTGGCCGTCCGGCTCGTACGGCCTGATGTCCCGAGTGCTACAGGACGTCGATCCAGTCGTGGGTGATGAGGGTTCCGCCGGTGCAGCGCAGGCTGGTGGGCGTGGTCGTGTCCTTCCAGATTGACCACTTGTAGTCACCGTCGGAACACCTGATGCCCAGCCGCCACCGGCCGCCCGCCGACATGTCCGAGCATCCTCCTCGGCCGAAAGACGAGCCCTTGCCATTGCTCCAGCAGCCAGCAGGCTTGGCGCTTGCCGGTGTTGCAGTCACTCCCGCCCCGACGATGAGCGCGGCCCCGATTCCCGCGCTGGTGAGGGCATGACGTAATCGCATCAGCGTTCCCCTTCGAGTAGTGGTTCAGGAAGCCTCACTGAGTCAGTAGGGCTCTTCGAGCGGCTGCGCTGACGTGCGCAATATGGTGCATACATGGGTAGGCGCCATGCTCCGGTGAACTCGAGAGAACCTCGTCGGCGAGCATGACCGAGTTTCTGGTTCACCGTCAGCGCGATGATGACCAGACTGAGGCCACGGCCGGGACCGGGCCTTCTACGCGTGCGCACCTCGTCCTGTCCGTTTCCTGACTGGCACGCACGAGGCTAGAAGGCGGCAAGCATGGCCCGCAAGGCGTCCATATCGGACACGAGCTCGGACAGCTGCCGGGCTGGTCGGCCGGCAGGCTGCGCGGCCACCGCGGCGACGATGTCATGGCCGTGCTGATGCAGAGCGCGGACTGGCCCCTGATGGCCGGCCAGCGCGTCGGCCAGCGCGTCGGCCTGCAGTAGGCCGGTGTCGACCTGGGTGTGTTCCTGCCGCAGATGGGCTGGATGACCGCCGGGGTCCGCCAGGCCGTCACCGCGAACACGGCTCGCATCAAGACCGCGGGCCCCACCCACCGGCAGCAGGCCGCCCCGGCCAGGGACGTGGGACGCGGCGACGGCCGGTGAGCGGCAGCCCCCACAACCCAGCCCCGGCGGTGCTGGTCGTGCTGGCCGGGGCCGGAGGTCGTTGTCCTGTGGGTAGGGCAGACACGGCTGCCGGCGAAGGGGCCGTGCCGGAGCAGGGGTGAGAGGGGCGGGGTTCACCGGAGCGGATCATGGTGGGCGAGGTGGGGGCGACGTTCCTCCCGGCCGTGGCCGGCTGGGCGCGAGTCACGTCAGGTACACACCGCGCCCGCACGGGCGCACTGGATGCGTCGTCGCTGTCCCAGGAGATCGAGAAGGTCTTTGCGTCCGTCTGCCAGTCGGCCGTGCCGCTGCTGCTGCTCAGCATGGCCCTGATCGTGGCCGTGGTGACGGTGGTGCGCTGGGCCCCGCGCCACCGCCGTCGCCCGCCGGGCTCCCGGCGCCGCGGTCGAGGCCGCTCATGTCCCCTCGGGGCAGTGCAGTCGGCCAGCCGCAGCGTTCAGGACTCCTAGACCCCACCGGATACTCGGCGTGACCGCACCACGAGGGTTTGCCGCCGGAGCATCGTCGTCAGTCAGCGGCATAGCCACGACCACCGGAACCCGCTACGAGCATCGATGTCAGTGGCCTGCGCTACGGTCGTCTTCCCCACAGGGCGCGCGTGGTCCTCGCCCGGCCTCTATCTCAGGCCGGGCGAGGGCGCGTGGCGTGATCCCCATCTTCGGCACGGGGAGCACGCCTCTTCCGGATGGAAGGGCCGACACCGAGGTGTCCTGTCTCCATATGACGGGGTGTCGGGGTGGGATTGCAAGGAAAAACCGGGAACTTAATGCGTTCGCTGCTCTCAGTGCCCTCTACGTGCAACGGAACGGTCATCTCCGGCCACGCGCCGACCGTCTCCGACTCCTAATGTTCCGTAATTTCTTGATCACGTCGCGTGATCTGCATGCCTGGGGCCATGCTGATGCTCCTCCAACAGCGGTTCGGCACCCGCTCGTTGGATGTACCCCCTCTTGGGGGTCTTTCGGATGATTGCGGACTCGACATCAAGGAACGGTGATGAACAAGAAGCAGATAGCGGCGGCAATGGCGCTGGCGCTGGTGGTGCTGCTGGTCTTCGGCTGGAGCGCGGTGATGGCGGCGATGGGCCACGCGGGCCTGATAGCCGGGCTGGCTCCGGTCCTGGGCCTGACGGTCACCCAGGTCGTGCGCTGCACCCGCTCGCGGACCACGGCGGGTTCCGGGCACCGCGTTGCCGCGGTGCCCGACAAGGAGGACGGCGCTCCGTGACGACGTCGTTCAACACGCCGGGGCCGGCCTCCGAGCCGACCCCGGTCCGCCCCGGCCGCAAGCTCGGCCCCATCGCGGACACGGTCAGCAGCTCGCACCGCGCCTGGCTGGAGCCGACCCGCGAGCACTACCTGGCCAGCGGCCGCACCCTCAGCGACCTCAGCCGTAACGTCCTGGCCAAATCGAAGCTGTCCGAGCTGTTACGCGGCGTTGGACACTACCCGCGCTGGGAAGTCATCCACCGCCTGGCCGGCGAGCTGGACATCCCCGGATGGCCCCTGTACCGGCTGTGGAAGCAGGCCGCCATGGACGCCGGAAAGAGCCGAGACTGGGTCGACCGGTCCACTGAGGGCACTACCGCCGTGGCCACCGCCCGCTCCGACCAGCCCCTCGAACACTGGGCCCTGTGCCAGACCGTCGTGGACGGATATCTCGCCTACGCAGGAGTCTTCCTCACCGACGGCACTCACAAGACCGCAGTGGATGACACCTTCGCGATTCTGTGGCTCTGCTTCGACGAGGCCCTCGCCAGCCCTGACATCCGCCGCTACACCTGGAACATCCTGCGCGCCACCGTCAAAGCCAAGGCCAACTACCGGGATGAACGCCCGGTGCTGACCGAAGCCGCCTTCGACACCATCTCTCTGAGCCACCCCGGCCCGGAGGAGCAGCCCACAGGGCTGGCCGAGATCTTGGAGCTGTTCACTGCCATCAGCAAACTGCCCGACGCCCAACTCGACGTCATGGTGCTGCGGCGCCTGTGCGGTTTCCAGCCCAAGCAGGTCTCCGATCTCCTCGGTATCCCCCTAGCCGCCGTCCGGTCCGACGAACGCCACGCCAGACGCTTCCTGGACGACACCATCGAGCTGCCGCCCCGAACCGGAGGACCCACTCCATGACCGCCCTCGAACACCTGCTGTCCAGAGCATTGCTCACCCCCAACCGAGCCGTGCCCCGCGACATCGTTCCGATCCGCGAGACCAACTCACGCAACCATCCGGTGGCGATCGAGGTCCCGAAGACGAATGCAGCTGAGGAACTGCGAGCACTGTGCGAGGCCCTGGTCCATCACACCCCGGCCACAACGGTCGCCGGCTTCGTCACCGAACAAGTACCCGAACCCCGAAGCGCCCTGATTCTGGCCTGCGTGCTTCAGCTGACCGACACCGACGACGGCGCCAGATTCTGGTGGCAGTACGCCGCTGGCGCCGGCCATCCGGCCGCCGCCTACTGCCTCTACCTGCACCACCTTTCCCTCGGCGAGACTCACACCGCCCGCTGGTGGCGCACCCAGACCGATCAGACGCACACCGACACAGCCAAACCCGACGCACCCACCGTGCATACGACCATCCGCTGCGACGGCGACCCGTTCGTTCTCCACCACGACGACGGCGCTTCCAGCACCACACTCCTGCGTGTCATGCGCGGCCTGGCCCGACACGTCAGCCGGCCCCGGTCCGCCGTGGTCGCTGAGCTGATGACCTACATGCCCACCGCCGTGGCCGTGGGCTACCTCCGCGAACCCGAAAGCGAGCTGCCCCTGCCCGGCCCCGACTTCGCGCACAAGGTCCGGACTCTTCTGGCTGCGGCCGCCAACCGACCCGACGGCCCCAGCGACCTCCCGGCCCGCCCGACCCTGCGGCGAGACACCACCCGGGCCACGCGACGGGCACGCCGCCAGATCGACGAAGCAGCGACCCACTGAACCACCCCCGCCCTCCCCTGCACCGCCCGCAGGGGAGGGCGCTGAACTTGGCTCACCAGCGTGCTTGGTCAGCTTGAGGAGGTTCGGCACGGTGACTGGTGACCGGATCGGCAAGTCTGGAGCACACGGGTACGGCTGACCTCCGGGGGCGTCACGGCGGCGGGCCGATCGGGGGTGACCCCGACCGGCGGCCCGGCGTTGTTCGGGACACGGACGACATGCTGGACGTACTGAGAAAAGCGCTCAGGCGCGTACAGGTGAACGGACTCTGTCGCTGATCTTGTGATCGGCTGGTGGTCAGGTTCTGAGGAGGATCCGGGTTCGCAGGAGGTCGAGTTTGGCTCGGCCGTATCCGGCTCGCTTGATCAACTTGACGCGTGTGACCTGGCCTTCGACTTGTCCTGAGCTCCAGGTTGAGGAGAGGCCGGCGACGACGGCGTCCTGGTCATGGAGGAGGCCGCGGGCGAACTGCTGTAGCGATGCAAGGTCGCTGGTGTGGACCTGTTCGATCCAGTCGAAGAGGTCCTGGCCGCGTCGTTCCTGCATGAGGGCGGCGAAGTCTCGAACGTGCTCGACGGCCGTGTCGAGTTCGGGGCAGGCGGCCTGGACCGCCTTGAGGCCGAGGACTTCATGCGGCCGAAGCCGGTCGGGGTGGGTCATCACCCAGCGTAGTGCCCGCCGCGGTTTGGGGAGGGCGGGTGCTGGAGGGGCGGTCTCGATGCCCTGCTTCAGCTGACGGATGTATCGGTTGACCCCCGTGCGTTCGCCGCGAAATCCCTGGTCACGGACTTCGCGGAAGAGCTGGCTGGCGTTGTGGCAGCCCTGGGTGAAGCGTTCGTAGAGGTAGGGCTTGTAGTCGTCGAGCAGGGTGCGGCGCTGGGTGACCTTGACCAGCAGTTGGTCGACGTCCGGTGTTTGGGCGTATCGGCGGACGGCGTAGTAGTCCAGGTCGAGGTCCCTGCTGATGCCACGGAGGGATCGGCATTGGGCAAGGAGTTCGTGGACGCGGCGGTGTCGTTCGCGGATCCGTCCGACGATCCGGCGTGGGCGTCCGTTGACGTCGAGCGTTCCATCCGGTGGTGCCACGGGAGCCTCCTCATCAGGTTGCCTGGCGGCTTCCTGGCTGGCGCGGATGCAGGCGTAGTGGCTGGTGAGGGTCCTTTTGACGGCTTTGGCGAGGTTGTTCCAGAGGTGCCACACGTCGGCGATCTGGACCGCTTGAGGCGCGGCTGCCCTGGCTGCCTCGGCGTAGGCGGAGGCCCTGTCGCGGCAGATGATCTCGACCTCCGGATGGCTTTCGAGCCACCGAGCGACCGTTGCGGCCTCCCGGCCAGGCAGGACGTCGATGGGCCGGCGGGCTTCGAGGTCGACCAGCAGCGTCGCGTAGTTGTGGCCCTTGAGCAGGGCGCACTCGTCCACCCCCAGGACCCGCACCGCGCCGGGTTCCTCGAGGTCAGAGGCTCGAAGAAGCCGTAGCAGGGTGTCCTTCGCCACCGGCATTCCCATCCGTCGGGCCAGGTGGGCTCCGGCCCGGCCGGCCAGAGCCTCTGCGACCCGCGCCAGCAGCTTGCGAAGGACCGGGGTGTGTCGGGCGTGAGGACTGGTCAGTCCCGGTATCTGTTCGGCGAAGGTCACCGTCGGGCAGCCAGAGCTGAGGCACTTGAACCTGCGGACCACCAACCGGATCACCACCGGTGTGGTCCCCACGGCGGCGGCGTCCGCCAGACGCCGTTCGTATCGGCCGTGCACCCGCCACGACAGCGACTTGCACCTCGGGCATCTCGCCGCGTCGGCGCGGGCCCGCGTACGAAACGTGACCACACCCGCGTCCCGTGAGATCGACTCCACCACCACACCCGACAGATACGGAAACAACCGCACCAAACCCCCAGAACCGCACACCGGTAGGCTGCCCAGTTCAGCCGCACAGCATCACAAGATCAGCGACAGAGCCCGTTCAGGCGTACGCCGCCACCAGGCCCCAGCGGAGCCTGGTGGCGGTGGGTGGGAGCCATTCGGGCGGGTCCTTGTCGGCCTCGCACCGGTCCGAGGGCCTGGGCCGAGGGCGTACAAGGCCATCCCCGACTTGAGCTGCTCACCCGCGCCCACGGCGCTGGAGACCGCCCCGACGCCACCGACCGGTACGCCTGGATGGCTGAGGAGGGTGAGGCTCGCCATCCGGGCATCGGCGGCGTGCTCTGCAGTGCTCAGTGCGTGGGGGGGGGGCAAGGAGTCGACCGATACCGCATCCTGAGCTATTGGCGCCTGCGACCTCGTCCACGACGGCCATCACGCGTTCGGCCAGGGCGCGGTGCCAGTTCCCCGGGCACCGGGCCTTCTGTACAGAGGGTGAGGGCCGTGATCTTGCGGACGAGTGGGTGGAGGACGACCTGCACGACTGCAGGCGTGCCGTCGACGGGGGCGGGGCGTCGAGGAGGCCGTAAGTGTGGAGCCCGTTCACGGCGGTCTCGATGGTCACGGCGGTGGCCGGCAGGCCGCAGGCGGCCGTGATGAGCGGCTGCCAGCCTCGGTCCCGTCGCGCGATGGGCCGAGCCGAGCGCTGTCGAAGTCACAAGTTGTGGGCGGTGGGGTGCAACGGTTCGTACAGAGGGAGTTCGGCGCCGCTGGGAAGCCGGACAGCAGTCAGTTTGCCCCAGCGCTGTTCGCTGACCGGGCGGGTGATCTCGACGTCCCTGGCGCGGAATTCGCGGAGCTGGGCATCAAGATCGTCGCACATCAGGTAGAACTCGTGCCGGGGTGGGCCATCGGCAGGGTGTACGGCGACTTCGGCCGGGGGCAACTTGAAGATGAGCCAGCCGCCGCCCGCGTCGACCATGGGGAAGTGGAGGACGTCACGGATGAAAGCACGGTCCGCCTCGGCGTCCTGGCTGTAGAGGATGACATGCGCACCGCTAATCATGGTTAGCCCCTGTCCATCAACGTGCTGACGGTCGCGTCCCCGGCATCCTGGCACGCCAAGGTCCAGAAGATCTCCGGCTGGGTTCGATGACACGATGGCTGACTTGAATGTCCAACGCAGTCCGTGTTCCTTGGTGCGCCCGCCCGCCCGCCCGCCCGCCCGCCCGCCCGGACGGAGTGGAGGGCTTTCGGGCCGGGGGCCCCGAACTGGCCGTGGTGCAGGCGGGACCGTCATGCGTGAATCAGGTGCGGATGCGGTTGTTGGTGCCGTTGTGGTGGTCGGCGTGTTCGTCGTCGAACCAGTGGTCGCCGGCGGCGCGGTAGCGGAACGAGTCGCTGCTGTGCGCGGGGAGCGAGACCTCGGCCGCGCGGGTGCCGTCGCCTCGGGGTTCGAGAGGGTGGGCGGCGGGGCTCCAGTGGTTGAAGTCCCCGACCACGTTGACCGGCCCCTGCGGTGTGTCCTCGGGCAGGACGAAGGTGACCTTGGTGCGGCCCGTGAGCCGCTTGCGTTCGAGCACGTAGATCCCCAGCCGTGATGGGGTCGGGGGCATCCGCGCCCGCACCCGGGCTTGCTGCGGTGGGACCGGCCGCGTCGCGCGGGCAGGTCACTCGACCGGCAGCGTGAACGGGTGGGGGCTCCCGGTGCGAGGGGGTGAGAAGTGTCCCGGCGTCCGTGGCGGGGCCCGGCCGGCGTGGCTTCGTCGACCGGTGCCCACGGCGTGCGTGGACCTTTTGTCGCCCTGCCGCCGTGCCACGGGCGAGACCGGACCGTCCGCCGTGAGGTGGGAGGCGTGGCCGACGCCGTTCGGACCTGGGGCTGTCGTGGTGTCGGTCAGGCCCGCTGCTGTTTGCGGCGGCTCGGGGGCGGGTCGTCGGCGAAGAGGGCAAGGAGCCCCGCGATGTCGCGGCCCGCTTCGGCGGGGTGGCGGAACCGGGCGTAGGGGTTGATGCGGTAGTGGTTGCGTCGTCCTTCGCGTACCCGGGTGAGGTATCCGTCCTGCTCCAGGTCCGAGACGATCGCCTGTACGGTCCGCTCGGTGAGCACGCAGGTCTCGGCGACTTCCCGCAGGCGGACTTCGGGGTCGCGGGCGAGAGCGAGCAGAACACGGGCATGGCTGGTCAGGAACGTCCACGCCCCCTGGGGAAGGCCTTCATCACCCATGCCCCCAGCTTGCACCCGTTTCGTATATACGTCCTGTTTTTCATGTATTTCTTGACGTATGTCGGGCCGATGCCGACCATGCTGTTGGAAGCAGAAACAGCCCCAGAACGTGTGGGGAGGTAGCCATGCCCGCCATCATGTCCGACCACCGGCCCTGTCCCTCGAGTGCGGCCGGCTTGGAAGTCGGGGTGACCCCCGGCCCACGGCCCGGGACGGTCCAGGTCGTGGTGAGTGGCGAGATCGACTTCGACAACGCCACGTTCCTCCGCAGGGCTCTCCTGGCCGCCCTCCTCTCCCACCGCGCGACCCTGCTCGTGGACCTGGAGCGGGTGACCTTCTGCGACTGCGCCGGCCTCAACGCCCTCCTGACCGCCCGCCACACGGCCCTGCGGACCGGACGCACCCTGCACATCACGGTGGCCGGCTGCCGGGTGGAGCGGCTCCTGACCCTCACCGACACCCGCTCCCTCCTCACGTGAAGGCGTGCGCTCGACAGCAGGCGAACCCAATGACGGCGTCCGTCCCCCTCGCCCACAGCCACGAAGTCCGCCGCGGCATCCCCGAGACCGCCACCACCCACGCGCGCTCCGAACGGGCAATCCCGTGGGCGGTGGGCACGCTGATGGTGACGAGCTCGGCCACGGCCCGCGAGGCCGAGCGCGTCCTGTCCGCCGCGGTTGCAGGAGCCGGCCTACCAGAGAGCGCTCCGGCCGCCGCGACGATCGACGCCTCCCGCGGTACACCCGTCTCGGCCCGCGCCGAGCAGGAGCTGCGCCAGGCTGGCCACACGGCCCGCACCCCGGTCCCCGTACCGTCCTCGACGTCGGGCCCGTACCTGCTGCCTTTGCAGGAGGACGCCGCGAAGGCCCTCGGCCGGTTCTTCGAGACCCGCCTGCGCCCGACCGCCGAGCCTGTCGACCCGGAGGCACGCCGGGCCTTCGAGGACTCCCTGTTCACGCTCTGCATCCTCATGGGCCAACCCTGCGCTCCCGAGGCACTGCACGAGGCCGTCCAGTGCACCGCGGGCCGGCCTCATGGCCTCGAAGCCCGGGCCGGCCAGCAGGGCCCCGCCCACCCACAATGAGAGACGGCCGATCATGAACGCCAAGAACGAACAAGACCCGCGCCCCAACCTGCTTCCCGACTTGGGAGCGGCCGCCGACGAGTCGGAGAAGGCGCGCGGTAGAAGCCCAGGGTGGACGGTGGGCGCCTTCGGCAGGGCGGGGGAGTGCTAGTGGTCGGCGCTGGGGACGGCCAAGGGGTCGCCGGGTGCGGCGTTCTTGGCCGCTTTCATCTGTTCGCCGAGTTCCGTGAGGCGGTTGCGGCCCATTGCCTTGCGGACCTCGGGGAACCACTCCTTCTCCTCTTCCTCGACGTGGTGGCGGACGTTTTCCATCAGGACCGTCATCTTGGCGTCGAACCGTTCGTCAGCGGGATCGAGGTCCTTGAGTTCCGAGAGCATCCACAGGACGACGTGGTGCTCCTCGATGCTTTCGAGGACGTGGTCCTTGGTGGTGGGGGCCGCCTCGCGGGCTGCCGGGTAGAAGATCTTCTCCTCGATCCAGGTGTGCGTGGTGAGTTCTTCGATCACCTCGTCGGCGATCTTCCGCTTGGTGATGTGCGCGCCGTCGCCGGCCTTCTCGAACTGCTTGAAGAGCTTCTCCACCGTCTTGTGGTCTTCCTTGAGCAGTACGATCCCGTCCACCGGGTCTCCTTCCGTCGTCCATCGCGCGAGCAGCCGACCGCCCTGACCCGTGTACCCGGTGGTGCGTTGGTGACACTGATGACCGAAGGGGATGCCTCGTACAGGCGACCGTCCCTACGCCGAACGCTGATGCGCCTTCGGCCTGTCGCCCCCGGCGGGGCTCGGCTCGGCCGCAGGGGCCGGCGGCGATCACGCGGTGCGGATGGCGGTGATGGCCACATCGGCCATACGGGCCACTCGTCCGGCACCAGCACCCGGCCGGGGCATTGGTGGTTCTGCCCTTGCACCGAGGTGTGCGCTGAAGCTTCCGCTCATGGTGTGGGTGTCCCTTCGCATACCGGGTAGGCGCGTCACGACAACAGCGTGCACATCGTGAAGGGGAGACTCCGCATGAGCACGATAGAGCGGCAGATCCACAGCTCCGATGAATCCGTGAGTGTGCTGGTCTCGCGCGCCTCCCAGCAGATTTCGGAGCTGGTCCGCGAGGAGATGCAGCTGGCCCGCGTAGAAATGACTGCGAAGGGCAAACGCTTCGGCAAGGGTGGCGGCCTTTTCGGCGCGGCGGGCCTGATCGGAATCCTGGCAGCTCAGGCCCTGACCGCAGCCTGCATCGCAGCTCTTGCGTCATGCTCCCGGTCTGGGCATCGGCCCCGATCGTCACGGCGGTGTTGGCGGTGGTCGCCGCAGTGACCGCCATGGCCGGGAAGAAGCAGATCGCAGCGGCCGGCGGACCCGTCCCGGAGCAGACCATGGACAGCGTCAAGGCCGATCTGGCCGAAATCAAGGAGAAGGTGCACCGATGACCGACCAACCCCGAACGAATTTCGGCACGTCCACCCCTGACGAGCTGCGCGAGCAGGTCGAGCACACCCGCGACGAGCTCGGGCAGACCGTCGAGGCGCTGGCATACAAGGCCGATGTCAAGGCACAGGCGAAGGCGAAGACAGCCGCCGTGAAGGAACAGGCCGCCGAGAAGACCGCCGCGGTCGCCGACCAGATCCGCGTGTGGACCCAGCATGCCGCTCAGCTCGTGAAGGACACGACACCTGATCCGGTGCTCGACAAGGCGGGTCAGGCCGCGAGGGTGGCACGCGCCAACCGCAAGCCGCTGCTCGTGGCCGGCGCTTCGCTGGTCGTCCTCCTCCTGCTCTTGCGGCGCAGTAGGGCACGGCGATGAAAGCGTCGAAGGTGGCCTACAAGCCGGTCGGTCTGGCCTTGGGCGCCGTCAGCGGCTTGATCGCGGGGGCCGCGTTCAAGCAGGTCTGGAAGATCGTCGAGGGCGAGGACGACGCTCCCAGCGCCACGGACGAAGACCGCTCCTGGCGGCAGATCCTGATCGCGGCCGCCATCCAGGGCGCGATCTTCGCCGTGGTCAAGGCCGCGGTCGACCGCTCCGGCGCCGTGGCCACGCGTCGTATGACGGGCACCTGGCCGGGCTGACCCGCACGGCCACACGGGACAGAGGTGTACGACGCCGGGCTCCTGCTCGGTGGTTACGGACCACGGAAAGCCCAGGTAGCACACGCGGCGGACCGAGGCGTCCGAGGCAGCGGGCGAGAGCGGTGACCGTGCGGCCCGGCAGCCGGCGGACGATGCCGTTCTGCGGCGTTCGGGCACGGCCGAGGACAGCGCGGATGCCGGGGGGCACCGTGCCAAGCACCAGCGTCCGGGCATCGGCCGTGAGGAGCAGATCCGTCCCGCTGACGCGCTGCAGGCGGACGCCGAGGACCGTTGACGTCAGCGTGATCAGCGTGATCAGCGCGCCCGCGCGCCGGCTCGGCGAACGGCCTCGTAGGCTGGCCGGATGCGTCACCACGATCTTGTCGTCATCGGTGCAGGATCCGGCAACGCCGTCATCGACGACTCGTTCGCCGATCTGGACGTGGCCATCGTGGAGGAGCGCTGGTTCGGCGGAACCTGCCTGAACGCCGGATGCATCCCGAGCAAAATGCTCACCTACACCGCGCACGTCGCCCGGACCGTCCGGGAAGCAGGCGCGTACGGCGTGGACGCCGAGCTGCGAGCGGTGCGGTGGCGCGAGGTGCGCGACCGGGTCTTCACGCGGCTGGACGCCGAACGGGAAGACGGCCGTACGTACCGTGAGCAGCAGGAATGGGTCACCCTCTACGAGGGCAGGGCGCGGTTCACCGGCCCCAGGACCCTCCGCATCGACCGGGTGGACGGGCCCGTCGACGTCAGCGCCGGGCAGATCGTCGTCGCGGCGGGCGGTCGGCCCCTGGTTCCGGGGCCCGTGCTGGACGCGGGCCTGCCGTACGAGACATCCGACACCATCATGCGCATCGACGCCCCGCCCCGGCACCTGGCGATCCTCGGCGGCGGTTACATCGCCGCGGAACTGGCCGATGTGTTCGCCGGGACGGGGAGCTCCGTCACCATCGTCGAGAAGGAAGAGCAGCTGCTCGGCCCGCAGGACGAGACGGTCCGGGAGCGGTTCACCGACCTGGTCCGCTCCCGCTACGACCTCCGGCTCGGCCGGGAGGTCACGGCGGTCGGCGGTCGGCCGGGCGGGCTACGGCTGACCCTGGACGACGGATCGACGGTCGAGGCGGACGCGTTGCTCGTTGCGGTGGGCCGCGTGCCGAACAGCGACCGGCTGGACCTCGAAGCGGCCGGAATCGCCACCCACGACGACGGCCGTGTGATCGTCGACGCACACCAGCGCACCACTGCGGAAGGTGTGTTCGCACTCGGTGACATCTGCTCACCGGTGCCCCTCAAACACGTGGCCAACCGTGAGGCGGAGGTCGTGGCTCACAATCTCCGGCACCCGGACGACCTGATCGCGACCGATCACGATCTGGTGCCGGCGGCGGTCTTCACCCGTCCGCAGATCGCCTCCGTCGGTGCCACCGAACAGGAGTGCCGCGACAGCGGGCTGGACTACCGGGTGGGCATGGCCGGTTACGGCGACATCGCCTACGGCTGGGCGATGGAGGACACCACCGGCTTCTGCAAGGTGCTGGCCGAGCCCCGTACGGGACGCCTCCTCGGCGCCCACCTGATGGGCGAGCAGGCCCCCACGGTCATCCAGCCCCTCGTCCTGGCGGCGACCCTCGGCATCGACGCCACGACCCTCACCAAGTCCCCGTACTGGATCCACCCCGCGCTCACCGAGGTCGTGGAGAACGCCCTCCTCGACCTCGGCCTGTGAGGCCGGGGCCGAGCGACGCCGACGGATTGCGGATCACCGCTCGGGGTAGCCGCTGTGGGGGCCGCTGGACCATTCGGAACACGAGGAGGAGCCGTGACGGAGTTGAACCCCTTCACCGACGTGCTCGACGGCCCGGTGTACGTGGTCACGGCCGCGTCCGGTGGCGAGCGGGACGGTTGCCTGGTGGGTTTCGCCTCGCAGTGCTCCATCGACCCGCCGAGGTTCACCATCTGGCTGTCGGTCGCCAACCGCACCTACCAGGTCGCGCGTGAGGCCGAGTACCTCACCGTGCACCTGCTCCGCCGCGACGACCGGGCGCTGGCGGAACTCTTCGGAGGGGAGACGGGCGACGAGGTGGACAAGTTCGCGCGGGTCGGCTGGCGGCCGGGACGAGCGGGCAGTCCGGTCCTGGAACAGGCGCCCGTCTGGTTCACCGGCCGGATCGAAGGGCGGATCGAGGGCGGTGACCATGTGGGCTTCCTCCTGGCTCCGGTAGCAGTCTGCCCGCCGATCGAGGGCCCGCCGCCCCCACTGCTCCGATACCGGGAACTGCGCGACCTGGAGCCCGGCCACCCGGCCTGAGGCCCCGGGCCGGGCCGCTCGCCCCCACTCCCGGGGGCGGGGCGCGTTTGAACGGGGCCGAACGGGTTAGGCGCCGAACATGGTGCGAATCGGGTACACGATGATGACCGAGCAGGCCGGTCCTCGCGAACTGGTCGACCACGTGGTGGCGGCGGAACGGGCAGGGTTCGGCTTCTCCGTCATCTCCGACCACTCCTTTCCCTGGCTGGAGGCGCAAGGGCACGCGGCCTACGCGTGGAGCGTCCTGGGCGCCGCCGCGCAGGCCACCTCCCGGATCCCGCTCATGACGCACGTGACGTGCCCGACGTTCCGCTACCCTGCCGTGATCGCCCAGAAGGCGGCCACGATGCAGCTCCTTTCCCAGGGGCGCTTCCGGCTGGGTCTGGGCTCGGGAGAGAACCTCAACGAGCACATCGTCGGCGCGGGCTGGCCCGTCGCCCACGTCCGCCTGGACATGCTCGAGGAAGCCGTGGGGATCATCCGCTCCCTGTTCGCCGGTGGTCACGTCAGCCACCACGGCAGCCACTTCGACGTCGACGACGCCAGAATCTGGGACCTCCCCGACGATCCGCCCCCGATCGGGATCGCCGTCTCCGGAAACCGTTCCTGCGAGATCGCGGGCCGCTGCGGCGACCTGCTCATCGCCACCGAGCCGAAGCAGGAGCTGTTGACCGCGTTCGGCGCGTACGGAGGCTCCGACAAACCGTGTGTGGGCCAGCTCCCCGTCGCCTACGACCCCGACCGCGACGCGGCGGTGGCCCGGGCACACGAGCAGTTCCGCTGGGCGCTCGGCGGATGGAAGGTCAACGCGGAGCTCCCCGGCCCCGCGAGCTTCGCCCAGGCTTCGCAGCCCACCGGACCCGAGGCCGTGGCGGATGCCATCCCCTGCGGCGATGACGTGGACGCCTTCGTCGAAGCGGTACGCCCTTACGTCGACGCAGGATTCACCGAAGTCGCCCTCATCCAGATCGGCGGCGACCAGCAGGAGCCCTTCCTGGACTGGTCCGAGACGAAGCTGCTGCCGGCTCTGGGGGAGCTGTGACGACGGCCGGGAAGCGGACATGAATCGCGCCGCGTTGTTCGATGTCGACGGCACCCTCACCGATACCAATCATCTGCATGTGGTGTGCTGGTGGGAGGCCTTGAGGCAGGCGGGCCACGCCATCGCAATGCACGACATCCACCGCGCGATCGGACTGCCCGGTGAGGACCTCCTCGCGCACGTGCTGGGCGAGGATCGGGATACGACCGAGGACGACACGCTCAGCGCAGCTCACAGCACCCTCTACGGAACGTACTTCGACCGGCTGCCCCCGTTGGACTCGGCAGCGGATCTCCTGCGCGAGCTGAACCGACGGGGTTGGCGGGTCGTGCTCGTGACCTCGGCCGAAGACGCCGAGCTCGACGCGCTCAGACGGGCCGTCGACGCGGACGACGCCATCACCGCGACGGCGAGTTCCGACGACGTGAGCGAGGGGAAGCCCGCTCCGGATCCGGTGCACCACGCCCTCGGCCTCGCCGACGCACCCGCGCAGGGCGCCGTACTCGTCGGCGACACCGTCTGGGACATGCAGGCAGGCTCCCTGGCCGGCGTCGCGTGCGTGGGGCTCCTCTGCGGCGGCATTCCGCAGCGTGACCTCGAAGAGGCCGGGGCGCGCGCCGTGTACCGGCACCCCGCCGACCTGCTCGAGCACATCGACACCAGTCCGTTCACGGACAGGCGCAGACCGCCGGACCACACCGCTTGAGCGATGAGCTGCTGGGGAGACGCAGCGTACGAGAACGACCCGTACCACGAGGTGAGCCACATGGAACGATCCACCGAGCCGGAACCAGAGGGCCCCGGGCCCACTCCGGAAGGCCCGGATGCAGTACCCCGTGACCCGCACCCCGCCGGCCCCGGAGACAAGCCGCCCCCGGCCGAGCCGGCCCCGGAGCAGCCTTCACCCACCGAACGCCCGCCGGTGCCGGAACCTCCCGACTGAGCCCGTACGAGCCGACCAAGGAAACGGAACGGGGGCGCGTCACCGTCGATGGCCGGGCCCGAAATCGTCCAGGTCGGGACCGGTCGAGGGTGCCCCGGGGCTGAGCCAGCCATGTGAGTGAAGCCCGTCAGGCGGGAGGATCCCAGGGGGAACGCCGCTTGACCCCCGTGCCGGGCAGTCATCAGTCCCGCATGCGACGAGCGGCCCGGTGACAGCTCTGACGGTGGAGGCCTCTCGCAGCAGTGGACCCAGCCTCCAGGGCGTTTGAGGGCCGGTTACCGTCGTGCGGGCGGCCTCACCCTTCTTCCGGTTCACTCGCCGTCTCCAGCAGTTCGGAGTACCTAGGCGAAGCGCCTGCGGGCTTGCTCAGGATCCACGAACGAATGCCAGAGGCGTTCGCGATCTCCGAGGTCCGCAAAGCTCGGGCCCACACTCGGTCGCACCATGTTCTCCTCGCCACCGCCGCCGGGGTTCTCGCATTCGTCGAACTCTGCTCCCATCTCGCGCGAGTGTGGGGCCAGAACGTCGAGAAGAGTGGGCGCGCGCGGCTACAGGTGGGCCAGGTGCCCGCGCACGGGCCGGCCAGCTCGGTGTCGAAGTCGGACCTGGGCGCAGACGGTCAGCAGGCCGGTGCGGGCCTTGGGTCGGTCGAGGACGGGGGCCAGCCGGTCCGGATGCGGGCGGCCGTTTCGGGGGTGAACAGGGCGCACATGTACAGGGTGGCCGCGTCGTAGCCGCACGGGGCGCTGCCCCATCCTTCCCAGTCCAGGACATGGGCGCGCGGGTGGTGTTCGTCCAGTGGGGGCCGCCGTGGGAGTTGGTCCGGGTGACGTCGTCGACCTGGTGGCCGGTGAACTCCGGAATGGCGCGGGGCAGGCACTCCCGCCGCATCTGAACCGGCCTCGGATTCAAGGGTGGCCGACACCATCTCCTTCCCCGAGGACCACCTCCAACTGCCGGAGCGCCTTCACCGCGGGCTGGGTGGGGACCAAGCTTCGCTGGTCCCTGGCCGCCGGCGACCGCGAACGCGAAGCCCTGCTGGGTCTCGCCGAGGACTGCCCCGGCGCGCCCGCCACCTACGAGACCGCGCCCCAGCCTCGCCATGCACGACCTTGGCCAGGGGCAGGGTCAGGCGAGCTGTGAACCGAGCCGGAACCTCAGGTCGCCCGCCGCCCTGCGGACCTCCTCGTGCCGTCCGTCATCCCGATGTCGTTCGTGTCTGCATCGCCGCGACGGGCATGCGGGGCTTCCAGGTCGGAAGAACCTTCTGCCCAGATTCAACCCTGGTAGCGGGCAACCAGGGTCCGCACGGTCGCGGTGATGCGCTCGCGCAGCTCGGCAGGTTCCACGACCTCAACGTCGGCGCCCAGGTGCAGGAACTCCCCGTGGGCGTGGTCGATTGACTCGATGGGCACCCGGGCCTGCGTCCATCCGTCCCCTGCGGGTGTCACGCCGAGGCGGCGGGCGCCCTCCGGCGTGAGCCGTACCAGGGCCTCCCCGGTGTGCAGCCGGGTTCGGAAGTCGGCCAGATGGCTGTTCCAGTGTTCGACCAGGTCGAACCCGTCCGGAACGACGAACTGTTCCTCCAGCGGCCGGATTCCGAGGATTTGGTCGACCCGGTAGGTGCGGATCCCGGACGGCCCGCCTGCGACCGAGTACCAGCGGCCGGCCTTGAGCACGAGCCCGTACGGTTCCACCCGTCGCTCGATCTCCTCCGGCGCCCGCCAGCGCCGGTACGTCAGGACCACGGCCTGCCGCGCCCACACCGCGGCGGCGACCGAGGCCAGGTGAGGCGTGCGGTCGGCGTCGCCGTACCAGCCGGGGGCGTCGAGCAGGAAGCATTTCTGGATCCGTCCGGCGTGCTCGCGCAGCTCGGTCGGAAGGGCGGCCCGCAGCTTGAGCTGGGCGGTGGCGAGCGCCTCGCCGAGGCCGAGGTCGGCGGCGGCGCCGGGGAGTGCGGCGAGGAAGGCTGCCTGCGCCTCGTCCGGGGTGAGTCCGGTGAGCCTGGTCCGGTATCCGTCGACCAGCTGGTAGCCGCCCGCGTGTCCGGCCGCGCCGTACAGCGGGACACCGGCGGCGCCGAGCGCCTCGACGTCCCGGTAGACCGTGCGGACGGAGACCTCCAGTTCCTCGGCCAGCTGCTGGGCCGTCATCCGGCCCCGGTTCTGGAGCAGGAGGAGCAAGGTGACCAGCCGGCTCGCGCGCATGCTGCCCAGTATCCACTGACAGTGGATGTCAGGGGAGTGCCCCTAGCGTGCGGCGCATGAACGACTTCGACTTCCTGCACGGTTCCTGGGACGTGGCCAACCGCCGCCTCACCGCACCGCTCGGCTCAGGCCCTGCCACTTGGGCGGAGTTCTCCGGGCACGCGGTGGTCCGGCCGCTGTTCGGGGGTGCCGGCAACATCGACGAGATCACCTTCCCCACGCTCGGCCGCCAGGGCGTGACCCTGCGCCTGTTCGACCACGAGACGAGGCGCTGGTCGATCCACTGGTCCGACAGCCGGACGGGCCGCCTGGATCCGCCGGTGGTCGGCGGCTTCACCGGCGACCGCGGGGACTTCCACGGCGAGGACACCTACGACGGCCGCCCGATCGGGGTGCACTTCACCTGGTACCGCCTCGGCCCGGACACCGCCCGCTGGGAGCAGGAGTTCTCCTCCGACGGCGGCCGCACCTGGGAGCTCAACTGGAGCATGGACCTCACCCGCACCGGGCATGTCGGCGCATGAGCATCGTCGAATTCCGGCAGTACACGCTCCACCCCGGAGCCCGGGAGACGCTGATCGAGTTGTTCGAACGTGAGTTCGTGACCGGCCAACAGTCGGTCGGCATCACCGTCGGCGGCCGGTTCCGCGATCTGGACGACCCGGACCGCTTCGTCTGGCTGCGCTCGTTCCCCGACATGACGCGCCGCCGACGCTCGCTGGAGGCCTTCTACACCGGCCCGGTCTGGAGGGAGCACCGCGACGCGGCCAACGCCACCATGATCGACAGCGACGACGTCCTGCTGCTGCGCGGCCCGGGCTTCACACCGGAGCCGGGCACTCATGAGGTCCTCGCGACCGTCTGCCATCAGTCCGACGCCGTCGCCTTCGACGCGTACGCCGCGCGGTACCTGCGCCCGTGCCATGCACTGCACCGCACCGAGCACGCCGAGAACGACTACCCGGCCCTGCCGGTTCGTACTGGGCAGGACGTCCGGATCTGGTTCGGCCCGCCGGAGTCACCACCCTGGCCGGCCCAGCGCCTGCGGCTCGAACCAGTGACGACCCGACCTCACGCTCCGGATCGTCGCTGGTGAAGTCCCCGACTGCTTACGGCAGCCGAGCACGGGCAGACAACACGGCCAGGCTCGGGGCGTACGGGAAAGTGCGTGTCCACCTCGCTCCTTTGGCGCGTGACCAGCACAGCAGCCAGTCGGCGGCGCGCCTGTCGGTCAGGTGGTTCTCCCGCAGCGACGTCTTACTGCCGGACGGGCCGCCACCGGACCGGGGGTAGACCATCCGCAGGGTGCCGTTGTCGTCGACCAGCGCGGGCTTCTCCACCCTCGGGAACCCGTGCACTTCGGCGATCCGGTCCAGGCGCTCCGCGTCGAACGACCCGAAAGTCGTGGTGCCCTCGAAGACGCCGGCGGGGATGTCGGGCGTCCGCTTCCGGGCCTGCTCCAAGGCCTCGGCCGCGCCCCGGATGTCTTTCTGCCGCTGGGCTTCCTGCTCCTCGGTGGCCCCCTCGGCCGGAGGCTTCGCCGCCTTCTCCAAGGCGGCGATGAACGGCTTGCTCGCCGCTGGTGTGAAGGAGGTCCAGCGCAGCGGAAGCTGATTGTTGTCCTCCTTGCGGGCGCCGCGGTGGGCGCAGTAGAGCGCGCCGTTCACTTCAGCGAGGGGGCGGGGGCCGCCGCGCTGAGGTGGCCGGCGAAGACGACCCCGGGGCTCCAACCCTCCTCGGAGGTGTACCTCGCCCGCCACAGGTTCTGGTCGTCCTCCTGGACCTTTTCTCCTACGTCTCTCTCCTCGTGCGCTACCGAACGCACACTCCTGACCAGCCATCGAGGCCGCAGGATGCCACAACGCCAACGATCACCACGCCAGGTAGTGACATCATTTGCCGTACCCCGTGTGGTGCCGGTCCATTCGTCCGGAAGCCCACCGGCTGCGTCCGAAACGCCGCTGCCCGTCCCTCGCGCACAAGCCGGCCGGCACAGCGCGTGCGGCGTGACGCCGCCGCGTTGGGCCTGGCGTGGAGATGGAGCAGCCGTCGTTCGGGATGCGCGCCCCCGGTCGCGGTGACGTACGTCCGGTGCGCGCTGTGCGGAGCACTCCGTGCCTCACGTCATGTCGATCTCCAGCGGCTGCGATTGATCATGGCGCCCCGCTGTGGGTGCGCTCCGGGAAGCGCTGTGGACCGTGCGGTGCTGGCTGGGTGTGGTTCCGTAGTGCTGCAGGAACAACTGCCTCATCGTCTCGGCGGAGCTGAACCCGCAGCGCCTCGCAATGGAGGCCAGCGGCAGGGCTGTGGAGACGAGGAGTTGCGAGGCCGCCTCGGCTCTGGCGGTGCGTACGAACTGGGCTGGGGTCTGCCCGAGGTCGTCGAGGAACAGCCGGGCCAGATGACGTCCGCTGACTCCCGCGTACGTGGCGAGCGTGGTGGCGCTGAGGTCGCCGTCGAGGTGTCCGGTGATGTGCTCGACGGTCCTTTGCACAGTCCCGTCCTCGGGAGCCGGTGCGCCGACGAACATACTGATCTGGGCCTGATTGCCCGGTCTTTGGAGGTAGGTCACCATCATCCGGGCCAGCATCCGGGCGAGGGCCGGGCCGTGGTCCTCCTCGATGAACGCGAGGGTGAGGTCCAGCGCCCCGGTGACGCCGGCCGAGGTGCAGACGTGCTCGTCGCGAAGGTACAGCGGCGAGGCGTCGACGTGGACGGCCGGGTGACGCTGCGCGAGGTTGCGCGCGTACGCCCAGTGGGTCGTGACGCGCCTGCCGTCGAGCAGCCCGGTGGCCGCCAGCACGCTCGTGCCCGTGCATACCGACGCGACGCGATGGCTGATTCCGGCCAGGCGACGCACGTGCTCAACCAGCCGAGTGTTCTGCGCCGCCGCGGCGTGGCCCGGCCCGCCGACGACCAGAAGCGTGTCGACCGGGCCGCGGGTACGTTCCAGGGCGGCCTGCGCGCCCAGGACCAGTCCTGAGGAGCAGCGCACCGGGCGGCCCTGCGGGGTGACCAGGCGGACCTCGTAGGGCGGACTCGCATGGAGGCGGTTCGCACCGTCGAAGGCGCTGGTCACGCAGGCTACCTCCACCAGCTCCACATCGTCGTAGGCCACGACCACCACGCGGTGGCGGACAGTTGTCGTCATGCGTTCGACACTATCTAGTCCGACTGTAGGACAGGCATCCCAGGATTTCGGACATCGGGTCCGCAGATTTTCCCCTCCGGCGGCAGCTGTGGGTGAGAGTCGTCGGAGTCGCCAGTGCGGCGGTTCACCGCCAGCCCGCGACCACCACCGATCGATTCAGGAGACTCGTCATGACCGAAACCCCGCCCGCGCCGTCCGAGGCACCGGTGAAGACCATCGCCTTCGTGCTGTACCCGGGCCTCACCCCGCTGGACATCGTCGGCCCGCTGCAGGTCTTCGCCGCGTTGTCCGAACTGGTCCCCGGCTACCGCACCGTCGTGGTCGGCGAGCGGATCGAGCCGATGGGAAGCGACACCCCGCTGTCTCTGGTGCCCAGCCACACCTTCGAGGAGATGGCGGATCCATGCGCGGTGATCGTGCCCGGCGGCCTCGTCCCCACCCTTGCCGCAATGGCCGACGAGAATCTCCTGCAGAACCTGCGCGAAACGGCATCGCGCTCCGAGGTCGTCGGCTCGGTGTGCACCGGATCGCTGTTGCTCGCGGCGGCAGGGCTCCTGGAAGGCCGCCAGGCCACCACGCACTGGATGTACCGAGACCTGCTCACCCGCTTCGGGGCAACGCCGGTCCCCCGACGCTGGGTCGAGGACGGGCGCTTCATCACCGCGGCCGGCGTCTCGGCCGGTATCGACATGGCTCTGCATCTTGTCGGCCGCCTCGCCGGTGAGGAGGTCGCACGGATGGTCCAGCTGTTCATCGAGTACGACCCCGAGCCGCCCTTCGGGCCGATCGACTGGACGCCCGCCGAGAGCGGCCAGTACGCGCCCTTCGCCCGCCAGCTGCTCCGAACCGCTCTCACCGACCACCCAGCCCTGCTGGCGCGCCTGAGCAACTGAGCTCGGTGGGCCGGGCGGGGGCGGGCCTCCGGTCGGGCGCGGCAGGCCTGCCCACCGGTGGGCTACGGCCCCCTGCCCCGCACCTGGGCCGACGCAGAAGGGGCCTCGGGGCGGCGGTCAGCTGCTCCTGCACGAGCGACAAACGCGCGCACTACGCGAACCGACCGCTCTGTAAGACCATCTTCTCCACAGACTGCCGACCACGACCAGCCGGAGCACCCGACAGACCGGCACACCAGCCCTTCGACCAGCGCCTTCAGTTGGCGGAGGCTCAGTGGCGTCCACTCCCGCCCAGCTGTGCGCTCTACCGGGTGGAAGTGGCCGACATCGTGCGCACTGGGTGGAGAGTGGGGGCCCACGGCGGAGCAGGATCGGACGAGCCGGAGAACTGACGCTTGGTCGGGATGGGCCAGTTCGCCACCCTGGTGCTTGCAGCCGCACTGCCCCGTTGGTGCCGACGGCGGCAGGCGAGCGGAACCGGCTCAAGGTCCTCGGACTGGCTCGGCTGACCGGACGGCCGGGCGGTGTGGTGTCGGCCACGGACAAACCGGCCCGGTCCAGGGGTAGTCAAGGCGAAATCGGACACCCGTCGACGGTGATCGTCAGACTGCTGTCGCACCAGCAGGGCACCGACCACGTACGCCGGCGCTGCGCAACCTGCTTGACGATCCCCGGCCCTGGCCGGCCGGACCACGGGCAGGCGCGCGGCCAGCAAGACGGGCCTGCGGGAGCACGGCCTCGCCCTGGTCGACACCGTCGCCGCCTTCCACCAGGCGGAGGTGGCCGACCATGCGGACTGGCGGGTGGAAGTCGCCCACTCCGCCCCGGCCGGGAACGTGGTACCCGACGGCTCTAGCGCGTTCGTGGAGATCGACCGCACGATGTCCTACGCCCGCCTGGTCGCCTAGCTGGAGCGCTACGACGCCTACCGCAACGCGCCGGCGTCCGGCCGCGGGAACGCCGCTTGCGCGCCGCGTAGTCACTGGCAGGAGACCTACTCCGGGCCGTCCCTGGAGCGGCCCTTCTCGGCGGTCCAGTTCGTCTTTACCCCAGCCCCGCGTCGTGCGGCACCGACCACGAGGGAGGCCGCCTTCCAGGAGCGGGCGCGCCGGGTCGGAGGCAACGGCCACGACGAGGAACGCCTCGCCCTGGCCGCGCTGCCTAGGGCGCGATGAAGCCGTGGGTCCGGCCGGCTCTCTGCCCGGCCGGGCCCGCCAGTCCCGGGCGGGCGGCTAAGGTCATGGGCAGTCCGCGCCGACATGGGTGCGCGGGTCAGGGCCGGTGCCCAGAGCGCTCTGGGGCAGTACGACCGGACCGTCTTCGGCCCCGGCACTCCGGAAACGGAGCGCCGGGGCCGCGCCGTATGCGCGGCGGACGGTGCACGCCATCGAGCGATCCGGTGGCGACATCGACGTTGATTCCGCAGAGAGTTGCACGGTTCGGTCACGCTGCTGAAGTGCGGTTTGACCGGAGGCGGGATACGAGCCTCCTCAGTGTGCGCCGGCCCGCCGCCTTCGCCCGGCTCGACACGGAGGGGGGTCCGGTGAGCCTTCAGGGCATTCGGCACTCCAACCACAGTGACCGATTTGATCAAAAATGGTCATCCTGCAATATAAAATGACGATTTTCGGAATCTGTCCCCGTCGGGTGACCGAGCTGCGTAGGCTCCTAACCGGTCGGGTGATGCCACATGTCATCCAACCGAGGAAGTTCTTTCACTCGGGAGTGGGCGCGTCTTGTCGGGCTTCGTGTACGGAACGACGCGGCCGGAGCCCGCCAGAGGAAACGGCCCGCCGGAACTGGAGGGGAAACCTCATGGCTGAGATCGATCTCGGGGTGGCGTCGGACTGGGACGAGGGTGACAACCACGGCCGTATCAAACTGCGGCAGAACCAGATCACCCCGACCTCAAAGGATGTGCTCATCAGCTCTCCGGTGAGCATCGAACTTTCGGTGAACACGAACTACTCCACCTCGCAGGAGGCGGACAAGATCTACTTCACGACCCACCACGGCTCCACGAAGAAGGTCATCGCGGTACTCGACTCCGACGGCAACCTACACATCGCTGGTCGCCTGATCACAGAGCAGAAGGACCTGTCGTACTAGGCAGCGACGCAAGTGAACCTCCCCGGCTGGCAACACCAAGGAGACGTCAGGCCGCAGTGAACTCACAGCAGGCCGACATCACCGTCGGAGAGTTCGGGAAGGCGTGAACAGCGTCGAGGCGTCCAGGCTCGACTGATGACCCAGGGGGGCGGGGGCAAGCCCTTCCCGCCCCTCTGGCATTCCTCGCGGTGTTGTCGGTCATCGCGGCCGCCCTTCCGTTCGGGGCTGACGGGCAGCCGAGCGTGTGGTACTTCGCCGTCCCCGTCGTCCAAGGCGACCGTGAACGGTTGATAGCGGTCGAAGGTGTCTCGCGCTGCTTTGTTGTATGACAACGCAGGCACCGCACTGGACTGGATGGAACAGGTCTTGGCACGAGCCCGGACACCTGGCTCGCCAGGATCTCGACGCACCGGTCCGATGGCTGAAGACGTGGATCTCACCGCTGACGCGACGGCTTGGGCCCGGCGGGGTGGCTTGCGGATGAGTCCCGAGCAGCGTGACCATCGTTTCGGGCGCCATCTGCTGCCCGGTTTCGGGCAGGCATGCATCAAGCCTGCCGATCGCGGCGAGGTGGGACGACATGGACTTCCGTGTGGTGCTGAGGCGCTACGGTCCGACGGCGTACCTCGCACCTGCCGGTGACCTCGACCGGGAGAGCAGGTCCGGCGAGATGATCGCACCACGTGCCGTCGGCGGCCGCCGGGTGGGTCGGAGGGGTCCTCCCATGCGGTGTCGATGTCCCGCACGATCCCGGTCCTGCCGTACGCGTCCTGGACGCGCTCCCCGATCTCCGTCTGGTCGATCATCTGCTGCCCCCTGGCCAGGCGTGGGCGTGGCGGTGGACGACGACGTTGCAGTCAGACACACCGGACAAGTCGCCGACCCGCCGGCACCCGACCCGCCGTCCCGGGCACGCCTTGCCGTTCTCCTCTGCCTGCCTGGGGCGGACCCCGGGTCCTGGACCGCCGTGCGGGCCCCGCTTGTGTGCCGCCCGCTGGAGGGGGCTCCTGCGACGACGATGGCGCTACGTCGGGAGACCACCGATCTGCAGGAGGATCCCATCGATGACCCCCGGCGTGGGGACATTCGTCGTGGCAGTGAACGAGATTGTGGTGAACACGCCCGTAAGCCTGATGGTTCCGTTCGAGTCGACCGGTCCAGCCAGACCTGTCACGGTGCTTCCGGACACGCTCATCCCTTGCCCGCTCACCAAGGTCACCTCTGTCCCGGCGGGGAACTGCATGATCGAACCCATCGACGCGAGATACAGCACCGGGTCCTTGATGGCAGCCGCGAAGGTAAGAGTGAAGGCGTGCGGTTCCGCCGCGGATCTCCAGAGCATCGCTGGATGGCAACGACGGAGTGAACGCGTTGGAGGAGAATCCGCCGAAGGACCCGTCGACAGCGCTGCCGGTGCCCATTGGCCCCACCAGCCGCACATCGGCACCGTGCCAAGTCCCCCGTGCGGTTCCCGTCGCGGGGTCACCCTCGGCCACGGTCCAGTCGACCAATTCCACCGCCTGCGGTACCGGCGGAGGGCCGAGCAGTACTTCTCGCCAGACTGCGCGGCGGTCCTGTCGGGCGGAGTTCGTGCAGAACCACAACGCGCAAGTGCCGTCATCAGACTGGGTGACGAGCAGGTCGCCCCCGCTGCCCTCGGCGGGCAGCAATTCCAGCGCCGTGCTGACGTACATCGTGGGAGAGGCGGTGATCCGGCCGGAAACCGACAGCGGCTGGGGAACCAGGCCGATCAGGCCGATTGGGGTACCGGCGGCCGTGCGGCCGGACTGGAAACGTCCGCCTCGTCCGCCGGTGCTGTGGCCCACCACGGCATCGCTTTGGGCGCTCTCGCCATGGACGCCTTCGGCGGAGTGGCTGATGCCGTGCACGCCGACGCCGACGCCGTTGCCGCTCGTGCCGAGCACCCCGGTTCCGGACCCGTCGCCCGGCCCGGGGCCGGAACCGAACGTCTCCAGCGGGTTGGCCAGCGCCTGCACGCTCGTGCCCACGACGCCGATGCCGCCCCGCATCGTGGCCCCGATAGCACCGACACCACCCCGGTTGTGCTGGCCGAACAGCCCGGCGATGCCTGGGCGTCCAGGGCTGGGCGCGGTCTTCCCGAAGATGCCGAAACTGTCACCCACACCGAAAACGCCTACACCCTCGACATCAGCCTCGCGATCGGTGTCGCGCCGCGCGAGCTCTCGGCGTACAGGCCGGCCCTCACGCCCTGCACGTTTCCCCCGTAGACCATGCCGGTGGCCTTGGTCGAGAATGCCGAACGCGGGAATCCCGAACTGGCCGATGGCGGCCCAAGGGCGGTGAACTGGTCGTCGTGTGCCATGGAGACCTCCTTGCACGAAGTAGCGGTGCCCGCCCTCCCCGCCGTGACGACCGGCCGGATCAGCTTCCACACCTCAACTGGCAGATCACTCGGGTATGGCTACCACCCGACTACGTCTTCAAGCAGACGCTACTCCCGGTTATCGGCAAGCCCTCAGATATGGAAGGCGTGTCCTGCCAGGGGATCGACGACACAGGTTGCGGACTGATCAAACGGTGACGTCGGTCGCCTGCTTGACCTCTCACAGTCACCGTCCCCGTCCCCGCTCCCGCCCCCCCGCTCCCGCACCCGCGCCCGTCGCGCCTCCCGCTGTCCTGCGGGAGGCCGTCGATCCGGTGGGCGGGGCTGCGGCATTCGGTGTCGTACTCGATCACGTCGCCGACGGTGATGTCGGCCAGGCCGCCGCCTTGTCGACCATGATCCTGGTCAGCGCGCGGCGAGCTCGGCCCTCGACCGCTGTGACCGAGCGCCTCATGCGCGCCTCCGATTCGGCAGGCCGCGGCAGTCATGGCCGCGACGGCCGGTGACTGCCGAACTCGGAAGAACCACTTCCCACCACAACCTGACCCGTCCCCGAGAAGGGGGTGTACCTGGATACACCCCTTCCGGCACCCACGTGCAAGGACGGCCCCGACTCCGACCGGCAGAGTCGAACGCGGGGCGTGACAGCCGCGCCCCCAGCGATCCATGGGGAGGCCGGGCACCATGCCGGACCACAAGCACGACCAGGACCACGACCAAGACCAGGACCACGACCAGGACCGGAAGGAGGGGCAGGGGCAGCGGCGAGTACCGCGCAGTGGATGGGCGGCACAGACAGGGGTGTTCCTCACCGTCGCCCTCCTAGCGGCGGGACTGTGCGGGGCGCTCCAGCCCGCGACCGGTATACCACCCGAGGTGCTGCAACTGACCCAGTTCGGACCGGCCCTCGCCGTGGCGGCCGTGGCACTGCTGTGGCCCGGCCGGATCAGGGACCGGCTCACGGGAACGCTGCCCGCCCGCAGGCAAGGACCGGCCGGCCATGAGGCCCGGCTGCCGTCCGGCAACCGAGCCGCGCTCCTCCTCACCCCCGCCCTGATCATCGCACTGTCCGCCGGCGGCGCCCTGCTCACCTCCGGCTCCCTCCCCGGCACCAGCTCCCAAGCCTTCGCACACCCCCTCACCCTGCTCGTGACCGCCCAACTCATCGGTGCCTGCGCCGAGGAGGTCGGATGGCGCTGCTATCTCCAGCCACTGCTGCGCACCCGCTTCGGCCCGGTCGCCGCCTCCGTCCTGGTCGGGACGGCCTGGGGCCTGTGGCACGTACCGGCCCTCACCCAAGGGCCGGCCTACGCGGCCGGATTCCTGACGGCCACCGTCGCGATGTCCGTGATCCTCGGCCTGGCCCTGGAACGCGTACGGAGCAACCGGCTGCTGCTCGCGGGCGGCTTCCACACCCTGGTCAACCTCGGCATGCTGTTCGTGACGGACGAGACTTCCCCGGCAACCGCGCCGATGGCGGTGTTCGGCGCCGCCTGCCTGGCCGCAGCACTCCCGTGGATCGCCTCCGCCCGCCGGGCGGCGACCGCGCCGGATAGGATCGCCGCCGCAACGGCGGACGGACCGCGCTGACATGACGGAACCACAGGTGGGCATGGCACAGGGAGACAGGCGCCGCGGCATCGGCCTCAGGGGCGCGCTCGTCGGCATCGGCCGCTGCCAGCTGCTCTCGCTCGCCGCGCTCGCCGTCTCCGGGGCCGGCGCCCTCGTGATCGGGGCGCTGCTCCTCCTGCCCATCGGCATCGGCTTCCTCCTGCTCCCGCCCGCCGCAGCGGCCCTGCGCCGCATCTCCGACCGCTACCGCGACTGGGCCGCCCGCTGGACGGGAACCGAGATCAGCCCGCCACAACCGCTCCCGTCCCGCCAGGCCGCACCCGAGAACTCCGCCGGCCGCCACCGGCAGGCCCGCGCCCTCCTTGGCGACGACGGGTTCTGGCACGACCTGCGCTGGGCCTGGGCAGAGCCGTGGACAGGCGCACTGCTCGCCGCCGTGCCCCTGGCCCTCGTCGAGTACGGCCTCTTCGGCGCGGCCGTACAGCCCTTCGTCTGGCGGCTCCTGGGCGACGGCAACTGGTACGCCTTCATCCTCGTCGACTCCACCCCGATGATGCTCGCCGCGCTCCTGCTCGGTCTCGGATTCATCGCCGCAGGACTCAAGCTGGCCCCCACCGCCCTGCGACTCCACGCACGCTGGAGCCGACGCCTGCTCGCCGCCCCGCACACCACCGAACTCGTCCGCCGCATCGAACACCTCGCAGGATCCCGCGCCGACATCCTCGACGTCCAGGCCGCCGAACTGCGCCGCATCGAGCGGGACCTGCACGACGGGGCACAGGCCCGCCTCGTCGCCCTGGGCATGACCCTCGACGAAGCCACTCGGCTCATCGACCGCGACCCCGCAGCCGCCCGCGCACTCCTGCACGAGGTACGCGCCACCTCCCAAAGGGCTCTCCAGGACCTCCGCGAACTCGTCCACGGTGTCCTGCCCCCGATACTTGCCGACCGCGGGCTCGGCGACGCGGTCCGCTCACTGGCCCTCGACAGCCACCTCGACGTGCGCATCGAGACAGCCCTGCCCGGCCGGCTCCCTGCCCCCGTGGAATCCGCCGGCTACTTCGCCGTCGCGGAACTCCTCGCCAACGCCGCCAAACACTCCGGCGCCCCCGAGGTGCACATCCGCCTCAGCCACACCGACGGCGCCCTGCGCGCCACGGTCACCGACGAAGGCCGCGGCGGCGCCGACCCCGACGGCAGCGGACTGCAAGGAGTACGCCGCCGCCTGGACCCCTTCGACGGAACCCTCGTCCTGCACAGCCCGCCGGGCGGCCCGACCACCGCGACCTTGGAGATACCGTGCGCGTCGTCCTCGCCGAAGACCTCTTCCTCCTCCGGGACGGACTGACCCGCACCCTCCGGGAACACGGATTCGAGGTGATCGCCGCAGTCGACAACGGCCCCGCCCTGCTCAAATCGCTCCTCGAAGAACAACCGGACGTCGCGGTCGTCGACATCCGCCTGCCACCCACCTTCACCGACGAAGGCCTCCAAGCCGCCCTGGAAGCACGCCGATCACGGCCGGCGCTCCCGGTCCTCGTACTCTCCCAGTACGTCGACCAGCTCTACGCCCACGAACTCCTCGCCGGAGGCCAAGGCGCCATCGGCTACCTCCTCAAGGACCGGATCACGCACACCGCCCAGTTCATCGACGCGGTACGCACCGTCGCCGCGGGCGGTACGGTCATGGACCCGCAGGTCATCGCACGGCTGCTGGCCCGCAGCGAGGCCCGGGGCACCACCGCCCAGCTGACACCGCGCGAATTGGACGTACTCGCCTTGATGGCGGAGGGCCGTTCCAACGCGGCCGTGGCGCAAACCCTGTTCATCAGCGAAAGCGCCGTCGCCAAACACACCGCCGCCATCTTCACCAAACTCCGGATCGAACCGTCCGCAGACGACAACCGCCGGGTACTGGCCGTTCTGGCCTACCTCAAACGGTAGCCACCGTCCGCTGAGGCGGCAGACGCGGTACGAGCCCGCAGGAGGTCTCGCCAGTCGGCAGGCCAGTTGGCCAGCGCGAGGACGCCCATGATGACAAGGTGGGACGGCGCGGCCCAGCTCTCCACCGCCGGGTGGTGGTTGACCATGTGGGTGGTGACCGCGCCGGTGAGCACGAACATCAGCGTCGTGGCACCCAGGAAGCGTGTTCGCCTGTCGGGGATCACCAGGAGGAGGGCGGCTACACCTTCCAGGGCGCCGACCACGAAGCGCATCCAGGACGGATAACCCCAATCGACGAACTTCGCGGAGTACGCCGAGCTGAACATCGTGTCGCCTGGCCAATACTTGGTCACGGCGCCCAGCGCGAACTCGAATGCCAGGAACCAGTACAGACCGGTCATGAGCCGCTTCGACATGCTTGTCCTTTCAATAGGAATTGGGCAGGGTCAGGTCGCCGCACGGCGATTGCAGTGCCGCCTGAGTCCTTGCTTTCGGGGGTCAGCCCCGCAGGGTGGCGATGGCCTTCTCAATACGCCGTCGGCGCGTCTCGGGCTTCTTCGCACTCTCGACGGCGCGCACATGTTCGTGCTTGCGACTGTGGGCGAGGTTGTCGTACGCGCCGCGGGCGACCGGGTCTTCGTCCAGAGCCCGGGCGAAGTCCGGGGGCTCGACGACGACCCGGGGCTCGGTGTCGAGCTCCAGCTCGACCTCGGCCTCCTCGCCGATCGCGACACCCGCAGCCTGCCGGTTGGCGTTGCTGAGGCCGAGCAGGTGGCGGCCTCGCATGATGGCGACCCGGCTCTTCCAGGAATGCCCGTTGATCGTGATCGTCACCGGCGGCCGCGCACCCCCGCCGAGCGCTGCTACCACCTCGGGCGGAACTTCCAGGCCCCGCATGGGCTCGGGCGGTTCGACGTAGGCCCGAAACTTCATGATCCTTCTCCTCTTGTTCTGTAAGGGCTTTCCGCGGATCGGGCCCCGCCCCGGCTCGGATGGCCGCTCCCACTTCCCACACCGGGGACCACCCCCTGTCCTGGACGGCGGTGAGGCAGGAGATGGCGGCTACCGGTGTAGACCCGCTCGGCCCGGTCGTTGCCGCGTCAGGACGGCATGGGGGCGAGCGACGCGGCAGCCTCCCAGGCGAACCCGTCCGGGTCGGTGAAGGCCTCGGCGGTGCCGCCGAGGACGATGCGGTGCGAGCCGGTGCCGTCGGCGGGGACGCCGAGATCCTTGGCAAGGGCACGGCGCTTGTACAGCGCCAGCTTGACGGGGCTGGCCTGACCCGGGGCGAACTCGGCGTACTTACCGCCGAAGCTCTTGGACACGGTCAGGCCCCGGCCGACGTAGAACTGCTTGGTGGCCTTCACGTCCTCGACGCCGATCAGCAGGACGACCTCTTCGATTTCGCGGGTGGCGGCGCCGGTGTCCTTCTTCGCCGAGGTCGCGATCTTCCAGATCGTCCCGTCCGGGGCCAGGACGACCCCGCCGTAGCCCCACAGCGACTTCGCGGCGGGCTTCAGCACCGTGGCGCCGGCGTCCACGGCGGCGCCGACGAAGCTGTCGACGGTGGCCGGCCCGGCCACGGTGAGCGCCAGGGTGAAGCCACGGAATCCGGTGGAGTGCGCATCGGACGCCCGCAGGCGTAGGTACGTGTCCACGCCGAAGGCGCGGTAGAAGCGGCGGGCGGCCTCGAGGCCGGCCACCTCAAGGGTGACGGACGCGAGTGACGTGTTGGCTGCGGTGGAAGTGGTGGTTGCCATGACCATCACGCTAGGGGCTGCGCGGCGGCCTGGGCTTCTCGAATCCTGACCGGTCTTGAGACGTGCTTCGCCACGCACGCGAGCATCCCCTCCGCCTCGATCGCCGACCCCGCATCGCAGGCCGTACCGCGACATCGGCATGGTTGGTCGGCTGACCGCCCGCATCCGCCGCCTGGCACCGGAAGGGCCCGGACAGCGGTCCGGCCCTGGGCGAACCCGGCCTGCGCCGACTCGACGGATGGCCGCGAGCCGCGGCGCCTACCACCGGCATCCCCACCAGCAGGCACCCGGACCGCTGGTTCGCCGAGTTCACCGCGGGGCGTGAAGGAGGCGACGGCTGCCCCAGCTGACGCGGCCGATACGCCACGCACCGCCCCGACGGACAACCGTTCGACTGCTCGCTTCGCGTGCGCGACCGGGCTCCGGCAACCGGCGCTGTCTCGTACCCGCCGACGTCTGAGTACGCGGTCCCCCGGATCTGAGTAGCCCGGCGGCTGTGCAGCGCCAGGCACCCGGATTGGATGAGGGCATGAACGCATCCGCTTCCGTCTCCGCCCGCCCGGTGCCGTCCCCCTCGCCGACTGAGCGTACCCGGCTGTGGGCCGCCGTGGCTGCCTTCCTGTTCGTGCCGGCTGCCGCGGCGACCGGCATCCTGACGCTGGCCTCGAAGCAGGCTTCCCGGTGCGTGACCTACGGCGAGCAGTGTGCCCCGGGACTGCCCGGCTGGCTGTTCGAGTGGAGCGCCGGCCTCGGTGCGGTGGTGCTGCTCGTTGCACTCGTCGCGCCAGCCGTGCGGGTGCGCCGGGCCGCGCTCGCTGTCCAGATCTTCGCCGAGGCCACCGCGCTGGTGGTCATCCTCAGCCAGGCGTGATCCGGCCGGAGCAGGGGGAGCGCGCCCGCCCCGCTCGGGCGGCCGATCGAAGGAAGAACGGGCCGGATCGCGTCGGAGCTGATCAACTTCGCTGACTCGCGGGGATGCAAATCGGTCCTGGCCTTGTGTTCAGGCGCCGGAGTGTGTCCCGTCGCCGGCGCTGAGGAGGCTGACGGTGAGCCGGCGTTCGACGGCGCTGGACAGCGACCAGAGCTCGGTACGCCGCTTCCGATCCTGCACGCCTTGGCGGTCGGCGCGGCGGATCCCGGGCAGGGCGAGGGCCAGAGCGGTCAGAGAAGCGGCCAGCCTGGCGCCGAGCGGTGCACCGGCGAGTACGGCCCCGTCTGCCAGGGCGAACGGAAGCGCGAACGCGAGACAGAGCGTGCCGTGAGGGGTGAGCGGGTGCTCGTTGCGCTGGTGGTTGACCAGCTGCTGGTCGGTGGGACGTCGCCGGCGGTGTTCGCCGGCGGCGGCGAACAGCTCGGCACGTCCGCGCAGCGCCCACACGGCGTGCACTCCCACCCATGCGACGGGCAGCAAGAACAGCGTCACCAGCACCAGGCCCGACTGAACCGTCCGCGACGCCTGCACCCAGCCGCAGGCGTCGGCCACCACGGATGCCGCGGCGGCTCCCGCTATCACCCCCCCGCCGCGCTCGTGGCCACGAGCCAGCGCCGGGCCCGGCGCACACGAGCGCCAAGAGGGAACTCGACCGCGTCCAACATCTTCTTCGTTCGATGACCGCAGGTACGCTACGCAGCCCGCCGAGGAAGCCAACAGCGCCTCTGGACCTGCCGTGAGTTCGGCCGGGAAGACCAGGCGCAGAACTTGGACGGGGGCCGCGGCCCCGGCCCACCAGCAGCAGGCCGCGCCGGCCAGGGCATGAGGTGGGGCCGGTAGACGCTCGGTGCTGTGTGTCGGTGACTCCAGAAGGTGCTCAGGCCAGTGGGGAGGGGCGTGCCCAGTCAGCGTCGAAGCCCCTGTTTGCAAGGGCCTGTAGGTAAGGGTTTCGCCGTGTCACGGGTTGCCTTGAGAAGATCAGAGCGAGGGAGTCCTCCAGGGCCTGCTCCACCAGGCTGTTGAACTCACCTGTTGGGCAGTGTCCTTCTGCTGGGCGGAAGTGCCAGCCCTCGCGGGTGGCGTATCGAGTGCGCAATCCGATGAGCTCGCTGTCCCGCGTGAAGTGCCATTCGTCCTGTCGGTCGGACAGCTCGAGCACTGCGTGCTTGCCTTCGCGGAGTGTGACCCTTGCGGTGTGAAGCATCAGGACAAAGTCCAGCGCGCAGACGGAGGTCGCGGCGTCGGAGAAGTCCCCGTTGCCGATCCTGAGGCTGACGTCGACCTTGAAGTTGTCCCAGATGAAGGCAGACTGGGGGAGCTCCTCAATCACCGTGGGCTCGCGGAAAGCGTCGAGGGGAACCCACTCAGGGCCCCATGACTTGTCTCTGGCGTTGGGAACGAATCTGAGTGAAGGCGTTGTCGTCGTGCTCACCGCTCCAGGATGCCGGACGAGGTAGCGGCCGCGTGCGGCTGGTGGGCCGACCTGTTCGGGCGCGGGACTGTCGGCCTGGTCCTGAGCCTGTTGGCGGGGATGGTGGTGCCGGCCGGTGCGTGGTGCTCGGTCGCTTGTACCTCCCGTGCCCGGCTCCGCCGGCACCGGACACCGTGCGGCGGCCGGGGCCCGTGGCGCGCCAGGACACGGACCGGGAGTGGTCGCTGCGCCTTCTCAAGGCGATCGACGAAGCCAGCGCCGACAAGGCTCACATGGCGGGGGAGTGGCCGGAGTTCGAGCGGATCGTCCTCCACGGCGCCGCCGGGCTCCCGGGCCGCAACTACCCGCCACCGGGCCACGGCTACCCGCGGTCCGCAGGTGGATCCAGTGCTCGGCTGGAAGGTCGTAGAACGCCAGCAGTTCCTCCCAGCCCTCGGTGATCTTCGCGACGGCCTTGTCACTAACGGTTTCCCGTCGGTGGCGGAGTGCACACCCTGGGAAGAGCTGCGGGAGGCGCATCTCGCCCGGCTCGCCGCCCAGCGCCCGGCCGTCGCCTGATGGCCCCACGATGCGCCAGGATCGCGTTCAGAGACTCAGTCGCCGAGCAGCTCGAAGACCTCACCACCGAACACGAATTCCACACCCTGGACCGCGCCCTGGTGCCCATCGCCGTCGACCCCGAGATCAACGTACCGATCCCCGGGCGACGGCACCCCGCCCGCGCTTCGCCAGTACACCGACGAGATCGAGGACGTCCGCGACCTGTACGTCATCACCGCACTGCGCTCCGATGTCCTCGAGGACTCCGGCGGGCCGGTCGGCGTTCTCGTGGGTCCTGGCGGCATAGGCACGGACTGCGTCGCCGGCCGCGGCACGCGCCCCAGCGTCCGCCTTGTTGGCAGGGGTGGGGCGAGTGCTGCATCGGACTCGGCGTTCCCGGCGGATTGTGGAACGGACCATCGCCTGGCTCCACGGCATCCGCTGGTCTTGTGCTGCTGGTCGACGCGCGGTGTCCTGACAGGTGTTGGCATGGATGTGGAGTTGGTTGCGGTGTAGTTGTACGGGCTGCGGCTGTCGGAGTTCACCGCGGCGCGGGGCGCGTACGCGGCCAGGGCCCGCAAGGCCGGGGGATGGGCAACTCGCCGCCGCGATCGGAGCGTTGCGGAAGCCGACGGTCGCGGCGTGGTCGGCCCGTCTCCTGGCGCGCCGTCGGCCACAGGAGGCGCACAGCCTCATCCAGCTCAGCGAGGCGCTGCGCGCCGCGCACCGGTCTCTGGACGCGGGACAGTTGCGGAAGCTGTCGCATGATCAGCATGTGGTGATCGGAGAGCCCGCGCGTGCGGCGCGCACACTGGCCGCCGAGGCCGGGCGGCCGGCCACGAAGGCGCGGCCGGAGGCGGAGGCAGCGGCCCGGAAGGTCGAGAGGCTCACTGGTTCCGAGGGGGTGAAGGCGAACCCGCTGCGTGCGGCGAAGATTGCGAGCCTGGAAGGTCGTGGCGGCAGCGCATCGTCCTGCGGTAAATCCACTCCGCCGCCGGAGTGGGAGTCCGTTCCGCAGGCCGTGTTGGCATCGGCCGAGTCGCTAGCACCGGGTTGGCGGCCATCGTCCGCACGCACCTCGCCAACGAGACCTTCCGCGTACGCGGCTGGAGGCCCGCCGAGTTCATTCAGGGCGTGGTGCTGGTGTTGTCGAGGCGTTTGACGCGCGCTACGTTCTCGCGGTCCTCGGCGTCCGTACTCGCCTCGGCGGCGAACCAGGCGTCGAGGATCTCTTTGAGTAGCGGTTCCGAGGTCAGGCGCAGGCTGAGCGCGAGCACGTTGGCGTCATTCCAGCGGCGCGCACCGTCCGCCGTGTAGGCGTCCGTGCACAGGGCTGCGCGTACGCCGGGAACCTTGTTCGCGGCGATCGACGCGCCCGTACCGGTCCAGCAGCACACGACGGCCTGGTCGGCGTTCCCGGCAGCGACCTCGCGGGCCGCCGCCTCCGAGCAGGCTGCCCACTGTGGATCGTCGCCGGGGTTCAGCGCGCCGTACGTCACCACATCGTGTCCGCGGTCGCGCAGTTGCCTGAGGAGTGCTCGAGCCACGGGTTCTTCCATGTCTGAGGAAACGGAGATCCGCATGTCCTGAGATTAACCGGCCTGGAGCGGAGGGTCTCCGCGGGTCGAGGAGTGATCAGGCGCGTGCCGTAGCCCTGGCGTTGCCACTCGCTCGTCATCGCTCAAGCATTGTCAATGCACATCGACATCTTCGAGCCCCTCTGATCAATACGCCGGAAACGTGCCGGAGGCGGCGGTGATCACCCCCGACTGTGGGTGGCGGGCTCGCCTGAGGCGACATGCCGGGCGACCGTATCGACGCCGGGCCGGGCGTATTTTCTCTGCGCAGCCGAGGTGACTGTAAAATCCGCCACTGGAGTTCACCCGTGCGGCCCAACGTCATTGGAGTAACGACGTCTGGTGGCACCTGGGGTGGGGCATGACATCGACCGAGCGGACAGGATGGCGAAGTGCGCCGTTCCCTGGTCGATATCCCGAAGCACGGCGGCAGGGCCCGCCAGGCACAGCCGGAGACCAGGACGTAGATGATCGCCGCGAACGGCGTCGCATCAGGCGTGTCCTGCGTTCCACCGCCCTGCGGTCGAACCTTCGACGGCGGGATCAGCGGCTCCGCGATCTCCCACAACCCGTCCGGAACAATCCAACTCCACGTACCCCGCCCCATACCGGGGCCAACGACGCCTCACCACATAGGGCACGGTCTTAACCCTTTGCCGAGGAATCGATGGGCCAGCTAACTTTGCCTAGCCGTCCTTGTTGATCCGGACCGGCACTGTCGAGGAGGAGGTGTGGAGCACATGCGCAGGAGTGCCCAGCAGTTGAGCCCGCGTACTGACGTTTGCCACCTCCTCACGACGGAGACACCTTGTCGTTTCGCATCACCCCACTGACCGACCCCGCTCGCGGGGCGCACAGCCGACGCCTTGCATGGCTGGCGTCCGACACCGATGCCAACCCTGTCGGAACGGCCTTTCTACGCCTGTTCGATGGCGGACAAGCGCACCTGGCCGAACTGGCCCTCCATGTTCATCCCGTGGAGCGCCGCAAGAGCATCGGCTCCCGGCTACTCGACACTGCCGTGGCCGCCGCCCGGGACAACGCCCGACGCTGCGTCGTGGCGCAGGCCGGGGCGGGATCGCCCGGCGACCACTTCCTGCCGGCCCGCGGCTTCCGCAAGGTCCTCACCTTGAGGTTCGCCCGCTTGCCCCTGGCCGATGTGGACATGTCCTCCCTGGCAGAGATCATTGAGCGTCCGCATTCCGGCTACCGGCTGGCGTCCTGGCAGGGAACCGTTCCCGACGATCTCGCCCAGACCTTCGCCGACTCACGTCGCGCCATGGACGACATGCCCATGGAGGACACCGACCACGGCATCACGACCTGGGACGTGGACAGGGTCCGGGCTGCGGCGAAGGCCGTCGAACAGCGCGGCGACCACCTGCACACCGTCGTCGCCATCGACACCTCCAACGGCTCGATCGCCGGGTTCACCGAACTCGTCGTGCCCGGCGGCGGCACAGGTGATGCCCAGCACTACGGCACCGGCGTGCTGCCCGAGCACCGCGGACACGGCCTCGGGCGCTGGATGAAGGCCGAGTCGATCCGTCAAGCCCACGGGCACTACCCGGACCTCGGCGGCCTCCTGACCGACACCGCCGACAGCAACACGCACATGAGACACATCAGCGACAGCCTCGGCTACCTGCCCACGCACACGACACTGCAGTACCAGCTCGACCTGTAGAGACGAGCGGACGGGCCGGACCCGGGCATCACCTCGTCCGGCCCGTCGGCACTTCACCACAGGCCCTAAAGGTTGTTGCAGAAGGTCCTTTCGGGCAGGCTTGAGTGGCGCCTGACCTGCTGTTTCAGCCCGTCATGGCGAGGTTGTGCAGGGCGGCGACGGCCTGGACCGCGTGGGGGAGGCCGTCTCCTTTCTGGCGGCAGTCGCGGAGGGTCTTCCGGTTCTTCATGCGGGCGAAGGTGTGCTCGACGCGGGCCCGCACCCGGCGGTGTTCCGCGTTGTTCTCCTCCTGCCCGCGCAGGAGGGGCGTCCGGCCCTTCTGCGGTGCGGGACGAGCAGCCCGGTTCCGAGGTAGGCGCCGTTGGCGTTGTACGAGAGCTTGCCGTCGGAGTTCACCGCGGCTCGTGACGCGTACGGCGCGTGCTCTGGCTGCCGAGGCCGGGCAGACGGTGAGCGAGTCGGTGTTGCACGAGGTCGAGCAGATCCTCCACGCGGTCCTCGCCGATCCCGGCGTTGCCGAGCAGTGGGCGGAATGGCGGCTGGTGAAGTCCGCGGATACGGTGCTGGGTTTCGCCGGCCTCGAACCGCTGCCCGGTGCAGCTCCGCCGGGACGGGCGCAGGACATCCCGCCAACCGGATCCGCGGCGGATTACGTTCCGGCCCCGGAACCGGGCACGGGCAAGCGGGCCGTGCAGGCGCGCGCCTTGAGCGGGTGAAGGTGACTCGCGTGGACTTGTCCGAGACCCAGGCGGTGACGGAGCGCCTGGAGGCGTCGCAGGCTGTCGGGCAGGAGCTGGCGGACCGCGCGGCTGCCGCAGTGGAGAGCCTCACCGGCTCGGAGAAGTGAATCCGCGGCGCGCGGCACAGCGCGCGTGGCCGGGACGGCCATGGCGGCGGTGCATCGTGTCTGCGGTGAACCGAATCAGCCGGCGGATGTTGCCACTGGTGTGGCCTTCGCCGAACTTGCTCCGTCCACGAAGCGGACATCAGCTCCCGGCCTGGCCTACCTGGCTGCCTGGCCGGCGCGCCCGCTCCTTCGGGGCCGGCTCCTTCTCGCAGAGGGCGCTCACCGCGTCCCAGACGTACAGCAAAGCAACCGGCAAGGGAATCGCACATGCGGCCGGAAAGGTTTGGGTTTGTGCTCCGCCTGCTACTTGTGCCATCTCATGACATTGGTTCCTTGCGGTCAGGCTCGGCGGCGTAGGACGTCAGACGATCGGCGAGCGCGATGACGAGGTCACGGAGTTCATCGGGGCGCTCGATGACGAACGGCCGGTCGAGTGAGGCGAGTACCGGGGGTATCCAGTCGAGCCGCTCCGCCCGGAGCTCGACGCGCAGCCAGCGCTCGGTCGCGCGGTTCTCGCCGGCCGCGGACTCGTGCTCCTCCAGGCTCGCGACGCTGGCCGGAAGGTGGGCGCGGATCTGCTCAACTGTCCCGTGGACCCGCAAGGTCACCTCATGCTGGTACTCGGCCTTGGCGAACCCTGACAACACGCGCTGTTCCGGACCGGGACCCACTGGCGCTTCGAATGAGCCGGGCAGGGTCCGCGCATCCGCGATGCGATCGAGCCGGAAGGTTCGGTCCTTGCCGATCTGGGCGTCCTTGCCCGTGACGTACCACCGGCCCGCATGGGCGACGATCCCGTACGCGTGCAGCGTGCGTTCGCTGCGCCGTCCGTCACGGTCGGTGTAGCGGATCGAGACCGGTCGGCAGTGGCGCACCGAATCGGCGATCGTGAGCAGGACCCCAGCGTCCGGGGTGTCGAACTCGCCGGGCCGATCCGTGAAGGCGAGCGCTTCCAGGAGCGTGTCGAGCCGACGGGCGACGTGCTTGGGCAGCACCCGCCGGATCTTCGCCGACGCCGTCTCGCTTGCCGTGCGCGTCGTCGTCGTCAACCCTGCTCGGCGGCCCGCGACCAGGCCGAGCACCACGGCCAGCGCCTCGTCGTCGCTGAGCATGAGCGGAGGCAAGCGGCTCCCGGGAGCCAGCCGGTACCCGCCGTAGCGGCCACGCACCGATTCCACGGGCACGTCGAGGCCGATCAGTTGGTCCACATACCGGCGCACGGTGCGCCCTTCGACGCCGAGCCGGTCGGCGAGTTCGGCGGCCGTCCGGGTGCCGCCCGACTGCAGCAGTTCCAGGAGTGTCAGCACGCGGCCGGTTGGTCGAGGCATGTTGGCAGCCTAACGCGGATACAGGACCGATTCTGTCCACTATTTCTCCTAGCCTGCGACGAGCACGCCTCCAGCACAGCCAAGGAGATTCCCATGGACTTCGTCTCGATCCGCATCATCACCAGCGACGTCGCACGCCTCGTCGACTTCTACGAGCGAGCCACAGGGGCGCGGGCGGCCTGGTCCACCGAGGACTTCGCCGAACTCCAGACCGCGGGCGCCACCCTCGCGATCGCCGGCATCCGCACCGTCCCGCTGTTCGCCCCGGACTCTGCCCGCCCGGCGGCCAATCACAGCGTGATCACCGAGTTCCTCGTCGACGACGTGGACCGCGTTCACCAGAACCTGACCGGCTTCGTCACCGACTTCGTCAACGAGCCCACCACGATGCCCTGGGGAAACCGGTCGCTGCTGTTCCGCGACCCCGACGGCAACCTCGTCAACTTCTTCACCCCCGTCACCCCGGCGGCCATCGAAAGGTTCGCACGCTGACGCCACGCACAGCCGCTCACGCGGGAGCCCTGAGATCCCAGGGCTCCCGGTGAACGCGGCCGCCGAGTCCAGGAGAGCCACCAGCAGGGGACATCGGAACGCACCGCTGACCCCCGAAGGACGTCTGCGTTCGTGTCCGCGGGTCGACACCGGACGTCCGATCGCGCGCGTCGCTGCGGGAGCCGGGATCTCCCGCCGCTGCCCGGCGAAGAGGTACGCCCGCTGGCGCGCGCACGGCGAGAACGGACTGCTCGACCACTCCTCCCGCCCCGCCACCAGTCCCGCCCGCACCCCCGAGGACATCGCCGACCTGGTGGAGGCGCTGCGCGGCGACAGACCAAACACGGACCAGCCCGCCTCGCCGCCGAGCTACAGAGGCTGCACGGCGTCACACTCGCGCCGGTCCCGGCACCGGCAAGGACGGATACACGTACCTCCATTCGGCGCTCGACGACCACTCCCGGCTCGCCTACACCGCGGCCCTGGACGATGAGAAGGCCGTCGCCGCGGTCGCCTTCCGGAACCAGGCCGTTTCCTCCTTCGCCGCCCACGGCATCACACAGATCCGCCGCTGCCTCACCGACAACGGCGCGTGCTACCGGTCTACGACCTGGGCTGACGCCCTCGCCGCGACCCGTACGAAGCACAAGCGGACCAGGCTGTACACGCCGCGATCAGAGTTCAACAACCCCAACTCGCCGTCTGGCGGCCACAGCCCACCGGGCCCTTGGCACTGCCGCTTTTGCCGCGCGCCCGTGCAAGGGCCCGCAGACTGCTGGTAGGGGGCGGCGAGGGCGGCTGGCGCAGACCGGGTAGGCGTCGTGAGCTGGAAGCGGGGGTGACTGAAGCGAGGCGGTGGGTGTGGCGCCTCCTGTGTGGGTCGGGGGTCTCTCCTTCGGGCTGATGGGCCTGCCGTGGGCCTCTACACGGCCACCCGCTGAACTAGCCGCTCGCGGGGTGGGGTGCGACGACGCAGTCGGACTTCGCGGATTCCAGGGCTCCGTTGACGGCGGTGACGCAGAACTCGTAGTTCCAGGTGCCGGGGGAGAGGTACGCGATGTCACGGTGCGTGGTGTCGACGATGAACTCGTCGGCGGAGGACTGGCTCCCGCTGTTGATGTTGCGGACCCAGACGCGGTATCCGGCCGCTTGCGGGGAGCCCGACCAGGTGAGTTGCACCGTGGTGGGGTCGGTTGAGGTCACCTGGAGGTCGCGGGGCGCAGGCGGGCTACCCGCCCCGATGGTGACGGCGCGCCCGGCGCCCGGCAGGCCGCCGCCCGCGGCATTCCATGTCACGACGGCCACGACGTAGTGGTGGCCGGGTGTGAGGCCGTCGATGTGGATGGACTTGCCGGTGACCGAGGTACTGTCGATGAAGGCGCCCGGGGTGTCCTTGTCGAAGGTGATCACCTGGTAGCGGTCGATGGTGTCGGTGTACGGGCCGGTGGGTGCGCCCCACACGACATCGACGCCGGTCGCGGTGGCCGTGGTGACGATGCCGACGGGTGGTGGAGCGGTCCTGGGATGCGCGGTGGCCCTGACGGTCGGCGACCAGTCCGACTTCACCGTGTCGCCGTTGTCGGTGCGGACCTGGTACTCCCACTCCGTCACCTTGATGCCGCTGTCCTCGGAGGAGGCGACGATGTTATCCGGCACGGGTGTCGCCCGGGCGGGCACGTTCGCCGGGACGGCCGGTATGGCGGTGCCCAGGTGGTAGCGGTCGTGCAGGGTCTTCTCGAAGGCGTGGGCGATTGGTATTCGCCGAGCGCGTTGGGGTGCAGGCCGTCGTAACCGGCGGGGCATCCGTCCGGCTCGCAGGAGTACTCCCCGCGCCAGTCGACCAGTTCGACCGGGGACCGGTCGGTGCTCCACCGGGAGATCGCATCGCTCAGCAGCTGGTTGTAGGTGTCGGTGTTGGCGATCAGATCGTCCCGTCCGCCGATCCGGGTGCGCTGGGGGACGTTGGCCAGCGCGAACTTCAACTCGGGATCGGCGGCGCGGGCCTCGTCGACCAGTGACTTCATGCTCGCCAGGGCGCCGTTCGCATCGCTGACGAACCAGCCCATGTCGTTGAACCCGAGCCCGACCAGCAGCAGGTCCGGCCGGTGGTTCTTCACCTGCTCACGGATCAGGGTCTTGTCCTGGGCCGCCTGCCTTCCCCACACGGCGAAATGGTCGCTGTCGAACTCCTCCGCGCCCCTGGCGTACCCGCCGGACGTCTGTGGCGGTCGCGTGACCGCTTGCTGCTCGCCCTGGAGCGGGGGAGGCTGCGGTGCCGACGCGGCGTCGGGCGGCACGGTCCCCGTGTACGGGCCCACGAAATCCACCGATACATCCTGGTCCCTGAACCACTGCCACAGCCGATATGGCCAGGTCCAGTCGCCCTCATGACCTTGTGTCATGGAATCACCCACCACCATCACCTTGAGCGGGTCAGTGGGCCGCGGTGTTTCTGGTGGCTCAGCGGGCGGGTTGGGGTCGCCCGGTGAGTTCTCGTCGCGGGTGTAGTCGAACGGGAACATGGCGTTCTTGAGATCGCTCGGGTAGCTCGAGTCCTTGATGGCGATCGAGGCGTGGTCGAAATCGTGGTCGAAAAGCTTGTCGCGCAGCCCGCTCGGGAAACCGTTGGACGACACCAGAGGCGAGCGCATCCATCGGTGGTAGTGGTTCTCGGGTGGCTCGTCCCCCGATGACGCGAAGCGGAAGTTGTGCGTGGAGGCGCCGTCCTTGTGATAGACGAGCTTGGGGTGGGTACCGTCCCACAGGACGTCGTCGGCCGCTTTGATCTCGTAGCCGCCGTGCTGCGACGCGGAGACCCACTTCGCCTGGTCGTTCTGGACCCAGACGGCGATGTGCTCCCAGTCGTGGACGTGACCGCCGGCGTCTGGCCAATGCTCGACTGCGACGTCCTTCTCGAAGTAGTAGTCGTAGAGGTAGACGCACCAGCCGGAATTGCACCGCTGGCGCGCATAGGCGTTGCTGTTGTCCAGGTCGGACTGGTCACGGCAATCGGCCGGAGCGGACGTGCCGTTGTGGTCGAGGCCCTGGGCGATGGTCCCGTCCTGCCCGATCGCCGGCACGTTGTAGCAACCGTCCGTGTCGTAATCCAGGGCAGGCTGCCATTTCGCATCGTTGTCGGTGGCGTTCTGCGGTAGTGCCCGCGGCGGTTCGGGTTCGGCGGCGCTCGCCTCCGAGGGCACGGCCAGCAGGCCGCACACGATCAGGACGATCGTGAGACCGGCGGCGATCAGACCGCTCGGACGGCCTTTGCCGCCTAAGGGAAAGGGCCGTAACCAGGAGGTTCTCAGAACATGGGGAAGGCCGAACATCCAGTGACGTCCTCTTGTGGAAGTGGATCGGGTTCCTGCCCGCGCGGCGAGGCCGAGAACGCCGCGCAGAATCGGCGGGGTTGCGGGTCCAAAGGGGGTGAACGCACGCGGTCGCCACGGGACCTCTCCGTGCGATTCCGGCGCCCCCGCTCCGGAGCCAGGTTGGTCGTGATGGTGGCGCCGGGTGCATCGCCGCTGGGGCTCAGGGCCCGAGTGGTGATGTTCGCGGGTGGCGGGGGTCAGGCCGGTGCGCTGGTGTCGTAGAAGGCGCGGGCGGCGAGGCCGATCCACTCGGGGCGTTCCCAGGAAGGCCAGCGGGTACGGGCGTTCTCCGCGATGGAGGCGGCCGTCTCGTCGGCGGTGGCGCCGCGCTCGCGCAGCCGCAGTGCTTCGTCGCGGACGTAGGCGAGGTAGTCGCGGACGTCGCGGATGAGCGAGGCGTCGGTCACCTCGCCGTGACCGGGAACGACGGTCTGCGGGGCGAGTGCGGCAAGCTCGTCGAGCACGCCGATCCAGCCCTCGCCGTCCACATCGGTGTCGTGGGGCGGGAAGTACGGGACGATCGGGAAGATGCGGGTCTCCAACAGATCGCCGGCGAACAGCACTCGGCCGTCCACGAGGACGATCTGGTCGGATCGGGTGTGCGCGGGACCGACCTCTCGCAGCAACACGGTACGGCCGCCGAGGTCGATCTCGGCCTCGCCCTCGTAGACCAGATCGGGGTCGACCAGTTCGACCCCTTCGAGTTCGGCAGCGACTGCGGGGCTCAGGCCCTTGAACATGTCGAGGTAGCTGGCTCCCTTGCGCCGCAGTTCGGCACGCTGACCGCGGTTGTAGACGGTCGTGGCGGCGCCCTTGAACGCCTGCGCGCCGAAGCCGTGCTCAGGATGGAAGTGGGTGAGGGTCAAGTACAGGCGGCGGCCGCCGGCCAGGCACCGGGCCTGTTCCAGCACCAGCGCACCGTTGCGGGGGCCGATGCCGGTGTCGATGACCAGTGCGGCCTTCTCACCAAGGACGATGCCGACGTTGGGCACCAACTCGACGCGGTGGTCCGAGATGACGAAGACGCCCTCGGACACTTCGACGGGAGATCCCGCTACGACGGGCGGGGGGCTGTGCAGGACATCCGGCGCGCCGTCGGAAGCGAGAAGCGCGGGGTCGGTGGCGCACATGACACAACTCCAAATCTGAACAGTGTTGAGATTTTGGCCCGAGCGTAACACTCAATCTGAACAGAGCTAAGATGGAGCCATGGCGAAGGAGCGATATCACCACGGGGACCTGCACGGCGCGTTGCTCGACGCGGCGGAGACCCTCGTACGGGAGCGGGGGGCCGACGGCTGGTCGCTGCGTGAAGCATCGGCGCGGGTCGGTGTCAGCCCCAGCGCCGCCTACCACCACTTCGGCTCGCGTGACGCACTCGTGTCCGCCCTGTCCGAGGTCGTGCTGGCCCGGCTGGGGAACCGCCTGCGCGACGCCATGGACGCGGCGCTGGAGCAGGGTCCCGAACGCCTCGCCGCATGCGGGCGTGCCTATGTCACCTGGGCCGTCGAAGATCCGGCCGTCGCCCGGCTCGTCTTCCGCGGCGGCGCCACAACGGCGCAGTCCGTCATCTCACCCCACCCGCACGACGTGCTCACGACCGAACTCGACCGCTTGACCGAAACGGGCCACTTGCCCCCGGGAGCCCGCCCGGGCGCCGAGTTCGCGGTCTGGGCCGCCATCCACGGCCTGGCCGTCCTGCTCATCGACGGCCTCGTACGCATCGATGACCGGGAAGGCATCGAATGCCAGACCGAACGTCTGGTCTTCGCCACCTTCAACGGCCTGGCGCGGGAAACCGCGCCTGAGCCCCAGCGGCCCACGCCCACCACCACGCACACGCGACGCCTCACCCAGGGCCCGGCCCCCAGCCCCGGACCGCACACGCCCTCGCCCTCGCCTTCGTCCTGAAGGACCCGCGGGAGGGCTCTGGCGGCCCGGCGGATCCGGGGGCTCACGCGTCGGATGGTGGCGATGCCGCCTTCCTCCTCGGGGCTGATCGGGAACGGCGCGTCTTGGCGCCGCGCCACCAGAGCAGGCGGCCCTAGGTGAGGATGTAACTCCTCCTCCAGTACGGCGAACAGCACATCGCTCAGCTTCGGACGGGAGGCCGGACCACAGGAACGAACCGCGTCCGGCCCGGCGTCCCGCCAGGCCCGTCGCCACCGGTGGACCGACCGGACGCTGCCCCGTAACTCCTTGGCGATCTCCGTACTGCCCCGCCCATCGGCGCACCCGCTTCCATCCGGACCTGTCGACGGTCATGCAATTCCCCACGTTCGGCGACTTGAGCGTCACCTAATTCCCCACCTGTGTGGTCACGTTTCCCCATGGGGGCGGCGGTCACGACCGCCGGCCGTTGTTGCTCAGGTCTGGGCTTGTGTTCCCCGTTTCGGGTGGTTTGGTCGCTGAGCCGTCTTCTCTTTCGATTCCTCTGGTTTCCCCATGGGCATGCCGGAGCCGGGTTGAGGGGCCTGACCGCCTCGGAGTCGTCGTCTCTCGGCCTTCGGGCCGAGAGGTCAACGGACGCGCGGGATGGCAAGGAGAACATTCGCCGTGGTCGACATCATCGAGATCTACGTCCACTGGTACGCGGGCCGCTCAAAGAGCCAGGTCGGGGCATCTTTGGGGCTGGACCGCAAGACGGTCAGGAAGTACCTACGGCCGGCGGAGGAAGCTGGAATGGCCCCAGGCGGGCCGCCGATGAGCGAGGCCGACTGGGCCAAGATGATCAAAAGCTGGTTCCCGGAACTGGTCAGCCGGCGGCTGAACCAGATCACCTGGCCGGAGATCGAGCACTATCGTGACTACGTCAAGGGTCTGCTCAAGACAACCAGCGTGACTACGATCCATCAGCGGCTGCGGGACGAGCACAAGCTGAAGGCGTCGTTGTCGTCGTTCCGGCGGTGGGTGCACGAGAACCTTCCCGACGAGGCGGCCAGGTCTCGGGTCACGGGGCTGCGGGACGAGGTCGAGCCCGGCTCGGAAGCCCAGATCGCCTACGGATTCCTCGGTCAGTGGATCAACCCGGGCACCGGGAAGCGCCACCGGATCTGGGCATTCGTGATGGTGCTGCCCTGCTCGCGGCACATGTTCGTCCGCCCGGTGGTCTACATGGACCAGAACGCGTGGACCGAGGCCCACGTTGAAGCGTTTCGCTACTTCGGCGGGATCCCGCGCCGGCTGGTGCCGGACAACTTGCGGACAGCGGTGGACCGGCCCGACCTCTACGACCCGAAGATCAACAAGTCGTACAGCGAACTCGCCTCCTACTACGGGACCCTGCCGGATCCGGCCAGGGCCGCGCATCCGAAGGACAAGCCCCGGGTTGAGCGGCCGATGCCCTACGTCCGCGACTCGTTCTGGAGTGGTCGGCAGTTCACCTCGATCGAGCAGATGCAGGCCGAGGCGATCGCCTGGGCGAGGAATGTGGCGGGCAAGCGGCAGTGCCGGCCGTTGGGCGGGGCTGCCCCGCTGGCGGTGTTCGACGCGGTTGAGGCCCAAGCCCTGCTCCCGCTGCCGGAGAAGCCGTTCGTGCTGGCCCGCTGGTCGGCCGCCACCGTCGGCCCGGACATCCACATCAAGGTCGGCCGCACCCTCTACTCGGTGCCCTGGAAGCTGATCGGCCGCAAGGTCGACGTCCGCTCCACCGCGACCATGGTGCAGGTCTTTTACGAGGGCGAGCTAGTGAAGACACACACTGCCCTTGACCAGGGAAAACGCACCGACAAGAACGATTACCCGCCGGAGAAGATCGCCTTCCAGATGCGGACGCCGATCTGGTGCCGCAGCCAGGCGTCCGAGGTCGGCGACGCCTGCCGGGAGGTGATCGACCAGCTGCTGGAAGTCAACGCGCTTTACCGGCTCCGCGCCGCCCAGGGCATCCTCGGGCTGCCCAAGAAGTACGGCGACGGCCGTCTGGAGGCCGCTTGCACCAAGGCCATCACGGTCGGCGACCCGTCCTACCGCACCATCAAGGGCATCCTGATCGCCGGGACCGAGACCGACCCGGAGCCCGAGACGGGCGACGCGGGAGCCGCGGCCTTCTTTCACGGGCCGGAGGGGCTGTTCGCCGCCGCCATCCCCACCCAGACGGCGGACGAACTCCACGGTGACCAGGGCCACGACGACGCCGAGGAGGCCGCGCGATGAGCGTGATGGACACCGCCCTGCGCGAGTCGCTCAAGGCCCTAAGGCTCTCCGGGATGCTGGAGACACTCGACGCCCGCCTGGCCCAGGCCCACCGGCGGTGAACTCGGCCACCGCGACTTCCTCCAGGTCCTCTGCCAGGACGAGATCACCCGCCGTGAGACCGTCGCCTTCCAGCGACGGCTCCAGCGGGCGAAATTCGAACAGCAGGTCACCCTGGAGGAGTTCGACTTCTCCGCCTCGCCCAAGCTGCCGGCGGCCCAGATCCGCGACCTGGCCGCCCTGCGCTGGCTCCACGCCGGAGAGTCCGTAATTCTGTTCGGGCCAGTCGGGGTCGGGAAGACCCACGTAGCCCAGGCCCTCGGCCACCTCGCCATCCGCCTGGGGGCCCACGTCCGCTTCGCGAAGACCAGCCGGATCCTGGCCGAGCTGGCCGGCGGCCACGCGGACCGGACATGGGAGAAGAGGGTGCGGGAACTGGTCCGCCCGGACGTGCTCATCCTCGACGACTTCGCCATGCGCCAGCTGACCGCGGCCCAGGCCGACGACCTCTACGAACTGGTCAGCGAGCGGCAGGGCCGGTCCCTGATCATCACCAGCAACCGGGCGCCCAGCGACTGGTATCCCCTCTTCCCCAACCCCGTCGTCGCCGAGTCACTCCTGGACTGGCTGATCAACACCAGCCACCAGGTCATCATGAACGGCCCCAGCTACCGGCCGAACAAACGCCCCAAGAACCCCACCGACAGGGACGGAAAAACAACCTCATAGAGAGGTCTACCACCCGAATCAGCGGAATCGGTGCCTGTCCTGCTGAAGGCCAGGCACCGATTTCGCATGGCATCGCGCCGCCGGTTCCTCTAGTCGAGAGTGATGTTGAAGGTGGACGTGCTGCCATCCGCAGCGGTCAGGGTGACCGGCCCGAACGTGATGATCACGATGGAGTTGCCACCCGGGCCCCGATAGAAGCCGGTCGCCCTAGTGATCCGGACGGCCAGAGCCGCGAGAGTTGCCGCCGCCTGCTCGTCGGCATCGACCTTCGGTTGGGCCAGAGCGTGGTGGCCATGGGCTTCCGCCCAGTCCCGCACGCTTCGAGCGTCGCGGCTCATCTCCGGGAGGATGCTCTCGTTCGCCCAGGCCCACAGCCACGAGCTTGACGAGGGGCTGAAGCTGGCCAGGATCTGCGCGGGCGCCGTCGCGGTCTTGTCAGGGAAGGTCCACGTGATAAGGCCGGTCTTCTGGTCCAGGCCCCAGCGGTCCGCCGAGCCTAGCCCCCAGGACACGTGCGCGCGAGTCAGCTGGTCGATGATGTCTTCGCCCTGCAGCAGCAGCGTGCTCAGGTCAGTCGGATCCACTCCCTGAGCAGGGCTTTCCGGCTTGCCGGCCCGCTTGAACAATCCCATGCCGCAAAGTCTGCCAGAAGCCGCTGCCCAGCCGGCGACCCCCTCTGCCCAGATGCCGCGCCAGCCGACCAGGTGGGGAATTACGTGACCGGAAGCCTGGGGAAATACGTGAACGTCCACAGCGCGATCGACTCGGTGAACATGTGGGCCTGAAGGGGGGACCTGACAGGTCCGGATCCTCACCGACGCCCACCGGGCGGGGGTCGGCGTGGGCCAGGCCGTCCCGCCGTCACCGCGGCCGCCCGGCGGGTTCCCGCACCCGCTCTGGCCGCCACCACCCGAGAGCCTGCCCCTCTCGCCGCCGCGCCTGCTGCTGCGCTGCGGGTGCGGGAGGCCGCCGATTCGTTGGCTGCGCCCGCGAGCACGGACGCGTAGCGCTCCTGGGGCCCCTGACCGCCCCCGCGACCTCGACTTCGGTGACCGCGCCCGGGCCCTGGAGCTGAGGGTGCACCCGGCCGCGCGTTCCCAGATGGTGTCGCTGGTCATGGACATCCTGCCGGAGCGGGAAGCGAGTCTCCTGGTCGGCTCGCGCCAGTGGCCGCTGCTGGCCGCCCGCATGCAGAAGATCGGCGAGAGCGGCAGCACACACCGTCGCCCGGCACCTGAAGCGCCTGACGGCAGACACCTCCTGGAAGCAGGCCACCGGCACGGCCCTGGAGGGCCGCGTCGTGGACGCGGCCCTCCGCTCCCTGACCACGCCGCCGTCCGCGTCGCCCGCGTCCGTTTCCCGGCTGTGGGTCTCCCCGATGGCGGCCCGCTCCCGCTCCACCGCTGGACAGACGCCACCGCAGCGGCCGCGGCTTGAGCGCGGGCCGCGGGGACTCAATGCCAGCAGGACGGCCGGACGCGGAGCAGTTCGGTCCGCAGCACGGGTGTGCCGTCTACCGGTGCCGGCTCTTCCGCGGTCGGCTCGATTCCTCCGGCGGCGGTTTTGTCGAGAGTTGCCAGGCCGTCGGGGCCGACCGTGCCGAACACCGTGTAGTTCGGGCGCAGTGCGGAGTCGCCGTAGACGACGAAGAACTGTGAGCCGTTCGTGTCCGGACCGGCGTTGGCCATCGCGAGCAGGCCGCGCCCGTACAGGCGGCGCGCGCCGGTCGGATCGGTCGGTGCGGGTGGCAGATCCACCGGTAGCTCGTCCTTGTACTTGTACCCGGGCCCTCCCTCACCGGTACCGGTCGGGTCGCCACACTGCAGGACCTTCAGCGTCGGATATGCCGTTAGACGGTGGCACACCGTTCGGTCGTAGAACCCATGCCGTGCCAGGTGCAGGAAACTCTGGACCGTGCACGGCGCCTTGGCCTGGTCCAAACGCAGCGGGAGCGGTCCCTGGCTGGTCGGAACAGCCATGTCAACCGTGCCACGGCTAGGGGTGCGCCGCGGGTCAGGCGGCAGCGGAACATGACGCGCGGGTGGCTCGTCCGGGGTCTGTGTGTACTGGCAAGGGCCGTGCGTGGTGCGCGGCGGAGCGCCGTCGGAAGCGGTGGCGGCACTTCCCCCGGACACAACTAACGTCACGGCCGCAAATGCGCTGATCAGTGCTCGGTTCATCTTGCGCGCCCTCCTGATGATCGCCAGGTCTTGGAGCGGTCGCAGTCTAGGGCGTGGTGCGGTCGGCGGGAATGGGTAGCGACAGGAGGTCGGCGAGGGGCCTGGTCCTCGACGGCGAGCTCATCGTCTGGGACACCGCGGTCGGCCGGCTGTTGTTCCAGGCGTTGCAGCGCCGGGCCGCCACTCGCGCCCGAGGCGCCCTGACCCTGGCCGCCCGATGGTCGGCCTTTTTCGTCGCCTTCCGAGGTGGGATGGATCGCACGCATGAGCCGGGGGCGCAGACCTTTCAGCTGTTTGGAGTCCGGCAGTTCCTGCCGCCGGGCATCCGCGCCGACGGCGTTCCTGAGGCTCTTGGTCACGTGGAGGACCAGGTCGCGTTGGAGGAACCTGAGCGCCTTGTCCCGCAACCACAGCTTCGGAAACAGCCCTTACTGATCTTTTCGTAAGTTCGGCGGGTGTAGTGGGTGGATGGTCAGGCCGGTGTGGGCGAGGAAGGACCATGGCAGTTGTGGGTTGTGGTTGATGCGGTGGATGCCTTGCTCGGTGGCGTCGGCGACATCGGCGAGGTGGTCGCCGGCGAGGTTGGCGAGTTCACGTTTCTTGAGTGAGGACCACAGCAGCTCCACCGGGTTCAGCTCGGGCGCGTAGGCGGGTAATCGCTCCAGGGTGAGCCAGTCCTGGCCAGCGACCCAAGCCCGCATCGACCGGCTCCAATGGGCGGACAGGCCGTCCCAGACCAGGACCACCCGCTCGCCGCGGTAGAACGCCTTCATCTGCTCCAGGACCTCGATGAGGGCGGCGGTGTCGTAGCTTCCGGGCTTGAGATGGAAGCACAGGCGGGCCCCTCGATCGGGGTCGGTGGAGTGGTATCCCAGAGCCCCGGCCATCGACGCCCGCTTCCAGTTCAGCCGGTGCCGCAGCAGTGGGGTCCGACCTCGGGGTGCGTAGGTGCGGCGGATCTGAGGCAGCAGGGAGATGCCTGATTCGTCGAGGAACACGATCCAGGCACGTGTGTTCACGGCCCCTTTTTGATGCGCGGCCACTCGTGCGCGATCCAGCGGGCGATCTCCGACTCGTCCCTCTCGACCGCCCGCCGCTCGGGCCGCTGCAGACTCCATCCGAGCCGGCCGGTCAGCAACCGCCACACCGACGCCCTCGACAGCACCACTCCCGTCACCCGCTCAACGACGGCGCCAACTCGCTCCAGGGTCCATAGGTCGGCCTCGAAACCATGGGCCTGGGCACCCTGCTCCAACGCGGCCCGGACGGTCTCGACCTGGGCGTCGTCCAGCTTGGGCGGGCGACCGGTGGCCGCACGCCGACGCAAGGCCGAAGCACCACCTTCCTCCCACGCCCGCCGCCATCGCCGCACGCTCTCGGCGCACACCCCCACCGCCCGCGCGATCTCCGCATTCGAGACACCGTCCTCGAACAACTCGACCGCCCGAACACGACGCGCCTCCGCCAACTGAGGCCGCAGCAACGGAGGAAGGGAGGCGCCAGCCGTAGTACGCCCCACCAAGAGCCGTAGGGGCCAGCCATCTGAATGGCGGCTGCCCCGAAGAAGATGGCGAAGCAGCCGCTCCCCGCCGGGCCGACGGAGACGTTCTGCTGCTTTGGGTTGCGTGCGCGCTGTGCCACTCTTCGACGACGCTGTACCTCGTTCACTGTTGGGCTCGGTGCTCGGCGGCCGTCCGGCGACGGCAGCAAGGCGTCGTCGACGCAGAGGAGTACTTTCCGGTCCTTCTCAGGTATCTCCGGATCGACGACAGCGCGGTTCTCGGGCTTTGGCATGTTCCCCCCAGGTCTGTGCCTAGCGTGATCATAAAGACGGTTCGGTGTTCTCAGGCAGCGCCGCAGGGGCGGCTGTTCCAGAATGCTCGTCGTCGACGCGCTCCAGGCCGCGGTCGCGGCCCGCGGCGGCAACGTCGCCGTAGTGATCTTCCATGCGGACCGCGGACCGCAATGTACGTCCGCCCGGGTCCGCGACCGGCATGGCATCCGCAGGAGCATGGGCAGGGTCGGCTCGAGTTACGACAACGCCCTGGCCGAGTGCTTCTGGCAGGGACTGAAGAGAGAAGCGGTGCACCGGAAACGGTTCACGACGATGCGGCAGGCGCGGCTGGAGATATTCCAGTGGCTCACCTACTCCAACGCCCGCCGACGCCACAGCGCGCTCGCCTACCTCTCCCCGATGGAGTTCGAACAACACCAGCACAGGTCAGCCAAACTCTCACTCGCAGCATGAACCCCTGTGTCCACACTCCAGGGGTCACCTCACTCGCCGCCGAAACCCCCTGAGAGGGCGTCTTGGATGCGCCACCAGCGGTCGGTCTGGCCGCACTGGCTGGCGAGCTCCTTCGATCTGGGCCTGTCCCCGTCCGCGTTGTGCTGGATCCACTCCAGCACCCTCCGGACGTCCAGGATCGACTCCCGGGAGGGGCCTGCCTCACGCAACTGCGAAGGTGCGTGTCATATGCGGACACTCACGGGCCTGCGTTGCCCGACGACCGGACGGCGCTCCATGCGTCGTATCCGCCGTAGGGCCAACGGCCGTGCGTCACCTGGGACTTTCCTCGGCGGCGTCCCGGGAGTGTTCACCCGTCGCTCGCGCACGCAACCGGAGGGGGGACGTTATCCGCCCGGCCTATGGACAGCACTCCGCGGCCCGCGGAGGATCGCACCACCTGGTAGCCGGTCGCCGCCATCGAGCGCCGACAGCCATCTGCGCACCGGCCGACGACCGCACCCGCACTTCATCGCATCCGCACCTTGAGCAAGGAGCGTCATGTCTGCCCAAAGCGGAAAGGCCGCGGGTGACCCACCCGCCGTCGCACCCACTCCAGGCGATGCCAAAGTCGCCACGGACTACCTGCGCATCTTCGGTTATCTCCCCGAGGACGTCCCGCTCGCGAGCGACGCCGGACGCGCCGCATTACGCGCCTCACAGGCCATGGCACTGCTGCCGACCACGGGCGTCGTCGACGAGGCCACCCGCAAGGTCTTCGAGCAGCCCCGCTGCGGGTTCCCGGACCGGCAGGGCACCGAGGAGCCGGGTCAGGCCAAGTTGCCCGGCGGCGTCGGCGAGTTCGTCGCGTTCGGCACCGTCTGGGACCATGCGGTGATCACCTACCGCATCAACAACCTCAGCCCCGATTTCGACGGGGCCCGGCAGCGGACCCTCATCCGCGAGGCCTGGGCACGCTGGGCGGCGGTCGTCCCGCTGGTCTTCGAGGAGACCACCGCGACGCCCGACGTCGAGATCAGGTTCGCCACGGGTACGCACGGCGACGGTTCGCCCTTCGACGGCCCGGGCAACGTTCTCGCCCATGCCTTCTTCCCGCCGCCCAACGGCGGCGCCCTCGCCGGGGACGCCCACTTCGACGAGGACGAGCGCTGGCAGGATGGCATCCGGGCCGGCGGCTTCGACCTGTTCACGGTCGCCGTCCACGAGTTCGGGCACTCGCTCGGCCTGAACCACACCTCCGTGCCGAACTCGACGATGAACCCGTTCTATCCCACGCCCAGCACACCGGCGACGGATGACCGGGCCGGCGTACGGAACATCTACCGGCGCCACATCTGGGCCTCGTCCCTCTACCGAGACGTACTGGGCCGTCGGTTCGACAACAACGGCTTGGACTACTGGGTACGCAAGCTGTTCTCCAACACGAGCGTCGACCAGGTCGCCCGCGCCTTCCTGTACTCGCTGGAGAACTCGGGCCGCCTGGCCACCGACCTGTACTTCACGCTCCTCGACCGCGCCCCCGAGCCGGCCGGCCTGAATCACTGGCGCACCCAGCTAGCCGGTGGCCTCGGCCGTCAGGCCGCGATCGTCGCCTTCCTGGACAGCGCCGAGTACCGCGGCAAGTATCCGGCGAACGACGCCTTCATCGACTCGCTGTACCGTCGGCTGCTACGCCGCCCGCCGGACGCCGGCGGCTTCCAGTACTGGAAGTCCGCGATGACGGGCGGGATGAGCCGCTACGAGGTGGCCCGTGGCTTCGTCCTGTCCGACGAGTACTGCCGGGCCTACGCCCGCAGCCTCTACCTGCGCTACCTGCGTCGCGAACCGGAACAGGGGGGCTGGGACGGCTGGACCGGCCGGCTCAAGGCGGGCCTGAACCACCAGGACGCCGAAACCGGCTTCGCCGCCTCGCCCGAGTACCAGAACGCCGTCGTCAACTGGTGGTGACGCACACCCTGAGACCGTAGGACTGTCGGCTTGCCCGTCCACCGGTGTCGTACCGGGCAAGTCGACAGTCGCCGCGTTCGGCTGTCCGGTCGAAGCAATGAGGTGACCTGGGTCCCAGCTACGGGCTCGTCGGACCCGGCCTGACCAAGGGCGTGGACGAGGAGAAGCTGACGGCGGACGCGCTGTGGGAGGCGGTGACTGGCAAGCCGGGCACCCAGACCTGGTACGAGTCCGTGCACATCACCTGGCGCAGTCCGGAGGCGGAAGCTGCCCGCAAGGCCGAGAACGAGCGGATCTACGCTCCGCGGCGCGAGCGTGCCGAGAAGGCGAAGACGGAGCGGGCCACCGAGGCGCAGGTGAAGTACCTGACCACGCTCGCGGAGAAGGTCGGCAAGCATCCTGCCCGGGTCATGACCGGTGCCGCGTGGCCGAAGCGGCCGGAGCACAGTGGAGTACGCGGTGGTCAGCCCGGTGGCATCGGCAAGACCTGCCAGCAACCGTGCCCCGGCATGACTGGCCACCCCCGAACCATCGGTACTGACGTGAACCGTGGGACGCAAGACAGCCTGCACGTAGAAGGTGCCCTCCGCTTGGATCGACAGAGCCTGTCAGCAAGGTTCATCATCCCAGGTCAGGAAGGCACTTTCGCGTTTCCGCCTCGACAGCAGCCACACCCAAGCGAAACCGCGAGGCTGGCTTTCAGTAAACCCCGTCATCAGCCGCCATCGGATCTGATTGGATCCGCGCTGCCGACAAGGGCTGTGGGTCATGCAGGGGACTCGCCGGTCGTCGGCGTCGCGGTGCGGGCCGTTGGCACGATACGACGGCTCGCGGGTGTGGGGATGATGATGTTGCGCATGAGGAGGAGCGCCGCGAGGGCGAGCAATCCGGCGATGGCACCGCTCCAGGCGATGGTGGATCCGATCGCGGACGCGGGAGTGGCGTGATGGCTCATCAGGGACTGGCCACTTGCCAGACCGAATGCGCCGCCGATCTGCTTGGTGAGGGTGGAGCCTGCGGTGGCGGTGCCCATGTCGGCGTGCGGGACGCAGTTCTGGGTCGCGATGGTGATGCCGCCCATGGCCGGTCCGGTGCCCAGTCCGGCGATGAGCAGCCATACGCACGTCCACGTCGGCGGTGTCGTGGTGTCCAGGGCGAAGAAGGCGGATGTGCCGAGGGCGAGCAGCCCGGCGCCGGCCAGGAGCGCGGGCTTTGTTTGTCCGCTGCGCAGGACGGCGGTGGCGGTGAGCCGATTGCCCAGCACCATGCCGATGAGCAGGGGGAGGAGCAGGAGGCCGGAGACAGTGGCCGAGTGGCCGCGAACGTACTGGAAGTACAGCGGTAGGAAGACTCCGACCGGCAGCGCGGCGACCTGGAAGAAGAAGCCGGCGGCCAGTAGGGCACTGTAGGTGCGGTGTTGGAACAGTCGCATGGGCAGTACGGGGACGGCCGCGCGCCGCTCGACGGGAACGAGCAGGGCGAGCAGAGCCAGGCCGCTGAGCAGGCACCCCGCGACGGCGGGGTCGGTCCAGGACGGGGGGTGCCCGGCGGCGGTGTTGCCTTTGAGGCTGAGGCCGGTCAGAGCCAGGGAGAGACCGGCGGCGAGCAGCGCGATCCCTGCCACGTCGAGGCGGCCGGATGGCGCCGTAGTGGGGCGGTGGTCGGGCAGGAACCGGGCCAGGACGGCCGAGGCGACGAGGCCGATGGGGAGGTTGAGCCAGAACGCCCAGCGCCAGCCGGCGTGGTCGGCCAGCAGCCCGCCGATGATCGGACCGCCCACCATGCCGAGCACCATCATCGTGGCCAGGACCGTCTGCATCCGGATGAGGCCCAGCGTCCGGGAGGGCGGATGGAGGTCGCGGATCAGGGTCATGCCGAGGGCGAGCAGGGCTCCGGCACCCAGACCCTGCACGGCACGGGAGGCGATCAGCACCGTCATGGACCCGGCCAGGCCGCAGGCGAGCGAGGCGACCAGGAACACGGTGAGTCCGCCGAGCAGTAACCGGCGGCGGCCGTACAGGTCGGAGAAGCGGCCGTAGACCGGGACGCTGACCGAGGAGGCGAGCAGGTAGGCGGTGACGAGCCAGACGTACCAGGAACCGTCACCGCCGATCTGCTCGACGATGCGCGGCAGGGCGGTGCCGACCACGGTTCCGTCAAGCATGGCCAGGAAGGCGCAGCCCAGTAGGCCAAACGTGATCGCCGTCCGGCGCCGGGGCGCGAGCGCGTCGTACGCATCAATTGTGGTCACCGGGCCTCCCCCGGGGTGGTGAGCGCGCCGTTGAGGAAGAGGTCCACCAGTTCTTCGGTAGTCAGTGGATCCGGGGCGCCGGGGCGGCCGGCAGACATGAGCATGAGCTGGAAGGCGTCCGCGAGCCGTTCCGGGGCCAGCCGCAGGGAGTTCTGGTCGGGGCCGAACAGGGCGGCCAGGGCCGCGCGGGGCGCTGCGAGGCTCGCTTCGCGATCCGGGGAACGGCCGTCCTTGCCGGAATTGGCAGGTGCAGGGCGTTCGAGTCGCCCGGCCGACGCGAGGGCGCCGACCACGGCGCCCATGCGCGTCATGTAGCCGCGCATCACCTCGGCCGCCTCGGTGAGCCGGGCCGCCAGTGGCTGGTCCAGTGCGATCGATTCCAGGTGGGCGAGGGTGTCGTCGGGACGTACCGCCTCGGCCATGCAGGCCGCGAGCAGGGCGTCCTTGTCGGCGAAGGCCCGGAAGATCGTTCCCTCTCCAATGCCTGCCGCGCGCGCGATCTTTGCTGTGGACACAGATGCGCCGTACTCGATGACGAGGGGGAGGGCCGCGGCGACGATCATCGCGCGGCGCTGGTCGGGTTCCATGGGCGCCGCACGGCGCCGGGAGGGAGTGGGAGAGGTCTCTGTCATACCTTCAACCGTACGGAGTGAGTACTCACTCCGTCAATGCTTCTGGTCGGCGGACCGTGGGTCATTCGTCGGCGCCGTCGTCCTCGTCGAGACCGGCGGCCCCGGGTCGCGCAGCGGGCGCAGGCCTCCGTCGAACAGGGTGGAGGCGCGGAAGCCGTAGCGGCCGAGCATGTCGAGGTTGGCGTGCTTGAGCGGGGAGACGCGGGCGACGTCCTCGTCCAGGGCGTCGTGCTCGCGCTCCTCGGCGGGCAGGGTCCGCAACTCCTCGACTGCGGCGTCGAGATAGCGGGTCGTCCACAGCACGGCGGCATTCAGCACGAGACCGAGGGCGCCGAGTTGGTTCCCCTGGCCCGTCTTGTACGCCTGCATGATCTGCCCGCGCTTGCCGTGGCGGATGTCCCGGGCGAGTTTGTGTGTGTGGACTCCTGCACGGTGAGCTGCCGGTTCATCTGCCGCCGGTCGGTGTCGTCGACGGGATCGACCACACGCAGCAGATGCAGGGTTCTGGCGATCCGTCCGTACTCCGCGAACGCGGTGCCCAGCGGAGTAGGGCGTCCCTCGCGGCCGAACATCCGCAGCAGGTTGTACGCCCGTACCCGCCCGGTGACCAGGGAGCCGACTACTCGCACCTGCGTACCTGCCCTCCGCTTTGGAGTCAGCGCGCTCGGTTGAAGGCTCCGATCTCAGCTGTGCCAAGCCGGTAGCCGTCGGACGCGTCCACGAGCAGGGTGGGTGCGTCGAGGGAGATGTCGACGAACTCCTCGGGGCTGTAGGCACCTGCGTCGATGTCGGTGAGGAGCTGCCTGTCGCCGTGGGCGGTACGATGCCGGTCCGAGTCGGCGTGCTCGGTAACGCGTTCGATGGTGGTCGGTGTTGAGGTGGTGCAACGGATGATCCGCAGGTCGGCGATCTTCGTGAGGGGTTCGAGGCCGGGATCCAGCGTCGGTCCTGGTAGGCGGCCTCGGCGACGACGGTGACGCCAGCCTCGAGGAGTACGCCGAGGGTGTGAAGAAGGCGTGCATGGCTGGGATGTTGAGGGGGTCGTCCCCATCAGGCTGGTAGGCCACGGTGCTCATGACCAAGGTGGCGAGGAGTTCGTGGCGATCTGGCGGGCCGAAGACGTGATCAGCGTGGAAGCCGACCGCTATGAGGGCTTCGTCCCGTATCTCGACCCCGCTACCGGCTGGTCTAAGGCTGAGGTCTGCGGCCGAGCGGGCGCCTTCACTCAGGGCTTCTTCATGGAGCCCAGTCCCGGGTATGAGTGATACCCCATCAAATCTCGCGCCCTCGAAGGCCCCTGGAACGCCCTCCACTGGGCAGATCCTGGGTGATGGCCACTGGCTGCCGAGTCTCGCGCCATTGGTTCGGCAGTGATCTCCCTGATTGTGTAGTTGCGGGCGCATGTTCGGGCGGGGCGGTGCCGATAGCAAAGGCGAGACCGCGAATCTCAGAGGGGCCTCGCCGTTCTGGTTGCGACCGTCGGGCCCCGGTGGACCACTACCAGGGGCCGGTGGCCTGCTGGGCGTAGTCCCAGAAGCGCCACGACCAGTAGCCAGCCTTCGCGAGTGCGCCACCATCATCGGAATGATGAGGAACGCCCAGGCCCACCACGGGTACGGCGGGCGGAAGAAGTGGCACATGGGCACCTCCCTCGCGGAGCGCTTTCCGCAGCCTCTCCCACACGCGGAGAGCCGTCACGCCAGCCTCTTCGAGCCGGTCAGCGTGACCGCCGCACTTGTGATTCTGAGGTCAGCTTCCGGGGGCGTGGGCTTCGTCGTTGATGTCGCTGATCAGCCAGGCGAGCATCGCGGGGGTGGCGTCGAAGTGGCCGCCGTGCCCGGCATCGGCTTGCCTGATCAGCGTCGCGGTCGGCATGCGTGCAGCGAGCCACTCGCCGTGCGCAGGGGGCACCAGAGTGTCGAGGCCACCGTGCCACATCCGCGTCGGAACTGTGATGTCTGCCGGGTTGAACCCCCATTCCGTGCCGAAGATGGCGGTGACGTCGTCCGCCCAGCCGTCCAGCCCCGGTCGGACCGCTTCGGCGAACGCCGGGCCCATCATCGCGCTGATCTCCGGCCGCGAAACGACCGCCTGTTCGATCTCCGGCAGCGTCGGGAAACCGGCCGTTCCGAGATTTGCCAGGTGTTCCGCGACGGCCTGCCTTCCGGCCAGCGCCACAGCGGCGCTGCGGCGGTTTCCCTCGCTCATGCCGGCGGTCCAGTCCAGCCCAGCCGCGTCACGCGGCGCCGGGCTCGCCAGCGCCCCCAGCCGGGTCACTCTTTCGGGATACCGGGCCGCGAAAGCCATGGCATGCGGGCCGCCCCCGGACACCCCGAACACCGCGAGGCGGTGCAGGCCGAGTGCGGCGGTGATGGCGGCGACATCAGCGGCGGCATCGATGACCCGACGCCCTGGGTTCCGCGTGGAGCCCCCGAACCCGGGCCGGTCATAGGTGATCAGCCGAACACCGAGCTCGTGGAACAGGGAATCGTTCGGGTATCGGGCCAGTCGGCTCATCGGGGTGCCGTGCAGGTAGACCACCGGTATCCCAGTGGGGTCCCCCCATTCCTCCACCGCCAACGTCCGATAGTCGTCCGTGATTAACTCGCGCATGGCGGCAAAACTAGTCGCGGCCCCGATCGACGGCCAAGGCTTTTCATTCACAGCGCAACATCGACGTAACGCCGGATATATCACGCCGCGGTGAGTCGGCCTGGACAGCGGGAGGCGGCGTAGCAGCAGTTGCCGCAGTGCTACGCCGCGTCTGTGTGAATGCGCGGGTGGCGGTACCGGGTGGGCGTCACCGCTGGCACACCCGGACGCGAAGCGCTCCTGGGGCCCCTGGCCGAGGGCATGGACGTCCCCCCGGACCTCGACCTCAACAACCGGGCCCGCGCCCTGAAGCAGCTGAAGGTGCACCCGGCCACGTACTCCCGGGTGGTGTCGATGCTCCGGGAGGGGGCGCTGCGTGTCTTGTCCGCCATCAGAACGGTCTTTGCTGGCAAGCGGTGTTCTGCCCGATACCCGGCTGCACCCTGTCGGGGCGGCATCCCTTCGCGCCGTCGGCTGGCCCCATGCAGGCGGGGGCAGTCCGGGGTCTGGCCTGTGGCGCTAGGCCAGGTGCTTCTTCGGCCTGGGTTGGGCGTCGAGAAGTGCCCACCAGGCGTGGCCGTCGTGGTCGGTGTGGGTGCCGCAGGCGTCGACGGTGCGCAGCACCGCCACCTCCGCCGGGACGGGTCCCGCATCGTGGTGTTCGTCGGTCTGGTGGTTGAGGACCATGATCAGGATCTTGTCGTCCTGGTCGGCGAGGTGGATGCTGACGCGTTTGCCGCCGGCTGCCACGGCCGTGTGGACCAGGCCGTGGACCGTCTTGAGGAAGTCGTGCTCGTCCAGCAGCGGGTAGTCCCACTCGGCAACGGCCAGCGCAGCCTGTGCGGCGGCCTTCTTGGCCGCCCACTGGTCCGCGCGGAAGGCCAGCACCCTGGCCCGCCGGCTCGTGACGACCAGCCGGGGCGGCACCCCGGTGAGGGATTTCGGCTTCGTCGCCGGCTGCGGCCGCGGCGGCTCCACAGGCTTCTTCTGCGGCGGCGGCGACTTCGGAGGAAAACTTGGCGGAACCTTCGGACCCCTGGCTTCCACAACCTCGCTCATACCCCACTACGCTACGCCCGTTGACCACCGCAGTGCACAGGCATCGACCACAGCGGTTCACCGTACTCGTGCGAGCAGTCCCCGCTGGGGCCGCGATCGTGGAGACCGGTGAGCGTCTGATTAGGCGGGCGGTGGCGGCGGAGGGCCGTCCGGAAGGGCCGGGTTCTCCGGGTGACGTACGTCGCCGCTGCCGAGCCGGACGCGGGCTCGGACCCGCATCGGCTCGTCGCCGCGCCGGGACAGCAGGACCAGCTCGTCGACCCGGGCCGTCATGGGGCCGAGGAGGGCCTCCGCCTTGCGGGCGAGGGAGTGCGGGTTCGGAGTACGGCCGAGGGACAGGTGCGGGGTGAAGCCGTGCGAGTGCGATGCGCAGAGCGGGAAGCGAAGCTCGAGGGACTCCCGCAGCCGCTCCCAGGGCTCGGGGTCGGCGGCGGCCGGGTTGAGCCAGACGGTGGCGCCCTCGCGGTGTCCGAACCAGTGGACGCCCGCCAGGCGGGCGGTGAACGGCGGCGTCTCGGCGAGCGCCGCGGCGACCAGCGGCAGGGCCCGGGCGAACTCGGCCTCGGGGACGAAACCGAAGAACACGTTGACGTGCGGCGGCCAGCGGCGGATCTGCCGGTCGTGTTCGCGGCGAATGTGCTGGATCGGCGGCCACAACTCCGCCGGCGGCAGCCAGGCGACGGAGGTGCGGTTCGTCGACGGGACGGCGAGGACGTCGCCGGGGGCCGGGACCGGCACGGGACCGACCGGCTCGACGAGGGCTTCTTCGAGCCGCTCGATGCCGGAGGCGCGGTCCCAGACGACCTGTCCGTCCGCCTCGAAGAACACCACCCGGTGCCAGGGGACCTCCCCGCCCGGCACGAAGTCGCCGAGCAGGACCCGCTTCGGCGGAGCCCCGCGCTCGGCGATCCCCATCACGAACCGCTCGGGGTCGAAGCGCGGGTCCCAGATCACCCGGTGGTAGATCTCGTTACTCGTGTGCACGTCAGCACCTGCCCTCGACTATCAGGGTGACGCGAGCCCGGTCGGCCCTGCAAGTCAGCGCCCGGCCCGCCCACGTCGCTGCGAGGACTTCCACCTAGGACAACAGGAAACAAGTAACCCGCGAGTAGAATTGTGGTGCCCGCCGTTTGCCGACGTTGATTCCCGACATGGGTCGCCGACGCTGCCGACCTGCGGAAATTCTCTACCCGGCTGAGTGCCGACCCTTGTTTCCCGGTACTTGTCCATTGCGGCTGGTGACGGCGTTCTTCCTTCCCAGTCGGCCGGAACCGCTGACCAGCGAAGACGTGCCTACTTTGCGTCTGGTGTCCGAGGTAGGAGTCCGGGGCCTACAAGGCGCGCAAGCAGGCGCAGGACGGCGTGAGCGACGTCGAGATCGTCCCGGTGAAGCTGGCCAGTAGCCGCCCCGGTCGCTTTCAGTGGAGGCTTAGTACTGCAACGGTGTTTGCAGTGATGGTTTGTTGGGTTCTGGTGGTGTGTGGCCGTGTCGTTTGTAGTGGCTGAGGCGGGCTTGGAACTGTCGTCTGCGGCGCCAGTTTGACCAGTGCAGGACGTGCTCGATGGGTGCTGGGCGGCTTTCGGGAGCGATCTTCGGTGGGTGTCGCAGAGTCTGGTGGCGGGGCACGGCGGCGTGAGCGGCTGACGTCCGCTCCCCGCGGACGGCGGGTGAATCTGTCGTTAAACGAGACCGAGTTGGAGGTGGTGCGGCTGGCAGCGGGCCGGGAGGGGATGTCGCCGGCGTCGTGGGTGGGACGGCAGGTGATGGCGGTCGCGCAGGGGGGTCCTGGTACCGGTCTCGAGGGACGCCGGGGACGTGCTGCGCGAGACCGTCACCGCGCTGCGCCGTGACCCCTCCTAGACCCCGGGTGCGGGCTTCCCGGACACGGCCACGCGGGTGTTGGAGGAGGCGCTGGGGGCGGTGGCCCGGGTGGATGCGGCCACATGCGCGGTGATGCGGGAGAGGCGCTCCCGCTCGTGATGCCGAAGAAGGCCCCGGGCGGGTCGACGACCGTCGATCTCCTGGACTACCTCTTCGGCCCCGGCGAGCGCGACGAGCACACCGACCCGCACCTCGTCGCCGGCTGGGATCCAGATCTGCCGTGCCGGCCCGCCACCCGGAACGCATCACACGCGCGGACCTGGCGCTGCTCCTGGACGCTCCCGTCGAAGCGTTGCGCGGCGTACGGCCGGCGGAGCACGTGTGGTACGTGCCGGTCCGCAACCAACCCGACGGCCGCACCCAGTCGGACGCCGACTGGGCGGAGGTCGCCGCCGCCATGGTGCACGCCGCGGGCATCGCCGAGCCCGGTGACGAGCAGGCCTGCCGGTGGATCGCGGTGCGGCATGCCACCGACCACATCCACATCCTCGCCACCCTCGCTCGCATCACCCGCAAGGGCAAGCCGCCGGCGTTCGGCAGTGAACAGGGCGGTCTGGCGGGCGTGACACACGGGAAATCGAAGGGACCCTCCGGGAGGATCTTCACGGGGATCCCCCGAGATTGCGAGTGACTCCCGGCGGGGGCCTAGCGGGTCAGCCTCAGCAGGTGGCTGATGTCCCGGTCGAAGGTGAGCTCGCGCAGGATCGTGGTCGGACGCCCGTCCGCCATCCGCCAGATGAAGGTGTAGAGCACCGGCTCGCCGCCCTCGACCCGCCGCATCATGATCGCGGCCTGGTCGCCAAGGTCGGTGGTGGCCGGGAAAGTCACGTCGTCGACGGACTCACCGATCTTCTGCCCTTGCTCGCGCAGCGCCCGGAAGCGGGCCATGAACTGGTCCTTGGTCAGGGTGATCGTCTGCCCTGCCTGGTCGATCCGCACGTTCTGGAACTCGGGATCGTAGATCCGGTCCAGCGCGTCCACGTCCATGGCCAGTCCGGCCTTGAGGTAGGTCCACATGCTGTCCACGAGTGCCTGATTCATGACGCACCTCTCTATAACGTCGTTATATGGAGGTGAATGTAACACCGCTATACGATGGTGTCCATGGACGCAGAGAGGATCGTCAGCCAGAGCCTGGAACTGCTGAAGCAGGAAGGACTGGCCGGTGTGACCTTCCGCAAGCTCACCACCAGCCTCCATGTCACGGCGCCGGCCATCTACTGGCGGTTCAAGGACAAGCGCGAGCTGCTGGAGGCCATGGCCGAGGCGATGCTGCGGGAGGAGTTCGGCGAACTGACGCCGATGCCGCCCGGCCAGGACTGGCGGCCGTGGCTACACGAGATGCTGCGCCGCCTGCGCCGCGCCATGCTCGCTTACCCCGACGGTGCCCGGGTCGTGGCCGGCGCCCGGCCGCCGAACACGCCCACGCTCGCCCGCATCCCCGAATACGGGCTGCGCGCACTGGAAGACGGCGGACTGTCCCTGTCGCAGGCGGCCACCGTCATCTACACCGCCGTCCACTACACCTTCGGCCACGTCATCGAGGAGCAGGACTCCGCCGAAGCCCAGCCCACCGAGGAGTTCGAGCTGGCCTACCCGACCGTGGCTCGCGTCATGAACGAGGGCCGCCGCGTCGGCCTGACCGCCACCGACGTCTTCGATGCGGGCCTGTCCCTGATCATCGGGAACCAGTGAGTACGGCCTGCCGTACTCGACCAGGTCGCATAACCCCTGAAGGACTTACGCGCTTGACCGCTAATGTTCGGCGCCAGAAATTTCAGGGTTAAGTCTGTAGCCTGTTGTCATGTCGCCAGGTCCTCGTGCCGTCGAAGTCCGCCTGTCGGATGAGGAACGCGCCGAGTTGTCCCGCTGGGTGAGTGGGGCGGTGGCGCCGCGGTTCGCGGAGCGGGCGCGCATCGTGCTGGCGTGTGCAGGCGGGGCGCCGAACGCGCAGGTGGCGGTCGAGGTCGGCGTGACCGTAGCGACGGTGAGGAAGTGGCGCGGGAAGTTCGCCGCCGATGGGTTGGCCGGACTCGAGGATGCCGCCCGAATCGGTCGGCCGAAGGCCGATCTGGTTCTGAGTGCGGACGAACGGGGCCAGTTGGTCCGATGGGCTCGGCGCGCGAAGACCGCCCAGTTTCTGGCACTGCGGGCGAGGATCGTGCTGCGTTGCGCGGAGGGCGGGACGAACAGGCAGGCCGCGGTCGAGCTCGGTGTGGATGCCTCGACCGTCGACCGCTGGCGCAGTCGTTTCATCGCCCATCGTCTTGAAGGCCTGGTCGATGAGCCCCGTCCGGGCCGGCCGCCGTCGATTCTCCTTGACCAGGTCGAAGACGTGATCGTGGCGACGCTGGAGTCCACGCCGGGGAAGGATACTCACTGGTCGCGGGCCTCGATGGCAGCTCGGACGGGGCTGTCGAGTCGACCGTCGGCCGGATCTGGAAACGGTTCGAACTCAAGCCGCATCTGCAGGATTCCTTCAAGCTTTCCACCGACCCGCAGTTCGTGGCGAAGGTCGTCGACGTCGTCGGCTTGTATCACAACCCGCCTGAGCGGGCGGTGGTGTTATGCGTGGATGAGAAGAGCCAGATCCAGGCGCTGGACCGTTCACAGCCGGTGCTGCCGATGATGCCGGGCATGCCCGAGCGACGCACCCACGACTACCTGCGGCACGGCATCACGAGCCTCTTCGCCGCGTTCAACGTCGCCGACGGAACCGTCATCAGCGAACTCCACCGCCGCCATCGCGCGATCGAGTTCAAGAAGTTCCTGGTCACCATAGACAAAGCTGTGCCCCGCGAGCTCGACGTGCACCTGGTCTGCGACAACTACGCCACTCACAACACTTCTGAGATCAAGACGTGGCTGGCCAGACACCCCCGCTTCCACGTCCACTTCACCCCCACAGGCTCCTCCTGGATCAACCAGGTCGAGCGGTGGTTCGGTCTGCTGACCGACAAGCTCATCCGCCGCGGAGTCCACACCTCGGTGAAAGCACTGGAAGACGACATCCGGGCCTGGATCGAGACCTGGAACGAGAACCCGAAACCCTTTGCCTGGACGAAGACCGCCGACGAGATTCTCAAGTCCCTCGCCGACTACCTCACCAAGATCACCCCATCCAACCCGGGCAACCAGGCGCAGACTTAACCCTGAGATTTCTGGCGCAGAACACTAGAAGCGGCCGGTGCGCATGTGCTGCGTGAGGTTCTCGGTGACCTCGCGTAGCCACGGGGTGCGGACGGCCGGCAGACGGGCCAGGGTTCGCTGGAAGACCCCCCAGTCGATCCGGAACACGTCATGGACACTCGGCGTGGGCGGGTCGTCGCGAAGGACGCCGTCGGGTACCCGACCCGATGCGGGGACGGGCAGCTGCGGCTCGGGGAAGACCAGCCGGAGCCACACCCCGAACGGCAACGGCACCAGGTACGCCGGAGCGGCGGGGGTCCATGCCTTTCCGGTCTGAGGGTGGGACGGCACGAGGAGGATGTCTGCGTCAGCGTCGCGGGCCGGCTGCCCCGGTCCGGCCAGGACGGCGCGCCGCGTCGGCTTGCCGCCCGGCAGCAGGGTGTCGAGGGCGCGTTGGAACATCGTTGCGGTCAAGCCGTCCTGAACGGCTACCGACTGGCCTTCCGAGGCCACCAGGAGGTGGGCGAGCCCCAGTCCGGCTGCCGCCACCCACTGGGGGCTCCAGTGCCACCGGTCGCTTGCCCGGAACGGCTCTCCCCAGGAGGCGATCGGCTCGGACGGGGGTACACCCGTCCCCTCCGCGAGCAGCTCTCTCCAGGACAGCGGTCCGGCGTCGGCGCCTTCGGCGGGACGGCGGCGCACGGCGTTCGGGGCGAGCCACACCGCCTGCCAGAGCGAGCAGTCGTCGATCCTGCTCGCTAGGGGAAGACCGCATGCCGCGCAGGCCATATTGGGGCCGTCGCCCCCGGCGAAGCCGCAGCAGGCGCCGCCGCGCTTCTCGGGGATCAGCACAGTGCCACGGGTGTCTCCCGGCGCGATGACAACCGCGCCGGGCGCGCCGTCGGACAGGGCCTGGAGCGGCGCGTAGATGCCGCGGGCAGCCGCTTCATCCGGATCGATCTCTTCCCACCTTCGCCACGGTGGCCCCCAGGGCTCCGGTTCCACGGCGAACGTCCCCGATTCCATAAGCACCGGGAGCTGAAGCCCGTTCCCGTACTGCTGACGAGCGTGAGCCGGCAGGGCGACCTGGGACAACGGGGCGGTCAGCTCGGCGCCACACCGCACACACACGAAAACGAACAAACGTCCTCCGCTCGGGAAACAGGGGGCATCGTCGCAGCTCCGTGGCAGACCGGCCAACGTGTTTTCAATCCGCTGTGGAGCCGAGGCACAGCCACGACGCCGAGCAGCACCGCTCGAATCCTCGGCGGGCTCTGGCGTCTCCTCCGGAGCGAAGAGCCCGACGCTCCGGCACCAGGTGCTGGAGGGGGGAGTCTCCGTCGAGGAACTCAAAGGGGGAAGCGGTTCAGGCAGCGAAGCAGTTCCTTAGCAAGGGGTCGGCAGCCTAAGCGGGGCCCTGGCCAGCGGTTCGTTCTCGCCACCGGGATCACCCGCGAGCCGATCCGGTCACTCGGCGTGGCTGCACCACAGAAGCTGGCTCTGTCGCTAATTTGGGGGTAACGGCCTCTTGATCATGGTGAGAGCAGGATGCGGCGTCGTAGGAGATCGAAGTTGGCGCGGCCGTACATCTGTCTCTTCAGGAGCTTGACCCGCGTGACGTTGCCCTCGACCGCTCCGGAAGTGTAGGTCGTGGTGAGGGCGGCCTGGATGGCCGCGCGGTCGCGTCGCATGCCATTGGCCAGGGTGCGGAGTTCGCGTTGTCCATCGAGGCGGACGTCGGCCATCCAGACGTCGAGAGCGAGGTGTTCACTGCGGCGGTCGCGGACCATGAGTGCCAGGCGGCGTGCGTAAGCGACGGTCGTCGCCAGCGCTGGGTTCCGCTCGCACAGCTCGTCGAGACCCTTTCGCTCAACATCGTTGAGGCGCTCGGGTCGGCGCATGATCCAGTCGGTGACCCTGCGGACGGTCAGGTGTGGCAAGGGGGCGGTGAGTGGGATCGCGCCGTGGCGGTAGGGCTTCAGGTGCCGGCGGACGGTGTTGACGTTGCCGCGGTAGCCCAGCCGCTGGATTTCCCGGGTGAGCGCGGAGGCGTTGGTGCAGCCTTCCATCCAGCGATGGTGCAGGTAGAGGCGGTAATCATCGATCAGCGCGGGTCGATGAATGGCCGCGAGGAGAAGCTCATCGACTTCTGCGGCGTGCGCGAAGCGGTTGACTGTGCCGCGGCTGAGCCGCAGGTCGCGTGCGATGGCGCGAAGGCTGTCGCCACGTTGGATGCGTTCGTGGATCTGTTGGTGGCGTTCGCGGGTGCGGGCGACCAGAGGTCGTGGCCGCCCGTTGAGGTCCAGCTCTTCGCGGTCGCGGCCCTCGGAGGCCGGGCCGTCGTCGGTCCGGTCATCGTGTGAGGTGAGAGGCTGTCGCAGGTCAGCGCGATGCCGTCCGATGACCCGTTCGACTGCTTGCGCCAGGTTGTTCAGGAGGTGCCAGGCATCGGCTACCTGCATGGCCTGCGGGGCACCGACCTGGGCCCCGTCTCGGTAGGAGCCTGCACGGTCACGGCAGACGATCCGGACCTCAGGATGGTTTTGCAGCCAGGACGCGAAAGTCGCTGCGGCCCGGTCGGCCAGGACGTCGATCGGGCGGTGGGTTGCCATGTCGATGAGGATCGTCGCGTAGGTCCGTCCCCTGCGAACGGCGAAGTCGTCGACGCCGAGATGCGGCACCGATCCCGACGAGGGGAGCGGCAGCTTACGGATCAGCCGGAGCAGAGTGTCCTTGCAGGTGTCGATGGTCATGCGCTGGAACAGGCGAGCGCCTGGCCGGCCGCCCAGGAACAGGGCCACGTCGGTGAGCTGGGCGGTGAGTGCGTCGGTGCGGCGTGCATGGCGATGCGTCAGGCCCGGTATCTGTTCGGCGAACGTCCGGCGGTCACACTGCTCGTTCCCGCAGACGAGTCGACGCGCCCGTAGCTCGATCCGCACACGCCGGCCGGCGACCGGACGATCCGCCAGAGTCCGCTGGTAGTAGCAGTGCACTCTCGAAGATCTCCGCCCGCATCCGGGACAGGCCGCCGACACGGCCCTTGATCGCACGGCGACCCGGACCTCCACATCCGTCAGAACCAGCTGGTCGATCTCCACTGCGACACCCGGCAGAAGAAGATCCCCGACCTGAACCCCACCCATCACACCGGATAGTTGCCCAACTACCCCCAAATTAGCGACAGAGCCCAGAAGCTGAGCCAGAACCCGTTTTAGTGGACAAAGCGACTCCAAAGGCGGTCCGCCCGGTCGACGTGCGAAGGGCTCCCGGGCGGACTCCGCTTCCCACGCTGCGGCCTGGCTCGCCGCGGCGCAGGAGGCACGGCCGAGGCCTGGGCTGAACGGCGCAGCACTTCGATCGTCGTGTCCGCTCGCACCCGGGAAGCGCGCCGTGCCGCACTCGGTCATTGCCTAGGTTTGGGGTGAGGGACGAACGGCAGTATCTAAGAACAACCCCGGATAGGTGCTCTCAACGGCCGACTTCAGGATCTTGGCGTGCTTCGGGCAGAACTGGGAGATGTCGTCCTCGAACACCATCTCCCCGTCGTCCTTCACCAGTTCCTTCGTCGCCAGCCACTGCGCCGGCGATTTCCCTTCCATCTCCTGCTCGTCCAGCACCCCGCAGTACCGCTTCATCGCGTCGACGGCCGTCGCTGTGCCCCGCCCGTCGAAGTGGAACGACGTGCCCAGCACCCTCGCGTCGTGTCCTCTTCTGGCGTCGACCAGACAAAGCGACGTGGTATCAGGGCGGCGATGCCGGCTACATCGAGTACCCCAGCCACCGGTACTGAGCGCGGAATCGGCCTGCCTACTCCTCATCGGCCTCCTGGGCGGCGGCTTCGTTGGCGAAGTCGATCTCGACCATGTGCTCCTCCGCCCAGGTCCGCAGCCCCGCAAGCACGGCTTCCAGGGACAGCCCGAGTCCGGTGAGTCGGTAGAAGACCCGCGGCGGCACGGCGGGTTCGACCCTGCGCGCCACCAGCCCGTCGCGGGTCAGGTTTCGCAGCGTCACGGACAGCATCTTCTGTGACACGCCGGGCATCCGGCGTCTCAGCTCCGCGAAGCGCACCTCGTCCGGTGCGGCATCGGCGAGCGTCTTGACGGCCATGGACGTCCACTTCGTACCGATGCGGTCCAACAACTGCCGTGTCGGGCAATGGGGATCGAACAGATCGCCGCGTACGCCGTGACCAGGGGCCCGGGCTCCTCGGGTGGTCACCTGTGGCTCACCACCTTCCCTGAAAGTGCCGTCTAGGAAGCGGTCGGTCAGTTACCTATCGTTCTGTGGTCACCAATGGTAACCACAAGGGAGGAGCCATCATGCCCGTCACCACCGCACACCACCTGCGCCGCATCGCGACGAACGGCGTCCAACTCAATGTCGCAATCGCCGGGCAGGGACCTGCGGTTCTCCTGCTGCACGGCTTCCCGCACACCTGGCAACTCTGGAGCGGCATCATGGGCCGACTGGCCGGGCAGTACCGGGTCATCGCACCAGACCTTCGAGGCTTCGGTGCCAGTGCCCGCGCCGTCGAGGGCTACGACGCAGGCACCCTCGCTGCCGACGCCGAAGGGCTGCTCGACGTACTTGGCGAGCCTTCGGCAGCGGTGGTCGGCATCGACGCGGGCACGGCCCCCGCCGTCCTGCTCGCGCTGCGCCGGCCAGGCCTCGTCCGGCGCCTGGTCGTGATGGAGGCACTGCTCGGCCGCCTGCCCGGAGCAGAGGACGTCGTCGCGGGCGGTGCCCCGTGGTGGTTCGGCTTCCACGCCGTCCCCGGCCTCGCCGAGACCGTCCTGGCCGGTAACGAGGCCCCGTACGTCGACTGGTTCCTCAACTCGGGGACGCTCGGGCGAGGAGTACCCGACGATATCCGTGCGGCCTTCGTCCACGCGTACACCGGGGGTGAGGCCCTGCGCTGTGCGTTCTCCTATTACCGGGCCCTGCCCACCAGCGCGCAGCAGATCCAGGACGCAGCCGCGACGGCTCGGCTGACCATGCCCACCATGGCCGTCGGGTCCCGTCCCGTCGGCCGCGGGCTCGATCGCCAACTCCGTCCCATTGCCGATGACCTGGTCGGATACCACCTTCAGAACTGCGGCCACATCATCCCCCTGGACCGACCCGACAGGTTGTTCGCGCTCCTTGCTCCCTTCCTCTCCGCCGATCTGCCGAAGTGACCGGAGCGGGGCCGAAGGATCACGGTCGGCGGTTCGGGAGGGCCGTACGCGGCAAACTCTTCGTCATCGGCCCGGTCCGCAACGGCGAGGCGGTCACGGAGGGCGTGGAGCCGGAACTCGTTGCGGCCATCCGCCTGCCGAGGCCTTCGAGCTCGTTGGTGTGCGGTGGTGAGAGGCCGCGTGGACGTCAATCAGATCGCCGACGGCACCGCGGTCGGCCAGGGTGCGGACCTTGGTGCCGATGACGACGGCCGGGCCGGCCGGCCGCGTGTCGTGGCGCTCCGGGCGGGGTGCGCGTGCGGATGGCGTGGTGCTGCCGAATACCCGCTGGACTGGGCGACGGTCAGTGACCGGCCGCTGTACGAGGCGGACATCGGCCTGACCGGACCGCTGGCGGAATGGACCGCGCACCTGTCCCTCGTCCGCGACAAGGCGGAATTGCTGCCCGAGTGTTAGACGACTCTCTGTGTGAGCACGTAGGTGAGGGTTCGCGACGTTCACGTTGAACATGATTGATGATCTTGCTGGGAAGGTTCGTGCTGGTTCGTGTGCGACGACAGCGTGCACACGGCGAGGTGGGGCGTGAAGTCTGCGAAGTAGGCTGGCGTGTCGAACAAAGGAGCACTACGCATGACCTTCCGCTTGAGAGCGATCAGCCGTGACGAGCATCTGGCCTTCATCAAGGGTCGGTCTTCCGCGAGTCATATGCAGGTGCCCTCGTGGGGGGATGTGAAGCCGGACTGGCGGGCGGAGAGCCTCGGATGGATCGACGAGATTGGACAGATCGCCGGCGTGGCGCTCGTGTTGTTCCGGCCGTTGCCGAAGGTCAAGCGGTACCTGGCCTACCTTCCCGAAGGTCCGGTCATCGACTGGTACGCCCCAGACCTTGAGCGGTGGCTCGAGCCGATGCTGGCCTATCTCAAGACCCGCGGCGCGTTCTCGGTGAAGATGGGTCCGCCCGTGATCGTGCGGCGCTGGGATGCGGGAACGGTCAAGGACGCCATTGCGGACCCGCAGGCAGGCCGGCTGCGCGATGTTGAGGCCAGCTCGTGCGAGCCGCGGGCTTTCGATGTCGCTGACCGGCTGCGCCGATTGGGATGGCAGCAGGGCGAAGTGGGCGGTGAGGACGGGTTCAGCGCGGGGCAGCCGCGCTATGTCTTCCAGGTCCCGCTCGCCGGAAAGTCCCTGGAGGAGGTCCAGCGCGGCTTCAACCAGCAGTGGCGCCGCAACGTCAAGAAGGCCGAGAAGGCCGGCGTCAAGGTCGTCCAGGGCGGCTACGAGGACCTGCCCGCCTTCTACGAGATCTATAGGGAGACCGCGGAGCGCGACCGGTTCATCCCCAGGCCGCTGGCCTATTTTCAGCGGATGTGGACCGCGCTCCGGGCGGAGGACGCCGACCGGATGCGGCTGTATCTGGCCCATCACGAGGGTGAGGTGCTGGCCGCGGCCACGATGCTGACCGTTGGTGAGCACGTCTGGTACTCCTACGGGGCCTCCACTAGCCGCAAGCGGGAAGTCCAGCCGAACAACGCGATCCAGTGGCGGATGATGTCCGACGCCCACGAACTGGGCGCGAGCGTCTACGACCTGCGTGGCATCACCGACACCCTGGAGGAGTCCAACCACCTGCTCGGCCTGCTCCGGTTCAAGGTCGGCACCGGCGGCCAGGCCGCCGAGTACCTCGGCGAGTGGGACTTCCCGCTCAACAGGCTCCTCCACAAAGCCCTCGACCTTTACATGTCTCGCCGCTGAGCTGAGGGGCGCCCACGCGCTGATCGTGGACACGGATCCGGTCTCGGTGGAACGACAGCTGAGGGACGGCCGGTTGGTGTGTCCCTCCTGCTCGGCCCACTCGCACCCGTGGGGACACGGGCGCCTCGCACCGTCCGGGGTGATCTCGGGTCCCGGCTGTTTCTGCGGCCACGTCGTACGCGTTGTTCCGGCTGCCAGGTCACGCACATTCTGCTGGCGCAGGCCCTCTGGCCGCGTCGGGTGGATGCGGCCGTGGTGATCGGGGCCTGCCTGGAGATAGCGGCGTTGGGTATGGGGCACCGCCAGGTCGCCGCCCGTCTGGGCTTGGCCGAGGGCACGGTCCGTGGCTGGTTGCGGGCGTTCGCCGGGCGGGCGCAGGACGTGCGACGCCACTTCACCGTCGCTCTTGTCGCACTCGCCGATGACCCGGTGATGCCGGATGCGACACAGTCGACGCTCGCTGATGCCGTCTCGGCGGTCGCCGCGGCCCATCGGGCCGCCTCGGCCAAGTGGCCGCAGATGCTCACGGTGTCGCGGTGGGAGTTCGCCGGCCGGGCCATAGACAGCACGGTCCTGGCCTCGCCTTCTACAGCCATTTGATCAACACGGGCCGCCCCTGGGCGGGATCTGGAGGTGCCGCAAGGCTTGATCGCGTCCGCCGGCGAAGCGGCGGGCTCTGTTCGAGACGCGAGGTGGGTTGCCTATGCCACCGAGTGAGGACGAGGACCGTCGCCGGGCTGAGCGGGCCCGGCAGGTGGGCCTGTTCCGCTACGGCTTGGTCCAGGACCTGATCGACACGAAGCTCACGACACGCCAGCGCGGCACGCTGGACCGCTCGCGGGCCTCCACTTCAGCCTCACGCTGGGGGAAGCCGAGCCCACCGACGACGACATTCTCCCCGCCCGGGTCCTGACGGAAGCCGTCGCCGCGGCGATCCTCAACCAACCCGACTTCTACGCCGCCAGGCCCGCGCGAGGACACCATCACCGTCCAGACCCGCAGCGGCATCCGCCACCCCTTGGTCCTCGGCGCCGGCCACGGCAGCCCCGACCACGACCGCACGCCGTCCGCCCCGGCCGACGCCGAGGGCTCGGAGATGGCCAAGCTCCGCCGAGAAATGCACCGTCGCATGCTCGGGAACGGGTACTGCGCTAGCCCGATCGAGATGGACTGCCACTTCGAGTCGATCTGCGAGTCCTGCACGTTCTTCGTCACCACGATCGAGTTCCGTCCAACGCTCGAACGCCAGCGGGACGACGCGGCAGCGAAGGGGCAGGTTGCCCGCGAGTAGATCTTCGACGGGCTCCTTCGCCGACTCGACGAACCGGCCGGGTGACGACGTCACAGGGCAGGACGCCAGAATCCGGTGCTCCTATATCGCCACCAGGAAAGGACAGTGCGGTCGTCAGGCCAGGCGGCTAGCTGCACGGCCTTGGGCTCGAAGCGATCGCGGTCTGTATCGATGGGACGCCGGCTCGAGTCCAGCGGCTCGTCGTCCTCGGGATACCTGACGTGTTCCATGGACCGTTCGTCGCATGCTCCGTAGTCCTGGAAGTTCTGCTGGGCCTCGATCAGGGAAGGCCTGTTGGCGCCACCTGAGTAGTCCGGCCAGCGCAGCTGGATGTCGTCGTCCTCCCAGAAACAGACCGGGCAGATCTGATACGAGCCTGGCCCGTCGTTCATCGTCAGGTGGCCGCAGCACACGCAGGGATACTTCAGGATCACGTCCGACATCCTGCCGGATGCCTACGTGAAGCCCCAGCGGGTTTCCGGGGCTTGACATCGAGACCCGCATATTAGAGGGGTGCCGACCGGGAATGTCCGCTACGACAACCGTAGGGCCGCCGTCGCCCAGGTGCTGGGCCTCTCACGCAGCCGGGTGGAGGCCGAACGCTGGACCGCCTTCCGCTCGCACTACGGACTGGAAGCCTTCTACTGCCAGCCCGGCATCCGCGGCGCCCACGAGAAGGGCGGCGTCGAAGGCCAGACCGGCTGGTTTCGCCGCAACCACATCGTCCCCGTCCCCGAAGTCGACACGCTCGCCGAGCTCAACGCCATGATCGACCGATGGGACCAGGAGGACGACGGCCCCGCATCCGGTCCCGGCCGCACACGATCGGCGAGTACTTCGCGACGGAACAGCCGCTGCTGGCACCGCTGCCGGAAGATCCTTCGAGACCGGCAGGCTCTCCACATCGCGGGTCGACCGCTACAGCCAGATCTGCGTCCGGATGAACCGCTACTCGGTGCCGGTCCGGCTGATTTGACGGACCGTCCGCGTCATGCTCCACGCCTCCGAGCTGGTGGTCTACGACGGCCGCGAAGAAGTCGCCCGCCACGAACGGCTCATCGCCCGCGGTGCCACCCGCCTCGAACTCGACCACTACCTCGAGGCCCTGATTCGGAAACCGGGTGCCCTGCCCGGCGCCACCGCCCTCGACCAGGCCCGGGCCGCCGGGCGATTCACGCCCATCCACGACCCCTCGCACCGAGATGCCGCCGCCCGCGGCCCGGGTGCCGCCGCGGACCCGGCCGCGTTCGTCGGTGATCAGCACGGACGTTCCGGCCCACAGGGCGGCCGAGGCGCGTAAGGCCCCGTACTCCTCGTCGGTCACTATCGTGCCGGGTGAGGCGTCAGGGGAGGGCGTGGTGGTCATCTCGTCTTCCGATCGTGCGGGCGAGATCATGCGGACGGTGGGCCGGTCAGGCGACGAGCTGGTGCGTATCGCCCGGCGCGGGGCCGGGGGAGAGCCGGGTGAAGTACTCGGTGCTGATGATCTGGTTGCGTTCCGGTTCGGGCAGGCGGGCGAGCAGGCCGGGCAGGGGCCGCGGGCGGGCGACCTCGCTGCGGTGGGCGCAGATCGCCTCCCACTTCACCGCGGCCCACGGCGAGACGTTGACGCTCGTGGTCACGTACGCGTCCGGCACCGCGAGGAGCGTCTTGCCCACGCTCTGAAGGAGCGGGCCGAGCCGGCCCATCCCGGATTCGGAGTGCGTGGCCGCGTACAGCGCGGCAGGTTGCCAGGGCTCCCCGGCGTCGGGATACAGGTGTGGCAGGGCGGCGGCCTCGACGGCGAGGAGGGTGATCTGGTGGGCGCGCCGGTGGTCCCGGTGGCCCGTGAGCTGGCCCAGGGCGTCGTGGCCGATGACGATGTCGGGCCGGACTTCGCGGATGTGTGCGACCAGGCGTCCGACGGTTTCGTCGAGGGGCGCTCGACGAGGCGTACGGCTCCGATGGGCGTTGAGGCGGGGTTGCGGGCATCGGCGTAGCCGAGCAGCCGCGGTGAGCCGGCTCCAAGAACTGCGAGGGCGTCCGAGAGTTCGGGGGCTCGCTGGCTCGTTGGCGCCCAGGTGACGGTGACGACGGAGGTGCGGGCGCCGGCGGCGTGGTGCTGTGCGGGCACGCCTCCGGCCAGCAGACTCTCGTCGTCGGGATGGGCGAACACCCCCATCAGCGAAGGCAAAGTCGGCTGGTTCATGGCGAAGAAGACTCCTCGTTGTGGCGGATGGGGCAAAGAGGTCAGATGATCGGCGGCCGCCCGGCGGCGGTGAGCCGGTAGATGGTGCGCCGGCTCATCGGACGCCGCCGCTGCGTACGTCGGGTCGTCCACCCTTCGCGCATGCCGCGCAGCGTCTGGCCCAGTCCGCCACCGCGCACGGCCCGGACCAGGGTGATCGTGGTCCAAACGCTCAGGTAGACGGGGAGGAGCGGGGCGGGGAGGTTGCGGTGGGCGATCCAGATCCTGTTGCGGGCGGATAGCCGGTGGTAGAGCGCATGACGGGCGGGTTCGGTGAGTGGGTGGTGCATGCGGATCGACGCCGCGTACCAGCCGCTCCAGCCCGCCTCGTACAGTCGCCAGGCCAGGTCGAACCCTTCGTGATATAGGAATAGGTGATCTTCCCACCCGCCTACCGCGTCGAAGGCGTCGCGCCGGATCAGGACGACGCCTTCGGTCATCGAAGCGACCTTCCCCGGCCGCCCCGGGTTCGAGGCGCGCAGCCGGGGGACCCAGCGGCGTGGCGTGGTCACATCGTCCGGGCCGGTCAGCCGGGGCTGAACCCAGGCGGCTTCTGGGTGCCGCTCGGCCTCGGCGACGAGTCGGGCCAGGACGTCGGGGCGGGGAAAGCTGGCGTCGTTGTCGAGGAAGTAGAGCCAGGCGGCGGGATCGCCCGCGTTGCGCAGCGCGGCGGCGCCAGCGTTGCGGCCACCGGGGATACCGATGTTCTCGGGCAGGGACACGGTGAGCGCACCGGGTGGCACGACCTCGGGCTTGCAGCCGTTTCCGACCACCAGCACCCGCACGTCGACGCCGCTCTGGGCAAGAAGTGTCGCCTGCGCGGCTGCTTCCTCGGCAGGGCGGTCGTTCATGGTCAGAACGACGACGTCGACGCGTGGGCGGGGCATGGGTTCCTCCAGGCCGTCGGGGCCGTGTTGTGGTCAGGGCGTGGGGACGGGGATGCCGGTGAGGTGCTCGGCCTGGCGGGCGACGAGCGGGGCGAGGTGAGGGTGGACGCACCGGGAGCACGCTTGGAGGAGTTGCCCGAGGGCGATGAGCTCCCCGGTCCGGCCGGCGTCCGTGTCGAGGACGTGGGCGAACTCGTGCCGGATCCGGGCGGCGGTCGCCGGTGCGGCCAGCGAGTACGCGTGAAGCAGACCCAGGTCGTAGCCGACGGGCAGGCGGCCCCAGTTCTCCCAGTCGCGCAGGACCAGGGGCGCGCGGGTGAGGTTCGCCCAGTGCAGATCGGCGTGCCCGGTCGTCGTATCGCGGATACGGACGGGGTAGATGCCGAGGAAGCGGCGGAGGTTCCGGTCGACCCAGTTCTGCCGTACGGATTCCCGGTCGGTGGGCACCATAGCGAGCGCGCCGAGCGCGGACTTCAGCTCCGCCCACCACGAGTCGGGCAGAGCGATGTCCTGGTCGAGGGCGGGAGTGCTGCTGGTGACCGGTGGGACGGACACGTACTCGGTGAGCTCGGCCTGGTAGGCAGTGTCCCGGGAGGTCCAGTCGAGGACGTCGCGAAGCCGGGGCCGCGGTACCGTCCGTGGCACGTGCGTGTCCGCGGTCGCCGTCCCCTCCACAGCCGTCCGCCCGCCTTGTCCACCTCGGCGGAGACGATGCGCAGCCAGCAATCCTCGGCCCGGCGCCCCAGGGTGCGGCCCTGCCACCCCCACACCGCCGGCCCCGACGCGGACACCTGGGGCTGCTTCGCGGCGGCCGCGTGCGCGCGCCGCATGCGGTCCCGCTCGTCGCGCTCCGCCGGAGCGACGAACACTGCCTCCCACAGGGCCCGTTCCACCGTCACACCCCCTCCGCTACGACCTCGGCCTCGGGCCGCTCAACGGGCCCGGGCAGCACCACGTTACGCCCCGGCCACCGGAACACCAGACGGCAGTGCTCCTTGTTCATGACATCACCGGAGGGCAGCTCATCGTCGGGCGTGCTGGCCGGGTGGACCGTCAGGACGGGATCGGCGTGCTGGTGCTTCTCGTCGGCGCGGATGTGGCGGTCCCAGGCCCGGACCGTGGCCGCCAGCCGCTCCGCGAGCGCGGGACCCTGCTCGCCGAAGGCGTGGACGACCCACTCCCACGCCTTGCCCTGCGGGCTGTCGCCGTTCTTGGTCTGGATGTGGATCAGGTAGGCGAGCGAGGCCTCGCCGGTGATCGCGGGGGCGTCGTGGTCCTTCGCGATACCGGTCACGGCCCCATCCGGTTCCTGGTGGGCGGCCAGCCGGCAGAAGCCCGACAGGGTGGTGGCCGCGTACAGCTGCAGGGACCCGAAGTGGGCGTTCGCTCCCATGGTCACGCCGGTGGGGATCTCGTGCCGCGGCCCGCGCAGCGCCTCCTCCAAGCCCGTCGTATCGGCGGCGGTGCCGTGCTCGAAGCGAAGCGTCAGCCCGCCGTCGAGGAAGGAGAGGGCCGGGATGGTGCGGGCTTGTTGCCCTTGGTCGCGGACGAAACCGCAGTACGTGAAGTGGCGAGCGTGCAGCACCTGGCCGCTCCGTTCGAAGGTAACCGCTCGGGTGTAGCCGCCGATTTCCAGCGGCAGGACCAGGCGGCCGCCCTCGGACAGCTGCTCCCGCCAGGCCGGGGCGATGTCCCAGCAGTTGTAGGTGATCATGCCAGCGTCGAAGCCGCCGCGCGGCACGAGGTGCCCGGGTGCGCCGAGGGCGGCGTCGGCTTCGACGGCGGTGACGCGGCCGCTGCCAGCCTCCGTGAGGAACCGGCGGGTGCGGCGCACGACCCATGGGTCGATGTCGACGGTGACGATGCGTCCGTCGGGTCCGGTGACGTGGGCGATCAGCTCGGCGTTGTAGCCGCCGGATCCTGCCTCGAACACGACCGCGCCCGGCTCCAGGCTCAGGTGCTCGATCATGTCGGCCTGGAGCCAGGCCGCGGACACCGAGCTGATCGCCGTCCCGGCCTCGTCGTAGCGGGTGATGACGGCCCGGTCGCCGCCGTCGTACGCGGCCAGGAGGTTCGCCTCTGGGGCGAAGCGATGCCGGGGCACGGTCCGCAGCGCCTCCTGCACCGGCGCGGAGGGGGCCCAGCCGCCGCCGATGACCATCTGGGTCATTGCCGCGCGCAGCCTGGCAGCCTCCGCCGGTTCCCCCGGCACGCGTGGCTGGTCGGCGGCGATGGGGTAGGAGGTCGCCGGAGGCACGCCGGGAAGGACGCCGGGCCACACGGCATCGAGCGCGAGAGCGGCTGGGGCGAACACGTCCCCGACGCAGGCGAGGGCGTGGAGGTCGAAGAACTCCCAGCGGTCGAACTTATCCGGCTCCGGGTTGGCCAGAGTGCCCGTCCAGGCGGTGATGCGGACGACGGCCGTGAGCCGCGGGACCCCGTGGCTGTCGTCGACCAGCATCGTCACCACGTGCGCGTCGGCCGGATCGGCGACCAGCCCGGTTTCCTCAGCGAGTTCGCGCACCGCAGCGGCGGCGAAGTCCTCGCGGCCGGTGGTCTTGCCGCCGGGCAGCTCAAGCATGCCGCGCCGGGAGCGGCCCAACAGGACCCGGCCGGCGTCGTCGGTGATCACGGCGAGCGCACCGGTCAGGCCGTGACCGGTGGTTGGCCGCTTCTCGACAGCCCGGGTGTCGACGTGGCACGGTCCGCGAAGGAGCAAGAAGGCCAGACCATCCGCGTCCAGCCGCTCCACCGTCTTCCAGCCGGCACCGAGCAGCGTGATCTCGTCCTCGTCCAGGGCGATCCCGCGCCGCTCCTCCGGCGTGTTCTCGACGACCGGGGTGATGACGACGAGCGCGCCGCCGTCGCGCAGCCGCTCGCCCAGCCCGTGAACGATCCGGCCGCGATCCCTCACGAACGGGTACACCAGCCGCAGCGTGATCAGGTCGTACCCCTCCTCGTGCAGCGGGGCCGGGTCGTCGCGCTCGATGTCCAGCTGCAGCCATCGCACGCCCTCGATGCCGGCGTGCTCCTCGCGGGCCCGGGCGATCGCGTTGCCCGCGAGGTCGACGGCGTCCACGGTGTAGCCCACCCTTGCCAGGTGGGCGGCCAGCTCCCCGGTCCCGCAGCCCACATCCAGGGCCCGGCCCGCACCCTCAGGGACCGGGGCGTGCTCGGCAAGGAGTTGCTGTTCGCGCTCACCGAGCCGGCGCCACCCCTTCCCCTCGCCGTAGTGCTGCTCCCACTCGTCGCGGGCTGTGTACGTCAACGTGTTGCTCCTCGTAATGGCGGGTGGTAGTCAGAGGTGTTGCGCGGTGCGCAAGCGCGCCAGGGTGTACACGTCACCGGCCCGCCGGGACAGCAGCACCTCAAGCCCCGCCGCGCCCTCGCGCGCGGCGATCAGGTGGACATCGAGCGGCTCGGTGTGCCGCTGGGTGCTGCTCACGCGTCACCGTCGGGGCGACGCGCGAGCAGCACCGTGAACACCGCGTTCTCCTTCAGGACGCCGCCGCTGGCATGGTCCTGGAGCAGCTGGAGAGCAGCGGCCTCGAACTCGTGATAGCGGCCGGAGAACAGGGCGGGGCGAGCGAAGCTGGTGGTGCGCAGGTAGCCGATCACGTCCTCGGGCGCCCAGGCGCGGGAGACGGGGAAGCTGTGCTCGGTCACCTCGCTGAACGCCGAGTCGGCCAGGTCGTCCTCGTAGGAGCGGCCCGGCCCGGCGTACGTGCCACCGGTGCCCGCGCGCCGGTCTTCGCCGAGGTAGCTCTGGATCAGCTCCCGAAGGTCGGCCGTCCAGTCGGCCCCATGGGTCCAGAGACTGCCGTCGCCCATGATCGCCACGACGGCGCGCGGCGCGGCCACCCGGTTGGCCATGGACAGGACCTCCGGGCGGGCCATCCAGTGGAAGGACCGACAGCAGGTGATCAGGGTGGGCGCCCGGCCGGGCGCTGCGGGGGCGAAGTCGTGGGCGGCGCCGGTGAAGACGTCGACCGTGCACGCTCCGCGGACCGGTTCGAGGATGGCGCGGGCCGCCTCCAGCATCGACCGGTTCACGTCGACCAGGTCGATATGCACCATGCGGTGCAGGACTGGCAGCAGCGCGCGGGGCACCTGGCCGGTGCCGGTCCCCAGGTCCAGGAGGACGGGGGCGGGCACACCGTGCTGGGTGGAGGCCAGGAGGTGGACCGCGGCGTCCGGAAGGCCGGGACGGTGGCGGGCGTAGTCTGCGGCCTCGGGCCCGAACAGGGCATCGTCTGAGACCGCCGCAGAGGCCGGGTGATCGGGGCGGGTCATCGTGAATCTCCAGTCTCGCCAGGGGAAAGCTGCCAGGTCAGGGCGCCGTTCGGGCTGGTGGCCCGCTGGCTGCCGTCGGCGTCGAAGTCGAGCCGGTAGACGTCCGGTTCACCGGCCGCCCGCCACCGGTCGGCGACATCCTGGACCTCCGCTGGCGGGCCTGATGGTGGGCCCTCGGCGTCTATCGCGACGAAGGTCAGATGGGCGGTGGCCACCTCCGTGGTGAGGTCGGGCGCGTACCAGCGATCGGCCCGCACGGGGGCGGCGACGTCATCGATGTGCGGCTGGCCTGTTCCACTTCAGCGTCGACGTCGAGTAGTGCGGCTCGCTGTCGGGGATCGTCGAGGCCGATGATCTCGGGACCTGCAGGGATGCTTCTTTCGGGTCCTTTCGCGGGCTTTCCTGTTTACGCGGCTCAAACTCCCCAGGGACTCCCCGAGCGACGGTGAAACTCCCCAGCAGCTCCCCAGCGGGGCGGCTGGCGAGGGTCGACTTGGACCCTGTTCGGCGGACACGGCCTGGCCATCCGCGGCCCGTCCGTCCCCGGCTCTTGGCCGCGGATCCTCTTGCCGCAGATGTTGCTTGGGATGGTGGTGCGTGATGGTCGCGTCTCAGCGGGCGAGGCAATGGGCCAAGGTGTGTGCCAGGGCGGGAAGCGTGCCATCACTCTTATCTGTACGGCGTTTTGGGTAAATAGGGATTAATCTGTCTGCCGTCCCGAGCTCAGCCACCTGTTTCCGATGACGGATCGCTTGGTACTGGGCTTCCCCGAGCGTCGTCACTTGGTCCATCCCCTCCTCACCGCCTGGCCGTCGTCTCCACCGGCAACCACTGGGTGCTGGACGCGGTCGGCGGCGCGGTGGTGGTCGGCGCGGGCTTTGGGCTGTCGTACGTCCTGCAGGGACCGCGGGTCCGCCCGTCGTGCGGGCGGTGGCCAAGGGCAGCAGGGAGCCGGCCAAGGGCAGCAGGGAGCCGGCCAAGGGCGCGGCTCCCTGCTGATCACTTCGGCGGCGTGGCCAGACGCTTCTGGAGCCGGGAGTGCCTGAACTGGTACGCAGGTCCGGACATGCGCAGAAGGTTGCGCTCGTGGGCGTCCTTAAGGAACGCCATCATGCGTATGGGGGTGCCTTCGCGTCGGGCGAGCTGTACGGCAGTGAGGCTGGTCGCGACGGCCAGGTTGGGCACCACACCGCACCTGACGGCAGGACCGATGGCGGTTGCCACACCGAAGGCGACGCCGAGCCAGAGCCCGCCGAGTTCCCCGGCCTGGGCGCCGTAGAAGATGCCGATGGCCGCGCCGACCAGCAGACCGAGGGGTAAGCGCAGTCGGAGGTGGTGATTCCACACGTCGATCGGATCGATGACCCGGCTCGCTGCAGTCGGGGGCGGCAGGAACTCCTCCGGAGCGATCTCGTACGGGAACCGCTTGTACGGAGCGAGCAGGGTCCGGCCGATCAGCGTGGCCCCGCTGCCTTTGCCCAGCGCGGCGCCGAGACCAAACGGGACGGCGCTCAAACAGGACCACCACAACGGTGCCGGACTGCCGAGGAACCACCGTAGGCCTTCCAGGAGCGCGATCGCCGTGAGATAGCAGCCGACCCCCAAGGCGATCGCACCACGGGGGAACACATCCCGCCAGCCCGCGCTCTGCAGCGGTTGCGGATGGTTGAGTTGCCGCAGCCGCAGGGCCACATCGACGGCGGCGCCGATCAGCATGGCCAGGGCCGCCGGGACTGCGAGAACACTGTCCGCGGACACCAGGATGTACGTGGCAACGGCCAGGTAGATCGTCATGGTCAGCGACCAGGTGACCCATGCTCTGATCCGCGGGCGACCCCAGCCTGGAATATGCCACCAGTACAGGTTTTGTGCCCCCTCCTCGGTGAGCCGTTCGGCGATGTACCTGAGCGTCCGCTCCGCCTGTTCGGGGCTGTAGGCGGGGCGTTTACAGCCGTCCGCCTGGGTGTACGCGAACCTGACCGCGTGATCGAGCAGACGGTTCTCGATGGCAGCGGAGCTGCGCAGGCGGAGGATCTCCTCCACCATCGCAAGGTCGGATCGCTGCTCGTGCAACAGACTGATCGCCAGGGGCCTGCTCAGCCCCTTGGCCAGGGGGCTCTTGCGTTCCTTCCGCAGCCGGCGGTCGAGCTCCTGCCAGGCGGGAGGCGGATCTTTCATGCGGCTGAGCAGATAGTCGACGGCGTCGCGGGGACGGATCGGCTGCAGCTCCAGGGCGACGGCGTCACTCAACTGCGCCCCGCCGGCCACCTCCAGAGCCTCCACCGTGCGCGACACCAGCAGGACGCGGGACGGCATCGCCGCCAGCGCGGTGATGGCCTTGGCGCGCACCTCCTTGGCGACCTCGTCCAAGCCGTCCAGGAACAGCGCGATACGCCCGGCTTTCAGCAGTTCACGAACGTGCCGTTGGCGGTACCGCCGGGAGATCACCCTGACCGCCCAGTCGATAGGCTCTTCCTCCAGCGGTTCCCAGCCGTTCAGCGACAACAGCACCGGAACGGGCATGCGCGCCCTGTCCTGCGGTGCCTTGGTCGCGTCCCGGCGGTCGAGAGCCCTCACGAGCAGCAGCGCGGCGGCGGCTGACTTGCCGGCTGCTTCCGGGCCGACCAGCAGGATCCGGCCGGAGGCGAGCCCGCCGTAGACCTCGTACAGCTCGGCGATCTCGCCACCCGCCCCAAGCTGCTGTTCCGTGACCGCCGGAAGCCCGGGGAGCGGGGTGAACCGGGACTCCGTCCGCTCGGCGGTGGCTGCGGCGACCCGGCCGGTGAGCCCCTCCTCGCTCACCTGCCATCGAAGGGGCAACGGCGGGGGTGACAGCAGGCGCCGCCGGTACGCTTCCCCGTTCCACCACCCCCGGACGGACTTGGCCAGGTTGTCGGCCGTCTCGTCCAGACGTGACGGCACGAGCGTGTAACTGGCGAGCGTGTAACTGTTGTTGACCTGCTCGTTGTTGTTGCCGACCTGCGCGATGGTCGGACCGCGGAACTCGTTGTGCGTCGGCGTACCCGGACCGGTCACCTCGCAGATCCGAAGTGGTTCACCTGGTGACCGTGGTGGCCCACCTGGACGTTGGTGGGCCCGTGGAAGGTGACGCCGGACATCGAGATGCCCGCGGTCTCCGCCACCGGTTCCAACACCCTTGAAATCTGCCGCAGTTCGCTTGCCGCCTGCTCCCGGTCCGCAGCATTGAGGTCGAGCAGCAGCCGGGTGAAGTCCTCCTCCCACCGCTGAGCGTGCTCCGCCCGCACCCGCTCCCGCTCCTCGTCGTCCGGGGCGGCGGCCAGCGCGGCGGCGGTTCCGTCCAGGCGGGCCCGGGTCGCGCTCTCCAAGTCGGCGTCACCTCGGCCGAAGAGCCGTACGAACCGTGCCTTGCTCGTCTCGTACCCGTCGGTCACCGCGAGTGTGAGCACCGTCGGGCCGACGAGGGCCGCCACCTGTGCCAGGTCACTAAACCAGTCCATGGGTGTTCCCCCACTCAGATGCGGGTCGACCCCGCATGCGAACCACATTGCTTGCCGCCGTCGAACGCCCGGGTTGCGCCCCCATGTGTCGCGGCTACGGCGACCACCAGGATAGGTCACCGGCCACTTTCCGCGTCGAGGAAGTCACGTCCTGTTACGAAAGGGGGTCGAGTGAAGTCATCAGTCACCTCGGCCGACATACTTAGCCCCAGGTACCGCCTTGTCCTAGGCATCCGGAGTACGGGCGCGGCCGCCCCCCAAGCGGCCGCGCCCGAGGTGTGTGGCGGCTAGAGCGTGTCTCTTTGATGGGCTAATCAGTTGATCGGACGTGTCCGTGCGATTAGTGATCACTGATGCAATGTGGGACCGGATCGAGCCGCTGATGCCAGCCGATCCGGCCCGTGGACGGCGGTGGGCCGACCACCGCCGAACTCTGGAGGCTATCGCCTGGAAGTACCGCACGTGCTCCCCCTGGCGGGACCTGCCCCACGAGCTCGGTGCGTTCCAGACCGCTCACAAGCGCCTGATGAGGTGGGCCGTCGACGGCACCTGGCAACGAATCTTCGCTGCCGTCCTCGCCCAAGCGGACGCTTCTGACGAGGTGGGATGGGCCGTGTCGGTGGACTCCACTGTCTGCCGAGCTCACCAGCACGCGGCTGGGGCCAGGAAAAGGGGGCGCTCGACACGGCTGAACCCGCCGATCACGCACTCGGACGTTCCCGAGGCGGCCTGAGCACGAAAGTTCATGTCGCCGCTGACGCTCAGGCACGGCCCCTCGCCGTCCATGTCACCGCGGGCCAGGCCGGGGACGCGCCTGCCTTCGAGGCGGTCATGGCCCGCATCAGGGTCCCGCGCACCGGGCTGGGCAGGCCACGAACCCGGCCCGACGTCGTCCTCGCAGACCGGGCCTACTCGTCCCGGGCTATCCGCCGGCATCTTCGTCGCCGAGGCATCCGGGCCGTCATCCCGCAGCCCTCTGACCAGATCGGACACCGCCTCCGGCGAGGCCGGGCCGGCGGTCGTCCGCCCGGCTTCGACGCGCAGGCATACAAGCAACGGAACACCGTCGAGCGGTGCATCAGCCGTCTCAAGCAGTGGCGCGGCCTGGCCATGCGAACGGACAAGCTCGCCATCGCCTACGAGGGCGCACTCCACCTCGCAGCCATCTTGATCTGGACGCGGGTCTAGGTTCGGGTCAGCGGGAACTGTGCGCTGTCTGGAGGGCCGCCCACTCCAGGGCGGGGAACTCGTAGCCCCAGCGCCTCCGATACCCGTCTGTCCCGTGCTCGGAGAGGAGCTCCTTAATCATGGCCATGAAGGACCCGACGAATGCCTCTGTTGGTAGCCGACCTGCCCAGACCAGCCTCGCGTCCGACCACCAGGACGACGGCTCGTTCAAGTCCGCGAACTCCACTATCTGAACGAAGACCTCCTTCTCTGCTTGGTTGAAGAAGACTCTCGTCCCGCTCGGCTCGTCCACGAACGTCACGAAGGTCGCGCTGCACCCAAGGAGCAGAGCCCGGACACCGTTCATGAACCCGGCCAAAACCTCAGGCCCTACATAGGAGGCGTGCACTTTCTGTTCCGCAGCATTCACCGACCACGACCAGGTGGCCCACCCAGACCCGCCGAGCTTCCAGTGCATGCTCTGGCCATGCGCCAAAGAGACGTCGAATGAGCTGTGAGCCATGCCTTTCCCCCTGCGCCAGGCGGTGCTGGCCCTAGAAATCGCCGAGTCAACCAAGACTCGCTCATGAGTACGACGATGCCACAAACGGATCTGAGAGACAGGCCCTAGCGCTCCTGGTTCAGGGGCAGAGCGATGTCGGTGACCCGCTGCCGACTCGGGAACGTGCCCCGGTTGGTGGCCTTGCCGTTGAGGATGCTGATCTCATACAGGCTGTAGGAGCTGCCCGTGCCGAGGGTGGCGAAGCCCTTGTTCGTGCCGGTCTTGGCGTTGTAGTAGATGTCGAAGCCCGCGTCCAGGGCGGCGTCCACACCAAGGTTGCCGGTCGGGGCGAGGGTGCCGGCGTCTCGGCCGAGGCGGTGGCCGCCGGGCTCGGGACCACCCGCTCCAAGGCCTTGGTGCTTCTTCTGGCCGCGCAGGACGGATGACCGTACCCGGCGGCATCGGGTGTACGCGTCCCCGGGTGAGGGGCGCGAGGTCCGTCGCCGGGCGGGATGTATGTGCGAATGCCGGACTTGAGTGCGAAGAGTTCCGCAGAACGCCTGTTACTTGATCGGCTGGTCCGGGCGGGTGAGGTGGGGGAGGAGTGCGCCCGGTGGTGCGCCGGAGTACGCCGCGCCATGGGCGCGGTGTGTGGGGCGGGTGGGTGTAGCGGTCAGTGAATGTCAGGGGCACGTTCGGGCGGAATGCGTGCATCCGGCAGTCGACTGTGACGGATATTTGCACCTCTGGTAACCGCCGTCGGCAGGGGCTGCCGTGGGGCCCGTGTCGGGTCGAGAGTGTGGCCCTCGGCTCATCCGGGCCGACTCCGAAAGCGCCTTCACCACCCTGTTTCGGCTGGTGGGGTGCGGTTCTTGAGGGGCGCCACCTATGTCTTCTGCTTCTTCCTCCGTCCACCGTATCGCCGCCACCGTCCTGGCGGCCGGCGTGATCGTCTCCGCCGCGGCGCTGCCGGCGGCCGCGCACGACGGGGACCGCCACCAGCAGCGGCACCCGCGGGTGGAGATCAGCCGGGTCCAGGCCGACAGCCCCGGACGTGACGACCGCTCGAACCGCTCCCTGAACAACGAGTGGGTGGAGATCACCAACACCACCCGCGACACCATCAACCTCCGCGGCTGGACCCTGCGTGACAGCGACGGCAACCGCTACCGCTTCGACAACGTCCGCATCGCCGGCCGTGCCACGTTCCGTATCCACACCGGGAACGGCCGTGACACCCGTACCGACCTCTTCCAGGACCGCCGCGACTACGTCTGGGACAACGGCTCCGACACCGCGACGCTGCGCGACGACCGCGGTCGCACCGTCGACACCGAGTCCTGGGGCCGCCGCCGCTAGGACCGCGACCGCAGGCCCCGCACGATGTCGGGTCCTGCTGACATGACCGCACGGGCCGTCGCCTCATCGGGCGACGGCCCGCACTGCTGGGCCGGCGGCGGCACCGAAGTGGGATGTCGGTGGTGGCGGCGACCATGGGGAGATGAGCGCCGGTATCGCGCCCGAGGGCCCACACACGGGTGTCGATGGGTTGTGTGAGGACATCCGGGGGCCCTCGCCGGGTGGGTGCCCGGGGTGCTCGGTGTCCATGTTCACCGGTCGGTGTCCGGGCCGGCGGAGGTTGTGCGGCTGGTCGGTGCGGTCGCGGACGCTGCCGAGGTCACGGTGCTCCCCGGCGACGGCGCGACTGTGCGGGCCGAGCTGCACACGGCGGCCGCCAGGGCCCTCGAGGCCGCCGGCGGGCGGCCGGAGACGGATGCGCGGGCTGAGCTGGCTGCCGTACGCGCGGGGTGCCGGCGCGCGGCGGTTGCTCTCGGCCTGCGTGTTCCCGTCATCTTCTGACCGGGGCGGCGGTATACCTCTTATCGGAGGGAACATTCCGGTTTGGTTGACCGTTCATCCACGTGTGGGATGCGGGAAGGGCACTGTGTCCCCGAGCCCGACCTGTGCCTGTGGGGAAGATCGTTCGGCTGAAGCCCTGCAGAGCCCTCCGCCGTGAGGCGACACCCTTTCCCGCCCCACCCCTTGACCGCTCCGCCCGGCACCCCCCGCCGGTCGGGGCGCGGCCCCGACCTGGCCCTCCCCCCCCGGCCGGTCGGGGCCCCTTACTCTCTTCCCCCACCCGGCAAGGTGTCGCGTGCGGCCATGAGCAGTCGCCTCTTGTAGGGGCTGATGTGCGGCGGGAACCTGCGAATGTCACACGTGATTTGAAGAATTTTTGAAATGCCTGAGCCGAAATTCGCGGCAGCTCTCTGACCTGCGCGAATGCGAGGCAACTGGAGGCATCGTGTGCCCGGGTCGCCCCGGGGCGCGGGCTGCAGAACTGTGCCGCACGGGTCCCTCGTCGTTGTCGGCGCTCCGAATTCCAGGGGTCGTTGCAACACGTGATCACCGACGTGTGGTGGCGAGCAGTTTAGACAGGCGCTCGGCTGGGGTTTCCCAGCCGAGCGCCTTGCGTGGGCGGCTGTTGAGTTCGGCAGCGACTGCGTCGAGGTGGTCCCGGGTGTGGCCGGACAGGCTGCTGTCCTAGAGGCTGCCCGATTCGCGACCAGCGTACGGGCCCCTATCTCTCGCCTCATGGCAGCTCCAGCCCAAAGCCGCTCCCGCCGACCTCATCGGGCCCGTGTGCGATCGTCACGCCTCCTAGTACTGCAACGGTGTTTGCCGTGACGGTTGGGCAGGTGGATCGTTTGTCAGTTCATGGGTGGGGAACTTGCTGATGCCCGGTTGTGGGCTGGTGAACTGAAGGCTTTGCATGAGCGGTTTGTGCACCGTTTCTCCAGGTCAGAGCCGCGGGAGTCGGCTCTTGCCTATATGCAGGGGCTGATAGCTCCGTTGGAGCGGAAAAACGGTTGGACGCTCGCGGAGGAAGCGGGGCATGCGGGTCCAGATCGAATCCACCGGTTACTGAACCGGATCGACTGGGACGCGGACGAGGTCCTGGACGACGTGCGGGTCTACGTCGTCGAGCACCTCGGCGATCCGGAGGCGGTGCTGATCGTGGACGACACCGGGTTCCTAAAGAAGGGTGTCCGCTCGGCCGGGGTCCAGCGCCAGTACTCCGGAACCGCCGGTCGGACGGAGAACTCCCAGATCGGGGTATTCCTCGCCTATGCCAGCGGCCGGGGCCGCACGTTGATCGACCGGCGTCTGTATCTGCCCACGTCATGGACGGACGATCGGGAACGGTGCCGGGCCGCCGGCATCGATGACGCCATCGCCTTCGAGACGAAGGTGGTGATGGCCAAGGCCATGGTCCGCCGGGCGATCGCCGAGAAGATCCCGTTCCGCTGGGTGACCGCGGACGCCGCCTACGGCTTCTCCAAAGGCTGGCGCACCGAGCTCGAGCGGGCGGATGTCTTCCACGTCATGGCCACCACCCGGCATGACACCGTCGTTTCCCGCTGGGCCCTGGACCATCCCGTCCACGACCTGTTTCCCGGGCTGCCCCGGCAGAAATGGAAACGCCGTTCCTGCGGCGACGGCGCCCACGGCCCGAGGACCTACGACTGGGCCAGGGTGGAGGTCCGGCCCTGGCACCGCAAGGACCGCAAGCACTGGGTGATCGCCCGCCGAAGCATCCGCCGGCCCGAGGAGATCTCCTACTACATCGCCTACTGCCCAGCCGAAACCACACTCGACGACCTCATCCGTGTCGCGGGAAGCCGGTGGGCGGTCGAGGAATGCTTCCAGAGTGCGAAACAGGAGTGCGGCCTGGACGACTACCAGGTCCGCCGTTACGACGGCTGGCACCGCCACATGACCCTCGCGATGGCCGCCCACGCCTGCCTCACCGTCCTGAAGGCCCGCAAGGCTGACACAGGGAAAGCAGAAACGGATCCTCCCAGCTCATACCCCTCACCCTCCCCGAACTCCGACGCCTGATCCACCGCCTCACCCACCGCCGCCCAGCACCCATCGAGCACGTCCTGCACTGGTCAAACTGGCGCCGCAGACGACAGTTCCAAGCCCGCCTCAGCCACTACAAACGACACGGCCACACACCACCAGAACCCAACAAACCATCACTGCAAACACCGTTGCAGTACTAGGCCGTGTCTTCAAATGGTTCTGATGGGGGATCATGTCGGCATGGTGCGTCGTCATGAGCTGACGGATGTGGAGTGGGAAGCGCTGTCCGGGCTGTTGCCGCGGTCGTCCTCGGGGCGGCCGAGGTTGGACGACCGGCGGGTCCTGAACGGGATCGTGTGGAAGCTGCGGACGGGGTCGGCGTGGCGTGATGTGCCGGCACGGTACGGGCCCTGGAGGACTCTGTACACCCGTTTTCGCAGGTGGGCGCTGGACGGGACGTTCACGCGGATGCTGGCCGCGGTCCAGGCGGAGAAGGACGCGACCGGTGACATCGACTGGCTGGTGTCGGTCGACTCCACGGTCACGCGGGCCCATCAGCATGCTGCGGGCGCCCGCAAAAAGGGGCAGGGCAGGGGGACGAAATATGTGATCACGCCCTCGGACGATCCCGAGGCGGACTGACCACGAAAATCCACCTGGCCTGCGACGGCCGCGGCCGGCCGCTCGGCTTCGTCCTCACCGGCGGCAACGCCGCCGACTGCACCCGCTTCGAAGAGGTCATGGACACCATCAAGGTCCGCCGGGCCGGGCCCGGGCGGCCCCGAACCCGCCCGGACCACGTCCTGGGCGACAAGGGCTACAGCTCCCGCAAGATACGCGCCTACCTGCGTAAACGCGGGATCGGCCACACCATCCCCGAACGCCGGGACCAGCGGGCCAACCGATCCCGCCGCGGCCGCGACGGAGGCAGACCACCTGCCTTCGACAAACAGCTCTACAAGAAACGCAACGTCGTCGAACGCTGCTTCAACCGCCTCAAGCAGTACCGCGCGATCGCCACTCGCTATGACAAAACCCGCGAGTCCTACCAGGCAGCCGTCACCATCGCGTCCCTGTTCCTCTGGCTCAGACCCCTTTGAAGACACCGCCTAGGTACGTTGAGCCGTCAGCCGAGGGAGAACGCTCGCGAGGGAGTCGCCCCGCAACGCGTGGCTGCGGGGCGCCGATCCACTTTCGCAACGGGCCTAGTGGGGTTTAGTCGACCGTCTGCCCGTCGTACATGCCGCCCCTGCAGGTCGGGAGCACGGGCGTCGACCGATCGATCGTTCCGCCGTTGTCCGTGCACTCACCCGGGGTGACGCTGGCCGGGGTGACGCTGCCGGCGGCGGCGGTGGCGGGGGCGGCGCCTGTGAGGCCGAGTCCGGCGAGGGCTGCCGTGGCGAAGACCGCGGCGAGGATTCGTCGAATGCGCATTTGGTTCTCCTTTCACAGATTGCCTCGGTTGGGGCACTAGCCAGCTTGATCTTCACCCATGTGGGTGGCACGTTATGGTGGGCCATTCGGGTGACAGTGTTGTCGGGTGCGGGGTCGGTGACGCGACCCGTCAGAGCCGATGGAAGCCCGTGCCGCATCCGTGCCAGAAAGAGCGGATCCCAGTGGTCAAGAGCAGTCAAGTGAGACGCCTCGCGATTAATCACCAGAGGCCGTTTGCGTTGGTCAGCGTCAACCCCTCCGTGTCGGCCCGGTGATTCCCAAGCTCAGAGCGCGGGTTCGATTCCCGTCGCCCGCTCCACGGCGAAGGTCCAGCTCATAGGCGAATCCCAGGGGTCGTTGCAACACGTGATCACCGACGTGTGGTGGCGAGCAGTTTAGACAGGCGCTCGGCTGGGGTTTCCCAGCCGAGCGTCTTGCGTGGGCGGCTGTTGAGTTCGGCAGCGACTGCGTCGAGGTGGTCCCGGGTGTGGCCGGACAGGCTGCTGCCCTTAGAGGCCCTAACAGAAGTTGTTGATCATGTGACTTTCGGTTCGGGTGGTCGTTGGTCTGGTCGTGGGGAAACGCCAGTCACGGCCGTGGATCGTGTCGGATGAATTGTGGTCGCTCGTCGAGCCGTTGCTTCCGGATCCGGCGCCGAAGCGGGTGGAGGGCCGTCCGCGGGTGCCGGACCGGCAGGTACTCTGCGGGATCCTGTTCGTGCTGCATACCGGGATCCAGTGGGAGTACCTGCCGCAGGAGCTAGGGTTCGGTTCCGGGATGACCTGCTGGCGGCGTCTGGCCGCGTGGAACGAGGCAGGTGTGTGGGACCAACTGCACCTGGTGCTGTTGAAGAAGCTGCGGGTCGCAAGGAAGCTGGACTGGTCGCGGGCGGTGATCGACTCCTCCCATGTCAGGGCCGCTCGGCGGGGCCCAAAAGCGGTCCGAGCCCGGTCGACCGCGCTCGGCCGGGTAGCAAGCACCACCTGATCGTTGACGGGCAGGGCATCCCGCTGGCTGTCTCGCTGACGGGCGGGAACCGCAACGACGTCACTCAGCTGATGCCGCTGCTGAACAAGATCCCGTCGGTCGCCGGCCTCGTCGGCCGGCCCCACAGACGCCCGGACAGTGTTCTGGCCGACCGCGGCTACGACCACGACAAGTACCGCCGCCTGGTCTGGGCGCTCGGCGTCAAACCCGTGATTGCCCGCCGCGGAGTCCCACACGGCTCCGGCCTCGGCCTCTACCGGTGGGTCGTGGAACGGACCATCGCCTGGCTTCACGGCTTCCGCCGGCTACGGATCCGATGGGAACGACGCGACGACATCCACGAGGCCTTCCTCGGCCTCGCCACCTGCCTCATCACCCACCGCCACGTCCAACGCCTTTGTTAGGACCTCTTAGGAGCTGTCCGGCGGATCATGCGCTAGCGGGCCGTGTTGCTGTACTTGGACGGTGCGGGCATCGGGAGTGCGGCGTAGATCACTCACGGCTTGTCTCCGTTCCAGGCCATTCCCGCCCTGGCTCTGCTTGGCTGGTGGCTCTGACGATCACAGGAGGTCGATACGTATGGCGCTCACTCACTGGGGTTTCATCTACACGGCGGACGGCAGCGCGGCAGGTGGCGATGTCAGCGTCGTGGACACGGGTACGTGCCGCAGTGTGTTCGTCGGGGTGGAGAAGCCCGAGGAGGGCATCGAGGCCGCGCGGCGTCTGGTGGGCGAGGGCGTGCAGCTGATTGAACTGTGCGGGGGATTCGGGCCGGTATGGGCCGGGCGTGTGATCGAGGCGATCAACGGCGCAGTCCCCGTGGGCACGGTTGGCTACGGACCCGAAGCGGTCGATCAGGTGCACGCGATTTTCTCGTGACGGGTGCCAGCTCCTTCACTCCGATAGGGACCGGAGCCAGAGCCGAATGGCTGCGACGGTGACGCTGCCGTGAAAGATGTAGGCCCTCTTGTCGTATCTCGTCGCGACCGCCCGGGAGTTCTTGAGCGCGTTGATGGTGCGTTCCACTTCGTTCCTGCGCTTGTAGATCGTCGTGTCGAAGCCGGTGGGCCGGCCGCCCCTGCTGCCGCGGCGCTGGCGGTTGGCCCGCTGGTTCTTCGGTTCGGGGATGGTGTGCTTGATCTGGCGTCGGCGCAGGTAGCGGCGGTTCCGCCGGGATGAATACGCCTTGTCACCGCCGAGATGATCGGGCCGGGTCCGGGGGCGCCCACCGTCCGGGCGGGCGACACGGACACGCTCCATCACGGGAACGAGCTGCGGTGCGTCGCCCCACTGACCTGGCGTGATGAGGAAGGCGAGAGGCCGGCAACCCCCCTCACCAAGCAGATGAATCTTGCAGGTCAGCCCGCCCCGGGAGCGTCCGAGCCCCTCATCGGGGCGGTGCTGCCGGGGCGTCTGTCTTCCCGGAACCCGGGGTAGCTTCTTGTGTGCTCCGGCGGCGTTCTGGTGAGCGCGGCAGGACGTTGAATCCACGCTCACCATCGACCAGTCGATGCAGCCCGTGCGTCCGCGTCGGCCAGGACGGCCTTGAAGATCCTGTCCCACATGCCGTCCGCAGACCAGCGCCTGTGCCGCTCGTACACGGTCTTCCACTTGCCGAAACGCGCAGGCAGACCCCGCCACGGCACCCCGGTGCGCTGTCGGAAGAGAATCCCGATGATCACCCTGCGATGACTCTCCCAACGCCCGCCCCACTGCCCGCACTTCGGCAGAAGCTGCTTCAGCCGCAACCATTCCTCATTCGTGAGATCTCCCCGCCCCATGAACATGCCAACGACTTGAACCCGGGACAGGTCACATGATCCGTCGGACAGGCCCTAAACACCCTCTACGAGGTCGTCCATGTCTGGCAGGCCCGTCTCGCCTCCGCCCCCGCGGTCGATGCGTTCGTCGCCTTCACGATCTCCGAGTTCGACGAGACCGGGTTCGTGCACATGGCCGAGCTCCGCGGCCGGCGGTGCCGGTGACCGTGCAGCCGTACGTGGTCCGCCTTTCGACACCGGCCGCGAAGGTCCTCCCCGAACTCCCCGAACACGCCGAAGAGACGGTCTGGGACCTCCTCGACGCTGCCGCGGCCGACCCGTGGGGCTTCACCCAGTGGGATCCCGACGGCCCCGAAGGTGAAGACGTCCGGATTGCAAGGCGAAGGCCCCGGGGGTCACGACGTCCCGGGGCCTCCACTTCGCTGACGTCCCAGCTCAACGACGGGCGAGGTGGCGTGTCACGCCCAGTCGACGCCGAGCTTGGCGCGGCGTGCTGGTCGGCGGTGAGCTTGTAGCGTCGGCTCTTGGTGTTGGAATGGTGTCGGCGACCGTGCCCGGGCGGAGCCATACGGCGCTTCCCCACCTCAACTCCTTGTCGGGTCAAGACTCCACGCTACGAGGGAAGCACACCGCCCCGATGAACGGCGTACGTCATTCTCGGTGCGCTCTGAACGCAGGACGCGCTCGCGCCGGCAGGAGTTTCGTCACGTGGGCGGGGGTTTCGTGACGTCCGTCAGGCGCCGGCCCGTTTCGTTGCGTCTCCAGAGGGCCTTCGCGCACGGTACGCGCGGGAGCGGCACTTGGGGGAGCAGTAGCGGGCCGGTCGTCCGGTTGGCTGCCCTGGGGGCCGTGCCGGCAGGGCTTGGCTGCAGGCCAGGCACTCGGCCGCCGGGCCAGACCGGGCGGTGTCCGGGGCCGGGTGGGCGGCGTCCACCCGGGTGTTCAGCGGGGCTGCCACCGGGGCCTCGATTGCGGGCGGGGGTACGGGCGCGGGCGGGGGCGCCGGGTGGTGGGTGAGGAGGCCCTGGCGTTCGGCGATGACGCCCGCTTCGAAACGGCTGTGTGCGCCGAGGGTCTCGAGGAGTTCGGAGACGTGTCGCCGGCAGGTGCGCAGCGAGATGCCGAGGCGGCGGGCGATGGTGTCGTCCTTCAGGCCCTTGGCGAGCATGACGAGGATGGTCTGCTTCATGGTCTGGGAGACGCCGTGCGCGGCTTGGGGGCCCGTCGCGTAGGGCGTGGCCTGGGCCCAGTCCCGTTCGAAGACGTCCAGGAGGTACGCGAGGAGGTCGGGTTCGCGGATGATCAGGGCGCCGCTGGACCGGGCGGGGAGCAGGGCCAGGGCCCGGTCCACGATGATCATCTGGGGGAGGACTTCGGACAGGGTGCGGAACTGGGCGCCGGCGGCGACGAGATGTTCGGCGTGGGTGTGGGTGGGCTGGCCGAAGCGGGTGGCGTGCTGGTAGAGGCTGCGCATGCGGATGCCGCGGGCGAGTAGGGCCAGGTCGCGCGGGAGTGCCTCGCGCAGGGCGGCCGCGGGGAAGGAGCCGCCGTGCTTGGAGACCAGGACCTCGCTGCGGCAGGAGTCGATGACGTCGGTGAGCAGCGTGCGGACGGCGAACTTGTCGGGCAGGTGGTCGATGGTGCCCTGGGGGAAGGCGTGCTGGCGGGCCTGGAGGTAGACAGGCATGAGGGCCGCGAGCCCGTCGTGCTGCTCCTGGATCTGCCGGCGCTGGGTGCGCAGGGACTCCTCCTGGGCGCGGAGGGCGGAGTCACGGTCGGAGAGCAGTTGGCTCGCGGCAGCCTGCGGGCTCACCGGCTGCCAGCGCATACCGGGATCCCCGGGCGCGGCGGGGAGTTCCTGGAGGAGGCAGGCGTCGAGGAGGGAGTCCAGCGCCTGCCGGCTCTCGTGCTCGCCGATTCCGGTCTCGGCCGCTGCCCGGGGCAGGTCCGCGGGGGTGAGGCTTTCGTGGACGACGGTCCAGCGGTAGAGCAGGACCGCGGCGCTGTCCAGTTCGGGTATGCCCGCCGCCCCGCCGCCCCGCCGCCCCGCCGCCGACCGGTGATTCGGCCATGGAACCCCTCCTAAAAGTGCATGGCACACAGATGATGCCCGTTAGGGCTGCCGCGGGCGGCGCCGGGTCGGCACAGTGGTGATCACAGCCGGGATATGCGGTTGGCGAACGGAGCACGTCACCGGCGGGACTGACCGTCGCCGGGCTACAGCAGGAGTTGACGCACATGCGGGGAAACACGACCCGGGCACTGGTGGCCCTTGTACTGGCCGCGGGCATCGGGTGGGGCGGCGGCGCCGCCTCCGCCGCTGGGGAGGGGCCGGCCGGGCACCGGGTCCGTGCCGACACGGAGCTTCCCGGGTGGCTCGACCCCGGCAAGGACTGCATCGTGACCACCGCCTGGGGCGACGCCACCTGCCCGGCCCGGGAGTACTAGGCCTCCCTGAAGAACGGGAGACGGGGGCGGCGGGTCCTATCCGCCGTCGGTTGGGTGGTCGTGGGCCCTGTCCCGGCTCGGTGGAAGTGAGAGTTCCATTCTTCGTTGATTGGTCAGCTCCGTGAGTCGTGAGTTGTGGAACCCGTGTGCCTGCATCGGAGGTCAGAGTGCGCTCTTCCTCGCGTTTTTTAATGAATTGGAGAACAGACATGAGTCCTACCCGCCGTGACGTCCTGAAGTGGGCGGCCGGAGCCGGTGGCCTGGCCGCTGCCACCACGCTCGGCCTCCCGAGTACGGCAACTGCCGCAAGCTGGTCCGCCCGGTCCTGGATGGGACAACTCTCCAACAGCCTGCCCGTCACGGGGCTGACGATCCCCGGAACCCACAATACCTGCGCCAACAGTGGCTGGCCCGCCGCCAAATGCCAGGACTGGGACCTGGGGACACAGCTCGGCAACGGCATCCGCTTTCTCGACATCCGTTTGAACGGGTTGCAGGGCTCCGCGAACGAGATGGGCCTCTATCACGCCGCCTTTTTCATGAACAAGCGGTTCGCGGACGTCCTCAACGACTGCGACTACTTCCTGCGGAACAACCCGAAGGAAGTGATCATCATGCGGGTCAAGAACGAGAACTCGGGGGGCCAGGCGCTTGACGCGGAGGAGTTCAGGCGCCGCTTCAACTGGCACTTGGACGATCCGTCGATGCATTTCCGTCCGCGTTTCTTTACCGGCGACAGTTGGCCCACCCTGGGCCAAGCCCGCGGCAAGATCGTGCTCCTCACCGACTTCGACCACACCTGGACCGTCCTCAAGTGGGACACCCACTGCATCATCCAGGACGACTACAACGTCTCGGACGACGAGAAGAGGAAGGCGATCGTCCGCTGCTTCGACGCGGCGTGGTCCGACCGCACCACTTCCAAGATGTTCATCAACTTCACCAGCACCGCCAAGGGGCCCGTCCCCGAACCTTCCATCGGGGCCCAGAAGATCTTCCCGAGTGTCTACGCGTACCTGGAGCCCAGGAAGACCCAGCGAGCCCGCTTCGGCATCGTGCCCATGGACTTCCCCAACTACCGCCCCGACATCATGAAGCTCTTGATCGACAAGAACTTCGTATAAGGGACGCGGGGCGCGTGCGATCTCTCGGTTTCGTGTGAGTGAGTTGAGTGTCAGTGGCGGGTGTGTCCGGTAGGGGCCTGCGGCGCTGGTTAGGGCCAGGTGCTGGCTGCCGCTCTCACTGTCACGAAGTGAGAGATCCGGGATCGGCCCACTGTCATCGGGTGAGAGACGTGCAGGTCACGTACTGACATGAAAGCGAGAGATCGCAAGGGGCCGAAGCCTCGTTTGCCGCGGTGGGGGGAAGCTGGCGGGGAAGTTTGGGGGGAAACTCGGGGGGAGGTTGAGGGGGGAGGCCAGCCGCTGGCGGCTGACCGTTCTTGCAGGTCACTATCCGCCCGGCGGGTGGTGACTGCGCCGACTTACCCCTGTGCGCGGGAGGAGAAGAGAGACGGGGGCGAGTTCGGGGTGTTTCACTGCCGTGGGTCGCTCTGGGTGCTCCGCAGGGCGCTGGCCGTTGCTGGCGCGGCGCCGAGGGCTCGTGTCGTGGACTGAAGCCGGCTTCCATCGAACGGCGCGGGTGATGTTAGGACCCGCCGGTCGGCGTTGAAGGACATCTACACGGTCTGTTCCGCGCTGGTGCAGAAAGCCATGTCTTCGGCTCCGGCTTCAGCCCGACGCCCGCTGCTCGGGAGCCAGGACCCTCAGAGGGCGGTTCGCGAGTGATCGTCCGTTTCAGGGCTGGGTTGGGTGAGGTTGGCTGGTGGCGGGCGGGGCTGTGCTCGGCTGCGCGAGTATCAGGTGACTACACTGGTTTGCTTGCTGACAGTTGGCGTTCCGGATCGTTGCGCGCTTAGATAGGCGCATGTCGGAGGGGACGCGGGGCTGGGCCCGTTGGCGGTATGGCGTATTGAGCGTAGTCGTTTGCGCGATCTTGGCAGGTGCCGCCGCCTGGCTACTGAGTCCTGGTGAAGCAGACCCGCACGACTATCTCCGAGAGCGGGACGACGTGGTTTATGGCGACGGTTCGCTGGCAACCGTGCTTGCGCACTACGACGTGAGCCTGCCCGACGAGGCGACGGACGTGCGCTTCCATGACGAAGAATCGCTGATCGGTTCCGAAGGGACCCTCTTCCTTCACATCAAGGTTTCCGACGCCGGCTTGACGTCCTTCCTTCAGACCCTCAGCGTGGGGCCACTCACGCCTGGCCTCCCTGCCGGCTGGGACGGCAGGGAGGGGCAGCGTTTCGGCTGGAGGTTCCCGGGCAGTTCCTGGCGCGGAGCTCAGGGACCAGCCGAGGGAACCGTCACCGCTTCCGTCGCTGTCGCTCGGGCGAGCGGGGTCAACTCCGTCTATGTGATCGCCGAGCACGTCTGATCCAGCGCGAGAAGAGGTGCCACGGATTCACGGACGTGGCTTTCTGGTGATGTTGCCGGTGTCGGCTTCGGCGAGGATATCGAGTCTGACCAGACGCTTCAGCTCGGCGCGGGTGCCTTCGATGTTCTTCGGTAGCAGTTCGTGGCCAAGGGCTTCGCAGACGTCACGGGCTCGCAGGGGGCCGGTAGCCTCGTTGAAGACGGCGAGGATCTGGGGTAATCCGGGTGCTCGGGCAGGTCCGGCGGGGCGGCCGGGAGCCGGTGAGCGAGGCGGTAATGGTCTTCCGGGTGATCTCGAGGTGTTCGAGGTGGGTCTCAGCCTCCCGCAGGCGGTCCTGCAGTTCGGTGATCTGTCCACGGAGGTCGTCGGCCAGGGCCCGGGCGGCTTCCTTCTGGATGCCGGGGACGTCGAGCAGGGGTTGAAGGTTCATGCGGCCGCCGCCTGCGGTCCGCGCCAAGTGGGGGTGTTCGCGCCGGTGAGCCGTCGGGCCATGACTTGGGTCATCGCCCAGTAGACGCGGGAGACGGAGGAGGAGCGGTGCTCGTAGTCGCGGACCAGGCGTCGGGGCAGCATGAGGATCCCGTAGGTCTGCTCGACCCTCCACCGCTTCGGCTGCGGGACGAACCCCCGGTCCTGCGGGTTGCGTTCGACGATCTCCACGTCGATGCCGAGCGCGGTGCCGTGGGCAACCACGGCCCTCTTGAAGCCCTGGTCGACCAGGGCTTTGCGGACGGTGCCGCCAGTGTGCTCGGCGACCTGATCCAGCAGGGCGATGTCGGCTGCGTTGTCGTGGGTGTTCGTAGCCAGGACGATGACGGCGATGACCAGGCCCAACACGTCCACGGCCAGCCCCCGCTTGCGGCCCGGCACCTTCTTCGCCGGGTCCCGGCCGGTCGTGGAGGCGGGGACCCCGGAGGCCGCGTGGACACTCTGGGTGTCCAGGACCACCAGGGTCGGGTCGGGTCCTCTAATCGGCGGGCCCGTTCACGGACCTGGCAGCGCAGGAGTTCGTGGATGACTTGGTCGGTGCCGTGGTCCCGCCAGGCGGCAAAGTAGTAGTACGTCGCGCTCTTCGGCGGAAGACCGTGCGGGAGGTAGGCCCACTGGCAGCCGGTCCGGCCTTGGTAGAGGATCGCGTTGACGATCTCCCGCATCGCGTAGGCGCCCTGGTGGCCGCTGACCGAGCGGTGCCGGTCCTGCCATGCGGTGATCACAGGCTCGATCAGAGCCCACTGCTCGTCCGATAAGTCGCTGGGGTACGGCTTGCGTTCCGTCACACCATCACACCAGCAGGCGAGCGGTTGCGGACCGGCGGATTCCGCCCCGCACCCACCCCATCAGGCGACGACAGAGCAGCTCAAAGACTCACGAACCACCCTCTCAAGTAAAGGTCTCTCTGGCGAAAGAGGTGGGTGCGGGCGGGCTCGGCGCCCGCTGGGAACTCAGAGCCGCTCAGGCGCCTACGGCACGTCCGTGGCGTAGGCCCAGGTCGCCCGACCTCGGTGCACGCGAGATGGAAGTTGGGCGACCTGGGCCAGAGGGGACCGCGTCAGGTGGGGAAGGGTCAGACCTTCACCAGGTCGTACGTACCCGTACCGTCCTGCCTGCCGCTGGAGTACTGGCGGATCAACTCCCCGTCCGCGTACCGGCTGTGGCCCAGCATCGAGCCGGTGTACTTGTTCTGCAGGCCGATCTTCGAGCCGCCAGGTACGTCGCGATAGATGTAGAACCGCTGGAGGTCGTCCTCCCCGCAAGGGGCCGTTGTGAGGTAGGCCTGCTCCTGGTTGGCGATGTTGGCCGGGATGGTCGCGCACCCGCCATTGCCCCAGTTCCACAGGGACGCCTCGATAACCCCGTTGCGCTCCGTCACGTTGCACAGCCGCCAGTTGTCCAGGTGGGCGCTGGTCCAGTTGGATTCGCGCAGCCGGATGCCATCGTTGGCCAGGACCGGTGCGCTCCAGTTCAGGGGCTTGCCGGGGACGTGGATCCTGTAGACGTCAGGCTGGCAGTTCAGGGCAGCCCGCGTGGCGGGCGCACTGGTCCTCGCGGTGGCCGCCTTGCCCGCTGTGCCCTTCACCGTGTCCTTCGCTGCCGCGTTCCTGGCCGCGGTGGCCTTGGCAGAGGCCACCGGCCCTGGTGCGTGTCCAGCCCGGGGCGGGGTCTCGCAGTCCAGGAGACCCTGTGCCTTGCGCATGATGCTGTTGGCGGGCACCTTGTCCTCGCAGCGCACCGCGCCCTCTTCCAGGGTGGTGTAGGTGGTGTAGCTGCCGCTGTCGGGTCCCTCGATCCACTTCAGCACCCAGCTGCCGTCGCCCTGTTGGACGCGGTTGCAGTTGAGGCTTCCGTAGGTGCCGGTGACCTTCTTGGTGCCCTTGTAGACGCCGTAGTAGCCGGGGTCGTTGAAGTTCCAGCTGACCGAGGTCGACTCGCTGCTGGTGGAGGAGTAGTTCACCTGTACGTTCAGGCCCAGCATCGCGCCGACGGTGCCGAGGGCCTCGACGGCGAAATCGCCCTTGATCTCGCCGTTGAGGCCGACGGAGACCGAGATGGTGGTCTGGGTGCTGGTGGTGACGTTCTGGTAGCCGGTCGAGCCCGCGGTGACGTACCAGCCCTTGAAGTGGGTGATCGTCGGGGCGACCTCCGTGCTCTTGATGATCGGGTGGCGCTTGCCGAGATCGGCTGCGGTACAGGCCTGGCCGGGCTGGACCGTCTGCCCGGAGGCGGCCGGGGTGGCGGCGGCCGGGGTGGCGGCCAGGCCCACGGCGGCCGTCGCGGTGGCTATGAGCGCTCCGAGCCCTCTACTCAGGCGGGTTTTTGTGCGGCGCATCATTGCTTTCCCCCTGTGTGTGATCTGTGAGGTGAGTGTGAGTGAAACTAGCGCCGCCGGAGGCGGCAGGTCTGTACCGCAACTAGCCAAATACGATCACAAACTGTCGCGTTCTCGGTTGGTATGAAAGGGAGTTGACCGGTTCCATGCCTTCGGTGCGCCCGCAACGGGCCACCGGAGGAAGGGACCACCTTGTGAAACACGTCAGACGCGGCCTGGCAGCGATAGCCCCGCTCGCCCTCACCGCAGCCCTGTGCGCCGTGGGTGCCTCACCGGTCGCCGCCGCAAGCCCCAAGCCCCCCGCGTCGGCCCCGGGCATCGAGTACACGGCCAAGCCCGGCGACGGTGCTCAGCGCAGCAGCAACGGCAAGGGGACGGCGGAGATGCCGATATCCCCCGACAACCCCGCGGGCACCGAGTGGCTGAACGACTGTCTCGGTTCCTCGGACGCCCAAGACCCCGACGGCCGCGTCTACAACCGGTTCAAGTGGTGCCAGGAATACGAATTCAAGAACAGGTACTACAAGAAGGTGGACGGCAAGCCCGTCCTGAAGGGCACCAACACGATCAAGTTCCAGGCCGCCGCCATCGGCTACAACGACACCCGCGCCACCCGCGTCTTCTTCCGCGCCAAAACCGGCCAGGTCAACTACGACGGGTGGAACCCCTTGGAGAAGCGGACCGTCGCCCCGAACCTGAAGCTGGAGATCACCCCCGAATGCGTGCCGGGCGCCAATCAGCCCACCACTGCCACGTGCGGCGTCGGGCGGTCTCCGGCGAAGATGGAATGGGCCCAGTGGAGCAACTTCCCTGACTGGGTCTACTGGGACGTCTCCTCCATCGGCGGCGAGGGCCAGGACCAGGTCGCCTTCCACCAGTGGCGCCTCTACATGAACGGCGCGAGCCCGGGATACGAGCAGAGCACCGAGCGCGGTGAGGGCCCCCCGATCGGTATCCGCTGCGACTCGGCCGACTACTTCACCCACGGCGTCAAGCGCTACCCGCACGCCTGCATCTACACCGGGGCGCTGCCCTTCCTCACCTACGACGGCAACCACCCCAACATTCGCCAGCACATCCGCGACGCGCAGAACGCCCCGGCCACCGACGGCGTCACCTACCCCAAGGAGAACCACCCCAAGAAGGTCCCCGGCAAGTGGTCGCCGACCGCCGGGTCTCGGGGCGCGCCGCTGCACCGCGTGGTAAGCCGGGGGCAGGGCGGCGCGATCGCCCTGGCGAACGAGGAGGTGAAGAAGGCGGCATGCGGGCAGAAGCGCGCGTCCAACCCGTGGGGCCCGGACTACAACGCCGCGACCGGCCTTCCGCCGTACAACACCTCGGTCGATGACTGCGACGAGTACCCCTTCAGCTCCACCTATGAGGGCGCATCGTCGATCGAATGGGACTTTTCGGTGCGCAACATCGAGCTGGGCGAGAACCGGTCGGCGGGCACCAATCTCAGCAACTTCTATGTCGACGACCGGATCCTTGCCTGGCCCGTAGAGGACCCGTACTGGGTGAACGTCGACTGACGTCACGCTCGGTTGACCGCCGATAGCACAAGTGCGGCCACCGTCCCCACCTCCCCCGGGGCGGTGGCCGCCGCCATTTGGTTCAGGTGGCACGCTCAGCAGAGCGCCGTCCTCGCCGCCAACACGGTCGTCCGCCTACACCGACGCCGCCCGGATCAACGGCCAGTACGCCTGACTATCCAAAACACCCTGTCCTGGGCGGGGGCCGTTCCGCTCTCCACCGCAGTACCGCGCTGCCTATGCGTGCCTTCCGTTCTCGGAAGCTTCCTCGAAGCCCTCGGAGGCAAGTTGCTCGGGGTCGTGGGCTTCCTATTCCGAGACAGGCAGCGACGCTGTGACCCCGATCGTGCTGCCGTGCTTATCGAGGCGGCGTGCGTCGCAGGTCCGGTGCCACTTGGCAAGGGAGGCAGTTGCGATCGTGGTCAGCTCAGGCCCTTCGAGTTCTGTCTGCGTGTCGTCACCAGCCCATGACGTGTCTGCCGTAGGGGTCATTTTCTCCTTGGGCGGCCCGGGTAGGACCCGGCGGAGCGTAGGCAGATGCCATGGCTGAGGAGCGCGAGCCGGACAGCGGCGAGGCTGGTCCTTTCCCGGTTGGCCATGGCTTGCAGGGACAGGTGGTCCTGCTCGTACCAGATGCGCCACTGTTTCAGGCGGGTGGCGGTGTGCTGAGTGCGGCGGAATCGGGGTGGGCTCCAGTCGACGGGGTGCTGGGCCAGCAGGCAGATGACGTGGTAGGTGGTGGTGTTCAGCGTGTGTGCGAGCCGGGCGATGGAGAAGCCTCCGCCGGGCACGGCCTGATGGAGCCGGGTGACCCTGATGCTGCCCGGGTCCGGCCCGGGAAGATCGAGGCGGTGCAGTGCGTGGGCAGGGAGCTGGGGCGTCCACTGGAGCGGTTCGTCGTCCGACCTCCCGGCGGACCTGCAGCGCCGGCTGCGCGCGATGGTCGTCCGGCTCCGCGACGGCGGCACGTCGTGGGCAGACCTCGCGGCCCTGCTGTACGGCGACCCGTCCAAGCAGAGCTCGGCCCGCGCGGTCTACGACGCCGGGGACACTAGCCAGCTGACCAGCAGAGCCCGCCGGGCGGGTGTTCACGGCACGGCGAACTCCTCCAGGAAGCACGAAGCCCCCTTGCCGGGTGCGGGGGTGTGGGTGGCTGTTCGTGTTGAAGGGCGTCGGTGACGTGGTGTGCTCAGCGGTGGTGGGTGGTTGGGGCCGTCGTGTGCTGGTGTGCGCTCGATGACGGTGGATTGGAGTGGGATTCCGGGGCGGGTGGGGCTCGTGGGGGAGGGGCGCAGCATTCGCACGGCGCCATCAGGTGTCGCCGTAGTGCTCCCGCATCACCTCCACCCACCACACGGGCCGGGCCGCCTGGCAGCCGGGGCACCGGCGCCCTGTGACGCGCTCGGCGACGGGGAAGTCGGACCGAGCGGAGCGCACCTGGAGCAGGTCCAAGAGCAGCGGTGCGTGGCAAAGGGGGCAGGGTTCGTCGTACCTGGTGCTGTTCATGCGAGGGAGAGTGCACACACATTGAGGGCCTGGGGTTTCTGCGTCGCCACGGACTCGGGGACGCAGTGTCCGTCGGTATGGGCGGCGCGCCATCCGCCCTGGTCCGAATAGGGTCGTGATCATGGATGAGACGAACATCTACAACCATCGTCCTGATGATGTGAAGTTGGTTCAGGAGGCGGCCGCGGTCGCTGTTTCCTGGGTGCTCGGGGGAGAGCTGACACGGCAACAGTCAGATCTGTTGCAGATCGGCTACCACGCGAACGGCCACGACGCGATGGGCGCGGCAGTGCGGGTCATGCGCTGGGAGCGGGCTCTGCGTGGTGTCCTCGACGGTGCCACCGACAGCGAGGAGAGCCGCCGGCCCGTGGCTGCGGCGAAGGACATGGCGCTGCGGGAGATGCGGCTGCATCTGCATCATGTGGTCGAGATGGACTGGTGGTTTCGCAGCCAGGACTGGCCGGGTTGCCACGTGGTCCTGCGCCGGATCGTCGCTGCCGGCGGACCGGAGGCCCAGGAGGCACCGGGTCCGGCTGGCGCCGCCTTGTAACGCCGGATACCCGGCCCGCTGCCCCCGCCCGGAAACGCGAGCGCGGCCGTCCTGGCCAGGTTTCGACGGAGGCGGCCACGGTCGGGCCCTGTCCCCTCCCGCCCACCGCGGCTGCCGGGCAGGCCCGCCTGTGCTGAGCTGTTTCCGCCCGGCTCATGCCCTGCCTTCCGCGGTCGCTCTGCACCGGCATCGGCTTACCGCTGAACGCTCCGCCCATGCGGGAGAGATGCCCGTCTCACGGCTGTCAGTGGCCCGTTCTAGGGTGGCGTGCATGTCCCATATTGAGCAGAGTTACGGTTTTCCGGCCGCAGTGGCCCCTGCCCGGGAAGGAGCGGTGTTCCCGGCGGGTTCCGGGGGTACGCCTGCCGGGCACGCGGGCGAGAGTTGCGGTGCGCGGTGGCGGACGGACTGGGACAGCAGGATCGAGGCTGTCTCGGGCAACGGCTGGGCCAATGCGGTGGCGAGCGCTGTCCTGGACGGCCGAGAGGTCGCCGTCATCGGGACCGAGGACGCAACGGTGCGGATGCTGGACATGGCCACGGGGCTTCCGGTCGGTGAACCTCTCACCGGCCACGAAGACTCGGTACGGGGCCTGGCGACGGCGGTACTGGACGGCCGTCCGGTCGCCGTCACCGGCAGCGGGGACGGTACGGCGCGTGTCTGGGACCTGGGTGCCGGCGAGCAGATCGCGCAGATGCTCGAGCTCTACAGGGGCCCGGTGAACGCGGTTGCGACAACGGTCCTGAACGGCCGTCCGGTGGTGGTCACGGCCGGCGATGACGGGACGGCGCGCCTGTGGGACCTGGCCACCTGCGAACAGATCGGCGACCATCTGGTCTACGCCGACAGTGAGGTGTGGGCGGTGGCCACGGCGGTGCTGGGCGGCCGCCCGATCGCCGTCACCAGTGAGGACGAGGGACCCCTGCAGGTCATCGACCTGGCCGCCGGCCGGCCGCTGGGGGAGCTGACCGGTCATGACGGACCGGTGCAAGCCGTGGCGACGACCGTGCTGGACGGCCGCCCGATCGCCGTCACCGGGGGCGCGGACCACACGATGCGGGTATGGGACCTGGCCACCTGCGAACAGATCGACAGCTGCCCCACCACTGAGCCGTTCGCGATTTCGGCCGGACTGGTGGACGGCCGTCCGGTGGCGGTCACCAGTGCCCAGTACGTCCTGGCCGACGGGCCGCGCTACGACAACACGGACCGTGTCCTGCGGGTGTGGGACCTGTCCTGCCGGGAGCCGGCCGGACAGGTGGTGGACGGTCCGTGGTTCTCCGAAGCCCAGACCATGACACCCCGAGGCCGCCTGCTGGTCTCCTCCTACGCGGGACTCGCCGCGCTCATCCACCACTGACAAGCCCGCCGCAACGGTCATCCGGAAATCAGCAGAAGGCCGCGTGTTGGCGTGGCTGTGGAGGAGCGGAATGCCGTCGGTGATCGGGCTGCTGGAGGAGCGGGAACGAGCTGCCGCTCAGCGGGTGGAAGTGCTGCGGGCGGAGGCGGACCGGGTGCTGGTCGCGTTGCGGGAAGCGGAACTCGACTGGGAGCGGTTCGTTGTCTCCCGGGAGACCGTGGTCGAGGTTCTCGCCGGCCCGGATAGCGTGGAGGAGGCTGACACGCTGGCGTTGGGGGATTCTGAACCGTCGCCGTCGCCGTCGCCGTCGCCGTCGCCGTCGCCGTCGCCGTCGCCGTCGCCGTCGCCGTCGAGTGCGGTGCCGGGGTCGGTGGTGCCCGCATGGTGTGAAGGGCTCGTGGTGGCGGTGCTGTCGGCGGAGTATCAGCGGATCACGGCGGTCCTGGCCGCTGCGGAAGGGGCACTGTCCTGCAAGGAACTCGCTGCCGGGCTCGGGGTGGAGCCGGTGGCGGCGAAGGTGGAGGGGTGCGGTCGAAGGCGAACCGTCTGGTGCGGCGAGGCTGGCTGGTCAAGTAGCCCTCGGGCCGGTTCGCGCTCAGCACCGGTGTGCGAGGCGGCGGGTCATGAGCATCGTCAGCGACCACAGGATCATCGCCTCACTGGAGTCGCACCGGCGCTCGAAGTCGCGGGACAGAAGCCGTGAGCGCAACAGCCGCCCGAAACTTCTCTCCACCACCCACCGCTTCGGCAGCACCACGAACCCCTTCACGTCATCACTGCGCTTGACGACGGTGACGATCAGCCGCAGGACGGCCAGGGCCCAGACGACCAGGACGCCGGTGTAGCCGGAGTCCGCCCACATCTTCGTGATCGTTGGGAACCGTGTCCGCAGCGCGGGCAGCATGTCGGTGGCGGCCTGCCGGTCGGTGACATCCGCGGGCAGCACCCGGATGGCCAGGAGCAGGCCGATCGTGTCGCAGATCAGGTGCCGGCGCCTTCCGTTGATCTTCTTGGCTCCGTCATAGCCGCGGCTGTCGGCCCCCACCACCGCGTCGGCCTTCACCGACTGTGAGTCGATCACCGCGGCCGTCGGCTCCGGATCGCGCCCGGCCGCCTCGCGCACTTTCCCCCTCAGCCGGTCGTGGAGCTCACCGATCAGCCCGCATCGGCGCCAGCGCCGCCAGAATGCGTAGACCCGGTCCCAGGCGGGAAAGTCGACCGGCAGATTGCGCCACTTGATGCCGTTGTCGACAACGTAGAAGACCGCGTCCAACATCACGCGATGGCAGTAGCTCTCCGGCCTGCCACCCCGGCCCTCCATCCATGCCGGCACCGGCAGCAGCGGCCGGATCTCCTGCCACTCGGTGTCCGTCAGGTCCGTGCCATAGGCCCGGACCCGGTCGGGCTGATCAGCCGCGTTCCCGAACCGGTGAACGAGGCAATCGCACGCCCCGCCGGACGAGTTGAACCGGACACCCTCGACCACGTACAACGGTGACAACAGGGCCTCCTGGCGTGATCGGTGTCTCAGCAACTCCGAACTGCACCAGAGGCCCTGTCTTCATGCACGGCCACGGCAGAATCACCCGCCCCACCGGCCACTTTCGATCACACCGCACTCAAGATCGATAGGACAACGGCTTCTGACACCAAACCGGTGCGTCGCAGCCGGGGCCTTGTGCCGTGAGTGGTCCGGTCATGACGTGAAGGTCCACTCCAGGGTCGGCATGTCGTGGCAGGTCCACTGCTGGGCCCGGGCGCCGTCGATCATCTGCGAGTCCTCGATCTCCAGGCACTTGCCGCTGTTGCGGTTCTTGAGCCAGTAGCCCCACTTTCCCTTGACGAGGTCCCAACGCATCGTAGGCATGTCGTGGCAGGTCCACTGCTGGGCCCGGGCGCCGTCGGTCATCTGCGAGTCCTCGATCTCCAGGCAGATACCGCTGTTGACGTTGCGAACTTCCCAGCCGTTTCCGGCCCAGTGCAGGTTCCATCGCATGGTGGGCATGTCGCGGCAGGTCCACTGCTGGACGCGAGCGCCGTCGGTCCGCAGTGAGTTCTCGATCTCCAGGCACTTGCCACTGTTGGCGTTTACCAGCGGGCCCTTCCAGTCGGCGGTCTGGGTCTGCTGGAACCAGGAGGCCAGGTCGTCGACGCGGACGGAAAGGGCGCTGGTGCGGGTCTCGGCTGCGGGGGACCCGAGACAGCCTCCCTGCCAGGACCGGGAGTTGACACCGACAATCTGTCCGTCGGCGTTCAGGAGTGGGCCGCCCGTGTCTCCCTTGCACAGAACGTCTGTGCCCTTGCCGGTGATCCCCAGGCCTGTGGGAGTGCTCGCGTCGAGAGTGAACGTTCCGGAGCGGAGCTTGTCCGGCACCCACTCGGTTCTGGTTCGGCCGAACCCGGCCGCGGTCAGATCGGTGCTCACGGCCGGCAGGCCAAGCGCCCGGATCGCGGGCCGGACAGTGGTGACGGGAGTGACGAGCCGGATCAGGGCGAGATCTCGGTCGTCCCGCGGGACGATCTCAAGGATGTCCGCTGTCGTGCCGTCGCTGAGCGCGGCCGTGGCCTTCAGGGCCGGCCTGCCGGCTGGGACCGGCGTGCCGGGGGTGGCCGCGAAGCAGCTCGCGGCGGTCAGGACCCACAGCTGATGGATGAGAGTACCCGTGCAGGCACGTGCATGGTCTTCATCGCCGATGGCGAGTTTGACGACGGCAGCAAGCTGTCCGGCGGCCGTTTCGGGGCCGCTCACGGCCATGGCGGGAGTCACCGGCATGGCGAGGGGCAGCAAGACCATGGTGAGTACGGTCAGCAGGCCGGGGGTCCGCGCGGTGCGCGGGCGGGGCGCAGGCATGTCTCTTCCTTCGGCAGGCGTGTGCGGGTTTGCGGGCTTCATCCGTCTGCGCCAAGGCGTGGCGAGGTCCCCGACCGGATGTGGCAGGCCGGGAACCTCGCAGAACACCGGTGGCCGGTCAGATCCTCCAGACCTGGTCGGCGTACTGCGCGTCGCAGTCGACCTGCACCACGGGGGCGCCCCACTCCGGGGTGCGCCACGATACGTACATGCACAGGTTGTTCAGTGAGTTGCGGATCTGGTAGCCCCCACCGGCAACGGGATCGAGCTTCCAGACCTGGTCGGCGTACGCGGGGTTGCAGTCGTACTGCGTTACGGGCGCGCCCGGCTCCGGGGTGCGCCACGACACCAGGAGGCATCGGTTGTTGTGGGTGTTGCGGATCTGGTAGCCGCCACCGGCGACCGGCTCGAACTTCCACAGCTGGTCGGCGTACTTCGGGTCACAGTCGGCCTGCTGGGCTGGGGCGCCGTTGTCGGGCGTGCGCCAACCGACGAACAGGCAGAGGTTGCTGTGGGCGTTGCGGACCGAAGCGGTGGTGAGGCCGGCCTGCCGTACCCAGTCGGCGAGGCCGTCGACGCGCGTGGAGATGGCTCCCGTACGGGTCTCCGTGGCGGGCGTGCCCAGGCATCCCCCCTGCCAGGAGCGGCTGTTCACGCCCACCAGCTCGCCTGCGGCGTTCAGCATCGGGCCGCCCGTGTCGCCCTTGCAGAGGGCGTCTGCGCCCTTGCCGGTGACGGTGAGGGAGGTGGCGTCGGTGGCGGTGACGCTGAAGGCGCCGGTGTGGAGCTTGCCCGGTACCCACTCGGTCTTGGTACGGCCGAACCCTGAGGCCGTCAGGTCGGCGCCGGAAGCCGCGGCCGAGGTGGCAAGCCGAGCGGTCCTGATGTCGGTGACGGGCGTGGCCAGCCGGACGAGGGCGGCATCGCGGTCGCTGCGCGGGGCTATCTCGGTGACTTCGACAGCCTGGCCGTTGCCCAGGATGGCCGTGGTCTTGAGGGCCGGCTTGCCGGCGGCGACCTCGCTGCCGGGTACGGGCGCGAAGCAGCTGGTGGCGGTCAGGACCCAGAACCGGTCGACCAGAGTGCCTGTGCAGGCACGGGAGTCGACTTCGCCGCCCAGTTGGAGCCGCACCGCGTAGGGGTGCGTGTCGGCGGCGGGCTCGGGACCCGTGACCGCCGTCGCGGAAGTCGCGGGGACCATCACGAGAGTCGTTAACGCGGTGGCGGCCAGGGCGCCGCTGATCCGCGCCGCGCGCGAACGGAATGCGAGCATGCTTCCTCCTTGAATTCGAAATTCCGGCACACGGCGATGCTCCGTCGCGTGCTCATGTCTGGTGGGGCGTCGACCGGAGATTCGACCTGCTCGCGCAACCGTGCTTTTGCGGCGCCGGCGACCGAGGCGAAAGGCCTTCGGGCGGCAGCGCACCATCCCGAAAGCGCCGATTCTGCATCGGTGGATGCACGCAGATGGAATCCGCGGCCCTGATGCGTTCCGCCACGGATACGGACGACGGGCGGGGGTTCCTAAAAGCGGGGCTGGACCGGGTGATGCCGCCCCCGGTGTCCACCCGGGTTACGGGCGTTGCGGAAAGCCGGATCATGAAGTCTCCCCCTGGGTCGAGGCTCCACAGGCTGTCGGCAGCCGCCCACTGCGCCATCATGCACGCTCAAGATCAGCGGCGCAATTGCCGCACAGCCTACGCTGCGCCGGCAGTCGGGCGTCGGGCGCAGGCCGCGGCATGACCGGGCTCAGCATCGGCTACCACGCGTCGGCCCGCAAGCGGATTCCACAATGATCAGTTGCTACCGCATGCAATCGGACTGCCCGTCAGAACAAGGCTGAACTACGTCTTCTGATTTCAGTTCGATCGACTCACCAAGGGGCCCCGGGACACCCATTGGCTCGTTTCCGGACAGTCTCGTCTGAAAATGATCGCCAATCAACCACGGTTGATTTCCAGATTGCCGCGGCATACGGTGATCGCATTCGCACTGCAGACCGATGTCGCAGTCGCCCAACCACCTTCACTGAACAGCGCGATGGGGATGCCGCTGTCATGCCTGCGCCGCTGTTCGAAAACGGGGGAAACCATGAACGACTTACCGCCGGCATTCTGGAGCAGGCGCCGGGTTCTCAGCACCGCGGCCGGTGTCGCAGCCGTTCCCGCGCTGCCTTCCCTCCTCACCCTGGCCGCCGCGCCCGCGCGGGCCGCCGAGGGCACGAGCGGGGCCACCGGCCTGCCCGGCACCGACCGGGGCAAGGCAGTATGGGCGTACAAGACCGGGGGCCGTGCCGTCCGCGAAGGAGCTGCCGCAGCACTCGCCGGATCCCCCGCGTTCGTCACCGCGTTCCTCACCTCGCAACTGCCCGCCGCCAAGGCGGACGACAACCGTTTCGCGATCCTCTCCGCCCTTCCCTACGCGGGGAAGTCGGTGCAGCAGGCGGCCGGTGCGGCACTGTCCGCCGGCGAGGGCGCCGTCGCCGCTTTCCTGGCGGGCGGTTACTCGAAGGCGCTCGAGACGGATCTGCGGGCCGCCGTCTTCACCGTCATGAGCTACAGCGGTCGCGGCGTCAAGCGTGCGGCGACGAAGGCGCTGGACCTGGGGACGGCGAAGGCGTACGACACCTTCCTGACGACCACCCAGTACACCGCGCAGCAGGAGGACGACCGGTTCGAGGTCTTCTCCGTGCTCTCCACCGCCTCGCCGGAGGTGAAGAAGTACGCGGAACGGGCTCTCAATGAGGGGACGCCCGAGGCGATCCGCCAGTTCCTGAGCGCCGGCCAGCACATTGCGCGGGCCCGTGACGAGGAAGCCGCGACCATCGACCAGTTGGTCGCCATCGTCGAGCGGGAGGGCCTGCGGGCTCAGTTGCAGACGGAGCAGGCCGTCGCCGCCTCCGACAACGCGAAGAAGGCCGCCTCCGAGGCCAAGGCCGCCGCGCTGAAGGCGGCCGACGAGGCGAGGGCTGCCCAGCAGGACGTGGGCAAGGCGGCCTCGGCCGCGAACGACGCGGCGAGTGCCGCCCGCGGCGCCGCGGACGCCGCTGCCACCGCGATCGGGGCCTCCCGCATGGCGCAGGCCGCTTCCGGTCGGGCCGCGTCTGCGGCGCAGGCCGCGGCTGCCGCGGCGGCGTCCGCAGGCAACGCGGCCGCGCGCGCCTACCACGCCGCGATCGCCGCCTCGGCGGACGCGAGCAAGGCCGGCGCCGCACGCCAGGCGGCGCAGGGAGCGCGCGCGGCTGCCGAGCGCGCGACCACCGCGGCCGCCGCGGCCGATCAGGCGGCTTCCGCCTCGCAGCAGGCGTCGGCGGCCGGTTCCGCCGCGGCGGGTGCGGCCCAGAACGCCGCGCAGGCTGCCAACGCCGCTGCTGACGCCGCGAGTTCGGCGGGCATCGCGCAGTCGCAGGCCGCCAAGGCGCGGCAGGCTGCCGCCGAGGCCGACGCCGCCGCCGCGCGGGCCACGCGGGCCGCGAGCACCGCGCAGTCGCTCGCGAACCGGGCGGCAAGCGCCGCACGTGTCGCCCGTGACGCTGCCCGCAGTGCCGCCGCCCACGCGATCAAAGCTGCGGAAGCGGCCGAGGAAGCGGCGGACAACGCGGGCGAGGCGATCGAGTACGCCAAGCGGTCCACGGCCTACGCGGAGGCCGCGATGGATGCGGCCACCACCGCCGCCAACGCGATCAAGGAGGCCCAGGCGGTCGAGGTCGCGGCCCGCGCCGCTGAGAGCGCCCGTATCGAGGAAGACACCAAGCTCGGTGTCCTGGAGGCGCGGCTGCGGGCTCAGGCGGAGACCGAGGACGCGGTCCGGGCCGACCGGGCGCGGACACAGGCGGACCAGACCACGACGGAGACCAAGGACCTGATCGCCGCCGCGGAGGCGGCGTTGAAGGCAGGCGCCCCCGACACGGCCGCGTCCGGCCGGAAGGCCGCCGTCAGGCTCCTGAACTCGGGCGGTACGTGGACGCGGGAGGCCGCGGAGTTCGCTCTTGCCGGCACCGACGCCGACGTGGCCAACTGGATCGACACCGACCGCCTGCTCGCGCAGAAGCAGGACGACCGCGAGAACGTCGTCGCCGTCGCCCGGGTGACGACCTCCGCGGTCGCCGGGGCCGCACATCAGGCCCTGGCCAGCGGCGACCCCGACGCCGCCCGGAGGTTCCTCGATCAGGGTGTGATCGAGGCGGCCGCCACGGACAACCGGGTCACGGTATTCAGGATCTTGGGCGAGAACCCCGGCAAGGCCGTCACGGCGAAGGCCGAGGCGGCGCTGCGCGACGGCAGCGCCCAAGCGCTGCATCGCTTCCTCAACATCGAGCTGGCGGAGGCGGTCAAGGAGGACGACCACGTCGAGGTGTTCCGCCTCCTCGGCAGCGACGGCCCCTACATGCAGTCCGCGGCGAAGATCGTGCTGGAGGGCTCCGCCCGCATGCGGCGCTACTTCGTGCTGCACGACCAGTACAACATCGCCCGCCTCGACCACGACCGGGCCACTCACATCGCCGCGATTCGGGCCTCCATCGCCCACGGCGCGCGGATCGCCGCGAAGGCGCAGCAGGACGCCGCACTCGCCGCCCAGGCGGCGGCCGAGGCGCGCCAGGCCGCGCAAGAGGCCTCTGACTGGGCGCTCAAGGCGCAGGGCTACGCCCAGGACGCCGCGGACTCTGCCAAGGAAGCGCGTGACAGCGCGGACGCGGCCGACAGGTCGGCGGCCTCCGCCGCGCAGTCGGCGCAGCAGGCGAAGAGCGCGGCGTCCGTCGCCCGTGGCGCCGCCCGCACGGCGAACTACTCCATGCGGCGCGCCGTGGCGTCCGCGCAGCAGGCGGTGGCCTACGCGGCCGATGCGCAGTCCTCCGCCACCCAGGCGCAGGCGTCGGCCCAGCAGGCGGGCAAGGACGCGCAGGAAGCCGCCACGGCCGCCAGTGACGCCCATCGGATCGCGACCGCGAAGCGGGACGCCGAGATCGTGGCCGCGGCGAAGCAGGCCGCCGTGGAGGCGAAGCAGCACGAGCAGGCGGGGACCACCCCGGCCACGGAGGCCGACGACGACGGCGACACCAAGCTCTGGGGGCTGTGGCCGGAGGACGTCAAGGACACCAAGGACTGGGCCCTGGTCACGGGCCACTGGAGCACGGTCGCCGGAGGCGCTGCGGTCGTCCTGGGCGTCGGCGCCCTGTTCTTCCCGCCCCTGGCCGCGGCCGCCGGCGTCGTCGGCCTCGTCTCCCTGGGACTCCAGGGGGCGAGCGCGCTGCTCAACGGCATCAGCTACGGCTGGGACGACGCGCGGTTCCACCAGGCACTCGGCGCGTTCGTGCTCGGTGGCATCCTGACCGGCAAGGGGAAGCTGCTCGGCAAGATGGGCGAGCAGGTGTCCAAGACGGTCGGCCAGAAGGTGTCCAGTGCCGCGGGCGCGGTGGCCGACGCGACGACCACCGTCGTCGGCTGGCTCACCTGGTAGACCGTCACCTCCCCGGGTGGGCGGGAAGGGCACCTAGTCTCTCCCCGCCCGCCCGGGTCGTACACGCGCCGCACACGACAAGGGATTCCATGCTGACCTCGAACCTGTCCGCCGGTCAGTGGTGGATCGCCGCGCTCGTGTCCGGCCTCGCCCTCGGCCTGGCCGCGCAGTCCATGACCACGACCCCACGGGACCGGCTGATCGCCTGGTCGCTGCCCCTGGTCGGCGCCGTGTCCATTGCCGGCGGCTCCGCCGCACGCGGTTACGCGGGCAGGACACCGCTGGTGCTCTACACCGCCACCATGATCATTCTGGTCATTCTGAGAATCGTCTTCGCCGGGTACGTCACCCGCCAGCTCGACCTGAAGCGCGCGGGGAAACCCATGGAGGACATGTCCCGCGGACAGACCTTCGTGTTCCTCCTCGCATTCCTGGCCGCGCTCATCGGCGTCGCCTATCTCATCTGAAGAGCCGTTCCGACAAAGACAAAGAAGGAAGAACGATGAAGATCTCACGACGGATCATCGCCACGGCCGCAGCGACCGCGATCTGCGCCGCAGCGGCGGTGACCATCGCGACCGCTCAGACCCCCCAGGCTCCCGCCGCGGTGCCCGTGGCCGCCGATGGCCCCGGCTACGCCATCGAAACGTTCGAGTACCCCGACGGCGCGCGGATCGGTGCCGAACTCGGCATCGTCCTCAAGCGGGGCGACGGTCACATCATGCTCGCCGACTGCGCCTCCTCGGAAAGCCAGATCCAGGTCTTCTCCCGGACCAACGGGACGATCTGCTTCCGCGCCGCCGGCGGCTCGGGCCAACTGACCGTGGAGATCCCCGCCGTCTACGGCATCCGGGGCGACGCCACCCACCAGACGAGCGTCACGCTGACCGCGGAGGGTGCGCCCGAGCAGAACATCGACGTGGACAAGAACCAGTGGAAGCCGGTCGGCGAGGCCGCCGACCCCCAGCGACGCGACCACGTCCTCGTCGACATCCGCACCACCAAGTAGCACCGCCCTGGCCACGAGAGTCCTCTCGTGGCCAGGGCGCAGGCCCACCGACCGTCGCGGGGTGGATCACGCTCGACTGCGCCCCCGCACTCACCGCTGTCCTACCTTCTTCTTGTGGGTCTGAACTGGTCATTCGTAAGATCGGTGGGACCCAGGGGTCCTGGGTATGGCTGGCACAGTGACGCCGTTGGATGGCTCAGGAGACTTGGCCGCCCGGGGCCCCGCGACGACTCGACCGCTAATTGAGGAAGTTTCATCGTGATTCGTGCAGGTCACCAGGCCCGGTGACCAGCACGAATCACGATGAAACTTCCTCATTCAGCAACGGAGTCTCTAGGGACCGCAGTGACCCCATCGGGGCGGCATGAGGACGCGCCCCTTGGTTCTGACGCACCGTCGGATTCCGGGCACTCCCGGGCACCTGGCGGTGCGCGAGATCGGGGAATCCGCGGGGTGACCCGGGGCTACTCCGGGCACACCAAGTGTGGTCATATCCCGAGGGATTGCTGTGAAACCGCAGGTCAGGCGTACTCCCTTACTGCTACCTGTTCCCTTCCTCTGGAAGTACCACTGCCCGTCTCCCGCTCGGTCGGCCGGGACAGAGCGATGATCCGTGCCCCGCGGGGGTTGAGCCGCTCGGTGAACCGCTGGATCGTGCCGCCCTTGCCTGCCGCGTCCCGGCCCTCGCAGATCACCACCAGCCGGGCACCGGTCTCCCGGACCCAGCGTTGCAGCTTCAGCAGCTCGATCTGCAGGATCCGCTTGGTCCGCTCGTACTCCGCACGACGGATCTTGCGCTCGTACGGGTAGTTCTCCCGCCAGGTACAGATCGGAGCGCCGGCGGAGTCTACTGACCTTGTAGTTGTGGTGTCGTCAGGATGAGTCCGGTTCCGGTGAGGTATCCGTCGATGATGTCGCTGCGGTACTGGATCTGGCGGAGGCCGTGTCGAAGTCGGCGGATGAGGTGGTCGGGGTCGGTGAAGGCGGTGTTCGCCTGGCTGGTCCGGCGCAGAACGGACCAGATGCCCTCGACGGGGTTGAGGTCGGGTGCGTAGGGCGGCAGGTGGTAGGCGGTGACCCAGTCGTGCGCTTCGATGAAGGCCCGCATGCGGCGGTCTTTGTGGACGTTGAGGTTGTCCCATATGAGGACGATCGGTCCGTCGAGCTGTTGGTGGGCGGCGATGAGGAGGTCGCGATACTCGGTCCAGGCGAAGCTCTTGCGGCCCCCGGCCTTGTGATCGGTATGCCGCTTCGGCCGGTAGATCAGGCGGGAGCGTTCGCCGGGTTTGTAGCAGCACAGGGCAGCGATGGAGAAGCGGCGTTGGGAGCGTCCGCGGGACCCGGATGACCGGGGTGATTCCGCGGCGGCTCCAGGTGCGGGAGGTCGGCGGCGTCATCGAGAATCCGACTTCGTCGCTGAGTAGGCCCGGGGCGCGGTGCCGGGATTGCTCCCAGTCCGTTTCCCCGGACCTCTCGCCGAACCCGCCGTGCCCATTACTAGGCAACGGGCTCTCCACGGTCTCTGCCGTCAGGTGGTTGCAGGGGTCCAGGGGGTGGGGATCGTGTTGCCGCGGTAGCGATACCGGGTGACCGGGATCGCGCTGATCTTCCGCAACTCGATCTCGCCCGCGCTGATCGGCCGCCACCGCCCGGTGGGGGTGGTGAGCCGTCTGCGGACGTCCGTCCAGTTCCAGTGATGCCGCTCTTGCAGCAGCCGGATGACTCGCCACCAGACGAGGTTGTCCAGGTTGCTGAAGGTGCGCTTCGCGACGGCATGCCTGAAGTAGTTGGCCCATCCGTGGGTGACCTGGTTGAGGTTCACCAGGACCACGGCCAGGTCCTGCTGCGACGTTCTGTGGGTGAGAGTACGGATCTTCGCCTTCACCGATCGGACGGGCTGGTCGGCGATGAAGGTGTAGACGTACCACTTGTCCGTTCCGCGTTTGCGGCGCCACTGGATGTGGAACCCCAGGAAGTCGAACCCCGCGCTCAGGTGCACCAGTTGGGTCTTGGCTTCCGAGAGCCGCAACCCGATCGGGGCGAGGACCTGGGCGACCTCCTCACGCAGTGCCTCGGTGTCCTGCCTGGTCCCTTTGGCCAGGACGACGAAGTCGTCCGCGTAGCGGACCAGCCGCCACGAGGGCAGGCCCTTGGCAACCCGCCGTTCACGCCGACTGCTGGTGGACAGTTCCCCGTCCGGCTCCCATGCCCGGTGCAGGTGCTCATCGAGCGCCGACAAGGCAATGTTCGCCAGGAGCGGGGAGATGATGCCCCCTTGCGGCGTACCGCTCGCCTCCCGGGCTGAGCCGCACCCCCAACTGCGTCGACACGGCCAGGATTCGCTGATGGGCGGTGTGGTAGCGCAGCAGGGCGGTGAGCACATCCTCATACCCGAAGAGCTCCCCCTTGCCCAGGTCGCGCAGCAGCCGCCAGAAGGCCGTGGGCCGTGACGTGGGACCTCTTGTCGGCGCAGAGAGCGAAGTACTGACAGTAGCTGGAGCACATGCCGAAGATTCCGTCGGCGACGATGACCAGGCCCGAGCCGTCGTCGAAGGGGGTCATCTGAGCCGACACGGCTTTCGGCTGGCCGAGGCCGCCACCGCGCTGCCGCCGCAGCAGCAGTGGTTCCTGGAACAGCTGGAGGCGCTGCGCCGCGAGTAGCGCGGGCGGCGCTCAGCCGACGTTCTGCTCAGGCACTTCCGCCCCCTCCTCCGCCTTCTTCTCCTCGGCCGCGTGGATCGAGAAGGCGGGGTGGTCCCACATCTCCGGCGGCGACGGGTTACCGGGCAACGGGCCCAGCTCCGCGGTGTGTCCTTCGGGCCCGGAGCAGAGCGCGAACGGGCCGGTGAGCGGATGCATCAGCGCGGCGAGATGGGGATCGGCGTGCTGCAGCCACCAGTGGGACATGCCGAGGGCCGCGTCGAGCCGCAGGTACTCGAAGGCCCGCCACAGCGCGGCGATCCGGGCGATCGCCTCGGGATGGGTCCACCAGTCCGGGCACCAGGCCAGATGAACGCCGTCCACCCGACGCTTCACGATCTGGGAGAGGTAGTGGCCGTAGAACTCTTCCACCGACGCGAAGACCATCTCGGCGTCGTCCTCGGCCTCCGGCGGCGGCGCTCCCATGGACGCGGCGGCGCCCTCGTCGACGGGGGCGTCCTGTTTCTCCTGCGGGTCCGGCATGTGTCTCTCCTGTCGAAGCGCACGATCGTGTCTCTTCCGCCGGTCCGGCGGTGCCTGTAGGTCAGGCTTGCCGCAGCCCGTACCGGCGGCGTACGTCCATCGCCTCGGTCCTGCGCCCGCAGCCCTCCAGTAACTGAACCCAGCGGGCCGCCGCTCCCGTCACGTCATCGTTCGGGTGGGGGCCTCGCCCCGACGCCCGGACGTAGTGCTCGGTGGCCTCGCGGGCGAGGGGCAGCGCCCGCAGCAGAGCAGACATCCCTCCGGCCGCAGCGGCGTGGTTGGCCAGTTGCAGCAGATTCCACGCGAGCGCTCTGCGCGCCTCGCCGGAGTGCCTCGCCTCCGGACGCAGCAGAACGACGGCCCGCTTCCTGAGCGGGACCGGATCGCCTCCCCTGCCGGTGGTCTCCCTCAGCCAGGCCACGAGAGCCAGCCCGGCTGCGTAGGGCAGGGCTTCCTTGTCGGGTGCCTCGCGCCAGCGCCGCTCGTACAGCTCCAGCGCTTCGTCCGCCGCCCGCAGCGCTTCCTCGGGTCTGCCGTAGCCCGCCAGGGCTACGGACTGGTCGTGCAGCGCCTCGGCCAGACCGACCTCGTTTGGTGCCGGGTGGAGACGGACGAGTTCGCGCCGAACGCCGATCTCCTCCTCGATCAGGGAGATCGCCTCCTCCCGGCGCCCGGCGCCCTGGTGGAATCCGGCGGCCTTGGACAGGTCGTCGGCCAGATCCCTGCCGTGGGTCACCGGGTTGTCCCTGTACAACGACCGCCCGTACCGGAGTGCCTCGGAGACCGTGTCCACGGCCTCGTCCACGCGGCCCATGTCGTTCAGTACCCAGGACCGGTTGCTGAGCAGGAGTCGCAGCCTGGAGCTGTTCGCCCCGGGGGCGCTGTCGCGCATGAGGTCGTACAGCTCCCGCGCCTCGGCCAGCGTCTCCAGCGCCTGTTCGTTCGGCTGCTCGGTGGCCAGGTTCACCAGGCAGATCGCCAGGCTGTTGTTGTAAGTGTCCGGGTTGTCGGCGGCGAGCCGCCTTCGCAGGGTGACCGCTTCCTGAAGGGTGGCGCGCGTGCCCACCGGGCTGGCGCCCTCCCGCCAGTAGTGCCAGGACACCGAGTTCAGCGTGTGGGCCAGGCCGTCCGCGTGGGCGTCCGGGTTCTCCGTGGCCAGCCGGCGCTCAATGGCCAGCGCCTGCTCCACGATGATCCGGCCCTCCTCGGCGAGCCCGGAGCTCGCTCGGCAGCTGGCGAGGGTGCGCAGGGACGCGGCGTGTGCGGCCGAGTGGGACGGGTCGCGCCCGGCGAGCGCCCGGCGGATGGCGACCGATTCCTCGGCCACGGCCACCGCCTCCGGCAGGCGTACCGCGTCCTCGTAGATCACCGCCAGCGAGTTCAGGGCCTTGGCCAGCAGCTCCGGGTCCGCGTCGTGACCGCTCCGCTCCAGCTTGCGGCACAGCTCCACGGCTTCCTCGGCAAGGGCGAGCGACGTCTGACGGGAACCTGCGGTCCACTGGTCGGAGGCCTGCTGGATCAGGGTACCGGCCAGCACCCGCTCCTCTGCGGGGGACCCGTCGGCGGCTCGGGCGCGCTGGATCACCAGCGCCTCCTCTCCCGCCGCCACGGCCGTACGCCAGTCGCCCGTCCGCGCCTTGCGCCTCGCCCATTCCCCCAAGGCCCAGACGAGCCCGTCCAGGTCGGCCTCCCCGCGCGCGGACTCGCGGTAGCGCTCGACCAGCTGCTGGGTGAGGCGGACGGCGAACCGGGTGAGCGCGTCGGAGGCCTCCGGCAGCGCGGCCGCGGCGGCGCGCAGTACCTCCGCGGCCAGGTCCTGCTGCTCCAGCAGCGCGTCGAGCCGCGCAAGGACGAGGTCGCGCTGCCGGGTGCGGGCGCCGTTGGCGTGGGCCACCACAGACCGGCTCAGTACCGTCAGCGCCTGCACCTGTTGGGCGGCCGTCGCGCCCGCCATCAGGGCGGGCAGCAGCGTCGGCACATCCGCCACGGTGAGCGAGGCCTGGAACTCCGCCACCCGGTCGGGCTGTAGCATCCCCCAGTAGGTGTCCCCGGCTCCGGGGTACAGCCGGCCGATCGCCGCAGCGAGCTCCCACTCCCGCCCCCGGCCGAGGGCCGGCACCCGGGCCACGACCTTCATCGCCTCGTCCTCGTCGGCGGCACCGCACAGCGTCGCCGCGGCGACGACCCGGCGCATCAGGGGCATCGGCAGCGGGCGCTCCCCGTCGGTGGCGAGCGTGCGCGCCCAGTATCGCTCCTCGTGGCGCAGCAGCGTCGCCTCGACCGCCTCGCCGGGCACGATGTCGAGGGGGGCGGGGCCCGCCTGGAGGAGTGCGGCCAGTGCTTCCATCTGGACGTTGAGGGCGGTGGCGTAGCGGCGTCCCGACATGTCCGACGGGACGCTCAGCCCGCCGACCAGGGCGGCCCAGTCGTAGTCCTCTTGGCCGTCGGTGCGCTCCAGGTGCTCGGCAAGTCCGGGCAGCGCCGCGGCGAACGCCTCCCGGCGGCCGTCCGATGTCACGTCCAGCGGGCCGAGTTCGGTGGTCAGCGCGGAGGCGAGGATCTCGTGGGTGGCCACGCCCGTGTCGTACGGGTCGAACTGCCATCCGCCGGACGAGCGGGCCACCAGCAGCACGCGGACGGTTAGCCCGGTTGCGGCCGCCGCGCGGGCCCGGTCGATCAGCCGGCGTATCCAGCGCGGCCTGGACTCCGCGTAGTCGACGACCAGGAGCAGGTCGCGGGCGCAGTCGCCGAGGGCGTGCAGCGCCGAGGCGGGTGTTCCGCCAGAGGGCGGGAATCCGTTGCCACGCAGGTCCTCGTCGGAGAGGTCGCTGCGGAGCAGGCCCGCGGTCCAGCCGGGCTTCGCGCGCACGGCCTCCACGAGCCGCCGCACCAGACGGCTCTTTCCCTGACCGCCGGGTCCGGTGAGGACCCGGACCGTCAGGTCCCCGGCCGGTGCGCCGGGACACGGGCGCGTCCTGCGTGGGGTGAGGCACCACTCCCGCAACTTCTCCCAGTCCTGGACGCGGCCCCGGAACGGGGTGGCTTCCACATCGGCGCGCAACAGCATCGCCGGGGACCGCAGGTCGCGTTCGGGGGCGGCCGGGTCGAGCAGCGGAGCCAGTTCGGCGGGCTCGACGACCGGTGCGCGCGGCCCGTGCGCCGCCTGGGTGCGCAGGGCGGTGCGGAAGCCTTCGTCGGCGACGATCTCGCTGCTGCGGGTGGCGGTGAGCCGGGTGCCGGTTTCGGCGCGCCGGTCCTGCCGGACCACGCCGAGGAGCAGGTCGCCGCTGAACACCGGGGCGCCGGACATGCCAGCCCAGCCCTGGCCCTGGCGGTCCGCGGGCGGCAACGGGTCGTTGCTCAGCAATTCCCAGCGGCGCGCCGATCCGCCGGTGCCGGGGCTGACGCGGCCGGCGAACTGCTCCTCCGTGCGGGCCGGGCCGGTGGTGCCCGCGGGCATGCGCTGGCTGCGCGGATAGCCGTACGAGTCCACCGGATGGGAAGCGGCGCGGGTGACGAGGTCACCCCACCGCTGCGGTTCCGGGTTTGTCGCCCGCGTCGCGGCCGGGCCGCTCACTGCGAGCAGGGCGGCGTCCACGCTCGCGTCGTAGCGCAGCCAGAGCACCCGGGCGTCCCAGGGACCCGGCTCACCGTCGGCCGGAAAAGTGACCGTGGGCGTGCGGACCACGCCCTCCTCAGTGCGCAGGATGTGCGCGGCGGTCAGGACGAGGCCGGGCGCGATCAGGCAGCCGGTCCCGAACGAGCCGGGGCCCGTGCCGTCCCGCCCACGTACCTGCACCACCCGCTCGAACTTCACCGCCACTCCCGGGGCCGGGTCACCGTGCCCTCAGTCGTCGTTGTCGCCGATCTCCACGTCGCCGCCGGAGGCGGACCGGGGATGCAGGGTGAGCTGGATGCGGTGGGTGGTGCTCTCTGCGCGCTCCCGCTTGCCGTCCACGCCGACGACGCCGAACCGCAGGGTGCCGCCGCCGGAACCCGTACGGGTCAGCTGCATGGCGAACTCGACGGTTACGTCACCGACCCGGAACCGGACGTCCGATCCGTCGGCCTCGCGCTGGGCGGCGGCCAGCTGTTCGCGCAGCAGTCCGACCGCGTCGGTCAGATCGAGTCCGTCGCCCTCGCCCACACTGTCACGCTCGCCCACACACGCCCCCTGTCATCGTACAAGTGGCCACAGGATGCCACAGCGGCACCCCGATACCCAGGGGGCGCAGCCCGATCAGCTTGATTGCGACGGCAGTTGGCTCGTCAACGTCCGCAGGAACGCGACGACGGCTCCAGACCGTCAGCAACGGTTCGCGGCCGAGTCAGGCCTGACGGTAACCGTCTGACACCTCCCTCCCGGCTCACAATTTCGTTGCTTGAACTCGTCAATGTTCGCAGTGACGCTGGAGAGGCCGGGTCGTTGAGCCAGGCATGCATCCTCGGTCTCCTCCACGACGATGCCGAACTGGCGGCCGGCGCGCGTAGGACAGCGGCCTTGCGTACCGCGAGTACTTCGGCGGCCTGCTCGGCGTCATCGGGGATGCCCCAGACCGCGATGACCCGCCCCATCAGTGCCCGCGCGTAGGCGGGAGTCTGGAGCAGGCCCGGGACGACGTCCGGTTCGTAGATCCGGAAGTGGCGGGTGCGCTCGTACCGGGGCAGCGCGGCCTCCTGCACCGGCATGAGGCCGTTGCCGAAGACGCGCTTCCACTCGACATACATCTCATGGATGCTGCTCGCGGTCGCCAGCAAGTCCCTGTAGTCCTGCGGGGCGCCGCTGTGCTCGGCGTAGGCGCGCAGGTCAGCCTCGCTGGGCGAGGTGATGCCGCGCTCGATCCGGGAGACCTTTGACTCACTCCAGCCGGCACGGGCCGCGAAAGCCCGTGCCGTCTTGAAACCACCGGCTCTACGCAGGTCCCGCAGGCGTACCCCGAGGCTCCGACGGGCCTCATCGATAGCGGGAACGGCGACGCGACCATGACAGATCGGGCTACGTCGGCTTGTAGTTGGCGTGCGGGACGGCTCGCTCCCATACCGCCGCGAACGCGCTGCGGCACAACCCCAGGACGACGGGATCAGTGGTCAGCTCCCGCCACTCAGCCTTGATCGTCCCATCACTTGCGAAGTGCTGGATGAGAACCTGGGCGTCGTCGAAGATCCAGAAGTCGTTGCCCGGGAAAGCGATCCCCGCGGTGTCGCGGCGAGAGAGCCACCGGATCCGCTGTCACCTTTGCCGGGAACCGGGTGTATTCGCGCCGCCCGGCCATTGCTCATGAGGTGGTCGAGCAGTTGCGCGCGCAGGGCGAGCTGGGACGGATCTGCAAGCTTGTCGGTTACGCCGGAGGACGGTTGCACGCGAGCGGCGAGGTCTCGCCCACCGAGTACCAGCCCGCGTATCTGCTGGCCAAGAAGTTGATCCAGGGCCGCCGGAAGGAGGCACGCGACGCCGCTACAGGGGCGGTGGCAGCGGCGCCTGACCTGCTGCAACCGAAAGTCACCCTGCTTAGAGGTCCTAACAAAGGCGTTGGACGTGGCGGTGGGTGATGAGGCAGGTGGCGAGGCCGAGGAAGGCCTCGTGGATGTCGTCGCGTCGTTCCCATCGGATCCGTAGCCGGCGGAAGCCGTGAAGCCAGGCGATGGTCCGTTCCACGACCCACCGGTAGACGCCGAGGCCGGAGCCGTGTGGGACTCCGCGGCGGGCGATCACGGGTTTGACGCCGAGCGCCCAGACCAGGCGGCGGTACTTGTCGTGGTCGTAGCCGCGGTCGGCCAGAACACTGTCCGGGCGTCTGTGGGGCCGGCCGACGAGGCCGGCGACCGACGGGATCTTGTTCAGCAGCGGCATCAGCTGAGTGACGTCGTTGCGGTTCCCGCCCGTCAGCGAGACAGCCAGCGGGATGCCCTGCCCGTCAACGATCAGGTGGTGCTTGCTACCCGGCCGAGCGCGGTCGACCGGGCTGGGACCGCTTTTGGGTCCCGCCGAGCGGCCCTGACATGGGAGGAGTCGATCACCGCCCGCGACCAGTCCAGCTTCCTTGCGACCCGCAGCTTCTTCAACAGCACCAGGTGCAGTTGGTCCCACACACCTGCCTCGTTCCACGCGGCCAGACGCCGCCAGCAGGTCATCCCGGAACCGAACCCTAGCTCCTGCGGCAGGTACTCCCACTGGATCCCGGTATGCAGCACGAACAGGATCCCGCAGAGTGCCTGCCGGTCCGGCACCCGCGGACGGCCCTCCACCCGCTTCGGCGCCGGATCCGGAAGCAACGGCTCGACGAGCGACCACAATTCATCCGACACGATCCACGGCCGTGACTGGCGTTTCCCCACGACCAGACCAACGACCACCCGAACTGAAAGTCACATGATCAACAACTTCTGTTAGGGCCTCTAAGAACTCCTAACAAAATGATCTTTGAGGTGGTTGGATTGTTCCGGACCGGTGATCTGGGGGTGCGGGGTGGCTCGACCAAAGCCGTGGGAAGTCGATGACGCATTGTGGGTGGTGGTTGAGCCGCTGTTGCCCAAGGTCGAGCGTCGGACCCGGCATGCGGGACGCAAGCGGCATCCGGACCGGCTGGTGTTCCAGGGCATTCTGTTCGTGCTGCATACCGGGATCGCCTGGGAACACCTGCCGCAGGAACTGGGCTTCGGCTCGGGCATGACCTGCTGGCGACGCCTGGCGGAGTGGACCGAGGCTGGCGTGTGGTCCCGGCTGCACGAGGTACTCCTCGCCAGACTCCGCGGCGCGAACGCTCTGGACTTCTCCCGTGCGGCGGTCGATGGGTCCCACATCCGTGCGTTAAAGGGGGACCCAAGACCGGACGAAGCCCAGTGGACCGGGGCAGGATGGGCAGCAAGCACCACCTGATCACCGACGCCACCGGCATCCCGCTTGCAGCCACCCTGACCGGCGGCAACCGCAACGACGTCACCCAGCTGATCCCGCTCCTCCAGGCCGTGCCGCCCGTGCGCGGCCAGCGTGGCCGACCTCGACGCCGGCCTGACGTGGTGCTGGGCGACCGCGGCTACGACCACGACAAGTACCGCCGTCTGGTCTGGGGCCTGGGTGTCAAGCCGCTGATCGCTCGCCGTGGCATCGAGCACGGCTCCGGCCTGGGTACCCAACGTTGGGTCGTGGAGCGCGCGTTCGCTCACCTGCACTGGTTCCGCCGCCTACGGATCCGCTGGGAGATACGCGACGACATCCACGAAGCCTTCCTCACCCTCGGATGCGCGCTGATCTGTTGGCGGCGGCTGCGCTCTGTATTGAGCGGCGCCGCGGGCTAATCACCCCGCTGCGAGCCGGTTGAGGACTTCCACCGGGGTGAAGCTCCAGCCGACGAGGCGCGGTCCGCTCCAGTTGATCCCGATCATGTATCCCTCTTGGGCGGCATCGGGCAGATCGCTATCCCGCCAGGCGTCGAGGGGCATGGACTCAACACGTAGCCCGTGCCCCCAGATCTTCGCCGCCCTCTGGGCGCGGGCCATGGTCGACCAGTAGGGAAGATTCCGCGTGCCGTCCGCGGAGAGGGGAGCCGGGCTTCCCTCGTCATCCCGGACAAACCAGACCACTCCGCTCTGGCGGGCCTCTCGGAAGAACGCTGCCGCTTGCGAACCACTCTGACTCATGCCACGGGAGCCTAGCGTCCCCCGCTACTCATTTCGTTAGTGGTTGTTACTGAGGGAGCTGTGGCTCCTGCGACGTCCGTTCGTCACCTGCGTGAAGTCCGGAGCAGAGCAGGTTGAATGCCTGGAGGGCCGCCGAGGCGACGGCATTGAGGGCGCGCGCGGGCGGTTCGCCGGACATGATGCGTCGTCGGAGCTCGCGCAGAGCGGCGCGGTGTGTTCCGGCGATGGCGCCCGCGAGGAGCACGGGCAACGCGTAGCCAGCATTGCCGGGTGCGTCCGCGACGTTCGGCGGATGTTCGGTCAGAGCGGTCGCCAGAGCGGCCTCGATGCGTTCGCCGATCTCGCGTTCGCGGGCGCGTAGGGCCGGGCTGTCCTGGATGACCTGCCAGAACGCGGGCGCTCCGGGCTGGAGCCCGAGCATGGGGTGGTCCTGCCGTAGCGCGGAGAGCAGGTCGTCGCGGACGGCCTCGATGGGGCAGGTGCCCGGTCCTCGGTCGCGCACCAGGGCGGCGAGGTGGTTCTCGACCTCGGTCTGGCGGTCGAAGAACAGGTCTTCCTTGGTGGGGAAGTAGTTGAACACGGTGTTGGTGGACACGCCCGCGTGCCGTGCCACCTCGGCGACCGTGACCTGGTCGAAGCCGTGCTCCAGGAAGAGAGGCAGGGCCGCGTTGGCGATCGCCGTGCGGGTCTGCTGCTTCTTGATCTCTCGAAGGCCCATGGCTCACATGATAGTGTCACCACAAAATTGGCGTGACACCAAGATTTTTGGGGCGACATGACCATGACCTTCGGCATCTATCCCGGCGGCATCCTGGGCGACGACCAGGGCATCATCCATCCGGTCCGACCGGACGCACCGGACCGCATCATCGACGCCCTCGACGAGCTCCAGGGCGACGCGGCCACGCTGGCGGTGCGCGCCTACCGTTCGTTCGCCGCCACCGTGACACCACCGCAGCCCACACCCGCCGATCCGCACGCCTACCTCCAGCGCGGCCGCACTCTGGACCTCGTGCTGCAGTTCCGCGAGCCGTCCGGCGAGTTGGACGGCTGGCCGGAGTTCGTCCGCGAGGCCGTCCGGACTGGCGGACCCGAGCTGGCATCGGTCCAGATCTGCGAGGAGCCCAACCTCAACCTCTCTGTCGTCGACGGCAGCATCCCCAACGTCCTGAACGCGCTCGTCCAGGGTGTGGTCGCCGCCAAGCAGGAGGCCCAATCCCTCGACCACCGTGTGGCGGTCGGCTTCAACGCCGTACCGACCTTCGACCCGGCCGACACCTTCTGGTCCGACCTCGGCGCCCTGGCCGACGCACGCTTCCGACAGAACCTGGACTACGTCGGCCTGGACTTTTTCCCGGACGTGTTCCGGCCCATCGCGGCCGACCAGTTGGCAGACGCCGTCACCGCGGTCCTCACGGCGTTCCGCCGCACCAGCCTGCCGCAGGCCGGCATCCCGAACACCGTCCCGATCCGCATCTGCGAGAACGGCTGGCCCACCGGCCCCGGCCGCACCGAGCAGCGGCAGGCCGCCGCCCTCGACACCATCATCCGGACCGTCGCCGCCCTCGCCACCGACCTGAACATCGACGGCTACTCGCTCTTCGCCCTGCGGGACGCCGACAGCAACGCCGAAGGGCTCTTCCACCACTTCGGCCTCCTGCGCGACGACTACACCCCCAAGCCAGCCCTCACGACCTACCGGCAACTCATCAAAGAACTGGGCAACCCGCCGATCACCTCAGCTCGGTGACGTCGCGGCTGCCAGGAGTCGGGCTGCTGTTTCTGGTGAACAGTGACCGGGCCCTGCGACCAGTAGCGGCGGGGCTGACACGGCGGCCTGACCTTAGTGCCAGCCTCGCTCTACAACCAAGACAACCCGGACCGGTCTCGCCACAAACCCTGTTCTCGGGTCAACCCTTGAAGGACTTCGAGCGTTGACCACTAAGGCATCGTTGGGCAGGCCTGTGGGGAGCGTCGTCCAGCGCGTGCACCGCACAGGCCTGGTCAGGGCTCGCACAGGGCGATGGCTGTGAGCCGGGCGTGACTCCGGCGGGATGGAGATCGTTGGCGGGGCATGAATAACACCAGCCGGGCGCTTGCCGCCCTCTCCCTCGGGACCGCCGCTCTCCTCGGGGCCCTGGCCGCACCCGCCAGCGCCGCACCAATGCCGGGGATCGGGGGGTTGGGGGGGCTAGACCTCTGCAAGACCCTGCACGGATTGCCGATCGCCGGTGCGGTCGGCGATGTCACCTGCGCGGGGGCGGGCGGAATCCCCGTCATTGGCAGCCTGTTGAACCCAATCCTCTCCGCACCGAGGTAGCCCGGCAGCCTCGAACGGGGCACCAGCGGCCCCCAGCGTTCTCGAGCCTCTTGAGTCGGTGGCACGGACGGCAGAGCGGCTGCACGTTGCCGTCCGTGTACGTCCCGTCCGCGCTCGGCCTCGGGGAACATCAGTACAGCGGTTACTTTCCCCTGCCGTCCTCCGGGCTTCGCGTGCGCGCTGCGCGGCGGTGCTCTGGTTTCGGGGCGTAGGTGCTCTCCGGATCCGGCGAGCCTGCCCACGCTGCTCACCGGCGCAAGACACCGTCACGGACTTCGCGGGCCCCGGAGGTCCTCGGCCGAGCGCTGACCCGACGACGTGGGCGCCGAGGCTGCGACGGGTGGCGTGCGCGTCGAGGATCTGCTCCCAGCAACGGGCGTTCGGCCCGTAGTGCCCGGGGAACACGTGGGCCAGCCACCAGGCCGCCGCCCGCAGTCCGGCCGCAGGCTGGCGTGTTCCTCGACGTCCAGGCCGGTGGCGGGATCGTTGTACGAGCGCCCTGCGACACCGAGCGGAGTCGCTACTCACCGGTCCGATCCTCCCCAAGGGCCAACTGGCGCGACGCTCCGGCTCGCCGCGGTACTCGCCGGCGGGCGGGGCCGCAGCGTCGACTCCGCGTAGAGACCGGGCCGTCGCCCTGCTTGCGGCGGGAACCTGTAAGCCTGCGCCGCGCGTGCCCAAAACGTCACGGAGGAGCCCAGTGACGCGGGGAAAGAGGAGATAGGGCGCGCGGGTTGTCTGGCGAGACTGTCCAGGAGATTGGCGCGGCAGGGAGCCAGGGTTTCAGGCCCCTGTGCGTCGGCTCAGGTGTCTTCCGTCAGGTGACGGACGACAGTGTCAGGACCAGGCGACATGAGCGTTTCGTGCCCGTCCTCGAACCGCACCCTGTAGGGCGGCGTTCCGTCCGGGCCCAGCACCTCAACCACCTCTGCGGATCGGTCATGCTGACCGACCGTGCGGCCGTGAACCAAAAGGCGGTCGCCCACACTTGCTCGCATATCGGCTGGCTCCTCTCTGGGCGGGACAGGGAAGCCCAGGGCCTCCTTCGGCCGCTGAGCAGCGTTGCATACCCAAGCCAATCAGATAGCGACCGAAGTATCACTGTCCGCCACGGACCGCATGAGCGCGCTACTTGGCTCTTCGGCCAGGTAGCGCGCTCAGTGCTGCAGGGGCCTGAGTGGGTGGCGGGTGTGTCAGGTGACGGTGCGTGATTTTGTCGGGTCATATGGGAGCCACTGCTCCGGTGTGAACGGGAGCCACATGTAGGTCGTTCGTGACGGTGATGTACTCGACCTCGCTGGGCGTTCTTCGGCGAGTTCGGGAGCCGTTCCGGCGAGATTGGGAGCCACTGATCGGGTGACCCGCCAAGGCATGGGCGGAGTGTCCGTGGAGGCCAGAGTGGTGGCGTCGGTAGCGTGTGAGTGAGGGCCCGGGTCGCCTCCCTGACAAGTCGCGGCCGGGGCCTCACCCTGGATGTGCCGGAAGGGGTTGGACCCCACGGGCCCAACCCCTTCCGGCTATAGCAGCAAATTGGACAGTGAGACTCGGCAGAGGCTGAGCAAGATCTTCCGTATGGGGTGGTCGTTGTCGGACCAGCGGGGCCCGGGCCAGTCGGCGGCTACAGACCCGCCCGGTTCAGCAGCCACTCCATGTGCTCGCCCGGAAGGAATGGTGAGGCGCCGGCGGCTTCTGCGACGCGCTCCGAGGAGTCGGCGAGGAGTCGGAGCAGGGATTGGAGCGGGAGGTTGCGGTGGGGCGCGACCGCGCGGCGGACGCGGTCTTCGGGGTCGGCGGCCAGCTTCTCGGCGAGTTCCGGGGGCAGGTTCGGATCGCGGGGTGCGAAGGAGCGAAGCCGGGGCTCAGGGTCGGTGGCGAAGCGGCGCAAGGCTGTGGGCGGGAACGTCAGGACCTCCTCCTTGTCCCACCAGAACGTGAACTTGTCCCGCCGGGGCCGGTAGCGGCGCTCGATGCTTTCGGCGGTCGCGAGATCGACCAGGTGCGGGGCGGTGTGCGCCATGGTGAGGCGGACCATCTCCTCTTCGTCGTCGAGCAGTCGGGCCACCGCGTTGGCGGGAAGGGCCTTGCTGGCGGCCGCGGAGACTCGGAAGCTGACGTAGGGCGAGTCGATGTACGGCAGCGGATCGGCCGTCACCCAGGGCAGCCGCAGGATCCGCAGTTCCGTGGGCGCGAACTCGTTCTGGAACCACTGCAGGACCGTTTCGTCGTCCGCGGCAGGGTCCGGATCAGCTGTCGAGCGCGACAGCTCGTGGACCGAGGCGTGGATCTGTGCCCGCACGTGCTCGGGCGTGTCCGGTCGGGCGAAGACCTTCACACGGACGCTCAAAGCTGGATCGACCGCAAGGGCGTTGCGAGCCGACGGTGGCAGGTCGGGATGCCGGGCGAGCTCGGCGCGAACCTCGCTGTCCGGATCTGCGGCGAGCCGCTGGAGGGTGTCCGCGTCGAGAACAGCGTGAATAACCGCGCCCGCCCGAGTCACCGGGTCCGCCAACAGCGCCGGGAGTAGGTCCGCGGGCGGTGTCGGATGTGGCTGATGCGCGTAGTAGGTCGAACAGGCCGCAGCGCGGACCTTGGTCTCGGGATCGGTCAGCAGGATCCGGCGGACTGCCTCCGGTGCTTGTGGCCAGTGCTTCGCCAGCACGGCGCGGATTGCGGGGTCTGAGTCGGCGGCGAGGTGGGCCCGGAGGTCGGGCGGCGTGTGGGGGCCCTGAGCCAGGTACTCACGGACCCGTGGATCGGGATCGTTGATGAGCTGTTCCAGCATTTTCCTCGGTGCGGTCGCGGTGTGGACAACGAGTGCGGCCCGCACCGCCCTGTCCCGATGAGCGGCCAGTTCGATGCGGAACTGGTCCGGCAGCCGGTCGTTGAGCGCCAGGCTGTGCAGGAGCCAGTGATCGTCGATCGCGACGATCTCGGCGATCATGTCCTCGGTAAGATCCGGACGCTTCGCCACCATCCCCAAGCCCCGCCGCCATGCGAATAGTCGCCGGACCATAGGAGCTGGCAGGGCGGGATTCATCGCCAACCCGTCCATCACCTTGTCGAGGTGAACCGGAGTCAGATCGTCAGCGTCCATGCGGCCAGCATGCCAGGCGGGCTTCTATACGAAGCCACTGGGCGACAACCACGACGGCTGCTGCGAGGGTGCGCCGGCCTCCGCGGTAAGCGCCAAGGCATCGCCGCAGGCACGGAGACCGGCTCGGCCGTCACCCACAGGGGCGTGGGCTGAGCCGGTCACCACACCAACCCAGTGGCTCTGTGGTCAGCTGGAAATCCGAGTGGCCCCTCAGCGGCCCTCCATGCCCTCCCGGGGGTCACCGAGACTTCGCCGTCCATCAGTTCGAGGCCGGGAAGAGAGATTCCTGGGTGGCCTGGTAGCGGTAGGACTCGGTGCCGGTCTGGATCAGCGTGCAGCGGAAGGTGATCCGGTCGGCGATGGCCGCGCAGAGGCGGGCGTCGCCGAAGGTCTTGTCCCACTCGGTGAACGGCGAGTTCGTGGCGACCGCGGTGGCCTTGCGTTCCTCGCGCTCGGTGAAGATCTGGAACAGCAGCTTGGCGCCCTTGCGGTCCAGGTTGAGGTAGCCGAACTCGTCCAGGCAGAGCAGGTCGATCTTGCTGTAACGGGCGATCACGGAGGACAGGCGGCGGTTCGCGTCGGCAGCCGGTCGTACTTGCTCATGTCGGGCAACCCCTGGCGCGGGTCGGGCGGCAGGCGGCGCGCGTGCAGGGAGATCACCCGGGCCCCGCCGCCCGTGGCCGCCGGGCCGTCCTGGGTCTCCTCTTTGGCGTCGGCCAGCAGCTCGGCGTCGTCGGCGTCGGTGCCCTCCATCGCCTTGCGGGCCTCGATGGCGACCAGGTCGGTGGAGACCGACCCGATCCGTAGGCAGGTCTCCATCGCCGCAACAAGCGCCTCGGCGGGCAGCTGGCGGTGCAGCAGCAGCACCTCGATCAGCATCCGGGTGCCCTCGCGGTCGCCGGCCTTCTTCTTCGCCGCCGCCCAGAACGCCTCATGGACCTGGGTGAAGCCGCCCTCCGCGCGGGCCTGCGCGAGTGCTGAGGCCCCGGCGAACGCGCCGGGCTTGACCAGCAGGATCTCCAGGTAGTGGTCCAGCAGGTCGTGGTAGGTGTAACGGCGCGTCAGGCGCGGGTGTCGGGCGACGACCTTGCGCCCGTCGAACACCCACAACTCGTTCGCCCGCAGCTTGACCCGGACCTTCGTGCCGATGAACTTCGCCGGCACCGAGTAGTAGCACTGCCGCACCGTGATCCGAGAGTTGCGCGCGACCACCGGCGTCAGGTCGATCCCGCAGTCGTAGTCGTCCACCGGCAGCGGCCGCAGCCGTTCCCGCTCGGCCTCGAAGTCGAACCCGATCGAGGTCGGCCGACCATGGATGTGCCGGGCGTCCTCCGCGACGTCGATCGCGGCCAGACGCTCGTTCAGCTCCGCCAGCGAGTCCACCGCGGGCGGCGGGACCAAGTGCTTGCGGCGGAACCTGCCGCCCTCGTGTTCCACCCCGCCCTTCTCGTGGGCCCCGTCCTCGCCGGGCGCGCAGTAGAACGCGGAGAACTGGTGTTCCCGTGGGTTCCCGCAGCCTCCCGACTGCGCCAGCGACCTCGATGACTGCCTGATCTGGGGCTTCCGGTCTCCTGGACACGATCGGGTGATTGCTGCTCGTTCCTCAGAAATCCTGAAGTCTCCTCAGCTGTCATGGCGGAGTCGCTGGATAGCTGAAGGGGAGGAACGGGATGGCACTGGCCGTCGTGCGCGACCTGCGGCCGGAGCTCCGGCTGGAGACTTCCGAGGAGGTCGCTGCCTTTGAGCAGGATCTGCTGGCTGAGTTCGTCCTCGCCCGGGCCTCCGCCGGAGTCCTCGACGACACCATCCGCGGCGACGTCGGCCCCGTTCTTGGCCTGCGGGAATGGTTCGGCCGGCCCTTGTGGGAGATGGAGGCCAAGGACCTCGACCGGTACTTCGGGCGGCACCGTCGCGACTCAGCCTCAGGCACCAAGGTCCGCCAGGCCGCGGCCTTCGCCGTGTTCTTCGAGTTCCTCGAACTACGGCACAAGGCCGGCATCCACGCGGCCACCGGCTTCGTCGTCGAGTCCCCGCTGGACGAGATGAACCGGCCGCGCGGCGGCACCTCTGCGAGGCTGCGGATCCCGCCGCCAGAAGCGGACGTCACGACGCTCTTCGGCGGTTGGCGGTGCGACATGGAAGAGGCACGCAAGTACGCTCCGGCCGCCCGGAACTACACCGCCTCGCGGCTGGCCAGCCTCATCGGGCCGAGGATCTCGGAACTGTGCCTGCTGCGGATCGGCGATGTTCGCTGGGACTTGGGGCGGTTCGGCAAGGTCCTCCTCAAGGGCAAGGGAAGCCAGGGCCGTGGCAAGAAGGAACGGCTCGTCCCGCTCATCAACGGCTCCCGTGACCTGCTCGAATGGTGGATCACTGGGCCGCGCTGGGAGTTCGACGACAAGGTCAACGACCCCCGTGCCCCGCTGTTTCCCTCGGAACGCAGATACGGCGACGGATCCAGCAGGGCCGTGACGGACGACGCTCTGCGGACCGGGCTCGCCGAGGCGGTCGCCCGGCACCTGCCGCACCAGGTCGGCCAGCTCACACCGCACGTGCTACGGCACTTCGCCGCTTCCGACCTCTACCGCAACGGCATGGACGTCGTTGCCATCCAAGAGATCCTCGGACACGAATGGCTCAACACGACCGTGATCTACGTGCACGTCGAGAAGTCCCACGTCGAAGATGCCTGGATCCGAGCGGGGCAACGGGCCACAACCCGATTCGGGGGGACACGCCGATGAAGTGGAACCTGCGGATGGTCGCCGCCCAGCGCGACATCTGGAAGGCATCCGAGCTCCAACGGATGCTCGCGGACGCCGGATTGGTGATCTCTGCTGGCAAGATGTCCCACCTGTGGTCCGGCCGGCCGCTGACCGTACGCCTGGCCGACCTCGACATCATCTGCGAGGTACTGGACTGCACAACCGCCGACCTCCTCGTCCCGGAGAAGGCCAGCGTCCGGCAGGAGACCACGACACCGGAGACGGAGAAGCAGGCCGTCGGCGGCAGCCCGATCACACACCAGCGCCGACCGGGTCGCTCGGGACCGCCGCTATGAGTACGCCAGTCCGGCGATCACGACCCTGGGCCACCCGCAGCTGCAGGGACTGCTTTGGATGGGGCTGGATCGACCGCCCTCGCTGCAAAGCGTGCTGGGGCTTCACCTCGAAAGCCACCAGCCGCCACTGCGACGTCTGCGCACGCGAGGTCGCCGCGATAGACGGGATCTGCCGCCTCTGCCGCCGCCAGGCCAGCCTGATCGCCGGCCCGGACAACAAGACCCGTGTCGACCTGACAGTAGCCGCCCGCACCGGACACCAGCTCTTCATCATCGGCACCCTGCGACCGCGCGGCGGCCCGCAGCCTCAGCCTGTTCGGTCGGAACCGTGGTCTCCGCGGCCACACCGTGTTCCGGCACGCTGGACGGAGCTGTTGCTGTTCGAGATGCCGCGCGATCTTCGCGGAGTCAGTAGCAAGGCCCCACCGCTGGACCCTCAACTGTTCGCATCCTTGAGTGCTCGGGCCATCCAGATCGCGGAACTGCGCGGCTGGCCGCCCCGCACTCTCGGCTCAGTGCAACGCGGCATCCGGATTCTCTGCGCGGTTCACCGGCCAGGGGAGCGAATCCGGGCCTCGACCATCACTCAGCTCACCCATACGGCAGTGCCAGCCAACCACGTCCTGGAGGTGTTCGAGGGACTCGACATCTTCCTCGACGACCGGCCCGACTCTCTCGACGCCTGGTGCGAGGAACACCTTTCCTTCCTGGCCCCAGGTGTCCGCTCTGAGCTGGACGCTTGGATCGACATCCTGAGACACGGGACCCCGCGCCGCAGGCCACGTGCCCGCGCAACGGTCATCACGAACCTGAGGAGCATCCTGCCGTTCCTGACCGAGTACGCCGGCAAGTACACAACCCTGCGGCAGGCTACCCGCGACGACATCACCAGTTGGCTCGCCGACCGGCCCTATCGCGCACACGACGCCAGTGCCCTGCGTTCGCTGTTCAGCACGCTCAAGGCCGAGCGGCTGATCTTCGCCAACCCGATGCGAGGCATCAAGGGCGGCCAGCCCGCGATCAAGATCCCCGTATCACTCACCGCGGACGAGGTGGAGTCTGTCGCTCTTGCCGCACTGCAGGATCCGGCCCTTCGCGTGGTAGTGGCCCTGTCCGGCATCCATGCACTGCCCGCCCGCCAGATTCGCTCGATGCTGGTCGAGCAGGTGGACCTGCCCGGACGGCGACTCGACCCTGAGGGCTTGGATCGTCCCCTGGACGACTACACCGCCGAGGCGATCATCAACTACGTGGCTTACCGACACGAACGCTGGCCCAACAGCACCAACCCGCACCTGCTGATCAGCCGGAACACCGCCACCACCACGGCGGCCGTCGGCACCTTCTGGATGGACAGGCTGGTCCGGCAACTGCCCGTCGGGCTCGACCGGCTGCGGCAGGACCGCATCCTCGAAGAAGCCGCGGTCACCGGCGCCGACCCTCTCCACCTTGCCCACGTCTTCTCCCTGGGTGCCAAGGCCAGCCTTCGCTACACCAGCGCGGCAGTCGACTCAGCTGCAGAACAGGATGAAAGGATGCCCTGAGCTGCCCGTATCCGGGCGGGACGGGCCGCTTGTTAAAGCCCGTGGGCAAGGACGGCGTAAACGAGCGGTGCACGTCGGTCATATCGGGGAGAACGCAGTATCTCAGTGGCGTTGTACGCTGCCGTGCCGATTCCGACAAGGCCGGCTCCTGCCCCGAGGCCCACTGCAAGGGCTCCTCCACCCGCAGTGAGGGGCAAGGCGGTCGCGATAGCGGCTGCCAAGACTCCACCTATTCCATTAAAGGTAACCTTCGGCCAGGCCCTCTTAGAGCTCGTAACACGATCTTGATGAGATGTCCTGGTCAGCCGTGACCGGTGTGACGATTCAGCCGTTCGTGGTGGTGTGAGTACTCGGCCGTGGATCGTGGACGACGACTTGTGGGCACTGATCGAGCCGCTGCTGCCGCCCTGGCCGACGAGGTCACCAGGGCCGCGGCCGGTAGCTGACCGGTTGTGTCTGCAAGGCATCCTGTACGTGCTCTGCAACGACATCGCCTGGCAACTCCTGCCGCCTGAGCTGGGATTCGGGTCCGGGCAGACCTGCTGGCGGCGCCTGGAGCGGTGGCAGCAGGCCGGGGTCTTCGACCAGCTGCATCGGATCCTGCTCGCCGAGTTGAATGCGGCCGGCCGGCTCGACTGGTCCAGGGCCTGCGTGGACGGCTCCCACATCCGTGCGAAAAAGGGGGAGCCGACACCGGTCCGTCGCCGGTCGACCGGCGGAAGACAGGCAGCAAACACCACCTGATCTGCGACGGACGCGGCACTCCGCTCAAAGTCATCACGACTGCGGCGAACGTCAATGACGTCACCCAGACTCTCGCCCTGGTCGACGGCATCCCACCGGTGGCGGGCCGCCCCGGCCGGCCCCGCCGACGTCCCGATGCTCTGCTCGGGGACAAGGGCTACGACTCCAACGCCAACCGTGATGAGCTGCGTAAACGCCGGATCCTGCCCGTCATCTCCCGCAAGGGATCCCCGAACATCAAGGGCATGGGCAAGCTCCGCTACGTCGTGGAACAGACCTTCGCCCTGCTCCATCAGTTCAAACGACTCGCCGTCCGGTGGGAACGGCGCACCGAGCTCCACGACGCGTTTGTCTCCCTCGCTTGCAGCCTCATCTGTTGGCGACGCCTCAACAAGCCCACCTCATGATCGTGTTACGAGCTCTATGGGAAGCTACCGCTGAATCGAGTGCTCTCAACCCAATGGTGTGAACGGCTCCGTCCCATTGATCAGACTTCTGGTCAGATACTGGTGCGCGGCATCGGGGTCGGACCAACCTCGTCGAGCGCGGCTGCCAACTCGTCTTCTGTTGCTCCAGCGCGCACGGAGCTAAGGCATGTGCTGAGCTGGAAGTACACCCGAAGAGGCCAAGCGAAAGATGCTGGAGCGGGGTGATAGGAAATGGAAACAGCACTTTACTTTCCTTTCATGAGAGCGCCGCAGACGTCGTGGTTCACGCAGGTTCTCCTGTACTGGGAAAAAGCGGCAACGATCGTGCCCGCCAGTCTCCGCGAGCGCGACGAAGTATTCGGTCCATACATGTCCGATCTCACACAACAAGGCCTTGTCGAAACGATCTCGCCTGACGAGACAGTCTGGGATATGTCCGGAGATTTCGAAACGGGCTTCTTTGAGGTGCTCCGCTCCTTTGACGGGATGCCCGGTAGCGACCGTTGGCGGTGGCGGCGAATGGCCGAGGGAGGAGGCCCGCTCAGACCTGGTTGGACGCTGGTCCACGCGGGGAAGGCGCAGTACGGCGTCTTCGACCGCCTGGCAACGAGAGGGCTTGCCCGCCAAGGCCCTGGGTGGGACTGGTGGGAGGTCGAAGAGCGCACTGCCGATCTCTACATGACGTACCTCGCAGGTGTCATTTGCGGAACTCGTGAAGGACTATTTCCTATCACGGACAGCGTTCAACACATCGCCGACCTTGCCCCGCCTGATCGGGATCCGCAGGCACGACTTGGCAAACTCAGGTACGCGGCCATCATGAGGGCCCTACCAGCTCCCACAGCGATTATTCCGACACGCGAGCTAGCCTTGTTCAAAGACAGTCACCAAGAGGAACTTACCCGACTGAGAAGGTTCCTCGATGGCAAGATTGCCGATATCGCACTCATTGATGACGATCACATTCGACAAGTGAGATGCGAGGCTGCGTGTCAGGAGATCGAGGACGAGGTAGACAGCCTTCGGGAACAGATGGCTAAGAGCTCGTAACAGGATCTTGGTGAGATGCCCTGGCCGGGCGTAACCGGTGTGATGATTCGGCCGTTCGTGAGTGTGTGAGTACTCGGCCGTGGATCGTGGACGACGACTTGTGGGCACTGATCGAGCCGCTGCTGCCGCCCTGGCCGACGAGGTCGCCAGGGCCGCGGCCGGTGGCAGACCGGTTGTGTCTGCAGGGCATCCTGTACGTCCTCTGCAACGACATTGCCTGGCAACTCCTGCCATCTGAGCTGTGGTTCGGCTCGGGCCAGACCTGCTGGCGGCGCCTGGAGCGGTGGCAGCAGGCCGGGGTCTTCGACCAGCTGCACCGGATCCTGCTCGCCGAGCTGAACGCGGCCGGCCGGCTCGACTGGTCCAGGGCTTGCGTGGACGGCTCTCACATTCGCGCGAAAAAGGGGGAGCCGACACCGGTCCGTCGCCGGTCGACCGGCGGAAGGCGGGCAGCAAGCACCATCTGATCTGCGACGGACGCGGCACCCCGCTCAAGGTCATCACGACCGCGGCGAACGTCAACGACGTCACCCAGACCCTCGCCCTGGTCGACGGCATCCCGCCAGTGGCGGGCCGCCCCGGCCGTCCCCGAAGGCGCCCGGACGCTCTGCTCGGCGACAAGGGCTACGACTCCAACCCCAACCGGGAAGAGCTGCGTAAACGCCGGATCCTGCCGGTCATCTCCCGCAAGGGAGCACCGAACATCAAGGGCATGGGCAAGCTCCGCTACGTCGTGGAGCAGACCTTCGCCCTGCTCCATCAGTTCAAACGCCTCGCCGTCCGCTGGGAACGCCGCACCGAACTCCACGACGCGTTCGTCTCCCTCGCCTGCAGTCTCATCTGCTGGCGACGCCTCAACAAGCCCGACTCATGATCGTGTTACGAGCTCTTAGAAACTGTACGGGGAATGTCGTGGGTACAGCACAGCATTTGCATGGACCCAGGCAGCACACGACTGTTGCCGGCACGGCCGGTGCAGCAGGGCGGCGCTGTTTTGTTCTGCTGCACCAGAACGAACCGGTGTAGCTGGTGCTACCGCACTGGCCCGGCCTCGGCTGGGAACGACGACGGCGCCGCTCCCGGTGGGGAGGGCGCCGTGGTGGTGCGGGCGGTCTCGCGGCGGTTCAGCCAGCGAGCCGGAGATTGGGGCGGGCCTCGGGGGTCGGGGCGTCCTCGCCGCCGTCCGGGTCAGGGTCGAAGCCGGTGCCTGTCCGCGCGTCTCGGGCCCGCGGGGGCCGGATGTCGCCGGTGGGGAAGTTCAGCGGCCACACGAAGGTCTCGGGGTCCTTGAGGTGGTTGACCATGTGGGCGAGGGATTCGTAGCCGGCCAGGAGCGGGTGGGTGAGGACGGTGCCATGCGCTACCGCTCGCTGAGGATTCCCTTGGCCTGCAGCTGCCTGATCGTGCGGGGGACGACGGACTGGGTGAGTCCGAGGCGTTCGGCGGTGCCCTGTTGCCGAATGCGGACCAGGCTGCAGGTGGGCTTGATCCGCTTTGACGGACATTCGAGATCAGGGGTTCGTCCCCGGGAGGATGTCCATCATGGAGAGCATGGGGAAGAAGAAGCCTCGCCCTCGCCGTTCGTTCACGTCGGAGTTCAAGGCCGAGATCGTCGAGCTGTGCCGGCGCGGTGACCGCTCGGTCGGTCAGATAGCCAAGGACTTCGATCTGACCGAGACCGCGGTGCGGGACTGGGTCAAGCAGGCCGAGGTCGACGCGGGCGAGCGAGACGGGCTGACCAGCAGCGAGCGTGAGGAGCTGGCCGCGCTGCGGCGGGAGAACCGCCGCCTGCGCGAGGACGTCGACATCCTCAAGCGGGCCACGGCTTTCTTCGCGAAGGAGACCCGGTGACGGTGCACCCGTTCATCGAGGCGGAGAAGCAGAGCAACCACAACGTCAAACGCGCGTGTGAACTGCTCAAGGTCTCCCGCACCGCCTTCTATGCCCGCCGCAACGGAACTCCCGGCCCCCGCGCGGTCCGCGACCTGGAGCTGACCGTGAAGATCACCGAGGCCCACGAGCACTCCCGTGGCACCTACGGGGCCCCACGCCTCCACGCCGTTCTGCAACGCGAGGGCGAAAGATGCGGACGGCGCCGCGTGGCCAGACTGATGCGGGACGCCGGACTCGAAGGCCGGCACCGCAGGCGGCGACACGTGACCACCGCCCCCGACCCGCGGGCCGCCGCGAGGCCCGACCTCATCGGGCGCGACTTCGCACCCGACCCGGCCGCACTCGACGTCCGCTGGTGCGGCGACATCACGTATATCCCGACCGATCAGGGCTGGCTCTACCTGGCCACCGTCATCGACATCGCCTCCCGCCGTGTCGTCGGCTGGGCAACCGCCGATCATCTGCGGACCGACCTGGTCGCCGAAGCCCTTACGACCGCCTGCCGGCGGCGCCGCCCCGCCCGGCCGGTGATCTTCCACTCGGACCGCGGATGCCAGTACACCAGCCAGCAATTCGCGTCCCTGGCAGGTGAGTTCGACGTCCAGCTATCGGTCGGCCGCACCGGACAGTGCTGGGACAACGCCCTCGCCGAGTCCTTCTTCGCGACGATCAAACGGGAACTGCTCGGCACGAAACCCTGGCCCAGCAGGGCTCTCGCCCGCACTGCGATCTTCGAGTGGATCGAGAGCTGGTACAACTTGCAGCGGCTACACAGCAGCCTCGGCTACCGAAGTCCCGCCGAATACGAGACCGTACTCGCGGCCTGACCACCACACCAATGGTGTCCGTCAAAGCGGAGCAAGCTCAACAGCTCAAGAGAGCCTTCTACCTCGCCGCGTTCGCCTCGCTCTCCCAGCCCGAGTCACGCGCCTACTACGACCGCAAACGCAGCGAGGGAAAACACCACATCGCCGCCCTCATCGCACTCGCCCGACGCCGCATCGACGTCCACTTCGCCATGCTCCGCGACGGCACCCTCTACCAACCACCCACACCCACTACGGCTTGACGAAAGCCATAGAGGCACCTTTTCAGGGCCCGCATGTTCACCGAGTCGATCGCGCAGCGCGACCAGTCCAGCTCGCCGCGAGCGCCGAGCTCGTCGAGGACCAGGCGGTGCAGCTTGGCCCACACTCGCGGCTTGCTCCACTCGGAGAACCGCCGGTGGGCTGTCGCTCCCGACGGCCCGAACGACGCTGTGGGCAGTTGCTGCCAGGTGCAACCCGAGGTGGCAACGAAGACGATCGCGGCCAGTACCTCCCAGTCGCCATGCCGACGTCGGCCACCGCCCTGAGGCCGCGAAGGCGCCTCCGGCACCACCCGCTGGAACAGCACCCACAACTCATCCGGCACCAGCCGCTCAACAATCCCCACCATGACCGACAGCCTACCCAACCACCCAAATGAGATGGCCTCTTAGACCGTGTCCTATGTGGTCGTGGGTCGTTGGGCTGTTCATGGGGCGGGGTACGTGGAGTTGGATTGTTCCGGACGGGCTGTGGGAGATCGCGAAGCCGCTGATCCCACCGTCAAGAGTGCGGCCGCAGGGCGGCGGTATGCAGGACACGCCTGATGAGACGCTGTTCGCCGCGATCATCTACGTGCTGGTCAGCGGCTGTGCCTGGCGGGCCCTGCCACCCTGCTTCGGGATATCGAAGTCCACAGCCCACCGCCGGTTCCTGATCTGGTCCCGGGCCGGAGTCTGGGGCCGGCTGCACGAGGAGATCCTGTACCGGCTCGACGACGCCGGGCTCCTCGATCTCTCCCGAGCCGTCCTCGACTCCGCCCACGTACGGGCCAAAAAGGGGGCGAACTCACAGGCCCGAGCCCCGTGGACCGGGGCAAGCCGGGCTCCAAGATGCACGTCCTGTCGGACGCGGCCGGACTGCCCCTCCTCGTCGGCCTCTCGGCCGCCAACACCCACGACAGCCAGGCACTGAAGCCCATGGTGCTCGGTCACCAAACGAGACACGACCCCCACCGCGGCCGCCACTTCAAGCCCCAGCGCCTCCATGCCGACAAGGCATACGACATACCTGAACTGCGGAGATGGCTCCGCGGCAAACGGATCGGCGTCCGCATCGCCCGCAAGGGCATCGAGTCGAGCGAACGATTAGGGCGTCGGCGGTGGGTGATCGAACGGACCATGTCCTGGCTGACCGGCTACCGCCGGCTCAACTACCGCTACGAACGCCATCCCCGCAACTACCTGGCCTTCCTTGGCCTGGCCGCGGCCATCTGCTGCTACAAGCGACTCGTCCGCCTCACCACATAGGACACGGTCTTAGTCGGCCGACGAGACGACGACCGGCGTGGTGGTGTTGCCCACAGCCGGAGCCAGCTGGACAGGCCCAGCCTCGCGCGGCGCGCCGGCCGTGATGCCCGTACCCAGCAGGACGTACAGGACGCCAAACACCGCTGCTCCAGTGGTGATCGCAACCACCATGTGGCCGACTCCCGGAGTCCCGGGGTGCACCCGCCGGGCGGCCTTGAAGACGAAGTACGCCACTACTGATCTTTTCGTAAGTTCGGTGGGTGTAGTGGCGGTGTGGGTGGGAGGCTGTCGGGGTGGCTTATCAACCTTCGCCTTCTACGGCTGGCGCCTCCCTTCCTCCGTTGCTGCGGCCTCAGTTGGCGGAGGCGCGTCGTGTTCGGGCGGTCGAGTTGTTCGAGGACGGTGTCTCGAATGCGGAGATCGCGTGGGCGGTGGGGGTGTGCGCCGAGAGCGTGCGGCGATGGCGGCGGGCGTGGGAGGAAGGTGGTGCTTCGGCCTTGCGTCGGCGTGCGGCCACCGGTCGCCCGCCCAAGCTGGACGACGCCCAGGTCGAGACCGTCCGGGCCGCGTTGGAGCGGGGTGCCCAGGCCCATGGTTTCGAGGCCGACCTGTGGACCCTGGAGCGAGTTGGCGCCGTCGTTGAGCGGGTGACGGGAGTGGTGCTGTCGAGGGCGTCGGTGTGGCGGTTGCTGACCGGCCGGCTCGGATGGAGTCTGCAGCGGCCCGAGCGGCGGGCGGTCGAGAGGGACGAGTCGGAGATCGCCCGCTGGATCGCGCACGAGTGGCCGCGCATCAAAAAGGGGCCGTGAACACACGTGCCTGGATCGTGTTCCTCGACGAATCAGGCATCTCCCTGCTGCCTCAGATCCGCCGCACCTACGCACCCCGAGGTCGGACCCCACTGCTGCGGCACCGGCTGAACTGGAAGCGGGCGTCGATGGCCGGGGCTCTGGGATACCACTCCACCGACCCCGATCGAGGGGCTCGCCTGTGCTTCCGTCTCAAGCCTGGAAGCTACGACACCGCCGCCCTCATCGAGGTCCTGGAGCAGATGAAGGCGTTCTACCGCGGCGAGCGGGTGGTCCTGGTCTGGGACGGCCTGTCCGCCCATTGGAGCCGGTTGATGCGGGCTTGGGTCGCTGGCCAGGACTGGCTCACCCTGGAGCGATTACCCGCCTACGCGCCCGAGCTGAACCTGGTGGAGCTGCTGTGGTCCTCACTCAAGAAACGTGAACTCGCCAACCTCGCCGGCGACCACCTCGCCGATGTCGCCGACGCCACCGAGCAAGGCGTCCACCGCATCAACCACAACCCACAACTGCCATGGTCCTTCCTCGCCCACACCGGCCTGACCATCCACCCACTACACCCGCCGAACTTACGAAAAGATCAGTAAGGAGTCCGGCGGCGCCGCGGAGTGCGGCGGTGTGCGGCGCGCGGACTGCCGTCAGCGGCGCTTGCAGAGCGGCGACGAGGCGGGGGGCGAGGTCGGGGCGCAACGTTCCGCCGCCGGCCAGCAGTGCGCCACGTTTCAGGGCGGTGGCGGTCAGCGCGGTGCGGTCCTGACGGAGCATGGACGTGACCATGGCGATGATCGCTTCACTGAGTTCCTCGGAAGCGTCGACGCCGACCAGGTCGCCGGTACCCAGGGCGGTACTGCGTGCGTCGACGACAGCTCCGTCGACCAGAAGGACGACTTCACTGAGGTGGGCGCCGATGTCCACCACCAGTAGCGGCCGGGTGAGATCGGCGTCCGCCGCGAGGGCGACGGCGCGGGCGGTGGGCACGGTCAGGACTGCTCGCGGGCGCAGAACCTGCACGACGGTGCGGGCCTGTTCCCGGTAGGCGGGGCCGTGCAACACGGGTGTGGTGATCACGATCAGGGGGCGGGCACGGCGCGGCATGTGGTGGCCGAGCAGTCGGTCGAGCATGCGGGCTGTTCCTGGTACGTCCACGATCACGCCGCGCTGGATCGGGTGCACGATCCGCGCGTCGGCGAAAGTGATGGTGGGCGCATCGAGGACCAATCCGCGCCCGGAGAACCAGGCCCGCGTGCGGGAACTGCCCATGTCAAGGGCAAGGCCGGGGCAGCACGGGCACAGTGGCCGAGTCCGGTGCCCGCCGGCCAGGGCGACGCCGAGTCGGCGTACGGCGCTCACCGTCCGGCCTCGCGTACCTGCTGGCAGCGCGTGCAATACCGGGCTTGGGGCACGATGGCCAGGCGTCCGCGGTCGATCGGTCGCCGACACAGGTGGCAGGTGCCGTAGCGGCCCTCGGCGATGCGCTGCAGCGCCGCTTGGACATCGGCGAGGACCATGCGGGCCGAGGCGGCGAGTTTGACCTGCACCTCGGTCTGCGCCGGGGAGCGGCGCTGCCGCAGTTCCTCTGTCCGGGATGCCGCGGCGATCCTCCGCAGTTGCTCCTGGCGGAACAGGAGCTGGTCGTGCAGATTCTCCTGAATGGCGGCGAGGTCTTCGATCGACAGGTGCGCGCTCGGGCGGCTGATGGTCTGGTGGTTCACGATTTCACCCCTTGTGAGCAGGGCGGGACATGCGGACTGGGCGGGTCAGGTGGCGGCGCGGTGCTGGCAGGCTACGCAGTACCGCGTGTAGGGGAGGATCTCCAGGCGTTCCGCGGGGACGGGCCGGGAGCACTTCAGGCAGGTGCCGTAGGAACCCTCCTCGATGCGGGTGAACGCCTCCTCGATCTCCTTGAGCACCCGCCTGTTGGCTTCCGCCTGCGCGGACATCAGGTGGCCCTCCGCGCTCTGCCCGCCTCCGAGGAGTGCTTGGAGCTGGGCCGCCCGGCTGCTGCGGGCGTCTTCGAGACGCTGGCGAGCGTCGTTCGTGGTCAGTCGGCCGGAGCGGGGGCCGGTCTGGGAGGCGTCGAGAGGCACGGGAAGAGTCCCTTCTTGGCGGCTACGGTGGCGCCCGGTCCGATGGCATCGTGCGGTCAGGGGCTGCTACCGACCGTCCGGCGGTTCGGTCCTTCGACTGTGCCCGTCCCGCCGTCGGAAAGACATGGGTGCCAGGCCCCATCTCACGCGCCTGGCGATGACCACGGGGCCGGGTAGGAGTCTGAGAAATGGGGGTCAAGACCCATCGACAACCCTCAGAAGTGAAGCCAAGCTGGTGGTGATCGGGTTTAAATCGTAGGAACAGGAGTTTCTCCGGTGTCGTTGTTCTGGCGGATCTTCGGGCTCAACGGTGTGATGCTGGGAGCCGCGACGGCGCTGCTTCTGTGGGCGCCGGTAACCGTTTCGGTACCGGTACTGCTGACCGAGGCCGTCATCCTGGTGGGCGGCCTGGCTGTCATGCTGGTCGCCAATGCCGCCCTGCTGCGCTGGAGCCTGACACCGCTGGACCGGCTGAAGGGCCTGATGGGTACCGTCGACCTGCTCCACCCCGGGCAACGCCTGCCCATGCCGGTCACCAGCGGAGGCGCAGACGGCGAGATGGGCCAGTTGATCCGCGCGTTCAACGCCATGCTGGAACGGCTGGAGCAGGAAAGGGTCACGTCCAGCGCGCGGGTGCTGCTCGCCCAGGAGTCGGAACGCCGACGGATCGCCCAAGAACTGCACGACGAGGTCGGGCAGAGCATGACCGCGATCCTGCTGGTGCTGGGCCGCGCCGCGGAGACAGCGGACACACCCCTGCGCGAAGAGCTCCAGCAGGCCCGGGAGATCACCCGCGACAGCCTGGACGAGGTCCGCCGCCTGGTCCGCCGTCTACGCCCGGGTGTCCTGGACGACCTCGGCCTCGTCAGCGCCCTGACCTCACTCACGCAGGACTTCTCCACCCACAGCGGCTTGCACGTGGTGCGCGACTTCGAGACCGATCTACCAACCCTGGAACCGGAGACCGAACTCGTTCTGTACCGGGTGGCGCAGGAGAGCCTGACGAACGCAGCCCGCCACGCGGACGCGCGCCGCATCGGGGTGAGCCTGCACCGTGCAGATGAGGCGGTGGTGCTGGAGATCGCCGACGACGGCCGCGGCATCGGGGGAGCCTGCGAGGGCGCCGGGATCCGCGGCATGCGCGAACGCGCCCTGCTCGTCGGCGCCACTCTGCACCTCACCTCGGCGCCCGGTTCCGGCACCCGGATCCGCCTCGCCGCCCCCGCTGCCAAGGAGCCTTGACCGTGTCCATGCCTGAGCTCGCACTTCCGACCGCAACAGTCACCGCGCCCGCCGCACCCACCCCGGGACCGATCCGCATCCTGCTCGCCGACGACCACGCCCTGGTACGCCGCGGCGTACGCCTGATCCTCGACCGGGAAGCGGACCTACGGGTCGTCGCCGAAGCCGGGGACGGGGCCAAGGCCATCGAGGCGGCCCGGGACACACCCATCGACCTGGCCGTCCTCGATATCACCATGCCGCGCCTCACTGGCCTGCAGGCCGCCCGCGAGCTGGCCGCCCTCCAGCCGGACCTGCGGATCCTGATGCTCACCATGCACGACAACGAGCAGTACCTGTTCCAGGCCCTCAAGGCCGGAGCGTGCGGATACGTACTGAAATCGGTCGCGGACCGGGACCTGGTCAGCGCCTGCCGGGCCGCGATGCGCAACGAGCCGTTCCTCCACCCCGGAGCGGTCACCGCCCTGATCCGCAACTACCTGGACCGGGGCCTCCGCGGTGCGGACGACCGCGAGCGTCTCCTCACCCCGCGCGAGGAGGAAGTCCTCAAACTCGTGGCCGAGGGTCACTCCTCCAAGCACATAGCCGAGCTTTTGTTCATCAGCATCAAGACCGTGCACCGTCACCGGGCCAACCTGCTGTACAAGCTCGGAATGCGCGACCGGCTGGAGCTGACCCGGTACGCCATCCGCGCCGGGCTCGTCGAACCCTGACCCAGCTCGCTCCGTCCCCTCCCCACAATCCGGGGCATCGGCCCTCCGTTCCTCCCGACCCGAACCCCGGACCCACCCTCGCCGTACCCGGACACCCCAGAAAGGGGACGGTGCATGCACCCCGCGCTCCGCACCGTCCCGGCCACCGTCGCGGCGACCCTCTGCGTCCTCCTCGCCCTCCTGACGACGACGGTCGCCGCCTCCGCCACACCCGCCGCACCGGGCCGGCCACCCCTGACCGCCGTGGCGGGGGCGGGGAGCGCGGAGCGCGCCCACACCAGTCTCCGCGCCGATGACCCGCACGCATACGGCTGCCCCGCCGAGGCCACGGCTGCCTACGTGCACCTCGGCGAACGCCCTTCTGTCCCGGACCACCACGCCACCATTGCCCGCACCACCGGTGCAGCCCAGGCCGCCGGGACTTTCGCTGCGAAGTCCACTTGCACAGCTACCTCCCCCGGCACCCCGCTCCACGACCGCAACCGGGCACCCCCGGTCCCTCCCGGCACCTGACAACCCCCTTTCCTCGCCGCGGCCGCACCCACGGCTTCCGCGGCCCGCCTGCCGGAGACCCCGTTGCCACGCCACCACCGCTCGCTGCGCACGCGAGCGCTGCTCGCCCTCACCCTGATCGCCGCAGCACTGACCATCGCCCTCACCGTGCCGGTCCGCCTCGGACTCGATCTGAGCGGCGGCACTCAGATCGTGCTGGAGACCCGCTCCACCCCGACCTCCGGCACCAGCCGCGAAGCCACCGACCGCACCGTGGAGGTACTGCGCGGCCGCATCGACGCGCTCGGCCTTGCCGAGCCCACCCTCGTGCGCTCTGGCGACCACCGCATCCTCGTCGAACTGCCCGACGTACAGGACCCGAGCAAGGCCGCGGACGTCCTCGGCCGCACCGCACAGCTCACCGTCCACGCCGTACTCGGTCCGGCCCGGGCCTCCGACGCCGTCGGCCCCGCGATCGACCCGGCCGCCGCACGCATCCTGCCCGACGAGACGGGGCAGCCCTTGCGACTGAAAGCCGCCGACCTGAGGGGGGATGACGTCAAGGGCGCCGACGCCCGGTTCGACCAGCAGAGCGGCGCCGGATGGCACATCACCGTCGACTTCACCGATGACGGCAGCATCCGGTGGGCGAAAGCCACCGCCGAGGCCGCCTGCCATCCGGCCGGCGACCCTGGTCGGCGGATCGCCATCGTCCTCGACGACAAGATCATCTCGTCTCCGCGCATCGACCCGTCCGTCGCCTGCGGAGTCGGCATCGGGGGAGGGACGACCCAGATCACCGGGTCCTTCAACGACACCGAAGCCCGCGAACTCGCCCTGCTCATCTCCGGCGGCGCCCTCCCCGTACCCGTCGAGATCATCGAACAGCGCATCATCGGCGCCACCCTCGGGGACGCGGCCATCAATGCCGCCGCCTGGGCCGTCGGCATCGGCACCGTCCTGACCGCGCTGTTCGTCACGGCCGTCTACCGCCTCATGGGCCTGCTCGCGACCATGGCCCTGGCCTGCTACGGCCTGATCTCCTACGCCGCTCTGGCCGCCCTGGGCGCCACCCTGACCCTGCCCGGTCTCGCCGGATTCGTCCTGACCATCGGTATGGCCGTGGACGCCAACGTCCTGGTCTTCGAACGCGCCCGTGAAGACTTCGCCGTCCGCAGCCGCCCTACTGCCCGCTCGGCACTGACCGCCGGGTTCCGCGGGGCACTGAGTGCCATCGCCGACTCCAACGTCACCACCCTCATTGCCGCGGGACTGCTGTTCGCTTTCGCCTCCGGCCCGGTCCGCGGCTTTGGCGTCACCCTCGGTATCGGCGTCCTGGCTTCCATGATCAGCGCCCTGTTGATCACCCGCGTATGCGCCGATTACGCGGCGAGCCGCCCCTTCGTCCACTGCCGCCCCCGCATCACGGGCATCGCGGACACCGGCTGGATACGGGACCGGCTGATGCGTCGCAACCCGCACCTGATGCGTCACCCGCGCCGCTGGCTGGCCGTTTCCGCCGCCCTTCTCCTCGCCACGGGCTCGGGCATCGTCGTACGAGGCCTCGACCTCGGAATCGAGTTCACCGGCGGCCGGCTCATCGAGTACACCACCAACTGTCCCGTCGACCCCGACCGAGCCCGTACCGCACTGTCCGAGGCCGGATTCCCCCGCGCCACCGTCCAGCCCTCCGGCGACAATCAGCTCACGATCCGCGCCCAGACGCTGACGAACACCGAGACAGCCACCGTCGCGGAAACCATCAGCCGGCTCGGCGGCGACGCCCGCAAGATCCGCGACGAACTCGTCGGTCCCACGCTGGGCGAGGAGTTGCGGCGCAACGCCCTCATCGCCCTCGGCCTCGCGCTCGCCGCCCAATTGGCCTACCTCGCGGTCCGCTTCCGATGGCGGTTCGCCACCGCAGCCGTCGGCGCACTCGTCCACGACGTGCTCATCCTCGTCGGTGTGTTCGCATGGCTCGGCAAGCCCGTCGACGCCGTCTTCCTGGCCGCCCTGCTGACCGTTATCGGGTACTCGGTCAACGACTCCGTCGTGCTCTTCGACCGCATCCGTGAACTACTCGCCCGCGACCGCACCACACCGCTGCCCTGCTCGACGAACCGGGCGATACTCCAGACCCTCCCGCGTACGGTCAACACAGGCATGGGCGCAGCCCTCAACCTGACCGCACTGGCTGTCCTCGCCGACGACGCCCTCATGGACTTCGCCCTCGCCCTGCTCATCGGCCTGACGGTGGGCACCTACTCCTCCGTCTTCACCGCGGCCCCCGCCGCCATCGCACTCCACCCGCGCCGCCCGACGCCGCAGCGGCGCGCCCCACTCGGCGACGAGGCCGCGCCGGGCCTACGCTCCCGAACATCCGGCGAGGGCGGCACCAGGTCGAAAAGCCCATCAGTCATACGTAGTTGACGGTGCAGCTGCCCCAGAACGGCCGCGGAGGCGGGGCCGATGCGTCCGCTCGATGGTGATCTCGACGCCCTCGCTGACCCTGGACCGCTCCGCGGCACGCTCGCCGCGGATGGCACTTCCCGCTCGCTCTACGCCCTGACGAACCCCGAGGCGCGCACCCAGTACCACGACTGGGAAATGCACGCCGCGGCCTACGTCCGCCTGCTGAAGTTCGCCCAGGCCACCCATAAGGACAACACCGAGCTCGTGGACCTACTCGCCGAGGTGCGCCAGAACTCGGACGTCGAGCGGATCTGGCGCACCGAGGCCAATCTGGAAGCCGACCGGGACGGCCACGTCTTCCGGATGATCATCCCCGCCCTGGGCTGGGAGACCGTCGAAGTCGTCTCCCACGTCCTGTACCCGGCCTCTATGCCCCACTGCCGCTTCGTAGTGATCACCTGGGTCGAGACCGAGTCCTCCAACGACGAGACCGACGCCCTGGGAGGCAAGCGCAACGCCTGGGCCCATGCCGAACCCAGCCTGTCCGCCCCCCAGCCCTCTGCCCAGGCCGAAGCCGATGCCGCCCGCCGCCGTGCGGCCCGTGCGCTCACCGCCCGCCTGGTCGTCGACAGCGCCAACGAAGCCGCAGCGCTTGCCGGCCCCCACGGCATCCCGCTCCCCGCACTCAGTGCGCTGGCCGGTCCGGAGTGCCAGCTCACCCTGTCGCCCGAGAACCACTTCGTGGTGTGGGCCATCCGGGAAGCGCCTGGAGAGTGGGGCGACACGCAGCTGGGGGCCGGAGCCGTCATCGACCGCATCCACCACCCGATCGTCGACCCCCAGGCCCGAGCGGAGCTGAAGCTGCTGCTGCGCGCCTGGCTGCCGAACTCCGTCCAAGCGGCGTTCAGCCGACTCAGTGAGCACCTGCCCCAGGTGGACCTCCGGGCCACCCTCCTTCGCGAGATCTTCAACGACCTCCAACAGGGGGAGGACCTGCCCCGCCAACTGGTGTGGCCAGCTCGTTGACCAGAGCTAGCCACTTACTGTCACGACTGGTGCTGTCTCTGTCTGGGGGGCTGGGAGGTCGGGGCGTGGTCGTCCGGACGACACGGAACGTCCGGACGGCCGATGCCCGCGGCTCCTGGGCCATCGGCAACGGGGGATGCGCCAGCCCCTCCTTGGATCGGCCGGGCGCCTTGATGGCGCGGCAGGTCCCACAACTCTCAGGAGCCCCTGTGTCTCGACACAGCTACCACTGCCCCGTTCGCTGGTCGGACCTCGACGCGAACGGACATCTCAACAGCTCACGTTACGGCGTCCTCTTGGAAGAGGCCCGCATGCGCATGTTCAGCATGCTGGTCCCCAAGGACCCCGCCGAGCGCCTGGCCCGCAACTTCCTCCTGCGCGAGCCGACCATCCGCTACAAGCACCCGCTCGAGACCTGGGAGACCCCGGTCCGCATCGAAGCCTGGGTGACCGACGTCAAGCGGGTCTCCACCTTCCACTTCGAGGTGAAAGACGACGAGCGCGTCTACGCCACCGCGACCTCCGTCGTGGCGGGCTACGACTCCATCCGGAGTGGTATCCGCCGTTTCGAGCAGGACGAGCTCGACGTTTTCAACAGCTACGCCGACAGCACGCAGGACGCGGGCAACTGATCCACTTCGAGCCAGCCCATGGCTCATTCCCTGTCTTGTCGGGGGCCGGAGCCGGCAGACTGGCTTGCCGATCGGAGGTCAGTGCGCTCGGGCGAGGGCTGCGATCTCTGACATCCCCGGCCGAAGGGGGCAGCGCTGACCCCAAACGGTCCAGGGGGAGTGGTGGTGGCGCCGGCCTGGAGGCGGTGGCAACCGAGAATGGTCGATTCCGCCGACCGGCGTACAGGCCATGAGCGGGTGCGCGGCGGCGCCGACGATCATCTTGAGGGCCAGGTCGATGTCGGAGCTGGTGGTCGTGCGGCCGAGGCCGAGGCGGAGGGTCCGGCGGGCTGCGGCCCGGGACAGGCCGATCGCAGTCAGGACGTGGGACGGTTCGGCGGAGCCGGTGTTGCAGGCGGAGCCTGTAGAGGCGGCGAGGGTCGGCATGTGGTCCAGGAGGTCGGCGGCCTCCACGGCCGGGAGCTGCGCCACTTCTTCGCCTCGGCGGGACTGTCCAAGGGCGTACCGGTGACGGACGTGGCCGAGTGGCTCGGGTCCGGGATCCACGCATCACCCACGAGACGTACGCGCACGTGATGCCGGACGCCCCGGGACGGCTGAGGGCCCTGATGGATTCGGTCCTCACACGCGAGACCGAGCTGAGCCTGCCGCTCGAGTTCGAGGCCGTGGTCCAAGCGGCCTGACGCCCGGTGGCGCCATCGCGATGCGCCGATCCGATCCGCCCCTGAATGACCGAGTTCAACGCTGCGTAGTCAGCACCGAACCAGCACGGGAGCCACCACGAAGGGTGCAGAACGGGCTGATCCACGTGTTTGCGGCAGGCGTCGACCGGGGGTTCCGGAAGCCTTCAAGGTGTCCGAGGCGGCGATGTGGTGGTGGGGGACACAAGGTGGCGCCTGAATGTGATGTCCCGCCACATACGCTGCCGACCTGTGGGTGGGCTTGATCCGCTTTGACGGACATTCGAGATCAGGGGTTCGTCCCCGGGAGGATGTCCATCATGGAGAGCATGGGGAAGAAGAAGCCTCGCCCTCGCCGTTCGTTCACGTCGGAGTTCAAGGCCGAGATCGTCGAGCTGTGCCGGCGCGGTGACCGCTCGGTCGGTCAGATAGCCAAGGACTTCGATCTGACCGAGACCGCGGTGCGGGACTGGGTCAAGCAGGCCGAGGTCGACGCGGGCGAGCGAGACGGGCTGACCAGCAGCGAGCGTGAGGAGCTGGCCGCGCTGCGGCGGGAGAACCGCCGCCTGCGCGAGGACGTCGACATCCTCAAGCGGGCCACGGCTTTCTTCGCGAAGGAGACCCGGTGACGGTGCACCCGTTCATCGAGGCGGAGAAGCAGAGCAACCACAACGTCAAACGCGCGTGTGAACTGCTCAAGGTCTCCCGCACCGCCTTCTATGCCCGCCGCAACGGAACTCCCGGCCCCCGCGCGGTCCGCGACCTGGAGCTGACCGTGAAGATCACCGAGGCCCACGAGCACTCCCGTGGCACCTACGGGGCCCCACGCCTCCACGCCGTTCTGCAACGCGAGGGCGAAAGATGCGGACGGCGCCGCGTGGCCAGACTGATGCGGGACGCCGGACTCGAAGGCCGGCACCGCAGGCGGCGACACGTGACCACCGCCCCCGACCCGCGGGCCGCCGCGAGGCCCGACCTCATCGGGCGCGACTTCGCACCCGACCCGGCCGCACTCGACGTCCGCTGGTGCGGCGACATCACGTATATCCCGACCGATCAGGGCTGGCTCTACCTGGCCACCGTCATCGACATCGCCTCCCGCCGTGTCGTCGGCTGGGCAACCGCCGATCATCTGCGGACCGACCTGGTCGCCGAAGCCCTTACGACCGCCTGCCGGCGGCGCCGCCCCGCCCGGCCGGTGATCTTCCACTCGGACCGCGGATGCCAGTACACCAGCCAGCAATTCGCGTCCCTGGCAGGTGAGTTCGACGTCCAGCTATCGGTCGGCCGCACCGGACAGTGCTGGGACAACGCCCTCGCCGAGTCCTTCTTCGCGACGATCAAACGGGAACTGCTCGGCACGAAACCCTGGCCCAGCAGGGCTCTCGCCCGCACTGCGATCTTCGAGTGGATCGAGAGCTGGTACAACTTGCAGCGGCTACACAGCAGCCTCGGCTACCGAAGTCCCGCCGAATACGAGACCGTACTCGCGGCCTGACCACCACACCAATGGTGTCCGTCAAAGCGGAGCAAGCTCAGGGCTTCTACGGTGTGGCCACACCAAACGTCCCCGCAGACCCCGGAAGTGGTGCACATGACCTCCCCCGCAACAGCCGCACCATCAGCAACCGGAATCCGCAGGATCGTCGCCGCGAGCCTCATCGGGACCACCATCGAGTGGTACGACAACTCATCCGATCGGCGCTATGACCTGTGCCTTCCGCTCTTCTGAGTGGGGGCGGTCAGCACCGAACCAGCACCGGAACGGCGAGTGCTTGCCGTGGACGCCGGAAGCCCTTACGCCGTTGCATCAGAGGTGACGCCTCCGCGTTTGATGGCCGTCACGCGGAGGCATGCCCCGCACCATCAGCTATGTCATCCCTGCCGCTGGAGTCGGAGCCCTGTTCAAGCCCGTTTGCGCTGGATCACGGGTCACCTGCCCAGGGCGTACGCCGACCCCGCGCGCACACCGGCCGGAGCCCGTAGTCATCCGGTCCCACGTGCGGCCCCACTGAAGAAGTCCGGGCCCGCATGTTCGGGCGGCGCTCATCCTGACGACCGGCCTACTGCTCGGTCGGCCATCTCGGCCATCTCGGACGGCACCGGAGCGGGCCGCACGCCATGTCGGCGCGTCTGGCGGGCCCATGCCGGTCCACGAGAAGTGCAGATGATGTGCGTGGCGCCGATGGGGGAATGGAGTGTCAGCCGGTCTTCGAAGGCTACGAAGTCCAGCAGGCCCGACTGCGCCGTCAGCGCGGGCATGCCCGGAGCTGCGATGCGATCGCGAGTGGGTGCTCTGAGCTGGGAATCCCTCCGTGCGGGGCCGATATGGCTTCGGTTCCTTGGCTTGGGCGCCGGTCTTCCTGCGTTTCCTGCGATGGATAGAAGACCCCCTTCGCGCTCGGTAGAGGTCCTACCAGTAGTGCTTGCGTCCGCCGACGGAGTGTCCGAGGGCGCCCAGGATCCAGAGGATGGCTCCGATGACGACGAGGATGGCGCCGATGGTCCACAGGATGCTGATTCCCGCGACGAAGCCGATGACCAGGAGAATGACGCCGAGGATGATCATGGTCACCTCCGATTTCGCTGTGACTCTCCTTTCAGCCTAGGCGCGTCCGGCACTGTCGGCGTGCCATGGAGTACAGCCGACGGGGCGGGGTAGCCGCAGGACATAGGCGCCATGGTGAGTGAGCTGGCGCGCACGACCGCTGCAGCCTGACCTGACTCGTCGTGCCGAGCAGGGGCCGATCAGCCATGGGTCTGGCACGTGACCAGGCTTTCGCTGCCTGTGCCGTGTGTGGAGTCGACGCGACCGCTTCGGTGGACGGTGGGACGATGAGAAGGCCAACGGTAGACGCGCTGGCAACGATGCGCGCGCCTCTCCCATACAGACAGCAGGCCAGGCCAATGACGAAGCAGCCGAAGCCGTCCCAGCCCGCCCACGGCAAGAGTCCGAGTCGCCACGAGGGCACCAAGCAGCACGGCTGGTCGCCGGACGTGGACGAGACCCGTCAGCAGGACAACCCGAGTGCCCATCGTTCCTTCCACCCGGACGAGTACGCCCCGGACAAGGGTCCCGGCCGGACGGTTTCCAAGGAAGAGGCCGGAAACCCCCACGGCAAACCGGTGAAGAGCAGGGGGGCACGCGGGGAGGACCAGAGCAAGGGATCTGAGGCGAAGGGCATGCACGACCTGGGCCCCCGGGGCCGGTCGCAGCGTCCCAGCGGAACGAAGGACGCCTCCGCCTCCACAGGAGTGGACCCCCAGGACCCGCCCGGCAAGCGCAGCGGCGGATAGCAGGGCCGGGACACGGCCGAAAGCAAGAGGCGCCGGGAGGCGGAGGTCGGTGTCGCGGCCCGGTGTGTCTGACCATGAGCGCCGGTGGGGCACACGATGTGACATGCCCACTGATCAGGGTCGCCCGGCCGCCGATCCAAAGACCGCCGGCCGAGGGGCAAGCACACACAGGCGGTGCACTGTCCGGCTCGCGCAGTCCCGGCACACCGTCCGTTTCCCGGCAGGAGGACTTCTCTCATGGCCGTCCGCAACCAGCTGATTCACCGGTCCCCGCAGGCGGTGTGGGCGGTGCTCGCCGATCCGACCTTGTACGGCGAGTGGGTGGTCGGCCCGTCCGAGTCCACACCGCTCGATCAGGCCTGGCCCGAGGTCGGATCCCGGCTGCGCTACACCGTGCGGCTGGGCCCCTGGTCGACCGAGGGGGTGACCACGGTCCGACACCGGGAGCCCGGCAGGGAGTTGGAGTTGGAAGCGTCGTTCAAGTCGCTGGGCACCGCGAGGATCTTCCTCCAGCTCCGGCCGTGGGGCGAGGAAACCCTGGTCGTCTGCGACGAGCACCCCCTGCGCGGCCTGGGCGGAACCCTCCACAACCCCGCGATCGAAGCGCTGCTCCAGCTTCGGCACCGGGGGATGCTGGCCCGCCTGGCCAGGATCGTGGAACTGGATCAAGCAAGGGTCCCCTATGCCTGACGCGGTGGTGATCGGCGCGGGCCCCAACGGGCTGGTGGCCGCGAACCTCCTGGCCGACGCCGGCTGGAGCGTGGAGGTGCTTGAGGCGCAGCCGGAGCCCGGAGGGGCCGTGCGCAGTGACCGCGGCGTCCGCCCCGACTACGTTTCGGACCTCTTCAGCGCGTTCTACCCTCTGGCCGCCGCCTTCCAGGTCCTTGCACGCCTCGACCTCGCGGCCGAGGGCCTGCGGTGGAGTCAAGCCCCGTCCGTACTGGCCCACCCGCTGAAGGACGGCAGGTGCGCTGTACTGGAGCGCCGCGTGGAAGAGACCTCGGCCGGGCTGGCAGGATTCGCGGCAGCTGACGGGGACGCCTGGCGGGGCATGTACGAGGTGTGGAGCCGGGTCGGTCCCGACCTGGTAGGAGCCCTGTTCACCCCATTCCCTCCGGTCCGGTCCGGTGTCCGGCTCGCGGCGAAATCGCGGGTTGCTGGTGGACTTCGGCTGGCCCGGAACCTTGCCCTGCCGGTGCGTCGCCTCGGTGAGGAGGAGTTCGCCGGAGAAGGCGGCCGGCTCCTGTTGGCCGGGAACGCCCTGCATGCCGACCTGGCCCCCGAGGCTGTGGGTAGCGGCGGATTCGGCTGGCTGATGTCGATGCTCGGACAGAGCCACGGCTTCCCGGTGCCCGTCGGTGGCGCCGGCGCCCTGACCGGGGCGCTCGTGAGCCGTCTTCAGAGCCGAGGTGGCGTTCTGCGCTGCGGTGAGCGGGTCGCGTCCGTCGTCGTACGCGGTGGCACGGCGGTCGGGGTCAGGACTGCGGGCGGGGAGACCGTCGGCGCGCGGCGTGCCGTACTGGCCGACACGTCAGCACCCGCCCTGTACCGGGACCTCGTCGGAGCGGAACACCTCCCGTCCCGGCTCCTGCGGGACCTGGAACGCTTCCAGTGGGACTTCGCGACGTTCAAGGTCGACTGGGCACTGACCGGCTCGGTGCCGTGGACGGCGCCGCAGGCCGCCGGGGCGGGGACCGTCCACGTGGCCGACGGCGTCGATGGCCTGACCCGGTTTGCCTCGCAGATCGCCATGGGGCAGCTCCCCGACGAACCCTTCGCGTTGTTCGGCCAGATGACCACGGCAGACCCCAGCCGCTCGCCCCCACGACCCTCCAGGCGCTGGACGAGAACCTCCACAACGGCGCCATCAACAACGGCACCACGGCTCTTCACCAACAGGCGATCTTCCGCCCCACTCCCGGCACCGGCCGGCCCGAGACACCCGTGAAGAGCCTCTACCTCGCCTCCGCGGCCGCCCACCCCGGCGGCGGCGTCCACGGCGCCCCGGGTGCGAACGCCGCCCGGGCTGCCCTACGAGCCCACGGACTCCACAGCCTCCTCCACCGCGCCCAACGGATCTGAACGGCCCTACGCGGCCGCTCCAGTCTGAGCAGACCGTCGGCGTTAATCTCGTGCCAACTGCCGAGAGGCTCGGTGCGTCAAGGTCGTTCACGCACTCGGTGAACAGAACGGCTGCGCCACTCGGGTTCGGGCTCGTAGAGGTGGTGGGCTGGGCCACGCGTCGCCGTTGACGGAGGTCTGAAGACGGCTGCCGGTCGCCTGGCTCTGTCTACGACGAGAACGGGCAGCATTTGAACGGCGATTTGGGAGGCGGTCGGCGGCCGCGGCCTGCGCTGGATGTTCCCGAATTTCGGTTCTGGCGCACATTCCGTGAACGATCTTGACCGGGATCTACCAGGAAGGTCAGTGCCAGCCGGCGTGGCCGCTCTTACGCCGCTTGCGCTGCCCGTGGGCGTCGCCAGGACAGTGCCGGTGCCGTGATGGCCAGGGCGAAGAGGACGGCCGCCACGATGAGGTGTGGGGCCGTGTGGCCCTGCGCGAGCGTGTAGAGCCCGCAGGCCGCGCCGCCTCCAGCGACGCCCAGGGCAGGCGGCCATCGGTCGGCGGTCAGGCCGGGAAGCCCCAGGTCGCGGCCGCCAGGACGACGATGACCAGAGGAATCCACCACCTCCGCGACCAGTTCCTCTCATCGAGTGACCATCTGCGCGTCGAACGCCAGCCGTCCATACCCCTACCCCCGTGTCGATGACCGCCGTGATCATAGAGCGCAACCGCCAGCCGAGTACTCGGCTCTGCACCGGCTGAGGCCGCACGGGACCCGGCACGACCTGGGCTGCGTCGTGGTGGACCTGGCAGTGATGCTCGCCGACGGAGGCTAGGCAATCCGAGACCTGGCCGTACTGCGTGACCAGCGCGACGTGTTCGGCCCCGCTGCCTCCACCCCGACCGCGTGGCGAGTGTCGGCCGCGCATCTTCATCGCCGCCCTCTCCCTCGCGGTCATGCCCTTCCTGTCCGCCGCCCAACGCCGCACGGCCCGCGCACTCGGCTCCGCCGGCGCGGTCGCCGACCCCAAGCAGACCCTGCGGTGCACATACCTGTCAGCCGTCCTGCTCGTCTGTCTCCTCAACGCCACCCTCGGCTGAACCCGGGCCGACCCGATTGCCGCCCTCGTCATCTCAGCCATCGCCCTCAAGGAAGGCCGCGACGTCTGGCAGGGCAAGGACTGCTGCGCACCGACTGCGCAGGCCGCCGCGCCAGACCCTGTTGAGATTGCGGGCGGATGCGGCTGCAAGTCGGGCCGTGACCGCTGCTCCTGAGCCCTTGGAGCCTGTGGCGCATCGGCCCCGGTCCGGCAGCCCCAGCAGTCTGCCGGCGGCCGGGCTGTACGGACAACGCACGGCAGCACGAAGGCCCTGACCGCTCGGGGGGATCAGGGCCCTCGTATGCCAAGCTGACGCGGCCCCGATGCCAGAGCGCGGAATCCGGGGCCGCGGACTGCATCGGCCCGACGTGGGATCCAAACCGATGCACGCGTCGATCCGACCAACGGGGACGGCGGCGGGAAGGACACGGCCCAGTCTCTCCGACCACCACAGCCAGCATGATCAATCTCGGCGCCGACCACGGTTCCAGCGACCCCGCGGCCGGATGAGGACACCGCGCTGGGGAGAATGGTCGTCAGGAAGCAGGCGGCGCCCTACGCGCTGCGGAACAGCGGTTTGCCCTCCCGCAGTCGGCGGCAGACCCGCTGGTAGCTCGGGCGGCGGAGCTTCGGCGGTCGTCCCTGCCTTGCCCGCTTCGCGCCACCGTCGTACACCTGCGGGACGAGGATGTCGCGGGCTGCCCGAAGCTGCTCCTTGGGCGGGTGGTAGGACTCCACCTCCACCTCCAGCTCGCCCGAGCGGTAGGAGGCGGACTTGTCGTACAGCACCAGCGCCCGGGCATGCACCGCGCCCTCCACCTCGAAGGTGAAGTCGTTGTAGTAGCCGTAGACGATGCCCTCGGCCCGCAGGTCGCCCGCGACGTACACGGAACCCCAGGAGACCAGGTCGCGTACCACCAGGTCGCCGAGCACCACCAGCATGCCGATGCCGGAGACGTAGTCGTCCAGGAAGCCGTGCACGATCAGGTCGCCGTCGATGACCAGCGCGATGTCGAGGTCGAGGTCCTCCGGAACCACCAGATCGCCCTGGTGGTGGTACCACGCGATGCCCGAGTCCTGGAGGTAGTCGGCCATGTTGACCTGGGGGCCCAGCCGCTCGGCCACCGCGGAGGTGTCGGCGAGCCGGTCGAACCGGGCCCGCCAGGAGGACATGGTCAGCACGGGGTCTCCGTTCCGGCCCGGAGTGCCCGGACCTCCAGCATGGCGCGGGCCTGCGCGGCGTCCGAGGCGTCCGTACCCGCCGCGATGGCGGCGAGCACGGGCTCGGGCAGGGCGGGATTCTCCAGCATGCGGTATTGGCGCACGCCCGCCTCGGCCCAGGCCAGCAGGATCTCGATCGGGGTCGCCGGGTTCTTGGCGATGTCGTCGAGGAGGCTGGTGTCCTCGGCGCGGGCGGGATCGCGAACGAATTCGGCGAGCGCGTCCGGTGGGGTGTGCCGGTTGGCGACGGCGCGGCGCAAGTAGTAGATCGGGCTGCGTGCCATGGCGGCGAGCACGTCCCCCAGCGGCTCGGTGTGTTGGGCGTCGTCGATCGCCGCGAAGCTCTCGATTTCCGCCTTGCCCGACACCGTGCCCGCACAGTACGTCAGCCCGAACTCGACCAGTAGGTCCGCGGGCCAGTTCGGCTGGTCCATCGCGTTCCCGGGGTGGAAGTACGGCCACAGGCCCAGTGTGTGCAGTGCGCGCAGTGACTCGGGCGGGGTGGCGGGGTGTTCCAGTGCCGCATACGTGAGGCGCTGGACGTCCTGCTCCTGCCCGTGCGCGATGCTCTCGCCGTCACCGAACGAGCGCGTGATCGTGTCGACCAGCCGGGCGAGTGTCTCGGGCGGGGCCGTCGTGTTCTGGCTGATGGCGGCGAGCACGGCCAGGCTCGGGTCGCCGGCCAGTTCGGTGAGCTGCCGGACGGGGGTGAACGCGTTGGCCGCCGCGGCGGCCCGGACGCATGGTTCGGGGTCGGCCGCGAGCCGGGCTAGCACGGCCGGGGTACGGTTGTGGCACTGCCGGCCCATCAGCTCCCGGACGCGGGTGTCGGGGTCCTGCGCCAGGGCGTCGAGCAGCGGCGCGAGTTCTCCTGCTGAGCGCTTGGTGACGGCGGTGCGGCGTACCCCGGGGTCCGGGTCGGTGAGGTCCGCGTCGCCGGCGTGGCCGAGTGCGGCCACCACCCGCCGGACCCGCGCGTCCGGGTCGGTGGCGAGGGCCCGCAGGTGCTCCGGCCGGGCGTCGATCCGCCGGACCAGGGTCAGCCGGACTTCGGCGGAGGTGTCGGTGACCAACAGCGCGGCCGCCTTACGCGGGAGTTCCTCACGTCCGGCCAGGGCCCGGCGCACCGCTGCCGATCCGTCCCGGGCCAGCGCTTGGAGCGCCGTCTTGGGGGTCGCGCGGTGCACTGCCACCACCCGGCGCACCGACTCCTCCGGGTGGGCGGCGAGCCCGGCCAGCCGCTCGGCCGAGGTGGCCGGGTGGGCGGCGAGCGCGCGCAGCACCCCGAACCAGTCGGGGCCGCCCGCGACGGCCCGAACGGCCACCTCCTCGGCCAGCTCGGCCGGCAGCCCTATCCGGGACGCCACGATCCGGGCCGGCCCCGGAGCCTGCGCTGCCAGCTCCCGCAGCCGTGACAGCGGTGTGGCCGGGCGCCACGCCTCCGCGACCTCGCCGTCGATGTCCATCCGCACCCCTTCTTGACGCGCCGCCCCGGGTGGGTGGCCCGGGCCGGGCACCGGGCTGCCCCGGGTGCGCCCGATGGGTCGCATCCGGGGACGGCATCGACGTCACCGACCTGGGGAGGATCCTGACATGGGGCTCTGACAGCGCCTCACACGATCCGCCCGGATGGTCAGACCGGGTGTTCACACAGCCGTCGGTGGCTCGTCGGCAGGCGTTGATCGGCTCCGGGGCGCAGGGCGGCAGCGCGGCGTCGTGTCGTGGGCCTGCTCGACAAGCGTCTCGTCCCCCTGAAGAGCTACATGCTGATATGGCTCCCCAGCGGGATGCTGACCATGGGGCTGCCCCGTAGGTTCGTTCACGGATCTCGGAATGGAAGGCGTCATGAACGAGTGAAACGATCTGTGCAGCTGCGGCGGGGGTTGCCGGCCGTCTTCGTCACCGCGCCTCTGTATGTCGGCGCGTTCGCTGAACGCCTCGCTTCCGGACACCCCGCCGGAGTACTTGCGATGTCCGATAATGAACACGTGCCCGAGACGACCACCGCGATGGCGGACCTCCCCAGCCTTCGCATCCTGCGGGCTGACCTCATCACCATACGAGGCTGCCCTATGCCACCTCTGGCCTGGCCCCGTTGGCTACGCTGGCTACCCCACGGCCTCGTGTTGCTCGCAGCCGCTCTGACTGCCGCGGCGGCGGGCACGACCGCCCCGATCTCGGCCATCGGGCACGCGGCCATGCTGGTGGTGGCCCTGCGCTGGCCGACGTCCGCCTGGTGGCTGTCGATGGCCTTCGTCACCGGTATCACGTTGGAGTATCCGCCCACCCACGACACTCAGATCTACGTGTGGATGGTGCACGCAGGGGTCCTCTTCCTTCTCGCGCTGCGGGTGCGCTTGCTCGCGGCGATCACTGCGGCCGTACTCAGCACCCTGCTGGCTGTTCTGCTGAAGCTGTCCGGCTGTTCCGTCGGCTCATGGAAGATGATCACCGGGGCCCTCGTGCTGTTCGCTCTGGCCGTGCTCATCGGAGCCGTGGTACGCGGCCGCCGCGAGGACCACGCACGCCTCAACGAGCAGATCGCCGCCACAGCCCGGGAACGAGCACTGCGCACCGTCCTGGAAGAGCGCACTCGGATCGCACGCGAGCTGCACGACGTCGTGGCCCATCACCTGTCACTCATCTCCATCCAAGCCGATGCCGCGCCCTATCGGGTCCAGGCTCCACCACCAGAACTGGTCACTGAGCTGGCCTCGATCCGCGCCAACGCCCTGGAAGGACTGGCCGAACTGCGCCACATGTTGGGTCTGCTGCGGTCGAACGGCCCCGGCGACAGCACGACCGGCACCAGCCCGCAGCCCTCCCTGGCACAGCTTGACGGGCTGCTCGGCAACGTACGCGCTGCCGGCCTTCCCGCGACCACCCGGATCGAAGGCACTGCCCGCCATCTGCCCCCGGGCGTGGAACTGTCGGCTTACCGCATCATCCAAGAAGCCCTCAGCAACATTCTGCGCCATGCCCCCGGTGCCGAGACGAGCATCGAACTCACCTATACACGAGATGCGTTGGGTCTGAGGGTCGTCAACGGGCCTGCCGCGCTCCCCGCTGCCCCCTCACCCGGGGCCGGGCACGGCGTCATCGGCATGCGGGAGCGCATCGCAATGCTCGGCGGTGATTTGGCCATCGGCCCCACCCTCGACGGCGGCTACGAGGTCAGCGCGGCGTTGCCCACCTGTATCGCGCCCGCCGTCGGCAAGGAGACCTGCGCATGACCATCCGCGTGCTCATCGCCGACGACCAGGCCATGGTCCGGGACGCCTTCTCCGTCCTGCTCGGTGCCCAGCCCGACATCGAGGTCGTTGCCACCGCCGAGGACGGCACGCACGCCGTCGCCCGGTCCGCGGAACTGGCACCCGACGTGATCGTGATGGACATCCGGATGCCCGGCCTGGACGGCATCGAGGCCACCCGCCAGATCACGTCGACGCCCGGAACATCAGCGAAGATCCTCATCCTGACCACCTTCAACCTCGACGAGTACGTCTACGAGGCACTGCGCGCCGGGGCCTCCGGATTTCTGCTCAAGGACGCCTCCGGCATCCAGCTCGCGGAAGCCGTAAGGGTGGTGGCCCGGGGCGAGGCTCTACTTGCACCCGACATCACCATGCGGCTCATCGCCGAGTTCTCCCGCGTGAGTCCTGGTGCCAAGCGGCCGACCGGCGTGCGTATCGATGCCCTTACCGACCGCGAGACCGAAGTTCTCGCACAGGTGGCACAGGGCCTCTCCAACGCGGAGATCGCCCAGGTGCTGGTCGTCGCCGAGGAGACGGTCAAGACTCACGTGGGCCGCATCCTGCGGAAGCTGCAGCTGCGCGATCGCACCCAGGCCGCCGTCTTCGCCTACGAATCCGGCCTGGTCGCCCCCGGCGACGGTGCCCGCTGGGCACCGTCGCTTCGGGCCGCCCCGTAGACCGGCGTGCCCATGCCGCTCCCGGCCCCTGGACAGTCCCGACCTGCGACGGCATGCGGTCATGCCTGCCGACAGCCGGAACGGCTCCTCGGGTGTCGGCGTAGCCCTGGAGAGCTACGCGGCAGGTTGGCCCCTCCGGGGGACGTAGATCACCGGCCCTGAAAGCGAACCTTGTGGCGTCCAGTCCGGAGGCACCGTCCGCCTCCCGCACCACGCCCACCCCAAGGAACGCAACCATGTCCATAGCCCGGCGCCCATCACCTGCCTCGCAGGCCACGCCTCCTGGCAAGATCAAGAGGTTCCTGAGTGTCGTCGCCGCTTCGATCGCCTCGATCTTGGCCTTCCTCACAGGCGCGATCATGCTGGGCGCGTACTTTCCGGCCATCCCCAAGGCCGGCGTGATCGGCCCGGTCATCGGCGGACAGTACCCCTTCCACCTGGCGCTCCTCGCCCTGGCCGGCGCTGCCCTGGGAGCCCTGGCTTGGCGCAGCGGCCTGGTGCGCTGGGGGTGTGTCCTCACCGCGGTGACCACTCTGTCGACTACCGCCGGTCTGGTCATCAGCAGCATTCAGTTCGTTGCCGCTCGCGACGCCGGTACGAAGATCTCCTTCAGCCAGGTCTTCGGCCAGCTCGCCTCCTCCGGGGGTGCCACGCCGGACACAACCCAGATTTATGCCACCCGTGACGGCGAGGCACTCGAAGCGGATGTATACCTGGCCGGGAAAGGCCGGGGGAACAAGGCGCCGGCCATAGTGCTCGCCCATGCCGGAGGCTTCCACACCTTCGACAAGAGCGACCTGCGTGGTACCGGCCGTTGGCTGGCGGACCACGGTGTGGCTGTGATAGCGGTCGACTACAGGCTGGCCTCCCCCGACCGCCCCACGTGGGACAAGGCCCCGCACGACCTCATGACCGCCCTGGGCTGGGTGCAGCACCACGCCGACCAGTACGGCATCGACAGCTCCCGTATCTCGCTGGGTGGCATGTCGGCCGGCGGCACCCTCGCCATGAACACCGCCTACCGCCTTCAGAACGGCACCATGCAGGCCACCGACGGGACCACCCCGAAGCCGCCATTCTCGGTGGTCGGCTTCTACCCCGGCACCGACGTCGACAACATGTGGAAGGACGACGTCGCGGGCACCCGCGAGGCCGCAGAGCTGTTCACGGGCGGTACGCCTGCCCAATACCCCGAGCGCTACCGCGATGTCTCCCCAACCACCGACGTTCGGAGGGGTCTGCAGCGCACACTGCTCGTCGTGGGAGACCGCGACCGCAGCTCCCGCCCCGAAACCATCAAGGACTTCGGCGCCTCGCTCCGAGCCGAAGGCGTCGATGTCACGGTGGAGGAACTGCCTTTCGCCGAGCACGCGTTCGACGACGTCTACGGCAGCCTGACCGCACAGACCAGCCGCCAGATCCTCCTGGACTTCCTCGGCAAAGACGCGTAGGGCGGGTTGAAACCTCGCTGTCCGGCTGCGGTGGTAGTTGGGTCGTGTGCGTACGACCAGAGGGCGCATCCGGCATCTGCTATTCATTCGCTACGAGCTCGTAACACGATCATGAGTCGGGCTTGTTGAGGCGTCGCCAGCAGATGAGGCTGCAGGCAAGGGAGACGAAGGTGTCGTGGAGTTCAGTGCGGCGTTCCCATCGGACGGCGAGTCGTTTGAACTGGTGGAGTAGAGCGAAGGTCTGCTCGACGACGTAGCGGAGCTTGCCCATGCCTGATGGCGATTCTTGGAAACGGCTCTGACCGCGATTGCGTGATGGTCGAGAGGAGGAGGTAAAAGGGGGTGTGCCAGAGTGAGAACCATGACGGGTTCCGAGTTTGATGCCGACCTGACCCCATTCCTTCAGGGGTCCGCTTCGGCGTCGTGGTCCGTGAGAGCAGCCTCAGGCCGGAGTCTGGCAGCCGTCGCGGAGGTTCCCGAAGCAGCCGAGGTCCTGCGCCGGCTGTTGCTGGATGGCAGCGACACCTTCGTGACCCAAGAGACCGCGGAGGCTCTGCTCGAACGCTGGGACGTTCTTGGTCTGCGCATGGTGCTGGCCGCGCTGGCCAGCGCGGATGACGACACTGGCGATCACCTTGATGCTGCGATCCTCAATGTCTGCCGTCAGTCGAAGGAGGACGAGGGACGGCTCGCGGAACTGTGCTCAGCGTTGACATCGGATGTGGACAGCGACGTGAGCAGAGAAGCTCGCCGGACTCTCGAACCGCTGCGGTGACCTGACCACTGCTCATCCTGGATGAGGATGCGGGTCCGGAGGAGGGTGAAGGACGCGCGCCCATACATGGCCCTCTTGAGTGTTTTCACGCGGTTGACGTGGCCTTCGACGACTCCTGAGCTCCAGTGGAGAGTCAGTCCCGCGGTGACGGCGGCGAGGTCGCCGCGGAGGAAGCCGGCGAATCCACTGATGGGCTTCGGTGCGTCCTGCTCAGCCTGGCGGATCCACTCGGTCAACAGGAAGCCCCGCCGGTGCCGGAGGAGTTCGGCGAAAGCACGGGCCAGGTCACAGGCTCGGGCGATGTCCGGGCAAGCGATCCGCACGTCCAGCAGACGGCGGACGAGGTCGGGCGGGAGGGTGTCCTGCGGCCGCATGATCCATCCGGTGATCTTGCGAGGGCTGGGGATGTCCGCGCGGACGGGTTCGGCGGCGCCGGCGCGGAGTGCGGCGAGGTGCTTGCGGACGACCTGGCGGCTGCCGCGATAGCCGCGTTCGCGGAGCTCCAGGAACAGCCGGCTGCCGCTGACCTGGCCGAGGCTCTCGGTGAAGCGGCTGTTCAAGTACGGCTTGAACGGCTCCAGCACTCCCACCGGACGGCGTTCGTAAGCGGAGGCCAGGAGCTGGTCAAGATCGGTGTCGCGGAACCGCCGGACGGTCTTGCGGTCGAGGTGGAGCCGACGGGCGATTGCGCTGACGGTCCAGCCGGCCGCGACCAGTTTGTGCACGTCGGCGTAACGGTGGCGGGTCCGTTCGATGATCTGCGTTCGCGGCAGCTCGTGCAGCGGAAGCTGCATCAGCGGGGGTGCCTCGGGTATGCGGGCTGTCTCTTCGTCGGCTCGTTTGCGCAGGCAGGAACGATGCTGGTGACAGGTCTTCTCTACCGCGGCCGCGAGGTTCTGCAGCAGGTGCCAGCGGTCGGCGACTTCCACCGCGTCGGGGGTGGCTTCCTTGATCGCCCGGGTGTAGGCAGTGGCTCGGTCCCGGCAGATGATCTCGGCACCGGGGTGCTCGCGCAGCCAGGCGGCAAAGGTCTCCGAAGTGCGATCGGGCAGAACGTCCACGACGCGGCCGGCCTCGACGTCGACCAGGAGGGTTCCGTAGGTGCGGCCCTTTCGAAAGGCGAACTCGTCGACGCCCAGCACCCGCGGGGACCGTTCGGGCGCGGTGGGAGGGTCCAAGAGTTCAAGCAGCCGCGTGCGACCCGCGACGAGATGCATCCGGCGGCACAACCGTTCGCCGGCCCGCCCGCCAAGCTCGACCGCGACCTGGCGCAACCAGACCTTCAGCCCGAGGCTGGAGCGGCGATACCGCTCGCTCAGCCCGCTGACCTGCTCGACGAACGTCCGTCGCCGACATGACTGCCGTTCGCAGAAGAACCGCCGGACCCTCAGCCTGACCAGCAGCTTCTTCCCAGCCAGGGGCCGCTCGGCCAGGCTTCGGACATAGGAAGGAGTGGACCTTCCGGGCCCGGGCACGGCACCCCGGGCACCTGGGTGGCGGACCGCACGCGGCCGCCACCACGACCAGGACCTCCGCCGTGAACTCCACGGCCTCCAAGCGAACATCGACGTCCGGGAACAACACATCATCCAGCGAGCAGACCCCCACCAGCCAGACATGCCCTGGCGGAACGTTCCCGCACGCGAGCCCTGACCTTGGAAATCACAAAACTCCGGTCAGAGCCTTGAAAACGGCCGCTGGCGCTCTTCGCCTCACTTCGTTGCCGCTTGAACGGTGTGGGGAAGGTGGGGAGCCCGAGAGCATGCGTGGGCCCCGCCGACCGTCAGGTCGGCGGGGCCCCTGTGATCGTGAACCTCAGCTGGTGGTCAATTGATCAGCCCGCACTTCGAACTCGACGCGTCCTTCGAGGGATTCGATTCCCCAAGGAGTGACGGAGATCTTGACCGTGTCCGAGGTGTCCGCGGTGTTGCTGGTGGTCAGGATGTCGCAGAGGATGCCGACCTCGACGGGGTAGCGGGAGTCGGGGGCCAGGTCGTCGCCTCCGGAGAAGACGGGCCACTTGTCGATGAAGGCCCACTGCTGGTGGTGGGCGTCTGTGAAGCGGACCTCGACCAGGCCGGGCTGGGGTTCGTCATCGACCCATCGGACCGCTTCACAGCGCAAGAAGACCATGGGCAGACTCTGCCATCAGGGCCTTGCGGCCGGCAGCCGGATTTCCCGGCTGCCGACCGGTTGATGGTGCTGTCACGGAGCCCTGCGGAGTGGGACGACATCGGGGAGGCCGGTGGGAACCGAAGGACGGGCGGCTTCCGGTGTCGCCAGGAGAGCGACGATGGTGACGGGCTGCTGGCAGTGGGGGCAGTTGCGGGTTGCCGTGGGCTCCAGCGGGTCCCGTTCCGGAGCCTGGCGGTAGGCGGGTCGTGCCGCGGGTTTGGGTGTCGCCGGCAGGCCGGGCAGCACGGGAGGCGAGGCCGTGGCCGGGTGAGGCGTTTCGCCGAGGCGGCGGGCTCGGTCTTGCTCTCGGGCCTGGTCACGGTAGCGTTCGGCATCCCTGCGGCAGGTCGGGGAACAGTAGACCTTCCGGATGGTTTTGGGCGAGTCGAAGGTGCCGTCGCAGACCGGGCAGGTCCGGCTCTCCATCGCGTTCTCGCTGGCGCGGGCCGCGGTCCGGCACTCCGGGGAACAGAAGATCCGGCGGGGGCTGATGTCGGTGGTGAACTCGTTCTTGCACTGCGGGCAGGTCCGCTGGACGGGAATGCGGCGGCGGTTCTGTTCGCGGCAGGTGGGAGAGCAGAACACCTGGCGGCTGGTGCGCTCGGCGACGGTGAAGATGGTCTCGCATTGCGGGCAGAGCCGGGCCATCTCGGATGGAACCTCGGTGGTGTCGGGGCTGGAGCTGTCAGGAGACACGAGCGTTCACCCCGGCTCGGAGCGTTTCGGCCTGGTTCCGGTGGCCGCGCAGTCGGTAGGAGGGGCCGTCGATGCCGGCGACGGCGGCCCGGTGCAGGAGCCGGTCGAGCATGGCTGCGGCGACGGTGGCGTCACCGAAGGCGCCTGCCCAGTCCGCGATGCCGACATTTGTGGTCAAAATCGTGGACGATTTGAGATACCTCTGATTGATCACCTGGAACAGCGCGGACGCGCCGTCCTCGGGCAGGGGGAGGTAGCCCAACTCGTCGATGACCAGCAGTTTCGGGCCGGCGAAGAAGTTCATGCAGGACTTCCACCGGCCTTCGAGAGCGGCCTTGTGGCAGCGGGCCGAGAGCTCGGCGGCGGTCGTGAAGTAGACGCGGTGCCCCGCTTCGACCGCTGCCCGGCCGAGTGCGACGGACAACATGGTTTTGCCGACTCCGGGCGGGCCGACGAACAGGACGTTGGAGGCGTCGTCGAGGAAGCGGAGGGTGGCCAGGTCTCGGATGAGCTTCTCATCGACGCCCGGTTGGGCGGCGAAGTCGAAGTCGTTGAGTGTCCAAGGTTCGGGCAGGCAGGCGAACCGGAGCCGGGCCGCCAGTCGGCGGGCCTCGGTGGCCTCGACCTCGATCTCCAGCAGCCGTTCGAGGGCCGCGGTCAGCGACATCCGTTCGGTCCGGGCCTGGTCGAGGACCCGGTTGAGGGCCTCGGCGGCATCGTTGAGCTTGAGGTAGGACAGGTGGCCTCGCAGCTGCTGGAAGCGGCGTGCTTCGCTCATCTGCATCGGCGACGATGGCGTGCTCACTCCTCGTTCTCCTCCTTCGGTGAGGGAGCTGTCCGCAGCCGGTCGGCCACGGCGGCATAGTGGGACAGGTCGATCACGACCCGTTCGGCCGGATCCCCGGCCGCCGGAAGCCCGCGCAGACGCTCGGCCTCCGCGAGAGCAGCGGCCGAGGGCGGCCTTCGGACCTTGGTTTTGCAGGGGGCCCGGTCGGAGAACGACGCGAGCACGGCTCGCTCCAGCGCGATGACGTGGCCGTCGTCCCGGATGGTCTGCCCGGATCCCCGAGGGGCCCGGCGGTGCTGGGCGATGACCGCCCGGCCCGCGGTGGCGATCCGCAGGACGTCGTCGCCCAGGCGGTTGAGCACCTTGACCTGGACTCCTGGCAGGCCGGGAGGGACGGAGTAGAAGTTCCCGTCGAACTGGACCAGGCTCTGCGGGCTGACCGTCCGCTCGACTTCCAGCTCGGCAGGAAACGGCCGCACCGGGATCTCCAGCATCGGCTCAGCCACGGCGAGCTCACCGATCGTGGTGGCCACGCCATCGATGCGGCGCCGCCGCTCGTCCATCCGGACGGCGAGTTTGTCGACGCCGGACTGGGCCTGGACGACGGTCAACCCGTCCGGAACCGTGCGCCACCAGCGCTGGGCGGCGGAGTGGTTGGTCTTCTCCACCACTCCCTTGCGGTTGCCGCGGCGGGGCGGACAGATATCCACGCCGGCTCCGTAGTACTTGGCGACGGCAGCGAAGGAGGAGGTCACCTGCCCGCTGGAGGGGTAACAGACCGTCGCCATCCGGTCGAAACGCCACCGACGGGCCGTCCCGCCGAGCTTGCGCATGACCTCGTCGAGGGCCTGGACCAAGTGCGGGAAGTCCTCGGACTCCGAAAGAACCGCCCGCCACCGGCCCGAATGAGCGAGCGCCCCCACCAGCAGGTGGGCGTGCTCACCCACTCCCCACCCCTCCGGCGGGCTCGGCAGCTCCAGCCAGTCGAACTGGATCTCCTCGCCGGGCGGATGCGCGATCACCGCGACGTTCCGGCCAGTGGAGGCGTGACAGGGCTCGCAATGCGGCCGGACCTGATACCGGCGCAGGGCCCGAGTGAAGGTCGAGTACGCGCCCGCATAACCCAGTTCGGACACCTCGTCGAACAACGTCGAGGCCCACAAATGCGGATCGTCGGCGAGGCGCTGGCGGCAATAGGGCAGGAACGGCACGAACGCGTCCGGGCCCTCGCGTCGCTCGCCGGGGGTTCGCTCGCCGTTCAGATAGGCACGGATCGTCTTGCGATCACGGCCCAGATGCCGAGCGATCGCCGAGATCGTCCATCCCTGACGACGCAGAGCATGAGCGTCCACGTCTTCCTCCCGAGTGAGCATTCAGGCCCCCGAACAGGCCGAACTCCTAGCTCACGCAGGCTCTCCACGACACGCCGACACCAGCTCGACACGCCGGGAGGATCACACAATGGATGGGGAGATCAAGAGAGCAGGTTTGCCCCACCCCAGAGCGACAAGTGGGGAAATCCAAATATCCCCATCATGCCCTTGATGTTCGGGGCTCCTTTGCGGGAGATGACGGGCAGGATCCGGCGTTTGCGCAGCTCTTCCCGGTTGGGGTTGGAGTCGTAGCCCTTGTCGCCAAGCAGGGCGTCCGGGCGCCTGCGGGGCCGGCCGGGGCGGCCCGCCACTGGCGGGATGCCGTCGACCAGGGCGAGGGTCTGGGTGACGTCGTTGACGTTCGCCGCGGTTGTGATGACTTTGAGCGGGGTGCCACGGCCGTCGCAGATCAAGTGGTGTTTGCTGCCTGTTCTCCGCCGGTCGACCGGCGACGGACCGGTGTCGGCTCCCCCTTTTTCGCCCGGATGTGAGAGCCGTCCACGCACGCCCTCGACCAGTCCAGCCGGCCGGACGCGTTCAGCTCGGCGAGCAGGATCCGGTGCAGCTGGTCGAAGACTCCGGCCTGCTGCCACCGCTCCAGGCGCCGCCAGCAGGTCTGGCCCGAGCCGAACCACAGCTCAGGCGGCAGGAGTTGCCAGGCGATGTCATTGCAGAGGACGTACAGGATGCCCTGCAGACACAATCGGTCGGCTACCGGCCGCGGCCCTGGCGACCTCGTCGGCCAAGGCGGCAGCAGCGGCTCGATCAGTGCCCACAAGTCGTCGTCCACGATCCACGGCCGAGTACTCACACCACCACGAACGGCCGAATCGTCACACCGGTCACGGCTGACCAGAACATCTCATCAAGATCGTGTTACGAGCTCATAGGGTGACGGGGACGAGAGAAGATGCACCATGGATCCCCGCATATCCCGCCTGCGTCGCAAGCTGGCCGCGATCCCGTTCCAACCGTTGCGCAGCCATTCCTTCGGGGAAGAGCAACACGAGTTTCGCCTCGGTCCGAAGCTGGCGGAAGCACGCGTCGCTGGGTTTGAGGCCGAGCACAACATCGTCCTACCCGACACCTATCGGCAGTTCCTCATGCACCTCGGAGGCTCAGGCGCGGCGCCGTTCTACGGCCTCATGCCGCTGGAGCGGTGTTCCCTGCTGGTCATGAATCCGCGCGGAGAACCAGGGGCACCACGCGGCTTCAGCGGCACAGGATCTGAGACCCACGGGCGCGATTTCTTCCTCCACATCATCGAAATGGGCTGCACCGACGTATGCGTCATCGCGGTGACCGGTCCCCTCACCGGCCGCGTCCTCATCGGCAACGGCGACGGGTATTGGGGTCCCAACGTCTCCTCCGCCACAGACTTCCTCGACTGGTACGAACGTTGGCTCAACCACATGAGTGCCGGACGCGACAACCGGGCCCTGGAACTCACCTCACCCCGGCTCCGCGCCCACCCCAACCGCCATCGCATGGCCCCGAAGATCTGACTCTCCGTAACAACTCCACGGAATGTGGCTCTGTCGCTAATTTGGGGGTAGTTGGGCAACTATCCGGTGTGATGGGTGGGGTTCAGGTCGGGGATCTTCTTCTGCCGGGTGTCGCAGTGGAGATCGACCAGCTGGTTCTGACGGATGTGGAGGTCCGGGTCGCCGTGCGATCAAGGGCCGTGTCGGCGGCCTGTCCCGGATGCGGGCGGAGATCTTCGAGAGTGCACTGCTACTACCAGCGGACTCTGGCGGATCGTCCGGTCGCCGGCCGGCGTGTGCGGATCGAGCTACGGGCGCGTCGACTCGTCTGCGGGAACGAGCAGTGTGACCGCCGGACGTTCGCCGAACAGATACCGGGCCTGACGCATCGCCATGCACGCCGCACCGACGCACTCACCGCCCAGCTCACCGACGTGGCCCTGTTCCTGGGCGGCCGGCCAGGCGCTCGCCTGTTCCAGCGCATGACCATCGACACCTGCAAGGACACTCTGCTCCGGCTGATCCGTAAGCTGCCGCTCCCCTCGTCGGGATCGGTGCCGCATCTCGGCGTCGACGACTTCGCCGTTCGCAGGGGACGGACCTACGCGACGATCCTCATCGACATGGCAACCCACCGCCCGATCGACGTCCTGGCCGACCGGGCCGCAGCGACTTTCGCGTCCTGGCTGCAAAACCATCCTGAGGTCCGGATCGTCTGCCGTGACCGTGCAGGCTCCTACCGAGACGGGGCCCAGGTCGGTGCCCCGCAGGCCATGCAGGTAGCCGATGCCTGGCACCTCCTGAACAACCTGGCGCAAGCAGTCGAACGGGTCATCGGACGGCATCGCGCTGACCTGCGACAGCCTCTCACCTCACACGATGACCGGACCGACGACGGCCCGGCCTCCGAGGGCCGCGACCGCGAAGAGCTGGACCTCAACGGGCGGCCACGACCTCTGGTCGCCCGCACCCGCGAACGCCACCAACAGATCCACGAACGCATCCAACGTGGCGACAGCCTTCGCGCCATCGCACGCGACCTGCGGCTCAGCCGCGGCACAGTCAACCGCTTCGCGCACGCCGCAGAAGTCGATGAGCTTCTCCTCGCGGCCATTCATCGACCCGCGCTGATCGATGATTACCGCCTCTACCTGCACCATCGCTGGATGGAAGGCTGCACCAACGCCTCCGCGCTCACCCGGGAAATCCAGCGGCTGGGCTACCGCGGCAACGTCAACACCGTCCGCCGGCACCTGAAGCCCTACCGCCACGGCGCGATCCCACTCACCGCCCCCTTGCCACACCTGACCGTCCGCAGGGTCACCGACTGGATCATGCGCCGACCCGAGCGCCTCAACGATGTTGAGCGAAAGGGTCTCGACGAGCTGTGCGAGCGGAACCCAGCGCTGGCGACGACCGTCGCTTACGCACGCCGCCTGGCACTCATGGTCCGCGACCGCCGCAGTGAACACCTCGCTCTCGACGTCTGGATGGCCGACGTCCGCCTCGATGGACAACGCGAACTCCGCACCCTGGCCAATGGCATGCGACGCGACCGCGCGGCCATCCAGGCCGCCCTCACCACGACCTACACTTCCGGAGCGGTCGAGGGCAACGTCACGCGGGTCAAGCTCCTGAAGAGACAGATGTACGGCCGCGCCAACTTCGATCTCCTACGACGCCGCATCCTGCTCTCACCATGATCAAGAGGCCGTTACCCCCAAATTAGCGACAGAGCCCGGAATGTGAGCCAGAACCCGACTTCGGAAGGCACTGTGGTCCGGCCCTGTTCGATCGCGGCAGCAGTGCTCGCGCCTCAACCTCCGCAGGCGTCGCGCCGGCCGATGCCGCCCCTCCACACCATCGAACACGGTTGCGGCGGCTGGATGCGATCCTGGACCCATGAACCATCTCGGCGAGGCGCACCTGCGCACCTGGACGCTGTACTTCATGGCTCTCCTGGCAGCCGAGGCCCAAGATCAGCTTGCCTGGCTGGGTGAGCGTGAACTGGAGACGAAGGACGTCGTCGAAGAGGTGGAGTTGCTCTGCCGTGTCTCCGAAGAACTCACGGGGCGCGGAGCCTTCGAGCCCGAGGATCTGCGTAATTTTCGGGCCATCGAACGTCGCCTCGGCAAGATCGATGCCACCTGCCGCGTCGGCCTCTGGGACAACGCTCTGACCACGGATCCAGCGTGGGACGACATACGATCTCTCGCCCGCCAGGTCCTCCTGACAAGGCTGGGCGACTGGCGTCAGCCACTGCCACGTGCCGTGCCCCCACACGCAAGCGATCACTGAGCGCGTCCAGGCGGCCTCTCGGGTCGCAACTCAGACAGCGTGCGAATTCCGAGTAGGCTCTGGTGCCTTCCGAAGTCGTGAACATCTGCTGTCCGTTCTCGGTTCTGGCACAGATCTTGGGGAGTCGTCGCGGAGCGTTACCCCGTTGTTCGATTGCGAGGAGACGCTTCGCGTGAGACCGCGTACGCCTTGTCATCCGTCGATCGGAATTGACGCTCCCTCAGGTGCTTGCCTGCCGCTGCTGCGCTCGGTTGTGGGCGGTGATGGTGCTGGTTATACAGACCGATGCACCGTTGTGGGACTCGCTGGTGTTCGACGGGATCGGCGATGTGGACGTCGAGGCGGTGACGGCCGCGTTCGGCACAGTCGAGGTGATGGCGAGAGGCCGCGCGGTGGGGGCGGCATGTCCGGACTGTGGTCGCTTCTCGGACCGAGTCCACGACCGGTACCAACGCAGGCTGAAAGACCTTCCGCTCGCTGAACAGGGCTTCGTGATCCTGCTGACGGTCCGGCGCTTCATCTGCGGAGCGGCGGACTGCCCGCGCCGGACGTTCGCCGAGCCGTTCTCACGGCCGGCCGTCCCTCACGCACGGTTCACCACGCGGCTCAACCACGCCCTGGAGCGAGTGGGGCTCGCGCTGGCCGGGCGGGCCGGCGCCCGGCTAGCCGCCCAGCTGGGCTTCGGAGCCGGCCGGATGACCTTGTTACGCAGGGTCATGGCATTGCCCGATCCACAGTTCAGCACGCCGCGTGTGCTGGGCGTGGACGACTTCGCGATCCGTCGCGGCCAGACCTACTCCACCGTCTTGACCAGCGTCGAAGACCATCGCGTGGTCGATGTGCTCCCGACCCGCGAAGCCGGGCCACTGGCCGCCTGGCTGATCCAGCACCCAGGCGTGGAGATCATCTGCCGGGACCGAGCTGGCGCATACGCCGAGGGCGCCCGCCGCGGCGCCCCCGACGCTCTGCAGGTCGCCGACCGGTTCCATCTGTGGCAGGGCCTCGGCCGAGCCGTTGAGACCTGCGTCGCCGCCCACCGCGACTGCCTGCGCAGCCCGTCGCCCACCAGCACACTGTCAGGCGAATCCCGTCCCGACCCCAGTCGGCCGCAGGACGACTCGGCACCTGTCGGCCGGCGGGCTGAACGGAAGAAGGCAGCACACGCCCTGGTCCACGAGCTCCTCGCCCAAGGCCACTCACGCCGGGCGATTGCTCGGCACCTGGGCTGGGGTCTCAACACCGTGCTCCGGTACGCGAACGCCGCACGCTGGCAGGACACCTTTCGCGAGAACCGGCCCCGGTCCAGCAAGCTGGACCCCTACAAGCCCTACCTGGAGCGGCGATTCGCCGAGGGATGCACCAGCGTCACCCGACTGCACGGCGAACTCATTGCCGCCAACGCGCCCGTCACCTACCAGATGGTCCGCGCCCACATCGCGACCCTCCGCAGGACTCTGGCCGACGCGGCACCGCGGCCGCCGTCGGTGCGGCAGGTGACCGGCTGGCTCACTCGCCACCCCACCGCCCTGACCGAAGATGACCGCGCCGGACTGAAGAGCATCCTTGCCCGCTGCCCTGAACTTGACACGGCCTCCAGGCATGTCCGCGAGTTCGGCGAGATCCTCACCGGACGCCTCGGCGCCACACTCCCCACCTGGATCGATGCCGTCGACGCCAGCCAGCTACCCGGCCTCACCGGCTTCGCACTCCATCTGCTCCGAGACCTCGACGCAGTGACAGCCGGTCTCACTCTCAACTGGAGCTCCGGCAGTATCGAGGGAGCCGTCAACCGCATCAAGAAGATCAAGCGGCAGCTCTATGGCCGCGCCGGATTCGAACTTCTCCGAAAGATGATCCTGCTCCAGTAGCACTACGAGACGCTCCCCAAGAGCTGCGCGAGAACCGAGAAGTACTGCGCAGGTCGGATACCTTGCAGACATGACCAGAGCGTTGCCTACCGACGTTGCTCACGTACTGGACACCGCTTTGAGCATGGTGGTGGACCCAGGTCTCGCGCTGCATCGGCAGATGCGGCATCTCCGAGTGGAGAAGTGCTGTGCGTGCGGCTGCGGTTCGACGTACTTCAGTCTCGATGCGGACGGTGTTTCACCCGCACCCGCGCTTACGGGCACGCAGGTAGTGGTCGACATGGAACTGTTCGGCGCGGACGGCGAGACCGTCGGCGAGGTTCTGGTGTTCGCCGAGGACGGGTATCTGGCGTGGCTCGAGGTCTGCTCTTGGAACGAAGACACCTTCACACTGATCGACGCACACCGGATCCTGTGCCCATGCGACCGACGAGTGCCGGACGAGCGACCAACGTGCACTGAAACAGGGGCCCTGGGCTCGTGACCCTCCCCCTGTAATCGAACGACACCGTCGCCCTCCGCGACCGCTCCCCAAGATCTGTGCCAGAACCCCGTTCTCATGAACAAAGCCAGGTAATAGGCGATCATGGCCATGAGGTCGATGAACCGCTGGTCGCGGACGTGAGCCGTCAAGACGAACTCAAGCCCGTGACCGTCCTTCTCCATGGCGGCCCAGCATCCGGCGGTCACATAGGCCCAACTGTCGCTACGCGGACCAGGGCCCACAACGAGAACCCGCAGGTCGGACACGATCTCGCGCCGGTCCGACCCAAGGTCGCGGACAACGACCTCTACAGAATGCCCCTCGAAGAACGCCCGGACATGTGCCTCAACGGCCTCTGCGGCCACCACCCTCGCATCATCACCGCGCGATCATGCCAGACCTCAATCAACCGGCCCGACTGCTCACCCAGCGTCATGAGCCGTGGGCATCTACCCCGAATACGCGACACCGGAACATGCGGGCCTACCAGTCCCGAGGGCCTGTGAGCAACCAAGCCGACCAGCATCGCGGCACGGCCATCTGGGGCCTCGTCGGCCGCGGTGGACGGTCAGAAAGTCAGGTTCCAGAGCGAATCAGGCGGACCTTCCAGTTCTTCATCCGTGAGAAGACGTGCTCGACCCGGGCCCGAGCCCTGCGGTGGACGGCGTTGTCGGCTTCCTGCTCGGGCGTGAGGTGGTCCTGCCCGCGACGGCGCCGGTGCGGAATCAGGGCGCCGGTTCCCTGGTAGCCGCCGTCCGCTAGGACCGGCGCGTCCCGGCAGGCCCGGTCGACGCCCGACTCGGTGAAGGCCCGGCAGTCGTTGCGGTTGCCAGGCAGGGGCAGGCCGACAGCGACCGCCAACCGGCTGTTGGCGTCGATCACCACCTGCTGGTTGGTCGAATACCGGTAGTTCTTGCTGGAAGCAGCGATCGTCCTGTCCCGGGTGGGCACCAGGGTGCCATCCACGATCAGCACGGTGTCCTGCCGCGGCCGACGCGCAGGCGAGATCGCCAGCAGCGGTGCAAGGTGGTCCAGCACCCGGTCCGCAGCCGACTTCGAGATCCCGAACAGCGGCGCGACCTGCCGCAACGTCAGGTTGGTTCGCCAGTACGTGGCCACCAGCAGCACCCGATCCTCCAAGCAGAGCCGCCACGGCCGGCCACGCTGGACGTCACCGCCACGACGGCGGACCAGCGCGACCAGCTTGCGGAACTGCGCCTCACTCAACCCCGAGAACGGCTCGATCCACATCGGATCGCTCGCCGAGATCACCCCACCCATGCCGTGACCAACGCGGAAGCGAGGGGGCGGTTACGGGACAACCTTTAGCGCGCGAAGGGCGCCCGCTGAGGGAACTCGTACCTGGTCGGTGCCCGGCAAGGTCGACGCCCTCGAAGGCGTCAGCCGCTCCGGTACGGAGCGGCCCAGCGCCGCGTGGGACTACCTCGCCTCGGTAGTCCCCTGAGCCGGTCCCCGCCCCGTCTCCCGGCCCTTTCCGCCGCGTTGGGTCGTCCTGCTTGCTTTGTGGGCTCACCCCGGCCTAATATCGTCATCATGACGATAATCGCCCAGTGGCCCCCTCCCTGCAGGCATTGACTCCAGGGGCTTCGAGTCCCTCCACGGACTCGAAGCGCACAAGTACGTGGCCCGCGGTCCCGCCGTCCACCTCAATGCTGCCCGCGGCCGTTCCGGGCGGTGGGGCCCACGACCACGTTGGGATCGACGGCGGCCTCAGCACGGAGAAGTGATCATGTTCGAAATGCCGGTAAATCCCTTTGAGCTCTCCGAAGAAGCGCTGAGCCGAATATCTGCCGATGACTCATGGACCCCGATCGAGTCGGAGATCCCAAAGGCCAACGCCAAGGTGATTCGCCATTTCCTCACTCCGGCCGAAGTGGAGGCATTCGCGACCGAACTGGCCGCCCAGCGCTTTGCCCCGGTCGGCCGAGACGGCATTGCCGCCAACTATGCAAAGGGAGATCCGGTCGCTCATCTCCGCGCCACGGCCGAATCCACATTCCTGGCGGCTGAATTCTACCGCAGGCTGCGGACGCTTCTATCGCTTGAAGTGGGATCGGGCGATCCGACGGATTCGGACGGAAGGCCCTGGAGGCCGACGGCCGTCAATCCGCGTATGCGCTTCATCACGTACGAACACGGCGGATTCATTGTCCCGCACTACGATTCGCCCTATTTCGCCCCCGACGGAAGGCGCACTCTCCTGACGGTCGTCATCTACCTGTCGTATGAGGCCGTGGGCGGAGAAACGCGGTTCATCGCCGATAAGCAGAACGATCTTCCCTTTGCGCAACGTGACTTCTCTGACTGGCCGCGGCTCGCGAAGCCTGAGGAAATATTGAGTGCCCACCGCCCCGAACCGGGCGATGCGCTCCTCTTCTGGCATCGGACACTTCACGACTCGGCCCCGCTTCTTGAGGGTACGAAAACAATACTCAGAACCGACGTGCTCTACGAGCCCGTAGATGTGCCTTGAGCAGCGGCAAGGCCACCGTCGCGTTGTCCCTCACCCCGGAGACCGACGTCCGGCACGCCGTGATCGCCCACCTCCGGGCCGGGCGGCATCGGGCCCTGCCCGCGGCCGGGCATCGAATCCACTCGCACCGAACGGCAGGGAGAGCAGCATGACCAACGGGAAGATCCGCACCGACTGGGTGGAGACGGTGTCTCAGGACGGCCTGCACCTGATGCAGACGCGCTTGGAGGTGAGAGTTCCTACGTCTGAGGGTCGCAAGTTCATCACCTGCGGTCTGGCCCGGAAGACGTACGTGGTGAAGGACGGTATTGCCTGTCGGGTTTCGTCCTACGCACTCGGCCGCGACCTGGGCAGCCCGGGCAACTACGACTTCGAGATCGTTTCCGCGACGGGGGGCCCTCCGATCCAGAGGTTCTTCAACTGTGACGGCGTGCCGGACGAGATACGCGAGGGCGCTCTGTTCGACGCGCATGAGGGGCTTGACGATGGCGAGTACATCGTCCGGATCGCGGCGGGAATGACGACCAGCTGGGACAGCGGGACGGGACAGAGCATCGAGCTCCCTGTCCCGCGCCACGAGCTCGCATTCGTCGTGGTGGGATCCACACCGCAGGAGGTGCGCGCGAGTACCGGCGGCCCCTGGGCGGCGCGGCCCTCCGTGGAGATCCCCGTGGTCGACTGGCGCGATCAGCCCACGGCGGAGGCGGCATGGGAGGCCTACCTGAACGGGAACAGAATCAGTCTAGATGCCTACGGGATCTTCTCCCCAAAGCATCTGATGAGGAATCAACGGGATACCGCTCTGGAGATTCTCCGGAGCGAGGGCTACTCCATACCGCGAACCCCAGAATCCGCCGAGACGCCGGGGACCTGGCTGGGCCACTGGGGTGGAGCATGGATGCCGGCCGATGTGCTCGCGGCCCTTCACACCGTGCCGGACGACACCGCGCAACGTGCGTGGTATCAGGGAGCGAAGGAATCCCTGGACATCGCATGGGATATGCACGTCCTGTGGACCACCGACGTGTTCTGACCGGGCCCGCGCTCCGTCCATGACCACCGTGGCGAGCCATCGGCAGTCACCCTGCACCTTGTGGTGCTGCCGAGTACCGGCCGCGGCCCGGTCCGCCTCCGGCCTGACTGCCGGTCGCGGCCCGGGCGAGGATGTACGGCAGCACCACAAGGTGCGCCCGCGAGGTTGCGCCAGCGCGGCATCCGCCACCGCATCGCCCGCAGGGGAATCGAGTCCTCGAAGCGGCTCGGACGCCACCGCTGGACCATAGAACGACCATGGCCTGGCTCGCCGGCTACCGCCGACTCCACCGCCGCTACGAACGCGCACGCCCCGAAACCGACTGGGCCTCGCGTGTGCCGCGCCCGAGGGCTGTGACCTCGATGCCGAGTCGGCCTCAAACCCCCGGCGCATCGTTCCACCGTTCTGGCCGCCCTGACCGTGCTGTCCGCGACAGAAGGACTGACCGGCACCATGCCCGGGAGGGAGCCGTACGCCCGGTCGGCTCTCTGGTTCCTTCCGGCGTTGCGGACACGCTCTAGCGCCGAACCCGAGTCGCCCCAGGCACTGGCGCGGCTTCACCCAGGGCAGAAGGCCACTCCCTTCCCCCCGCGCCCCGGATCCCTAGGGTGAGGGGGTGAGCACTCATGCGCCGAACGAGTCCCGCGTCATCTCCCTGCGCCCGCAGGCCCCGTCGCCCGGTTCCGGCGGGGCGGCCGGCGCCCCGCGGCGCCCCATGGGGGGTCCACAGCCACGCGCGCCGAGGGAGCCGCTGTGGCGTGACCTCGTCGGCGACGTGCTGCGGCGCGAGCGGCTCGCCCAGGAGCGCACGCTGAAGGACGTCTCGGAGGCGGCCCGGATCTCGATGCCGTACCTGTCGGAGGTGGAGCGCGGACGCAAGGAGGCATCCTCCGAGGTGCTCGCGGCCGCCGCCCAGGCCCTCGGGCTCGGCCTCGCAGACCTGCTCCTGCTCGCCGGTGACGAGCTGGCCCGGCACGCCCGGAGCCGGGTGGTCCGGGCCCGCACGTCACCCACGTCGCCCACGGCGCGGTACGACGGCTTCTGCCTCGCCGCCTGACCGGACCGGGCCGACGGCCGGTACGACGGGGCGCGCCCCCGCCGTACGGGCCGCCTCGCAGGCCCTCGGCCACGACCGCGCGGGCTCAGACGAACGCGAACCGTCGGCTCAGCACCTCGTCGGCGAGCCCGTAGGCCACGGCCTCCTCGGCGGTGAACACCTTCTCCCGGTCCATGTCCGCGCGCAGCGTCGCCACGTCGTGGTGCGTGTGCCGGGACAGAACCTCCTCCACCTGCGAGCGGATACGGACCATCTCCTTGGCCGCGAGGCTGAGGTCGGAGACCGTCCCCTGCCGGCCGCCGCTGGCCGGCTGACCGAGCAGCACCCGCGCGTGCCGGAGCACGAACCGCCGCCCGGGATCTCCGCCCGCCAGCAGCACCGCCGCCGTCGACGACGCTTGACCGACGCAGAAGGTGGAGATCGGAGCCTGCACGAACGTCATCGTGTCGTAGATCGCCATCAGCGAAGTGAACGATCCGCCGGGCGAGTTGAGATAGATCGAGATCTCCTGCTCCGGGCTCGCCGACTCCAGGTGCAGGAGCTGCGCGATGACCACGTTGGCGACCCCGTCGTCGATCTCGGTGCCGAGAAAGATGATCCGCTCGTTCAGCAGCCGGCTGAAGACGTCGTAGGACCGCTCGCCCTGCGCGGTCCGCTCGATCACGTAGGGAACCGTGTACGACCCCATGTCACAGCCCCGTCCGTCGGCGCGGCGTGGCCGGGCGGATGTCGGCGAGCGACTCCACCACCCGGTCCACCATCCCGTACTCCCTGGCCTGTTCGGCCGTGAACCAGCGGTCCCGGTCGCCGTCCCGCGCGATCGTCTCCACGCTCTGCCCGGTGTGCTGGGCGGTGATCCGCTCGATGGCCTTCTTGGTGAACTGGAGGTTCTCCGCCTGGATCTCGATGTCCGCGGCGGTACCGCCGATGCCCGCCGAGGGCTGGTGCATCATGATCCGCGCGTTCGGCAGCGCGAACCGCTTGCCGGGCGTCCCCACGGTGAGCAGGAACTGGCCCATGCTGGCGGCGAAGCCCATCGCCAGCGTCGAGACGTCGTTCGGGATGAGCCGCATCGTGTCGTAGATGGCGAGACCTGCGGTGACCGATCCGCCGGGGCTGTTGACGTACAGGCCGATGTCGGAGCGCGGGTCCTGCGCCGACAGCAGCAGTAGCTGTGCGCACACCCGGTTGGCCGACACCTCGTCGACCTGGGTGCCCAGGAGGACGATCCGCTGGTCGAGCAGCCTTGCCGCGAGGTGGTCGTCGAAGTGGCCGGGCGGTGTGTCGCCCTCCTCCGCGCGGGGCGCGAGCATGGTGAGGGGAGTCATCTCTTCTCCTTGTCGAGGCGGGATGCCGTCGACTCCACTCTTGACCTCGGGAACCCCCCGAACGCCGTTCCTCTGCCCCTGGCAGATCCGCCATGGGCGGACACGAGGTCACGGCACTGGTGGTCGAACCTGATCAGCTCCTTATCCACGCTGGAGTCGAACGGTCTGCTGCACATCAGGCGTTTCCACCGAAGAGGGAGTGATCAGCTGTGTCTGGTGAGCAGACGGTCGACTGCAGCCGCGTCTCCTTCTGCGACTCCTCCGCGCTCAACGCACTCCTCGCCGCGCGGCTCACGGCGCAGGAGGCCGGAACCGTCGTCCGCCTGGCAGCCCCCAACCACCAGCTCCAGCGCCTCCTGGAGATGACCGGCGCCCTGCCCCTCTTCCCCGTGGACCACGACCCGCCACCCGGCGACTCCTCGAAGGGATTCCCGGACGGGCTGCCTTGGAGCTCGTAACACGATCATGAGTCGGGCTTGTTGAGGCGTCGCCAGCAGATGAGGCTGCAGGCAAGGGAGACGAAGGTGTCGTGGAGTTCAGTGCGGCGTTCCCATCGGACGGCGAGTCGTTTGAACTGGTGGAGTAGAGCGAAGGTCTGCTCGACGACGTAGCGGAGCTTGCCCATGCCCTTGATGTTCGGGGCTCCTTTGCGGGAGATGACGGGCAGGATCCGGCGTTTGCGCAGCTCTTCCCGGTTGGGGTTGGAGTCGTAGCCCTTGTCGCCAAGCAGGGCGTCCGGGCGCCTGCGGGGCCGGCCGGGGCGGCCCGCCACTGGCGGGATGCCGTCGACCAGGGCGAGGGTCTGGGTGACGTCGTTGACGTTCGCCGCGGTTGTGATGACTTTGAGCGGGGTGCCACGGCCGTCGCAGATCAAGTGGTGTTTGCTGCCTGTTTTCCGCCGGTCGACCGGCGACGGACCGGTGTCGGCTCCCCCTTTTTCGCCCGGATGTGAGAGCCGTCCACGCACGCCCTCGACCAGTCGAGCCGGCCGGACGCGTTCAGCTCGGCAAGCAGGATCCGGTGCAGCTGGTCGAAGACTCCGGCCTGCTGCCACCTCTCCAGGCGCCGCCAGCAGGTCTGGCCCGAGCCGAACCCCAGCTCAGGCGGCAGGAGTTGCCAGGCGATGTCATTGCAGAGGACGTACAGGATGCCCTGCAGACACAATCGGTCGGCTACCGGCCGCGGCCCTGGCGACCTCGTCGGCCAAGGCGGCAGCAGCGGCTCGATCAGTGCCCACAAGTCGTCGTCCACGATCCACGGCCGAGTACTCACACCACCACGAACGGCCGAATCGTCACACCGGTCACGGCTGACCAGAACATCTCATCAAGATCGTGTTACGAGCTCTTGGTAGGCAGGCCGGTGGTGCACGGGAACCCTGATTGGGCCGCAGGTTCTCGCAGAAGGCGTGGCATTGACGGGACAGGTGCCTTCCGAGGTGGAGTGCTGGATTATTGATAGAGCGAAGACTCGGTTCCCGGAAGATGAGGACGAGTTCGGCTACTTGGGGATTGGCGTTCCGAGCCCGTGGAGTCTCGGTCTTGTCGCGAACGTTCAACGCTTCGGCGATCACCTGGTAACCCGTCCTGTGCTCTTCGCGGAGCATGTACTGGATGACCCGCAGCGCATTCTCCCCCAGCAAGCATGGACGGTCCGCTGAATCGCGCTGCGTAGCACCGCAGCCCCCACGCATGTGTCGTGGGGGCTGCGGTTTACCTATTTACGGGTGCATCTGATCATGTTAGACGGGATCCGCTAAAGAATCTCGCCATTGATTTCACCCTTAACCCATGAAATGCAGCGGGGTCGATCTCCGGTTCCCGTGCGGCAGAATTCCTCCACTGCCGCCCGGATCTGCGCCAACGGTAGGGTGCTTTCTGGCGCATGGCACAGGGGGCTCCCTGGATCAGACAGGACCATGGGGTCAAAACCCGGCGGCGATGGGTTGCTGGAAACCCAAATGTGCTCGTCTACTTCATCGTGGCTTTGGTCGGCCCGGTCGGGACTGACGTACCAGACGAGTCCACCGTATCCCGTTTCCAGGTTTACGGAAACGTGCAGGCTGTTGTCCGGCCACCAGTCGGTGGCATCAATCGTGTGCGGCCTCTCAGAGAACGAGAAAAGATCATTGTCGCCAGCACCAATACCTGGAATAGAGACGCGCTGCTCACTCACGACCGAATCGATCAGGCGCAGCATTTCCGGCAGAGTCTTGGCGTGACGGTAGGTATTTCCGGACTGAACGTTGAGAATCAAGCTGTACCTCTTCGAATGATCGGACTTTCTCGCCCGGCGACCCAAACTCGCATCACCGAACCCCGAGGGAGAATGGCTGGTACCCCGGTGAAGCAATTCAGCGAATCATCGCACATCTTTGTGTGGTTAATCACAACATCCGCGCTCGTGATTCCGTTGTCGCGCATGTAGGTGGCGTACTGAGATTCTACGTGAGTGTCCTGAGGGTAGCGGAACTTCGGGTGAATCGGTTTGACTCCTCGCCTCTCCCTTGCCGCCTGGTGCAAGTATGCGGTGGTTTGCTTGGAAAGCTTCGACGTGCCGCTGGTTATTTCGTGCACACCGTCAGCCCCACCTAGAGCGTTTCCGGAGGAATCGAATATGCGGCCGGTGGTGGGGCGTTTGTCGGCGAGCTCACTGTGTGCCTTTTCGACAAATTCGGGCTTCCCGCTTCCACTGCCAGTAGCACCCGCACCATCCCCGCTACCTCCGCTACCTCCGGAGTCGGACTTTCCGGACGCTGGGGCTTCTACCTCGTCTGCTTTTCTGGCTGCCGCTGCGTCTGCGTCTGCGCGGCGTTGCCACGAGGAGAGGTCGTCGTTGTATTTGGCGAGTGCTTTGGCTTCGTCGTCTGCGCGTGTGAGGGTTCGGGTGGCCCAGCCGATGTCGTCGGCCCACTTGCTGAACATTTTGACGGCGCGGGCCATGGCTTTGGCGAAGCGCTTGGCCTTGCCGAAGATGCCGAAGGCTTGCTCGAGGGCGAGCATGCCGCAGGTGCCCAGGTCGCCGCCGATGCAGGCGACGATGTCGTCGTAGCCTGTGACGCCCTTGAATACTTCCTTGGCGATGGATAGGGCGATGTCGGCCTTGCTTTGCGCCTTGAGTTGCTTGGCGCGTTCTACGTCTGCCGTCGAGACAGTCGATACGGGTTTGGCCGGGGCTGGCGCGCTGCCGCCGCGAAGCTGGTTCTTGTACTTGTGATAGCTCGAAAGGGCGAGGTCCACTGCACTCAGGACCGTGCCGAGCACACCACCCAGCACTGCACCGATGTTGCCGAGCCAGGAGCGTCCGGTGGGGTCGCTGAAGGTGATCGGGCTGTTGTTGGCGTACCCATATGGGTTCATGGCCTGTGACTCGGCCATGTTCATCTCGGGGTCGACTGAGATGAACCGGCCGATGGCCGGGTCGTACTCTCGGGCCCCGAGATGTGTCAGTCCGGTTGATTCGTCAAGGGTGCCGCCAACGAATCCCTTCTCGCCTGGCCATGAGGAGGGGCTTGCTCCGCGCGCCTCGCCGAACGGGGTGAATTTGCGTCGGGTGACGGTCTGGGTTGCTGCGTCGACCGCGGTGGTGGCGGTGCCGTTGTGGTCACCGAGTAGGTAGGAGTTGGTTGTCTTGCCGGCTTCGACGGTGCGGACCATGGCCGCGCCGTTGGGGCCGGAGTAATAGCGGGTGGCCTTGACTGCTTCTGTGGCCTTGGTGATCTGAAGTTCGGTGCCGGGCAGGTAGAGGGTGGTGCTGGTGGGGTCGCGGCGGATGAGCCGGTTGCCTTGAGCGTCGTAGAGGTACTCGGTGTCCTTCGCCGAGGTTCCCTCACCCGCGGTCACCTTCTTGAGGCGGCCTTCGAGATCCCAGTCAAGCTGTTGTGCGCCGTGGGAGAGGTCGCGGCGGGTGGTGTTGCCTGCGGCGTCGTAGGCGTAGCTCTCGGTTCGGGTGCCCTCGGGTCCCTTTGTGTCGACCTTGAGCAGCTGGTTCTTCGTTCCGGCTGCGGTCGAGTAGGTGTGGGAGCGGGTGACGTCCTTGGACGTGTTGCCGCTCGGGTCGTGTTTGGTCTCCGACGTGCGGTTGCCGACGGCGTCGAAGGTGTAGGAGTGCCAATAGGCTTCCGGGCCTCCGACCTTGGGAGCGGATCCCGGACCGTTGCTGCCCGGCTGGCTGGTGCAGTCGTCCGTTGCGGTCCATGCGCCGGTCATCCGGCGCAAATGGTCGTAGGCGAAACACTGTGTGTCAGCTGCTGCCGGCGTTCCGTCCTGCTTGTCGGTGATCTTCAGGACATTGCCGGTGTCGTCGTACTTCGTCGTGACGTCACTGATCTGGCGATATCCAGTCGTTCCCGACTGCTGAGTGATGTAGGAGCGGGTCGGCCGCCGCGTCTGCTCGTCGAACTCGAAGGTCGAGACGATCTGCTTGTTCGCCTCACCCACATGCGTGCGGGTGAGATCGCCCAGCGGGCTGAACTCGGAGCTGGTGAGGAAGGCGCGCCCGTTGATGGCGGCCATGTAGGCCTGGTCAAGCCCGTTGTACGTGATGCTGACCCGGTCGGCAGGCAGCCCGCTCGTGGCGGGGTGCAGCACCGAGGAGGGCATGCCGAGGGTCTTGGTGTAGGTGTTGCTGTAGTTGTATGTGCCGGCGAGTTTGCCTTCGTTGGCAGGGATGACGACCTTGCTGCCGAGAGGACGGTAGCCGGTGTCGTAGCCGGTGACGGCCTGGACGTAGGCGTTGCCCTGTTCGTCGTAGCGTGCCGATGAGACGGGGAGGCCCAAAGCGCCAGGCAGTGTGTCGTAAGTCTGCTCGGTGAGCTTGCGTCCCTGGAGGGATCCCTCATGCGTGGCGATGCCACGGCCGAGCGCATCGTAGGCGAAGGCGACGGTCTTGCCGCGGGCGTCGGTGACGGTCTGAGGCCGGTCGCCGATGTCGTACGTGGTGGTGGTGACTCCCTTGTCGGGGTCACTGACCTCGTACGGTCGGCCGCGCAGGTCGTACTTGTAGGACCAGACGTTGCCGGCCTGGTCGGTTACCTTGTCCAGCTGCCCCTTGGAGGTGTAGGCGTACTTGATGGCGTTGGCGACTGTGCCGGTGGGGCCGTCGCCGGCGTACTGGTGGAGTTCGGTCTTGCGGCCCTGGGCGTCCAGGAATGCCTTGGTGGGGGTGTCGCCCTTCGGCGGGTCGACGGCGACCCAGTCACCACCGTAGGTGGTGGTGGTGCGCCAGGTTTCCTGTCCGTTCTTGCGGGCGATGGTCGCCACGGGGCGGCCCATGCCGTCGTACGTGGTGGCGGTGGATGAAGGGATTTTGCTTTCGACCGGTAGCCAGATCTGGTTCGAGGGGTCCTGGTCGTTGTAGTAGCCGCCGTTCTGCATGCGGACCTGGCCGCGGCTGTCGTAGAACGTGTCGGTGATGACACGTCCCTTGTCCAGCGCGCGCTGCTGGGTCTGGCGCAGTCGCAGGGAGCCGTCGTAGAGGTCGTACCGGGTGCGGTAGGTACCGCTCTCCATCAGGTACTTGTTGGTGATGACGACGGGGGCGTCGGCTGATCCGGGGCGGATGTCGTAGGAGAATTCCGCGTTCGGGATCTGGGTGGCCGGGTTGCGCTCGGCGGACCAGGCCTTCACCAGTCGGCCGAGAGCGTCGTACTGAAAGGTGCTGCGCTTCTTGTTGGCGTCCTCCTTGGCCAGGGGTAGTCCGCGGCCGGGGTCGAGTTCGTTGGTGGAGGTGTGGTTGAGCGAGTTGGTCGTGACGACCTGGGTGACGATGCCACCGGAGGCGGGGGTGAATTCGGTCCGGGTGGTCTTGCCGTAGACGTCCGTGGTGGAGGTCTGGCGGCCGTAGGCATCGTGGGTGCTGGTGCCGGTGAGCGTGTACTTGGGCGTGGCCCCGTCGTAGGAGGCGAGGGACTCGCCCTTGACGACGTTGCCGATGCTGTCGTACTCGACGCGCGTGTCGGATATGACGTCTGCGGGCCTGGTTATGCCGGTTGCGTCACAGGCCTTGCTGAGTGTTTCGACCCGGCTCTGGAAGTCGAACATCCACTTGGTGGCGTCGTCTTTGTATTCGTAGAGCGTGCAGGTGTCGTCCGTGGTCTTGGACAGGTCGCCGCGGTCGGTCGTCTTGGTGATGCGGCCGCGGTCGTCGTAGGCGTGCTCCACGGCGGTCCGGCGCTGTCCGCGGTTGTCGGACAGGACCGAGCGTGAGGAGACCCTATCGGTCCCGATGATCCACGATTCCAGTGGTGCCGCGCCGTCGGCGCGCTTTCGTGTTGCTGTGGGGCCGCGGGCCACGGGGGTGTTGACGGAGGCAGACTCGAGAGCGCCGTCCACGCCGTGGTAGTAGAGCGTCTCCCGTGTCTGGCCGGCGAAGAGCTTGTTGTCGGCGATCTCGCCGCCCTCGGAGTCCTTGACCTTGACGGAACGCTTGCCGCCAGGCTGGGAAGGGGCCTTGTCGCCGTCCAAGCCACGGAAGAAGACTGCTTCGACCTGGGAGCGCTGATCGGGGGCTGAGCCTACAACGGTGCGGACGCGTTCGTAACCGCGCCACTGCGACCAGGTACGGGACTTCTCCGGCAACTGCTCACTGTCATCGTCGTACGCCCAGGCAGGGGCGCCGATGTACTCGTAGTTGGTTTCCTTGGTCGGCGAGATCGCGTTGGGCTGTTCCTCGCGGACTTGGTCGATGCGGTGCTTGTGGAACCAGTCGGTGACGTAGAGCTTCTTCTCGCCCTTGGGATCTGCCGGGTCGGGGATCTCCTTGATCACTGGGTAGCAGCGCAGCCCGTTGTTCTCGTGGGATGAGGGGAGCTTCTTCGGCTCCTTGGCGCTGCATTCGGTCGGCGCGTACTTGGCCGCGATGACCGCGCCGGTCTCGGTGCGGATCTTCTCGACGCGCCAGCGCAGGAACGGAGGGCTGCCGTCGTCGTTGTTGTCGACCCGGTTCTCCAGCTGGATGCCTTCGAAGACGACAGGGGGCATGGGTACGTCGTCGCTGTCGCCGTTCTTGCCGATGTGCTGGATCTGCGCCAGCCACATCGGGTACTCGAGCGCGACCCCGCCGTCGCCGGTGGGGCGGAAGTCCTGGGTGAGGGCCCAGGTGTCCACCGGGTCGTGCTTGCCGTTCTTCAGAACGCTGGTGGTGACGTCCTTGAGGAGCTTGCGGGTGAAGAAGGTGGGGGTGTAGCGGTCCTTGCAGACCTTGCCGCTGTCGCAGATCTGGTCGGCGGGAACGTCGGGCCAGTTCTTGGCGACGTCCCACGGGGCACCGTCGACGAGCTTGCCCGGGGCGCAGTCGAAGGTCTTGGTGGCAATACAGCGTTCGTCGACGGCGAAGTCGATGCGCGCCGGGGCGGGCGTGAACAGGTTGTCGGACCGCAGACCGTAGTCGATGTGCTTGAGCCAGCCGCCACGGTCGTATCCGCGAGCGGTGGACTTGCCGTCGTCCTGGACGTTGGAGCCATAGTGGTTGCGCTCCTTGCCATACCAGTACGTCATCGCGTTCCCGCGCGGGTCCACGACGTAGTCGAGGTTCCAGCGCCAGGCCTGGTCACAGACCGAGTCGCTGTAGGAGGCCTTGTAGCACTCCTCGCCGGGGTGGTTGCCGTAGGCGGGCACGGTGAAGGCGGAGTTGGTCTCCTCCTTGCCCGAGGTCCAGCCCGGTACCCGGTTGAGGCCGAAGTAGTACTGGATGCCCTGGACCGTGGTGACGCGCCAGTGCTGACCACCGGTGTCACCGTTGACAGCGCCGTCCAGCAGCTCTACGCGGGAGCCGTCGTCCTGGGCGGGCCGCCACGTCTTCCTGCTGGCGTCCGCGTCCGCAAGGACCAGCTGGGTCGAGGCCCCGTTGAGGGACATTGTCATGGTCGGAGGACCGTGACACAGGTCTCCGGTCGCCTGCTTGGGGTTGTTGAACCCGGAGCCGGCCTTCTTGTCGTTGATGCAGGGCACGAAGGTGCGCTCGATGAAGTTCGAGCCCCCGGCAATGTCCCAGCCGTCACCGGCCCAAGAGGACTGCCCCGATGAGGCGGAGGTGCGGCCGTCGACTGCGTCCGATGAGTAGCCGAGGCCAAGGGTGGGCGCCGGACCGCCGAGTGATGAAGGGATCTCCATCGGGTACGACCACGAGAAGCTACCGGAGTTGCCTCCCGCCTCCCAGGAGCCAGTCGGGCTCAGCGAGGTCGCGGTGAAGCTGCCGTTGCTGCCGCTCGCGCTGGACGTCGTTGCGAGTACCGTCGGTGCAGAGGCGGCCGAGCGAGACCGCATGCCTGAGGCTGAGGTCAGCGTGGCCGTGACCGTACCGCTGACCGAGTTGTTCGTCGATGCAATCGGGGTGCGCTTCTGGCACTCCGGCTTCTTCGGGGAGGTCAGGGCACATGCGGGGAGCTCGACCAACTGGAGACGCGAACCCCAGTCGCCGCCGCGAGCGTTGCGGAACTTTCGGTAGTCCAGCTCGACGGCAAGGGGAACGGAGGCGGAAGCCTCGTCAGCGGGCTTGACGGCCATGACGACGCCGTCGATGCCGAGGGACTTGGCCGTAGCTTCGTTCTTGACCTCGACCTTGGCCGAGACGGTGGCCGGCGCGGGGTCGGTCGCCTTCGGTACGGCCTGTACCTTGACCGGCAGCTTTCCGGCGGAAACCTGCGGCGCAGGCGGCGCAAGGAACGGCGAGACCTTGAATCCGGGTGACGCGGGCGGAGTGTTCCCGCCCTTGACGGGCAGGGAGACTTCCACCTCCCCCGGTTTGGGCAGTTCTACAAGCGGAGCGCCCTTCCACGTCCGTTTGGCTGCACCGGTCTTCTCCGAGGCATTGGAAGTGGTTGAGCCTGAGAGCTTCTTGCCGGGAACGTTGGTCAGCTTCTGCGTGCCAGGGAGTGATGCTGCCGAGGCATTTGACGTTATGGCCGGAAGGCCTGTCACAAGTAGTGCGGTGATGACGGCGGACGCGGTCCAGCCCGGCCGGATTGGCGAGATTGCTCCCGCCCAGCTTCTGTGCCGTTTCCCCTTACGGGAAAGCGGACGACGGCGTATCAAGCGTACCTCCTTGACAGGAACGAATGTGACATCGTGTATTACTACCAGAGAGTAACTTGACTTGATCGCCGCGGGTTTCGACCACGCCATGGCGGGCGAAGTGAACCTAAAGTCATAAACGTATCGATTCGGACATTGGGTGACCCCGGGGTGTAGGCGAGCCACTACAGGAGCCACTGGCGTCTGCTCAGGGACGGCGCTGGTGCGAGTGAAGGATGAGAGTGAAGCAGGTAGAAAAGCCGCGTCGCAGACGCGGCCAAGGTCGACTGAGAGCAATCTCAGTTGTGATATCCACCGCCCTGGCCGGCGGATCGCTGGCAGCGGCCCCCATAGCAATGGCCGCACCACCAGTACCTTCTGGCCCTAAATCAGATAGCCGGCCCACTAGCGTGCGGCAGGCGGAGGAGCTCGAGTCGGCGAAGAGGTCGGCGAAGAAGTCGGGGAAGCGCGTCGAAGTCGTCAGTGGGCGCACCGAGACCGATGAGCTCTATGCCAATCCCGACGGCACCATGACACTGGACCGGGCGTTGTTCCCGGTCCGGGTGCGGCAGGGAGCTGCCCTCGTCGCCGTCGATGCCACCCTCCAGGTGAAGGCGCAGGGCCGCATCGCCCCCAAGGCGGCCCGTACGGATGTGACCTTCTCCGGCGGCGGCTCCGGTCCGCTCGCCGTCATGCGCGAGAACGGCCGTGAGATCCAGTTGAGTTGGCCGGCCAAGCTGCCCGCGCCAAAGCTCTCCGGGGACACCGCCGTGTACCCGGAAGTACTGCCGGGCGTCGACCTCGCGGTCAAGGCCACTGCGGACTCTTTCAGTCACTCGCTGGTCGTCAAGTCTGCCGAGGCGGCTAAGAACCCCGCTCTCGCGAAGATCGACTTCGGCTTCAAGGGTATGGGCTTGACGGTCAAAGCCGAGCCTGACGGCCGGCTGCGCGCCCTCGACCCGACGGGTCGGTCCGTCTTTTCGACGCCCGAGCCCGCCATGTGGGACTCCTCCGCCACACAACCTGTCGGGGCCTCGGGACCCGGCCAGAAACCCCCCGAGGCGAAGGTGCCGGCTGAGGGCAAGACCGCCGGTATCAAGAACGGCGTCCCCGCTGCCCGGAGCCTTGCCTCATCGGCATCCGACGCGACGGCGCCGCCGGCCGCCCCCACCCCGCGCCCTCTGGACGACGTACTGTCCGGCACGACCGAGGGGTCCAAGCAGGCCGACCTCGGTGTCGAACTACACGGTGAGACACTCTCTCTGAAGACGGACGCCGCCCTACTGAAGGCACCGGACACCGTGTTCCCGGTAGTCATCGACCCCAAGTGGGCCCCTGACGCAGCACGGAACGCCTGGTCCCTCGCCTACAAGAACACCGGCATCAGCGGTAGCGCCGACATGGTGTTCTGGAACGGCGGGTCGACGATGAAGGAATTCGCCCGCGTAGGCGTCGCCAAGGACAACAAAGGCAACACCGCATCGAGCAACTCATACTTCCGGGTCGGCACCAGCAACCTCCAGGGCAAGCAGATCCTGGAATCCGTCATGCGGATCAAGCAGCAGTACGCCGGTTCCTGGTCCTGCAACTCCGGCGATGTCGAGCTGTTCGACATCGGCCCTGACCTGCCGAACAACATCACCTGGAACCGTCAGCCCGCCAACAGGGGCACCGTGGACCGCTCCGGCCAATCCTTCGGCGGACGCAACTGCCCCAACGCCAACGACGGCCTGATCGAGTTCGACGTTCTGCCCGCAGTCAGCAAGGCAGCAGCCAACAACTGGGGCACTTGGTCCTTCGGCCTGCGCTCGGTCTCGAACGCTGTCGATACCTCCTGGCGCAAGTTCGACCCGAACTCAGCGCGCGTCTCCACCCGCTACAACACCGCACCGGCAAAGCCTTCGGACCTCGCCACCAACCCCTCCGTGGCCTGCACCGGCGGCGTCTTCGGTCTGACCAGCGAAGTCGAGCTCCGCGCCCGCGTGCACGACGACGAGGACAACAACCTTCGCGCATACTTCGAATGGGGCAAGGCCGGCGCCGCAGCTTCCGGGTCGCAGCACGTGGACGTCAGCAGCGACGGAACCGCCGTCGTCCGGATCAACGCTTCGACACTGGACGGCTCGTACTGGTGGAAAGTTGCCACAACGGACTGGACAGCCAATAGTCCGACGTCAGACCAGTGTGCGTTCACCATCGATCGCTCCAGGCCCTCCGAACTGCCCTCCGTCAGCTCAGTAGAATTCCCGCCAACCGGCAGCGACAAGCCCAGCAAACCAGCCCGCACCAACGGCACCTTCATCTTCGACACGAACGGCGTTGACGACGTAACCGGCTACGTGTGGTGGTCCGACCAGGACAGCACTTTCCGCCAGGTCAAGGCCACCAGGAAGGGCGGCCCGTCCGAGCCTGTGACCTTCAAGCCCTACAGCGCCGGTCCCCAGTACCTCTACGTTCGCAGCGTCGACGCGGCCGGCAACCAGTCGGACCAGTACGCCTACCACTTCCAGCCCGAACGCACCCCCGGCCCGGACAAGCCCGGCGACCTCAACGGTGACGCCACCGTCGACCTGTGGGCCGTGGACCCGAGCACCGGAACCCTTCGCACCTACCCGTGGCAGCGGGACGGTGCGACCGGCGGCACCCTCGGCGCGGGCGTCCCTGCCGCACAGAGCAGCTTTGCCAGCTCCGTCATCACCCACCGCGGCAGTTGGAACACCGAAGACGGCTACGAGGACCTCATCGCACTGCGCCCCAGCGCGCAGAACCCGCAGGAGAAGGAACTCTGGCTTTACAAGAACGACGGATCCGGCCGCTTGCGCGGTGACTCAAGTTCCTTCCAGTTCAGCGTCTACGACGAGACCAACCGCCTGTGGACCAATGCCGACCAGGTACTGGCAATCGCCAGCACCAACGACGACAACAACGATCTGGTCATCAACGAGGCCGACGACCCTGACCTCCTCATTCGCAAGGACGGTCAGCTGTATCTCTTCTTCGGCTCCCGGGCGGACAGCCACCTGGACGGCATCACCCCCGTCCCCCTGGGTAACGCCGACTGGCAGAACATGACCCTGTCAGTTCCCGGCGACCTCAACGGTGACGGTCTCTCCGAAATCTGGGCCCGAGACAAGATCACGGGCAAGGTGCATCAGTACACCAGCCGCAAGAGCACCGACGAGTTCGGCGGCGTCAGCGCCGATCTCACTGTCTACGCCGATGCAGCAGTACGCACGAGTTCCCTCGGAACCGTCCCCGCCGGCACCTACCCGATGCCGCTCAGCAACGGTGACTTCGAAAGTGACGGCTTCGCAGATCTCTACGCGCTGAGCACCGACGGCCTGCTGTACGAGTTCCCGGGCCGGGCGATGCAGAACGGCTCTGCCTTCGGCGAGCCGCGCCTCCTGGCCAAGATTGGCACCCCCTGGAACGAGTGCGAGGCCATCGAGGGCACGCACACCGGGGGCAAGCGCAGCCTGTGCGGTCCCGTCCTGGCCAAGTTCAAGGCACTTGGCGGGCTCACCTTCGGGCACCCGACCTCCGACGTCGTCGTCACACCGGACGGCAAGGGTCGCTACATCCACCTGAAGAACTCCGGTGGCACAGAGGACCGCTCCATCTACTGGAGCCCGGAAACCGGGGCCTGGTCTATCCAGGGCGGTATTCGCAACAAGTGGTCCGAGATGCTCCGCGAGTCCGGCACCCTGGGATACCCCACCTCCGACGAGATGGTGACCCCCGGCGGAACCGGGTGGGTCAACACCTTCAGCAAGAACGGCGCCAAGAGCGCCCTCTACTGCTCCACGGCAACCGGCAGTCAGCCGGTCAGGGGTGCAATCTACGAGTCATTCCTCAGGCTCGGCGGAGTAAGCGTGTTCGGGTTCCCCATGGACGCGGAGGCCCCGACCAGCCCCAAGGCCGGCGCACACCAGCACTTCAAAGCAGTCGGTGCCTCGGCGGTCACGACGACCTTCTTCTGGAGCAGCTCCACGGGCGCCTGGCCCGTCAGCAACGCGAACCGCACCAAGTACTCCGCGGAGAACTCGGAGAACGGCTGGCTCGGCTTTCCAACCTCAGCCGAGTACGGAACGAACAACGCATCGATCCGGTCGGACTTCGAGGGCGGTTACATCAAGTGGAACCGTCGCAGCTACACCACTACGGCCCACAAGCCGAACGATCGCACGGCACACCTGCGCACCGACCTCGGCGGTGACGTCAACGGCGACAAGCGCAGCGATCTCGTTACGGTCTACGACTACGGCAACGAGACCACTGGCCTTTACGTCCTGGACGCCAAGCAGGACGGTGGGCTCGCCGAACCCCGAGAGCTCTGGACCAGCGGTGCCGGGAATTTCAACGCCGGCAATGCGAAGTGGGCCACCGGCGATTTCAACGGTGACAAGCGCACCGACGTCGCGGCTCTCTACGCCTACGGCGACGGACGCAACGCCCTCTTCACCTGGTTCAGCACGCCCGACGGCGGTCTGACCACACCCGGTACGCCCCTGCAGATCCCGTCTGGCAAGTGGGACTGGAACAAGGTGGCCGTGCTCGCGGGCGACTTCGACGGCGACAAGCGCGCCGACGTGGCCGTCGTCCATGACCACGGCGGTGGATCCACCGGCACGACCACCTTCACGAGCAAGCCGGACGGTACCTTCAACGCCGGGCTCGACAGCTGGCGCTCGGCCAGCGGCTGGCACAACGCCGCCGCGCAGTACCAAGTGGTCGATTCCAACGGCGACGGTCGTTCCGACATCGCCGCCGTGTACTTCAACGGCACGGTCGAGACGGCGATGTGGACCTTCAAGGCGAAGGCGGACGGCGGCTTCGAAGCGCCGTTCAAGTCCTGGTCCGCGACAGGCCAGGCATTCCAGTCCGCCCGCATCGAGTCCACCGGAGGGGACTACAACGGCGACGGCCGCGGTGACCTGGCCATCGTCTATGACTACAGCGGCGCCACCGGCACCCACACCTTCACCGCCAAGCCCGACGGAGGCTTCAACGTCCCCCTCGCGAGCTGGAAGTCCGGTGACGGTAACTGGTGGGCCATCAGCAGCGGCGCCCCGATCTCCGGGGACACCGACGGTGACGGCCGGGCGGACATCGTCATGATGTATAATTACGCGGCCGGCGACACCAGGGCCTTCACCCTGACCAGCCGACCCGACGGCGGCTTCGACGGCGTCCGCGCATCCTGGTACGCCGCACCTGGCATGTGGTAGCCGAAGGAAGTTGACCCATAAGGCCCCACCTCTCTCCATGTATGAGAGGTGGGGCTTTGCCGTCCGTTGCCCCGGGGCAACGGCCCTGTGAGGTTGTTCCGGTTTGGCGGACATCTGGTGACCTGGGTGTGTGCCCGGGAGGGATGTCCGTGATGGAGAGCATGGCGAACAGGAAGCCGCGGAGGCCGCGGCGGCAGTTCACGCCGGAGTTCAAGGCGGAGATCGTGGAGTTGCGCCGGAGTGGTGACAGGTCGGTGCCCGAGGTCGTCAAGGACTTCGATCTCACCGAGACAGCCATGCGGTTGTGGGTGGCTCAGGCGCAGGGACAGGAGAGCGAGCCCAGGGCCCAGGAGAGCGATCTGGAGCTGAATGAGCGCGCCGAGCTGGCCGCTCTTCAGTGGGAGAACCGCCGTCTACGAGATGACGTCGAGATCCCCAAGCGGGCCACGGCCTTCTTCGCGAGGGAGGCCCGGTGACGGTCCACCTGTTCATCGAGGCGGAGAAGCGTGCAGGTTACAACGTCAAACGCGTGTGTGAGCTGATGAAGGTCTCCCGGTCCGCCTTCTATGCGCCTGAACAGCGCGCCAGGGCCTCGGGCTGTCCGCGATCGGGAACTGACCGAGCAGATCACCCAGGTGCACGCCCGCTCACGCGGCACATATGGCGCCCCACGCGTCCACGCCGTTCTCAAAGGCCAGGGCCAGGCCTGCGGCCGGCGCAGGGTTGCACGCCTGATGAGGGCAGTCGGGCTTTAGGGCCTTCACCGCAGGCGGCACCGCTCGACCACCGTCCCCGATCCGCGGGCGGCTGACCGTCCTGACCTGCTGCAACGCGACTTCGCTCCGGGCCGGGAGACTGCCACGGCCCGCTGGTGCGGAGACATCACCTACATCCCCACCGGCCAGGGCTGGCTCTACCTCGCCACCGTCATCGACATCTCCACCCGCAAGGTCATCGGTTGGGCCACCGCCGACCACCTGGGCACCTCCCTGGCCGCCGACGCCCTCAAAGCCGCTTGCCGCCAACGGCGACCCCAAGACCCGGTGATCTTCCATTCCGACCGCGGAATGCATTAGAAGCAATTCCCAAACCGAGGGATACGGCGGCTGCTCGAACTTCCGCTCGCATCAGCCTCGCTCGGGTGATCGCTCCGCAGCCGGCGCATAGGAGAAGGGCCTCCCGCACAGTTCGGTGATGTCGAGTCAACGAACCATCAGGAGGCCCTGGTGTCCCACTCTGGCGTGCCTGCTCCGTCCGCGTCCAGCTCCGGCATGTCGTGCGATTGCCTCGCACACCGGCTCGGGAACGCCGCCGACCAGCCGGACCGGACCCGCCGCTACGGCTCCGACCTCACCGACGCGGAGTGGGCGATCGTGCGGCCGCTGCTGCCGGTCCCGGCCTGGCTGAACGGACAAGGGGGCCGCCCCGAGGGCTACTGCCACCGCCAACTGCTCGATGCGGTGCGCTACCTGGTCGCCGAGGGCGTGCGCTGGGCCAGTCTGCCGATCGACTTCCCCAAATGGCGGGCCGTCTACCGGTTCTTCCGCCGCTGGCGCGACAACGACTACATCAAGGAACTCTACGGCCGGCTGCGCAAGATGCTGCGCGAGCTGGCCGGGAAGAAGGAAGAGCCGACCGCCGCGATCATCGACTCCCAGTCTGTCAAGGCCGACGCGACCGTCGGCGCGGCCACCCGCGGCTACGACGCCGGGAAGAAGATCAACGGAAGGAAGCGGCACATCGCGGTGGACGCTCTGGGTCTGCTGCTGGTCGTGCTGGTCACCGCCGCCTCGGTCAAGGACAACGACGTCGGCCGAGACCTCCTCGAACGCCTGCGCGCCGACCACCACCGCATCACCCTGGTCTGGGCCGACGGCGGCTACACCGGCTGGCTGGTCGCCTTCGCCCACACCGTCCTGGCCCTCGCGCTGACCGTCGTCAAGCGCAGTGACGACGCCGCCGGGTTCGTGGTGCTGCCGCGCCGCTGGGTCGTGGAGCGCAGTTTCTCCCACCTGATCCGGGCCCGGCGCCTCGCCCGGGACTACGAGACCCGCATCGACAGCGCCGAGGCGATGGCCTGGTGGGCCGCGAGCATCCCGGCCACCCGCCGCCTGGCCCGCTCCGGCCGGCCGGCGCCCCGCCGCGTCAAGCGGTCCGCGGCCTGAACAGCCCCGGCCGCCCCTCGGTCAGCCAGCCCCGCTCGACCAACCGCTTCGCCCGAAACCGCGCGGCCTGCTCCTTCGCGTCACTCGCCGGCCAGCCCAGATGCTCGCGCATTGCCCGGGCCCGCACCCCCTGCCCGCCGCCGGCGGCGTCCTCCTCGACCAGGGCCACGATCCGCGCGCAGTCATGCGGAAGCACTTCGATCTCCAACCCCTCGCTCCACAGAGGGACCTCCACCCGCGACCCGGCGACCCCCATGGCCGGCACATCCACCGCCGCACCAGACGCGCCGGCTTCCTCGGCCGCCTCGGCCAGGGCCGCGACGATCTCCTCGCGAGCGATGACCGCGCGCCGTGCGGCCTCATCCGCCTCGACCACGGCAGCCTGAACCCGCTCCAGCTCGGCCCGCAACTCCTCCGCTTGGGCCAGCGCCACTCGCTCGCGCCTCTCCAACACCCCCAGCACCGACGGTATCCGCCACCTCCAGGCACACCCCGCACCGACACGACGGCACGAGCATGCCTACCGGGCGACGGACACACCACCTCACCTGGGAAAACGTGACGCTACCTTCGGTTTGGGAATCGCTTCTAAGAACATCGACCCGGTGGTCGTCGTCGCTCAGCTCGAAGCGATCCTCACGGACTGCGGCTATGAGGAAGCCAGCCAACGCCCCCGGTCAGGGCAGCTGCTGTCTTCTCCGGAGGACGACGTCTCGCTGGTGTTCAGCCTGTCGGACTCCCTGGGCGGGGCTCTCGCTGCGGCAGCGCCCGCCGACTTGGCGCGCGCTGCCGAGTCGTGGTCCATGACGGCCGAACTGCAGCAGTGCCAGGTTGACGCTCAGACGGCACTTGGCGTCCTGGAGGCCTTGGCGGGCCTGGCCCGGCGCGCTGGGGCTGCAGGCCTTCGCCTGTATTGCCAGTGGTCCCTGTGACCAGCGGTGTGCAGCGGTGTGGACTGGATCAGCCGCGGCGGGCACGCGGTTCTCCTTGGCGAGGAGTTCACGTCACTGGCGGGTGCGGTAGGAGCAGCTGGTGAGGGTCAGGACCTCGGCGTGGTGGACGAGCCGGTCGATCATCGCGGTGGGCACGATGTCGTTGGAGAAGGTATCTCCCCGTGATCAGCGATGCGATTCGGAGCTCGTGGTGGCTGGCCGCACGGGGACACCTGGGTAGGAGGAGATCCTCGGCGAGTGGCTACGGGGCACTGTCGTACCCGGCGCCTTGGATCCGGGCGTGGCAGACGAACAAGTAGACGAACCGACGGCCCGGCAGAGACTCGTCGAGCTCAAGCTGGCCAGCGAGGCAGCGCGCATCGAGGCGCTGCAGGAGCCGTACTCGGCGGAGCAGTGGCGCCACTGGCTGGAGGCGGCGGTCGTCTTCGGTGACGCGGTGACGGAGCACGTCAAGCAGTACGGACTGAATGAGTCCGGCAGTCCGGGCCGTTCAGCGGCTGGCCTCGATGCCTTCCAGCCGTGCCCGAGCCCGCAGCGGCGGAGCAGCGGGCGCCGGGCGGGTGTTCAGCGCTTCGGTCACCTGCTGGGCCGTTGTCGGGGTGAGGCCGGCGATGACGTGCCCGGACGCGAGGATCCGGGCGTGCGGGGCGTACATTGGCGGTTCCAGCTCGGCTGTTGCCCTCGCCTCGTGACCGCGGTTCCGCCGCGGATGGTCTCCAGGCCGGTCACGGTGGGTCAGGCGGCCGTTGTGCCAGGTATGGGACGGTAAGGCTCAGCTGGGATCCAGCTGCGTGGGGAGGTTTGAGTGGCCGTCGTGCAGATACACGGGACGCCCGGCCTTGCGGGCCTGGACGGCGGCGGCGAGCCGGTTCCGCATCCGGTTGCGAAGAAGTACGAGGGCTTTATCGATGGGGAGGAAAGCGGCTTCGGAGAGCTCGTCGTCTTGCGGGCGGACTCGGGCGGCTTCGTCGTCATCCAGGGTTCCGGCGTCGAAAACGAAGGAGAGCTGGTCGTCCCACGGGCCGTGGGGTGGCACCCAGTCGACGACGAGGAGTCCGCGGAGAGCTGCGTCCAGGCCGAGTTCCTCGCGCAGTTCGCGTGCGAGAGCGGCTTCGGGCGCCTCGTTGGCCTCGGCCATTCCGCCGGGCAGGTCCCAGCCAGGCTTGTAGGTGGGCTTGACCAGGAGCACGTGGCCAGCCCGATTGCGGATCAGTGCGTCGGCCGCGACGCGTTTGCGGGCCTGGGTGCGGTTGCCCTCGGCGAGGTAGGCGTACCAGGCATCGGGGTCATCGGGCGTGGGCCTCATGGGCGGCGTTTCTCCTGGGCGCGGTGATGATGTCGGCCATCAGGAGCTTCTGGCCCGGCGCGCGTCGTCGAATCGCACCAGGTACTGGCCGACCGGCCCGTACGCCGTGTGGGGTTCGAGGCGGCGGCGCAGGTCGTCGAGCTGTTGGATGACGCGTACGGAGCTGAGAGTGGGGCTGGTGGCGAGGAGGTCGTGGCCGACCTTCACAGCGGCGGTGAGGTCGCCGCGGCGGATATGGATGTCGGCCAGGGTGATCCGGGTCAGGGCCAGGGAGCGGGCACGGCCTGCCTCGCGCAGGGCGAGGGCATACTCGGCCTGGCCGAGAGCCTGATCGTAGCGGCCGAGGTCTTTGAGGATCAGCGCGGATTCGCTGGCCAGCGCGGCGGTGTCGAACGGGCTGAGCCAGGGGTGTACAGCGTCCGCAGGTTCCGCGATGGCCGCTTCGGCCTGGTCGAGGGCTTGCCGGGCGGGGGAGTGCTGGGCTGCTGCGGCCAGGGCGCGGGCGGTCATGGTGTGCAGGCGCGCGGTGAGGGCGGGGATGCGGGGACCCTGGGCGGCAAGGTGTAAACCGGTCCTGGCCCAGCGGGCTGCTCCCGGTCGGTCGTTGGTGTGCAGGGTGAGGTGGCTGGTGCTCGCGGCGATGTTGGCGGCGAGCGGTGCGTCGCCGGAGACCCTGGCGAGCGGGAGCGCGCGGGTGAGGTGTTTGACGGCGAGGTCGTCGTGGGCGGAGTCGTGGGCCATCCAGCCGGCCATCTCGGTGATGGCCGCGGCCGCCGCGAAGACGCCGGGACCGCTGGCGGTGTCGACGAGGCGGGGTGCGATCTGGTCTGTCAGGTGCCGGGTCACGGCCGCGTAGAGAAGGCCGCCGCCGCTTCGGCGGTCCGCGTCGCGGAACGCGTCGATCGCCTCAAGATCACTGGTGTCCGCGGGCAGATCGCTGATGGCCGGCGCTGAGGGCTCGGGCGCGGGTTCCCAGGGCCTGCGGGCAAGGCCGAGGAGGTGGCCGGGGATGCGGAGTCCGTCGGCGATTTGCTCGAATACCGAGAGCTTCTCCACGCGGCAGTTGCCGTTCATGTAGTCGTAGAGGCGGCCCTGGCTGATGTCCGCGGCGGCGGCGAGCTTGCGTGTGCTCACGCCGCGGGTGTTGAGGAGCGTGAACAGGGTGCCCATGTCCCGCTCGGCCAGGGCCTTGAGCATGCGCTCGTCGTCGAGTAGGCCGGCGGCGACAGTCGGCGGATCCAGTCCCTGACTGCCCATCATGGGCCCCTTTCACGCGGCTGGTTCGATGCTAGGGCCCGGCGCCGACAGCCGACTCCGGGTTGGAGTCACCTGCTGGAGTCTCCTGCACGGTGTGCGGAGGCGTTCACTGGCTGTCGGCCGCCGGATCCGGATGGCCTCCCCCTGATGCAGTCGGCCGCTGGACCCAAGGCGCCGAGGTCCGCTGCACCCCCTTTTCGTCCGCGGAGGGACACCCATGCCCGGACCGCCCTTTCCCTCTCCGTTAGGTCCCAGCCCGGAGTTGCTCGCCCGCGCCGAGGCCGGATGGGCTCGCTTCCTCACGCTCGACGACCCTGACCCGCTGACTGCGGACGAGGAGGCAGTGGGACAAGGCGACGGACCCGGGGCCACGTGCGGCGCTTCGAGGACGCGTCCCACTCCCGGCGCGCCTGTCGACGGCTAAGAAGGATCGTCCCGCACCGGTAAGGAGCGGCCCGCCGCACGACCCCTGTGGGGGACACGCTCACGGAACGTCCCGGGCCAGTACTGGTCGGTGTCCCCGGCGCTGGCCGTCCTTCAGGAGTTCTCCTTCGGCCGCGCGGTCGGGCGCGACCACCCCTTGTCACTGCACACCTGCTTCAGCCTGCCCGCTGCAAACGGGCGGGCCTTGGAGGCTTCCGTGAATCAGGACGTCCACAGCACCGCCGGCTACACGAACGCCGGCGGCATCTTCGCCTCGTGCGGTGCGCCGTACGTCACCTACCGTCGCCCCCACCCCCCAGCCGTCGTCGACTACATCGCGAGCCAGTTCGGCAGCGCGACGGTGCCCCGCATCCTTGATCTTGGATGCGGTCCGGGCACTCTGGCCCTCGACCTGGCCGAACGCGGCGCCTCCGTCACCGCAGTCGACGTGTCGGAGGAAATGCTGGCCGCCGGCCGCGACTGGGCGGACGTACGCGGCGTCCGGTCGGTCACCTGGTGTCAGGCCGATGCCACCGAAGCGGCGGACCTGGCGACGGACACGGGGCTGTTCGATGGGGCCACCGTCGCGGACGCGTTCCACTGGATGGACCGGCCGCGCGTCTTGGCGGCCCTCGACCGCGCCGTCCGGCCGGGCGGGTTCGTCGCCGTCGTGGGGTACCGGGCTCCCGGTACGCAGCGCGAGTGGTGGCATCCGCTGCTTGAGCAGCTGCGCCTGCGCTGGCTGGGATCGGTGAACCTCGCGGGCCCGGCCACCGCGTACGTGGAGCCGGCCGGTGGCCACGAGGAGGTCATCCGCCGGTCCGTCTTCCGTCAGCTGTCCGTCCTGCGCGCGGACTACCGGCGGACCTACACCCTCGATGAGTTGGTCGGCCTGCAGAGCACGTACGCCTACTCGTCGGCGGCGACGCTCGGTGACCGGCAGGGCGCGTTCGAGGAGGACATGCGCCGGACGCTGATGGCCGCGCGCCCCGACGGCGTCTTCGAAGCCGACCTCCAGGCCGCCGTGATCGTCGGCCGCCGCCCAGCCGCGGGCTGAGACCGCGCCCGCGTATGGCGGCCGCCCGGCGATGCCGGATCCGGTATCGCCGCAACCACAACCCCGCGCACGGCGCGGGATCACGGGAGGAACAGGATGAAGGTCATCGTCATCGGTATGGGCCGTCTGGGTGTGCCCTATCTGGCCGCCCTGGCCGAGCTGGGGCACGACGTTCTCGGCGTCGACATCAATCCCGAGACGCTGGAGGAGCTGCGGGCTGGACGCTGCCCGTTCGACGAGCCGGGCGTCACGGATTACATCGCCAAGCACACCGCGGCGGGCCGGCTGCGCTTCACTGACTCCTACGACGAGGCCGCGGCCCATGGCGAGGCCTTCTTCCTCGCGGTGTCGACGCCGCAGCGCGAGGGGGCCATGAGCATGGACCTCAGCGCGGTCGAGGACGCCATCATCTCCATCGCCCGCCGCCTGAGTCGGGACGCGGTGTTGATCGGGAAGTCGACGGTGCCGGTCGGGGCCGGTGCACGGTTGGCGGCCCTCGCGGCCGCCGAGGCCCCGGAGGGCGTACGGCTGAGGGTGGGGTGGAGCCCGGATTTCCTGCGCGAGGCGCTGTCCATGGAGACCACGCTGCACCCGGCAAGGCTCGTGCTGGGATCGTCGGACGCCGACCGGGCCGTGGTGGAGGGCGTCGTCCGACGGGTGTGGGGCGGCTGGCTGGAGGCGGGAGTGGAGCTCCTGAGCACTGACTTTGTGACCGCCGACCTTACCAAGGCGGCCTCCAACGCCTTCTTGTCCACGAAGATGTCGTTCGCCAACCTGGTGGACGACGTCTGCCAGGCGGCGGGCGCGGACTTCGGGATCGTCTCCAGAGCGATGGCGCTGGATCCGAGGATCGGGTCGTTTGGCTTGACGGCAGGCCTCGGCTGGGGCGGTTCGTGCCTGGGCAAGGACATCCGTGCCTTCGCTGAGCGCGCCGCGGATCTGGGCGAGAGTTCGGCTGCCGAGTTCCTGTCCACCGTGGACGCCACCAACACCAGGCGCCGAATGCTCGCTGTCGAGCACGCCGCCGTCGTACTGCCTGGTGGTCTGGACGGGGCGGTCGTGGCGGTCTGGGGGGCCTCGTTCAAACCGTTCGTCGGGGACATCAGCGACTCGCCTGCGCTCGACGTCGCCCTGCGGATGCGCCGTGCGGGAGCGGACGTCCGTGTTCACGACCCAAGCGTCAATGACCTGGTGCGGCGTCGTCACCCCGACCTCACGGTGGTCGACGCTCCTGCGGAGGCTCTCCTTGGCGCGGGTGTGTTGGTGGTGGCCACTGACTGGCCGCGCTACACCGCGCTGGACCCTACCTCCCTCGTCGACAGCACCACCCGGACTGTCATTGACGCCCGCCGCTGCCTGGACCCCAACCGCTGGCGGGCCGCCGGGTGGGACCACCAAAGGCTCGGGGCGTTCCGCCACCACACCGCCCCGGAGGCCTGATGTGACGCGACTGTTCGAGAATGCGGAGTCCCACCGCGGCGTCCCCGGGACTCGGGGATGGGTCGTCGCGCCCCTGGGGCGCCTGGGTGACCCGGCGCCGCAAGGGCGGTACATCCTGGTCGCCCAGGACCTGACCCCGACGGACACCGCCGCCCTCGACCTCGCCCTCGTGGCCGGGTTCTGCACCGCCGAGGGGGGACCCACTTCCCACACGGTGCAGGTGGCGCACGGCCTGGGCATCCCGGCCGTCGTCGCGGCGGGCTCCGGGATTCTGACCCTGCGGCCGGGAACCCTGTGCGCGCTCGACGGCGACGGAGGCCTCCTGCACGCCGGACTGGACGGCCCGGACCTCCAGGCGGCGACGGCCCGCGAACGCGAGCGGGGCGAGCGGGACCGGCTGCGACGCGAAGCCGCCCTGGCCGCAGGACCCGCCCCGGGCGGGGTCACCCTCTCCACCACGTTCGTGAAGCCATCCCAGGCCGAACAACTCGCGCGCAGTGCCGCCAGCGGGATCGGGCTGCTGGCCACCGAACTCCTCTTCCTGGGACGCGAGGCCGACATCACCGACGAGGCCGCCCACCACTGTGCCTACCGCGACCTGGCCCGGACGGTGGGGGACGCGGAGATCACCGTCCGGACCCTCGACATCGGCGGCGACAAACCGGTCCCCGCCCTGAACCTGCCCAAGGAGGACAACTCCTTCCTCGGAGTCCGCGGTATCCGCCTGGCCCTGCGCCGCCCGGACGACCTCCTGATCCCCCAACTGCGGGCCCTCTACCGCGTGGCCGCAGCCGGGGGACGGTTGCGGATCATGTTCCCGATGGTCACCACCGCCGAGGAGTTCACCCGGGCCGCGGAGATCGCCGAGGACGTCCGGGCCCGGATCCGGGCGCCGAGGGTGCCGCTCGGGGTGATGGTGGAGGTGCCGGCCTGCGCGCTGGCCGTCGACCGCTTCGTCGAGCACGTCGATTTCCTCAGCATCGGCACCAACGACCTGACCCAGTACCTCCTGGCGGCCTCACGCACCAACCCTGCCCTCGCCCGCGACATCGACCCCCTGCACGTCGCGGTGAGCCGCACCGTCGGCCACGTCACCGACACCGCCCACGCGGCCGGTGTGCCGGTCACCGCCTGCGGCGGCCTCGCGGCCAGCCCCGTGGGCGCCGCAGTACTGGCCTCACTCGGCATCAGCGGCCTGACCGTCACGCTCCCCGCACTCCCCGCCGTCCACGAGGCCCTCACCCGCCTCGACCACGACGCGCGCCAGGCGATCCGCCACGAGGCCCTCACCACCGGCGGCACCTCCCGCCTCACGGAGCACGTCACCGCCCTCCTGGGCCTCTGACCGACCAGGCCCGCACACCCGGGCCCGCGGCACGGCGCGTGCCCCGGGCCTGATCCCGACACCTTGACCGGAAGGGTCGACTTCGTCATGCCCTCGACCACGCCCCGCCCGATCAACGTCCTGCTGATCGGCGGCTGCGGCCACTGGGCCGCCACCGAGAACCACATCCCAGCCATCCTCACCCTGCAACGCCAGGGATTTCCCGCCCGGGTCGGCGCCATCTGCGACCTGCGCGACCCCTACGACGAGAACCTGCTGCGCCACATGCCCGACCTGCTGGACCTCCTCCGCTGGGACCGGCCCCAGTGGATCCAGCCCCGCCCCGGCGAGCCGGCCGAGGACCTGGAGCGCCGCCTGGACGCCGCGCACGCCCGTCGGCCCTTCGACGTGGCGATCGTGGCCTGCGACCCCGTCGCCCACCACCCCTACCTGCACTGGGCGACCAGCCGCGGCATCCACGTCCTGTGCGACAAGCCGATCATCGCCGTCGCGGACGCCGCCTGGGACGTACACGCCGCCGCCACCATCGACACCCAGTTCGACACCCTGCTCAAGGCCCACCTCGACAGCCCCGGCCACCTGTTCGCCCTGCCCATGCGACGCAGAGCCAACGACGCCTTCGTCGACTCCTCCCAGCTCATCGCCGAGGTCTACGAGAACCACGAGCAGCCCCTGACCATGGGCAACTTCACCGTGACCGGCGGCCACTTCCGCCTACCCGAGGAATACGCCCTCGGCAACGCCCACGGCTACACCAACGGCGTCGGAGCGCTCGCCTTCTCCAGCTACCACTACATCGACCTCATGGCCTGGTACCTGCGCCTGGCCCAAGGCCCCGTCACCGCCCTGCGCATCACCAACCACTACGTGCGGCGCGTGGGCGACTACCTCGGCACCGGCCAGAACCGGGCCCTCGAAGCCCTCCTGCGCCCCCGATCCGAGGCGCCGGCCCTGCCTGCCGACCTCGACCGGCGCACCGCACTCGCCGAGATGGACTTCGCCTTCACCCTCGAACTCCTCGACGACGCCCGGCGAGTCCACGGATACCTCACCTACACCTTCACCTCGAACAGCTACTCCCACCGCCAGATCGGCCTCCTCGACGCCGACCGCGCCGGACACCTGCCCTTCCGGGAGAAGGGCCGCATGTCCCAGTTCGTCATCGACATCCACCAAGGCCCGCTCCAGCACGTGCGCGTCAGCAAGAACGACGTCGTCGGCGACCGCTACCGCATCCGCCTCGAACACCGCCGCAACCCCCTGATCGACCCCTCCGGCGGACGCCACGCGGACACGCTGTACGAGAACGCGCACAGCGCCAGCAAGGTCACCCCCCAGGCAATGACCGCCGAGTTCCTGCGCGCCGCGGCTGGATGCACCCCGGACCAGTCCGTCGCCCGCCGCATGACCCACCTCGCAGGCCAGACCCTCACCCAGCGCATCTACGCGGCGATGTACCGGCTGATCGCAGCCCGCCACGAAGCCGACACCGCCGCCCACAGGACCGCGACGCCGCCAGTCCTCGTCGACATCCCCCGCTGACCCCACACGCCCACCACCCGAAGGACACCGGCATGAACGCCCTCCCGGCCGTGGACCACGGCATCCTCTTCTTCCCCCGCGGCGGCTCCTCCCTCGTCGTCAAGAACCTCACCGAGCAGACGATCGCCGCCGGCCGCCCCGCCCGCATCTTCTGCGGGTCCCTGGGGGAGCCGGGCACCACCTCCCACGCCGCCACGTTCTACGGCGACCTGCCCCTGGTCGTCTCCGACTACAGCCCGGCAGCCACCGCCCACGCGGCCGGGGCAGACGCCCTCGCCCAGACCGTGCCCCTCCACCCCAGCTACGAGGACCGCACCGCCGCCCCCGACCGGGTCTTCGCCGCCGTCGACCCGGCCACGGCCGACGCCATCGAGGCCTACTGGCGGCAACACCTCACCACCCACCACGCCGGCGAAGCCGGCCTGCTCCACCTGCACCACCTCACCCCCCTGCACGGCATCGCCCAGGGCCGGGACCGGCCGGTGGTCACCACCCTGCACGGCACCGAACTGAAATTCCTCGACAACGCCCTGCGCCGCCTCCACCTCGCCGAGCGCCTGGACCTGTCCATCGCCGACCTCGGCCGGCACTACCGCGACGCCCCCCAGGCCACCCTGCGGCGCATCACCCGGACCGCAGGCACCCCCGACCTCGACGAGGCCCAGGCCCTGCTCACCGACCACTGGCACATGTGGACCCATGCCCGCCACTGGGTCGACCGCATGCGCGCATACGCCCGCACCAGCAACCGGATCGTGGTCATCTCCGAACAGGATCGCGCCCTGGCCCAGTCACTGGTGGAGATCCCCGACAGCCGGATCGACCTCGTGCCCAACGGAGTCGACACCGACCGGTTCACCCCGCCCTCGGCCTTCGACGACACCGACCGCTACAAGATCCTTCACCGGTGGCTCGTCGACGACCCCCAGGGATGGCTCCCCGGCCAGGGCCCCGGCACCATCCGATACACCACCGCCGACGTCCGCCGCATCCTCCACGACGACCAAGGCCGCCGCCGCCCGCTCCTGCTGTGGATGGGACGCTTCCTCGCCTTCAAACACCTCAACCTCCTCCTGCAGGCCGTCGCCGTCCTGCGCGACCGCACCGCCGTACGCCCCGCGCTGCTCATCCTGGGAGGCCACCCCGGCGAATGGGAGGGAGACCACCCCCACACCCTCGCCTCCCAACTCGGCATTACCGACGACGTCCACTTCGCCGGATGGCGCCCCCACCACGACCTCATCGACGGCCTCCACTGCGCCGACCTCCTCACCGCCCCGTCCGTCGACGAGCCCTTCGGCCTGATCTACCTCGAAGCGATGGCCTCCGGCACCCCCGTGATCGCCTCCGCCAGCGGCGGCCCCCTCAGCTACGTCACCACCACCGGCCCCCACGCCACCGGCTGGCTCCCCGCCCCCGGCGACCTCGCCGCCACCATCGAGCAGGCACTCACCGACCCCGCCGAGCTGACCCGCCGCGGCCAGGCCGCCCGCCGCTTCGCCCACGACCACTACTCCTGGCGCTCCCTCACCCCCCGCTACCACGACATCTACGACCGCGTCCTCGCCGACCGGCCCTGAACCACCCAGCAGCCCGCGCCACGCCCTGACGTCCCACCCCCTGCGACGCGATTCCGGCAGTCCGAGCACAGCCGAGTAGGGTGTCGCCCGTGATCAGGGCGGCATCCGGGCAGACCAGAACAACCCGCCTGAACCGGCACGAAGAGAATGGACAGACCATGGCAGAGCGACGCATCGCGGTGTTCGGCGCCGGATACATCGGCCTGGTGACCGGCGCGTGCCTCGCCGAGCTCGGCCACCACGTCACGGTCCGGGACATCAACCCCGAACGCGTCCGCATCCTCCGCGCCGGCGACGTCCCCATCCACGAACCCGGACTCGGCGACATGATCGCCCGGAACAAGGAACGCCTCACCTTCACCGAGGACCTCGACCAGGCCCTCACCGGCGCCGAGATCGCCTACGTGTGCGTCGACACCCCGCCCTCCGCCTCCGGCGACGCCGACCTCACCCGCGTATGGGCCGTCGTCCGCTCCCTGACCGCAGCCCACGACCTGCGCGCCGTCGTCATGAAGTCCACCGTCCCCGTCGGCACCGGCGCCCGCGCCCGCCTCCTGCTGGACGAGATCGGACTGGCCCACGTCGGCTACGTCTCCAACCCCGAGTTCACCGCCGAAGGCCGGGCCATCACCGACTTCATGGCCCCCGACCGCATCGTCATCGGCCAGGACAACGACACCGCCGGCGCCCTCGTCGCCGCCCTGCACACCGGCATCAACGCCCCCGTGGCCACGATGGACGTCAAGTCGGCCGAGATGGTCAAACTCGCCTCCAACGCACTCCTCGCCACGAAGATCAGCTTCGCCAACGAGATCGCCACCCTCTGCGAGAACACCGGCGCCGACGTCACCGAAGTCCTCGGAGCCGTCGGCATGGACCACCGCCTCGGCGCCCACTTCCTGCGCCCGGGCATCGGCTGGGGCGGCTCCTGCTTCCCCAAGGACAGCGAAGCCCTGCGCCAGATGGCCTCCAACACCGGCTTCCACCCCCAGCTCCTCACCGCGGTCATCAACGTCAACAACATCCAGAAGCGCCGCGCGATCCAACACCTCAAGGACGAACTGGGCGACCTCGCCGGCAAGCACATCGCCCTCCTGGGCATGGCCTTCAAGCCCGGCACCGACGACATGCGCGAGGCACCCTCGACCGTGCTCGCCGGCCGCCTGCTCGCCGAAGGCGCACACGTACGCTCCTGGGACCCCCTTGCCCGCCCGGCCGCCGGGGAGCCGTGGGACTCCGTGACACGCGCTTCGACCCCGCAGCAGGCACTGGCCGGAGCGGACGCGGTGGTGATCGTGACCGAGTGGCCCGAACTCGCCGAAGTCAACTGGGCCGAGGCCCACAGCGCCATGCGCACCCCGGTCATGTTCGACGGCCGCAACCTCCTCGACCCCGCCCATATGCGCGAGATCGGGTTCCGGTACACCTCCGTCGGCCGTCCCTGACTGCCCCAGATCACGACCCCAGCCCCATCCCGGCCGGCGATCCGATGGTCGAGTCACAGGGCGCCGCGCTCCAGGTACGCCGATACGCGTTCCGCCGCGTAGGTGCCGTCCGGTAGCACCGCGTCGGTCAACTCGAACTGCTCCCGCTTGCCTGTGGGGTCATTCCAGGTGACCCGGGTGCCGGCGAGCCGGCTGCTGGGCAAGTGGACGGGTTGGCCGTCGGCGGCACGGGCTCCGAGCAGGGTGTAGGTGCGGACCGGCCGCACGGCCTCGCTGGCCGCGATGGCCGGGGTCGCGCCGGGGCTGGCCTGGTTCCGGCGCCGGCGGAGCCAGCCCCAGGCTGTGGCCCCCGCCAGCAGCGTGAGGCCGCCCAGGGTCTCCGTGGTCCAGCCGGTGAGCACGTCGGTGAGCATGGTGGTGTCCTTGTCTCTGTGTGATGACGGGGCGGAGCATGAAGCGCCGCGCATTGACGTCGCGTCCTGGGCGGGACAGTGCTGGTGCGGGGGGTTAGCCACGCAACCCCCTTCAGGTCTACGCCATTTGAGCGGACGATCTCCGCGGTGACCGGGCGGAGGTAGGGGGGCTCTAAAAGGACGCCACCGTTACGTCATGGGGTAGCCCTTTGGCTTCAATTCCGCGGGGAGTCACCGGATGAGGTGAAAGCTCGGTCATGGCCCTGAAGGGCGTCGGTACCTTCCCTGGCATGTCCACTGACACCCCGAGCGCGGCCGATCAGCTGCTGCTCGACCACGCGCACCGCCACGGCTTCACCGTGACCGCGAAGATGCTGGAGGTCTGGAGGAGCCGCCGCCTGCTGCCCGGCAATGTCCCCGGCGGAGGCCTGGGCCGCGGCAGGGGCAGCACCTCCACTCCGGCGCCCGAGAGCTTCGACCTCGTCCTCGGCCTCGCCCGTCACGCCGGCCGCGGCAAGCGCCCGAACGACGTGGCACTGCTCCTGTTCGACGAAGAGCTCCCCGTACCCGAGCAGACGGTACGGGCCGCCTTCACCGCCGCGGTGGACACCCTCACCGTCCCCGGCGACGACGACCCGGACACCGACCCGGAACAACGGCTCGACGACCTCGCCGACCACATCGCCGACGCCGGCCTGACCGTGACCCTGGTCCCCGCCCGGGCCCGGCGGATCGACGAAGGCATCGCCCGCCTTGCCCGAGCCGGCGGACACACCTGGCCCCCGGCTGAGCTCACTGCCTTCGACGAGAACCCCGGCACGCCGACCGGCACACCCAAGGACGCCGCGCTGGCCGCGGCCGCCGCGGCCATCAACGGGACGATGTCCCTGGAGGACATCAGCGACCTGCTGCGCGCGATGAACCCCACCGCGACGGCCAACCCGATCGCGTCCCTCGTCGAGACCACCCGCAAAGACGTCCCCGAGTTCGCCGACGCGGTCCTCACCGACGACCACCAGTTGGCCCTTGGCCCCGTGCGCGATGCCCGCGACCATCTGCGCGACCTGGCCGCCACCGCTCCGCTTCAGGACCTGGCGCGGACTTGGAAGACCGCCGCCGGCGTACGGCAGTGGGCCCTGGACCTGTGCGACCGGGTCGATGGGGAACTCGCCACCGGGCAGCTGGGCGAGGCGGCCCTGGAGTGGATGAACGGCCGCTACGCGATGGCCGGCCTGGCCGTGCTCAGCACCCTGAAGGAGCGCGACCGGCCCCCCGTCCAGCACGCCCTCGACGCCCTGGTGCTGCTCTACCAGCTCGGGGAGTTCCACCGACTCGACCGGCTCATTCCCGGCTGCCAGTGGCACCTCCTCGCCACCGAGGGGCTGCTGCCGCCACCCGTCCGCGAGCAGCTCCAAGAGCTCATCGGCCGGGACGCGCCCTCTGCCGGGTAGGGGGCGATGTCAGACCGGCCTCGTAGCGTCGAAGACGAGGCCCCGGACCGGACGGGGCCCCGGAGGACCGAAGGAGCGGGCCATGGGCGAGATCAGCATCGAGCGACAGCACCTTGACCACCTGCTGGCCGACAGCGCGAGCACGTACGGAGCCCCCTACCAGCGGGCCTTCGCCCAGCTCGCCGCAGCGCACCGAGGCCAGCCCGTCGCCGAGATCCTCCCGCTGCTGCGCCGGGCCGCGGACGAGGCGCTGCTCGGCTTCACGGAGGCGGACCTCCGGGAACAGGCGCAGGCGATGAGTACGGGCGAGCCGTACGTCCTGCGCGTCACGGTGGCCTGACCACGGCTGTGCCCGTCAGACCTCCCACCACGCGGAGGTCAGGCCTTGCGCCGGTCGCGGCCGGTGTGGGCGAGGGCGTCGGCGAGCTGGTCGTGATTCATGGACGAGCGGCCCGGGGTGCCGGCCGCGGCCGCCTTCTCGTACAGCTCGGCCTTCGTCAGCGCCGCCAGCTCCCCGCCCTTGGCCGCCGGCCCGGAGCGCGCCCGCTTCTTCGCGGCCGGCGCCTTCCTGCCGCCGGCCGCCCGGGCGCCGGGGGAGGCGGCCTTCTCGCCGGTGTCCTTAGGACTGCGGGCCCGCTCGACACTGGCGCGCAGGGCTTCCATGAGGTCGACGGCGCCAGTCGGCTCCGTCGCCGGTTCGGCCTTCTCGACCGTCTCCCCGGCCGCCTTCGCCTTCACCAGGGCCTCGACCTTCTCGCAGAAGGAGTCGTGGAAGGCCTCCGGCTCCCACTCCATGGCCAGGGCGTCGATCAGCTGCATGGCCATCTTCACCTCCGCCGCCGTCGCCTCGACCGTCCCCGGCAGGTCGGGCACCTCGGCGTGCGGATCGCGCAGCTCATCGGCCCAGTGCAGTGTGTGGAGCGTGAGCAGGCCCTCCGTCTCCTCCGCCTTCAAGGCGACCAGGTACTCCCGCCCGCGCATCACGAACGTGGCGATGCCGGCCTTGTTCGACTCGGCCAGGGCGCGCTCCAGGAGAGCGTAGGGCTTCCCGTACTGGGCTCCCCGGGGCCCGAGGAAGTACGTCTTGTCGAAGAAGACCGGGTCGACGGTGTCCAGGTCGACGAAACCGGCTACGTCGATCGAATGGGATCGGCCGGGAGCGATCTCGTCGAGCTCCTGCGGCTCGACGATCACGTACTCGGACCCGGTGTCGCAGCCCTTCACGATGTCCGCGAGGTCCACCTCGTCGCCGGTGCGCTCGTTCACGCGCCGGTTGCGGATCCGGTCCGCAGTGCCGCGCTGGAGCTGGTGGAAGCGGATCGTGTGGCTGTCCGTGGCCGTGTAGAGGCCCACGGGAAGGCTCACGAGCCCGAACCCCAAGACCCCCGTCCACACCGGTCTGGCCATCGCCCGCACCACCCTTCGACCTGGGCGTCTTCCCACCCTGCGCCCCATCACCCCCACCGGCAACGGCAGCCAGACCGCAGTGCCGCCGGCCGCCTTCCGATGGGGCAGGGAAGCCCTCGCCGGGGCGCTGTCAGGGCCCTTCCACCTCGCCGCCCTCCCGCGTCCAGGACCGCACGGTGTGCTCTCCCTGGGGCCCGTCCTCGACCAGCTCGATTCGAACTTCCGCCTGACTGCCATAGCGGCCGATGAGTCCCCTGAACTTCCGCTCGGCGGTCTCGGAGTTGTCCCAGGTGTCGGTGACGGCGGGGGAGGGATGGGGGCCGAGCGAAGTCTGACGTGGAACGGCACATGCGGATCATGAGCGGTCGGAACCTCTACTGCAAGCCGCGGGCCAGGGGCGGCCGCCACCCCTGATCCTCCTCACCACCCGCTGTGAGGTCACCACACCCTGTTGTCGAAATGATGTTCCGCGCCAGGTGGGATGCGGGTTACTGTCCCTATTCTCGGCAAGGTGGTCGCCGTCCCGGGCGCGCTGGCCCAAAGCACCTCGCGCCGCTGGCGAGCCTTCCGCGACACGGGGCACGCACCCAGCTCCTTCACGAGCCAGCAGGAAGCCCAGCCACAACCAGCGCGATGACAGGACCCGACTTGACCCTGATGCCAGGAGCACGCGTGCCGGGACGGACCTGGACGGTCCGCATCACTGGCCACCCCGATCACACCGTGTCCGTCACCTGCAGCACCGCCGCGTGCCGGATGCCGCCCCGCTCGAAGGACGCCGCGAGCATGCGCCGCTTCGCCGCCGAGCACATCAAAGCCCACGGACGCCTCGCCGGCGCCCGCCCCAACGCCGCCTGCAGCTGTGGCAACGCGCAGTGCGCCCTCCACGAAACCCCCGTCCACTGTGCCGGCACCAGCCTGTTGGTGCTTGTCCACAACCCGGCCGTCGGCCAGGTCTGGACCCTGGCAGACGTCTGCCAGGCCTGCGCCCGCCACATCCCGCACATCACCATCCTGGCCACGGGCAAGCCAGCTCGCCCCACCCCCGCGGCCCCTTCCGTGGAGCAGCCGGCGCAGCGCGTCGCGGTGCCGGGTGGATTCTCCTCACCTGAGGCTGCACCTGATCCCGTACCGGGACAGCGTCGCCCGCACCGACCCAACCGTCCTCGGCGGTCTCGGGGCTGAGTCAGGCGAGACGGCCCCTGCTCTCCCCGGCCGGCGGTCAGCCATTTCGCGGCCTCTCGCCCGGCTGGTCACTCCTCGGTGAATGCTCTGAGCCGGCCCCGCTGGGTTTCTCCTCCGCGATCCGGGTGTCGAGCACGACCTGATCGGCGTAGGGCGCGACAGCGGCGAGGACCCGGCGGTGGAGTTCGGCGCTGTGGACCGTCACCGATATTCCCCTCCGGGCGACAACCGCCCCACCGCCGCTGAAACCCCACTCCCGGTACCGCCGTGCGGCAGACGGTGGCGCGGTGGCCCACACCGTGGACAGGGGCCGTACCAGCAGGCCGCCGCCTGCCTGGTGGTCGAAGCAGCGGGCGGGACGACGCGGCACGCACTGGCCACGGTCGTCCGTGTCCACTGAACCGACGCACTGGCGGCGTTGTCAGTGCGGGGCGCGATGATGACCTTCATGACCGAAAATAGTGCCCTGCTCTCTCCTGCCGCCTACACGGAGGCCGTGAACGCTGCCGTGGCGGCGTCGGCCGCGTACTACGGCGACGGGACCACCCCGCTCGGTGACGACGAGTACGACGGGCTGCTGCGCGCCATCGCGGCCTACGAGGCGACCCACCCGGACGAGGTGCTCGCCGACTCGCCGACCGGGAAGGTGGCGGGCGGGGCGGTGCAGGGCGACGTGCCGCACTCGGTGCCGATGCTCTCCCTCGACAACGTCTTCGACGCCGACGAGCTCGCCGAGTGGGCCGCGGGGCTGGAACGGCGTCTCGGGCACCCCGTGGCCGGGTGGTGTGTGGAGCCGAAGCTCGACGGCCTCGCGGTGGTCGCCCGCTACCGGGGTGGCCGGCTCGTTCAGGTCCTCACCCGCGGCGACGGCCTGGCCGGCGAGGACATCACCCACGCCGCCGACGCCGTCCTCGGCCTGCCACCAGTCCTCACCGAGCCGATCGACGTCGAACTGCGCGGCGAGGTACTGCTGACAACTGCGCAGTTCGAGGAAGCCAACCGAATCCGGCTCGCCCACGAGGCCACGCCCTTCGCGCACCCGCGCAGCGGCGCGGCCGGCACCCTGCGGGCCAAGGACCGCCCCTACCGCATCGAGTTGACCTTCTTCGCCTACAGCGCGATCGGCCTGAACGACCTCGGCCACGCCGCTCTGCTGGAGAACCTGGCCGCACTCGGCGCGAACACGGCGGCCAGCACGGCCGCCGCCCCGATGCGATGCGAGACCGTGGAGCAGGTGCAGGAACGTATCGACGTGATCGCCGGCCTGCGCGCAGACCTGCCGTTCGGGATCGACGGTGTCGTCGTCAAGGCCGACACGGCCGAGGACCAGCGCCAGGCCGGCAACGGCTCGCGCGCCCCGAGGTGGGCCGTGGCCCGGAAACTCGCGGCCGAACACAAGGTGACACGCCTGCTGGCGGTGGAGTGGAACGTCGGCCGGACCGGAATCATCGCCCCGCGCGCCGTCCTGGAGCCCGTGATCATCGACGGGGTGACAGTCACCTACGCCACCCTCCACAACCCGTCCGACATCACCCGCCGCGGGCTCATGATCGGCGACCAGGTGTTCGTGTACCGGGCCGGCGACGTGATCCCCCGCGTCGAGGCACCCCTGGTCGACCAGCGCACCGGCGCCGAGACCCCGATCGTCTTCCCCGAGGTATGCCCCCGCTGCGGCGACGCGATCGACACCTCCGAGCAGCGGTGGCGTTGCGTACGCGGCCGGAGCTGCCAGGCCGTGGCCTCGGTCATCTACGCCGCCGGCCGGGACCAGCTCGACATCGAAGGTCTCGGCGGCACGCGCGCGATCCAGCTGGTGGAGGCCGGTCTCGTCAGGGACATCGCCGACCTGTTCACACTGACCCGAGAGCAGCTCCTCGGCCTGGAGCGGATGGGTCAGACCAGCGCCGCCAACCTCCTGGCCGCGATCGAGACCGCCCGCGGAGCCGCTTTGAGCCGCGTGTTCTGCGCCCTCGGGGTCCGCGGCACCGGGCGCACGATGTCCCGCCGGATCGCCGCGCACTTCGGCTCGATGGCCGCGATCCGGGCCGCCGACGCCGACACGCTGGCCGGGGTCGACGGCATCGGCACCGAGAAGGCCCGCGTCATCGCGGCCGAACTCGTCGAACTCGCCCCGCTCCTCGACAAGCTCCAGGCCCAGCAGGTCGGCATCCAGGTCGCCGAGCCGCAGAAGCCCGCAACCGACGCGAACGACGACGGCGCGGACCAGGCGGGCGGCCCGCTGGCCGGACAGGCCGTCGTGGTCACCGGCTCCATGACCGGCCCCCTCGCGGTGCTGTCCCGGAACGAGATGAACGAACTGATCGAGCGGGCCGGCGGAAAGGCGTCATCGTCGGTGTCCAAGCGCACCACCCTCGTGGTGGCGGGCGAGAAGGCCGGCTCCAAGCGCACCAAGGCCGAAGAACTGGGCATCCGCATCCTCGACCCCGAGGAGTTCGCCGTCCTCGTCGCCGACCTCCTCCCCACCACCTAGTGTTCTGCGCCAGAAATCTCAGGGTTAAGTCTGTAGCCTGTTGTCATGTCGCCGGGTCCTAGTGCCGTTGAAGTCCGCCTGTCCGATGAGGAACGCGCTGAGTTGTCCCGCTGGGTGAGTGGGGTGGTGGCGCCGCGGTTCGCGGAGCGGGCGCGCATCGTGCTGGCGTGTGCAGGCGGGGCGCCGAACGCGCAGGTGGCGGTCGAGGTCGGGGTGACCGTAGCGACGGTGAGGAAGTGGCGCGGGAAGTTCGCCGCCGATGGGTTGGCCGGACTTGAGGATGCCGCCCGAATCGGTCGGCCGAAGGCCGATCTGGTTCTGAGTGCGGACGAACGGGGCCAGTTGGTCCGATGGGCCCGGCGCGCGAAGACCGCCCAGTTTCTGGCTCTGCGGGCGAGGATCGTGCTGCGTTGCGCGGAGGGCGGGACGAACAGGCAGGCCGCGGTCGAGCTCGGTGTGGATGCCTCGACCGTCGACCGCTGGTGCAGTCGTTTCATCGCCCATCGTCTTGAAGGCCTGGTCGATGAGCCCCGTCCGGGCCGGCCGCCGTCGATTCTCCTTGACCAGGTCGAAGACGTGATCGTGGCGACGCTGGAGTCCACGCCGGGGAAGGATACTCACTGGTCGCGGGCCTCGATGGCAGCTCGGACGGGGCTATCGAAGTCGACCGTCGGCCGAATCTGGAAACGGTTCGAACTCAAGCCGCATCTGCAGGATTCCTTCAAGCTGTCCACCGACCCGCAGTTCGTGGCGAAGGTCGTCGACGTCGTCGGCTTGTATCACAACCCGCCTGAGCGGGCGGTGGTGTTATGCGTGGATGAGAAGAGCCAGATCCAGGCGCTGGACCGTTCACAGCCGGTGCTGCCGATGATGCCGGGCATGCCCGAGCGACGCACCCACGACTACCTGCGGCACGGCATCACGAGCCTCTTCGCCGCGTTCAACGTCGCCGACGGAACCGTCATCAGCGAACTCCACCGCCGCCATCGCGCGATCGAGTTCAAGAAGTTCCTGGTCACCATAGACAAAGCCGTGCCCCGCGAGCTCGACGTGCACCTGGTCTGCGACAACTACGCCACTCACAACACTTCTGAGATCAAGACGTGGCTGGCCAGACACCCCCGCTTCCACGTCCACTTCACCCCCACAGGCTCCTCCTGGATCAACCAGGTCGAGCGGTGGTTCGGTCTGCTGACCGACAAGCTCATCCGCCGCGGAGTCCACACCTCGGTGAAAGCACTGGAAGACGACATCCGGGCCTGGATCGAGAATTGGAACGAGAACCCGAAACCCTTTGCCTGGACGAAGACCGCCGACGAGATTCTCAAGTCCGTTGCCGACTACCTCACCAAGATCACCCCATCCAACCCGGGCAACCAGGCGCAGACTTAACCCTGAGATTTCTGGCGCAGAACACTAGGCGTCGCCGCCCCCAGCCCTCGGCCCGCCCTGTCGGGGCCCTTGGCCGCCCTCATCCCCGCGGCCCCGGCCGTGGAGCAGCCGGCGCAGCGCGCCGCGGTGCCCGGCGGGTTCTCCTCACCGGAGGCCGCTCCTGATCCCTCACCGGGGCACCGCCGCCCCTCCGCGCCCACCGTCAGCGTCGCTCGCGGGGCTGAGAACAAGGGGCCCATCCGGCGAGTCTTCGCAGGGCAGACGGACGCTCTGGCACGTGACTCATGAGGGCACGGGTATCAGGTTCGGGTGACGCCGTATCCCGTGTCGTTGAGGGCGGCCGTCCAGACGTCCCGGTTGAACCACTTGTTGATGTCCCGCCAGGCCGCGCGTGCCCGTGTCGGCCGAGCGTCGCATCATCACACTTCATCGAGGCGGCTGAATTCATGGGTTGCCAGGGGGAACAGTGACGAGAGAATGTTCGACTGCAGCTCTCCGGTGAGGGCGGACGCGAGGAATTGCGTGCACGATACGGGGTAATGTTCCCATCGGTCGCTCACCTCGTTCACCATGACGGTCCATTCGTTCGGCGCAAGGCCCGGAAGAACGAGCCAGTACAGGCATTCCCCGTTGTCCGTGGTCGCCCACGGGATGAGCACGGATTCCTCGGTCTCCAGTTCCGCCGGCTTCTTCTCGACCGTCCACAGGTCTTGCAGGTCTTCGAACTGGTATTTGGCCCACTTGAGGAGGTCGTAGTGCTTGTTGGGGCAGTCGGGCTCCAGGACGTAAAGGTAGTTGTCCCAGTAGCTTCCCCCGTAAACGCCGATGAGCTCCTTGTAGTCGTCGGGGAGCTCGACTGCGAGGGCGCGTTCGACCTCGCCCCAATCCTTGTCGCGGGGCTGGCTCGGCGCCGGGGCGATTTCGAGAAGACGTGCAAGGGCGTTGTTCACGGCGGGGGTCCTGTTTCTAAAGGTTGGCGAGTCCGGACGGACGGGATGATAGTAGGCGGGCAGGTGGCGGCGAGTCGCACCTACTCGACTACTCTCGTCATTCCTTCGGCTGATTGGGAATGAATGCGGTGTTGCCTGATTCAGTTATTCCGGTGCTCCAGTGCTGGGTGAACGTGAGCCGTTCGATCCATAAGCCTCGATGTATACCCCGGTGGGGATTTTATCGGTCCCGTTGTATCGGGGGGTGACGCTGTACTGGATTGTCTCCCCGGCTTCCACTGCGGCCCTTACTTGGTTCTCGATTTTCCGCATGACGGGGGAATTTGCGTAGGCGTGCATGGTGACGAAATTCGCCGGATCCCAGTTGGATCCGCCGAGCTGCGCGGCAAGGAGGTGGGCTCGGTTGTACCCCTGCTTCTCCGCCCCCGAGCGTCGACGTTCGGCCAGGTCAGCAGGCCGCTGCGCATCGGCCTACACCTCGTCCGCCAGCGCTCTCTCGCACCGGACGTCACCGCCAACCCGGCTCCCCGCCGTACCACCGCCGTGATCAGCCTGGCCAGCAGCCGTTGCAAAGGTGCACGCCAGCGCATGCCGGGGCTTGCGGTGGGGCCACCGTCGCCCTTGCCGTTCACACCTCCTTCCGGGTCCTGCTACCCCCAGTACGTCAGCAGCAGGTACCGGGCGATCTCCCGCAGCACGCCCCAGGACTCCACGGGGGCAAGATTTGCTGTGCCATCGCGCCATCCTGCCCCGCACGCCCGTTCGAGGCCCCTGGGGCTGCCAGGACTGTCAGCCGTTGACGGGCCGTGGCCGGACAACTGGAAGGTGACGGTACGGACGTGCGCGGCCCGGTCCGGGGGCACTGTGTACGCGTACGCCGAAGTGCGCTGGGACGGGGCGAGTTTCTACCCCGTGGACGACCCGACGATCTTCGACGGGGCCAAGCTACGGGTGCAGATCAAGCAATCCCGCGAAGGCACCGACCCCGTGGTGGACGAGCGCGACTTCCCTGGCCTTGAGGCGCGGCTGGAGGACAGCACGTCCAGCGGTGCGCGGTCCGGTATCTACCGGACGCCGACCATCAGCCACCGGGCTGGCGCGGCCGCGCTCGGCGATTCGGCGCTGTTCCTGGACTGGCATGGCGACGGACGCGGTTACCAACGCCACGACTACACCGCATCCCGACCGTTTGACCCGTGATCAGTCGCCGGGGGCGGGCGCGTCGTTCTGGCCATGCGCGAGGATCGGCAGCAGCGCCTCGGCCGCGTCGCACACGGTGCACGCCGTCGTGCCGGGCCGCGCGAGTGCGTCGAGTGCCTGCATGGTGCCCAGCGGGTGCGCGCGGTCGGTGGCGCCGGAGCAGCCTTCGGCGTGGACGGTGGCGGGCCGGCCGTGGGCGCGGCCGTCGAGCAGCCACGCCCACCGGGCCGGCGCGGTACGGGTACGCGGGTGAGCCGGGATGCCGTCCAGGTCGACCCCAGGGAGCGGGCGCAGCTGCTCGGAGGTGACCCAGGTGCCGTACTCGGCCGGCTCCACGCCGCCCCCGGAGGTCGTCTGCCACAGGGGAACACCGATGCGGTACATCCATAGGCCGGAGTCGAGTTGCTGGCGTTCGTAGAGCCGTACCCGCTCGATGGCCTGCCCGTCGGGAAGGACCAGCGTGATCGCGGCCGAAGGGGAGGGTTCGGTCACGGTCAGGGGCGGGTGAACTGCTCCTGCCGGGCCTCTCGACAAGCCGTACAAAGGGGGTTCTCTGGGGCTACGACTGTGGCACGAGGCAGCGGACGGAGCGTTTGTGCAGCTCGACGCGCGGATTGCTCACCGTAGTTGGTGCAACAGGTGTGGTGCTATCGCCGGTTCGGGTGAGTCGCTCCTTTGTCTGGTTGAGGTGTGCGACATCCCGTGGGTTGCTCTGAGCCGCGCTGAGTCCTCGACCTCGTGGCCAGGGGATTCGTCTTCTCTCCGGCAGCGGTTCGCGGGCTGACGTAACTTCGGGATTCCTGAAGCGTTCTCACCATGCCTGATCGGTTCACGATCGGGGTGAAGGTGAGGGGGCTCGGGTTGGCGCTGGCTGTCGTACGGGACCTGCGCGATGTCCGGCCGCTGGCCACGGCGGAGGAGCTGGAGCAGTTCGAGACCGACGTGCTGGCGGGGTTCGTGCTGGCGCGGGCCTCGGCCGGGCTGGCGGACGGCACGATCCGCGGGGACGTCGGGCACCTGGAGCAGATGCGGTCCTGGTTCGGCCGACCGCTGTGGGAGATGGAGCCGCCCGACGCCGACGCGTACTTCGGGAAGGTACTGCGGGCATCGCCGAGCGGCACCCGGCTGGGGCGCTCTCAGGCGCTGACCACGTACTTCCTGTTCCTGGAGCTGCGGCACAAGGTCGAGATCCACCGGATGACCGGTCGGGTGATCGAGTGCCCGATCGACGAGATGAACCGGCCGCGCGGGTCGAAGGACGCGGCACTGCGGATTCCGCCGTCCGGGCCGGAGGTCAGGACGCTGTTCACCGCGTGGGGCGGCGAGCTGGCGACCTGCCGGAAGTTCGCCCCGACCGCCCGGAACTACACCGCCTCCAAACTGATGTCCCAGGTCGGGCTGCGGGTCAGCGAGGCGTGCAAGCTCGATTTGGCGGACATCAAGTGGGACCTGGGCCGCTTCGGCAAGCTCCACGTCCGCCACGGCAAGGGCGCCCGGGGCTCGGGCCCGCGCGAGCGGATGGTCCCCCTGATCAACGGCGCTGACCGCACGCTCCGCTGGTTCATCGAGGACGTCTGGGGCCAGTTCGACGACGACCACACCCGCCCCGGCGCCCCGCTGTTCCCCTCCGAACGCAGATGCGCTGACGGCTCCTCGGGCCGGGTCGGCGACGATGCTCTGCGCGGTGGGCTCAAGGCCGCGGCCACGGCGCACCTGCCGGGCTGGGGCGACAAGCTCACCCCGCACGTCCTGCGGCACTTCTGCGCGTCCGAGCTCTACCTGGGTGGACTCGACCTCATCGCGATCCAGGAAGTCCTCGGACATTCCTGGATCGCCACGACCATGCGATACGTCCACGTCCAGCAGACCCGGGTCGAGGACGCCTGGGTGGCCGGGCAGCAGCGGGCCGCGAAGCGTCTGGAAGGACTTCTGCAATGAAGTGGAATCTGCGGCTGACCGCCGCGAACCAGGGGATCTGGAAAGCTTCCGAGCTCCAGCGGAGCCTCGCCGAGCACGGCCTGGTGATCTCGGCCGGGAAGATGTCCGGGCTGTGGTCTGGCCAGCCGGTCTCCCTGAAGCTGGAGGACCTGGACGTCATCTGCGTCGTCCTCGGCTGCGAGATCGGCGACCTCCTGATCCCCGAGCCGGAGAAGGTGCACCGCCCCGGTCAGGAGGAGACGGTCCGGGCGGCTGTCGGCTCGGGGACCGCCGCGCCGAAGGTGATCCCCAAGCGCCGGGACGGCCGGTCGCTGCCCCCGGAGTGATCCGGTGACACGCTTCCCGAAGGGTTACGTCAAGCCCACCAGTTCCTGCCCTGGCTGCCTGGCCTGGGGCGACTTCCGCGGACGGCTCTGCCACACCTGCTACATGTTCGGCCGCGGACACGACGCGGCGGAATGCACCGGCTGCCGTCGCGTCCAGCCGCTGAAGTGGGACTACTGCCGCTTGTGCTGGTGCCAGGCCCGCCTCAGCGCGAAGGCCGTCATCGGCCATCCCACCGACGAGACGGACGTGCGGGACCGGCTCGCCGTCGTCCGACATCACCAGCTGTTCTTCGTCGGCATGCACTACCGCAGGAGACCGACGCCCCCGGCCCGGCGGAAGGGAGGACGGCGTGGAGCCCCGCGCAAACCACCTCCCGCGCCGGCCTGGCGCCCGGATGCCGGCTGGCGGCAGCCGCCGCTGTTCGAGCAGATCCCTCGGGACTTCGGCCGACTCGATCCGGCAGACGCCGACCTGGCTAGCCCGTGGCTGGCCTGGGCGAAGTACCTCGCCCACCGATTCGCCGAGGCCCGCGGCTGGGGACGCAACATCCGCTTCGCCGTCAACCGGGGCCTGGCCGTCGTCCTCACCGGCCACGTCGAAGGCGACGTGATCCGGCATACGGAGATCTTCGCCCCGCTACGGGCCTTGGACCTGCCCGTCGGCCACGTCGTCACGGTCCTGGAGGAGATGGGGATCTTTGAGGACGACAGCGAACCGTCCTTCGAACGCTGGCTCGTCGGGCGCCTGGAAGGACTCGCACCCGGCATCCGCTCGGAAGCCGAGCGCTGGACCCGCGTCCTGCGCGACGGCGGCCCCCGCAGTCTCCCACGACGCGAAGGAACGGTCTGGCTCTCCCTCAACCAGGTCCGCCCTGCCCTGCTGGAGTGGTCGAACCGCTATCACCACCTGCGGGAAGTAACCCGCGACGACGTCCTCACCTACGTCAAGACACTGCACGGTCACCAGCGGCGTGACCAACACGTCGCCCTGCGCTCGCTGTTCACCTGGGCCAAACGGCACGGGCTGGTCTTCCGCGACCCCACCAGCCGCATCAAGGTCGGGCAGAACGAGTACAGCGTGCTCCAACCGCTCCTTCCGGAGCAGGTCGAGAGCTCTGTCGCGGCGGCCACCACCCCGGCGGCACGGCTCGTCCTCGCCCTCGCGGCGGTCCACGCCGCCCGGGTCGCCCAGATCGCCACCCTCACGCTCGACGACGTCGACCTCGGCAACCGCCGGCTGACCATCGCCGGACGCGTCCGGCCTCTTGACGACCTCACCCTGAAGCTCCTGACGGACTGGCTGGGCCACCGGCGCTGCCGGTGGCCCAGCACCGCGAACCTCCACCTGCTGATCAACAACCAGACCGCCAACACGACCAGCCGGGCCAGCAACCACTGGATCAGCGCGCCGATGCGCGGACACAGGACGCCACCCTGGAGCGGCTCCGCGTCGACCGACAGCTTGAAGAGGCCATGGTTCACGGCCCTGACCCACTCCACCTTGCCGAGGTCTTCGGCCTCGACGAGAAGACCGCGATGCGTTACGCCGACTCGGCCCGTCAGCTGCTTCTGGTCTCACCCGGCGAGACCCTCGGCGGAACTGTCAGAGGAGCCGAATAGGGTCCAGTGACGTCCGTATCCAGTAGGAGAGACCGTGGCTCTCGACACCGTTGAGGCGATCCGCCAGCTTCAAGACCGCAGTTCCGCCAAGCGCCGCTCAGCCGCGAAGCGACTTCGGAAACTGGGCGACTCATATGCAGGCCCTGCCCTGCTAGAAGCCCTGAAGAACGAGGTGAGGGATTCACGGACCTGGGAAACCCAGTACCAGATGACGATGGCGCTCGGTACATGCGGCTCCCCCTCCGACCTTCCCTACCTGCGAGATCTCGTCCTTCAGCGCGAAACTCTCCATGCGGTTCACACTGCCGGGGGCGACGCCATCGTCCGGCTGAGCTACATGGAGCACTCCCACACTGAGACGATTCGCTGGTGCCTGAATACCGGTAACGAGACTCTTGTGGGCGGAGCGTTGCAGGCCGTGGCCATGCTCCGGCTTGGCCTCAACCAGGAAACCGTGACCGACATCATCGACTTCATCGAAGCTAGGTCCCCACAGGATGGGATCTACTTCTGGCCCACTGTTGCCGCGGCCGGCTGGACGGGGCAGCGAGTCCACCACTTCCTCACCTCATGCGTCTCCAGCCCTCGATCCGATGTCGCCGAAGCCGCCACGAACTCCCTTGCCGGGAACTACGGCGCCTACCGACCCCTGTAGGCGGACCCGCACCCAGGTTCGTCGTGAACCCAGGCCTTCTCGCGCAGAATCAGCTGCCGGACCCCTGGGTTCCTACCGAGAACCCTTCAGGGGTCTGTACGGTCAACGGTGGATCTTCGAACAGGAAGTGACACCTGATGACAGACGTGACCGTGTCGGCGGAGGCCGTGGCGGAGGTGCAGCCGTCCGGGTTGGCACCGGATGTTCTGGACGACCAGCTGATCAGTCAGCTGGTGGACCGGGCCAAGGCTGACGGGATCAAGCTGACGGGCCAGGGTGGTCTGCTGCAGCAGTTGACGAAGCGGATCCTCGAGTCGGCCCTGGAAGGCGAGATCACCGACCACCTCGGGCACGAGAAGCATGAGAAGGCTGGCTCGGGCAACACCCGGAACGGGACCCGGTCCAAGACCGTGGTGACCGAGGTCGGCCCGGTCGTTCTCGAAGTCCCGAGGGACCGGGAGGGCTCGTTCGAGCCGCAGATCGTCAAGAAGCGACAGCGCCGGCTGACCGGCGTCGACGAGATGGTGCTCTCGCTGTCGGCCCGCGGCCTGACCCACGGGGAGATCTCCGCTCACCTAGACGAGTAAGTCCGAAGTCTTCGGGCGCATGAAGCGAGGGTCTCGTTGGTTCGTTTGTGACGACAAACCTGGAGACCCTCGCGACTGCACTGTACGTGAGGATCGATGACTCTCTGGCAGGAACGCGGCGGACAGGCCGTCCGCCGAGGCTGACGGACGCCGAACTGTTGACACTCGCGGTCATGCAGGCCCTGCTCGGCTTCGTCTCTGAGGCACGCTGGCTGCGGTTCGCCCGCACCCATCTAGCCGCCGAATTCCCCTACCTGCCCGAACAGTCCGGCTACAACAAGCGTTTACGGGCCGCAAACACCCTGCTCAGCCGCTTCATCCGCACCCTCGCCCGCGACACCGACCTGTGGCACGACGACGTATGGGTCGTGGACTCCACACCCGTCGAATGTGCACGCTCCCGGCCCACCGTCAAACGATCCGACCTCGCCGGCTTGGCCGCCTACTCCTACTGCCCCTCGCACTCACGGTTCTTCTGGGGCCTGCGCCTGCACCTGCTCTGCACACCCGGCGGCCTGCCAATCGCCTGGGCCCTGGCCAACCCTAAAACCGACGAACGCGAGGTCCTGGCCGACATGCTCACAGGCGACCAGGACCTGCTGGCCACCCATCCCGGGCAGACGATCGTCGGCGACAAGGGCTACGTCTCCAAGCACCTGGACGCCTTCATGGCCGACCACGGCCTGACCCTGCTGCGGCCCAGCTACCGCAACAAGAAGCCCCGGCCGGGTGAGCACCTCCTCAAGCCGATCCGGCAGCTCATCGAGTCGGTCAACGACACCCTCAAAGGCCAGCTCGACCTCGAACGACACGGGGCCAGAACCCCAGCTGGAGTCCTGGCCCGCGTCGGACAACGCATCCTCGCCCTCACCGCAGCCATCTGGCACAACCGATCCAACGAAACACCGGTCGCACGATCACTGATCGCCTACGACCACTGACCAGCACTTCGGACTTACTCGTCTAGCGGAGGTCTACGGCGCCGAGGTCTCCAAGACGACCATCTCCACGATCACGGACAAGGTGATCGACGGCATGAACGAGTGGCAGAACCGGCCGCTCGACTCGGTCTATCCGGTTTTGTTCATTGACTGTGTCCACGTGAAGCTGCGGGACGGGAAGGTCGCGAACAGGCCGGTCTACGTGGTCCTGGCGGTCACCGTCGAGGGCACTCGCGAGATCTTGGGCTTGTGGGCCGGCGACGGGGGCGAGGGTGCCAAGTACTGGCTCCAGGTCCTCACGGAGATCAAGAACCGCGGCACGGAAGACGTCTGCATGGTCGTCTGTGACGGGTTGAAGGGGCTGCCTGAAGCGATCGGGGCCGTCTGGCCGCAGGCGATCACGCAGACGTGTGTCGTTCACCTGCTGCGGGCTTCGTTCCGTTACGCGGCCCGGCAGGACTGGGACAAGATCTCGAAGGCGCTCAAGCCCGTCTACACGGCGCCGACCGAGGACGCCGCCATGGAACGGTTCCTGGAGTTTCAGGAGGAATGGGGCCAGAAGTATCCCGCGATCGTCCGGTTGTGGGAGAACGCATGGGCCGAGTTCGTGCCGTTTCTGCAGTTCGACACCGAGATACGGCGGATCGTCTGCACGACGAACGCCATCGAGTCCGTGAACGCACGGATCCGCAAGGCCGTCCGGGCCCGTGGGCACTTCCCGAACGAGCAGGCCGCCATCAAGTGCGTCTACATGGCCATCATGAGCCTCGACCCCACCGGCCAGGGAGGCAAACGCTGGACCCAGCGCTGGAAGGCCGCTCTGAACGCCTTCGACATCACCTTCGACGGCCGGCTCTCAGCCGCCCGCCGCTGAAACCCCAACAACTCCAAAACCACCGTTAACTTTACGGACCCACACCCAGGGCGTGCCCCGAGCGCGGTGGCAGCAGCCGCGGCCGAGAGGACGGCGAGCAGGGTGAACAGGGCGGGGTAGCCGCCGAGGGGTCTGGCCAGGACTGCGCCGGCGAAGGGGGCGAGGGCGGCTGCGGCGTGTGCGGGTGCTCCGAGGAGTCCGGAGAGTCGGCCGTAGTGGGTGGTGCCCCAGCGGTCGGTGACGGCGGTGGCCTGGAGGAGGGTGAGGTTGCCGCGGATCACTCCGGCGAGGACGGATACGGCGACGAGCAGGGTGTAGGGGCCGGCCACGGTGGCGAGGGCTGCGGTGGTGAGGGCGCCGAGAGCGATCAGGGTGACGGTGCGGGCGGTGACGCCGAGATGGCGGGCGAGGGCGGCGTACAGGGTGCGGCCGAGGGTCTGGCCGGCGCCGCCGAGGCCGAGGGCCCAGGCGGCTTGGGTGATGGTGTAGCCGCGTTCGAGGAGGAGGGGGACGAGGCCGATGACGACGGCGTACATCGCGAACGCGGACAGGGTGAACGTGACGGCCAGCATCCAGAACGCCCGGCTGCGCACGACCTGCTCGTGGCCGCCGGTGACGTGCGGCGGGCTCGGCGGGGCCTGCGGCCACGGGGCCTTCAGCGCGATCGCGTGGGCCGGGACGGTCAGGGCCGCGAGGATGCCGGTGAGTACGACGTAGGTGGCGCGCCAGGACATGTGGTCGGCGAGGATCGCGGTCAGGGGTGCGAAGACGGTGGAGGCGAGCCCGCCGGCGAGGGTGACGATCGTGAGCGCGCGGATGTGGTCGGGGCCCCACCAGCGGGTGAGGGCTGCGAAGGCGGGCTGGTAGAGGATCGCGGCCATCGCCGCTCCGGCGAGCAGCCATCCGGCGAAGAAGACGGCCAGGTTGGGGGCCGCGGCGATCACCAGCAGGCTCAGCGAACCCAGGACGGAGCCAGCCGTCATGACGGTGCGGGGGCCGCGGTGGTCCAGGACGCGGCCGACGTAGATCCCCGCTATGGCGGAGACGACGAGGGCGGCGGAGAACGCCGCGGTGGTCGCGCCCGCGCTCCAGCCGGTGTCGGCGGTGATGGCCGGGTTGAGGACGATGAAGGCGTAGTAGACGATGCCCCAGCTGGTGATCTGGGTGAGGCACAGGGCGGGCAGGACGGCGCGTGGCCGCGACCGGACCCCCGTCCCGGCCGCGGCCAGGCCGCTTTGAAGGTCGCTCACCTCAGCAGCCGCCCGAGGAAGCGGGAGCGGGAGCGGCGCCGATGGTGAGGGTGGCCGGAGCTGCGCAGCAGCCACCACCGTCGTTCTGCTCGGAGGCTTCCGGCTCGTCGAAGAGGCCCGCGCCGCCGCACACGCCGGTTTCGGGGAGGGTGAGTTCGACGCGCTCGGCGGCTTCCTGGTCGCCAGCGAGGTGGGCGGCGATGGAGCGGACCTGCTCGTAGCCGGTCATCGCGAGGAAGGTGGGGGCGCGGCCGTAGGACTTCATGCCGACGAGGTAGACGTCCTTCTCGGGGTGGGAGAGCTCGTTCACGCCGTGGGGGTAGACGGTGCCGCAGGAGTGCTGGTTGGGGTCGATCAGCGGGGCGAGCGCGGTCGGGGCCTGGAGGCGCTCGTCGAGGCCGAGGCGCAGCTCGTCCAGGAAGGACAGGTCAGGGCGGAAGCCGGTCAGGACGATGACCTCGTCCACCGGGTCGAGACGGCGGCCGTCCTCGCCGATGAGGATCACGAGGCCCTCCCCGTCACGCTCGAAGGCGTCCGTGCGGAAACCGGTGATCGCGTCGGCGTAGCCGTTGTCGACGGCCGCCTTGGCCGCCAGGCCGAGGGCGCCGCGGGCGGGGAGTTGGTCGGCCTCGCCGCCGCCGAAGGTCGAGCCGGAGATCCCTCGGCGGAGGATCCACGTGGCGTGAGTCCCCTGGCCGTGCTCGGACGTGGCGAGATCGGCGAGGTAGGCGAGGGCGGTGAAGGCGGAGGCGCCGGAGCCGATGACCGCGGTGCGCTTGCCCGCGTAGCGGGCGCGGATGGCGGGGTCCTTCAGGTCCGGGACGCGGTAGGTGATGCGGGTGGCGGCGGCCTTCTCGCCGAGGGCGGCGAGTCCGCTGCCGCTGGCGGGGCTGGGGGTGGACCAGGTGCCGGAGGCGTCGATGACGGCGCGGGCGAAGAGGCGGTGCTCGTGGCCGTCGGCGTTCTCGTAGTGGACGACGAAGGGCTGGGTGTCGCGGTCGGCGTCGACGATGCGGTCGCGGCCGGTGCGGGAGACGCCGGTGACGCGTGCTCCGTAGCGGATCTGTTCGCCGAGTACGTCGGCGAGCGGCTGGAGGTAGCGCTCTGCCCAGTCACCCCCGGAGGGGTAGGTGTCCTCGGCGGGCTTGGTCCATCCGGTCGGGGCCAGGAGCTTCTCGGCGGCCGGGTCGACGAGTTCGCCCCAGCGGGAGAACAGCCGTACGTGAGCCCACTCGCGCACGGCGGCCCCGGCGAGCGGGCCGGCTTCCAGGACGAGGGGCGCGATGTCGCGGTCGAGGAGGTGGGCGGCGGCCGCGAGTCCGGCGGGGCCGGCCCCGATGACGACGACGGGCAGCTCGGTGGTGGTCTCGCTCATGGCATGTCTCCGGGTCTTCGTGCAGGCGGGCGGGTGGGGACTTCGGATGGTCAGCAGCAGCCGGCGCCGGTGGCGACGGCCTCGCGCTTGGCCTGCGGGTCGCAGCAGGCTCCGGCCGCCTCCGCGCCCTCGCTGGTGCCGCAGCAGGGTGAGGACTGGGCGGGCGCCACTTCGGCGGCGGGTACGGGGGCGGTGCCGCAACAGGAGCCCGTCGTCGCGGCGCGGTTCGGGCTGGTGGGGCTGATCGGCTCGTTCATGACGACTCCCTTGTGTTTCGAAGTTTGTCTATGGCTTGCGTGATCAGCATGGCATCTGTATCGATGGACGTCAACATAGACGTTCATCTAATTCTTAGGGGTTGCCGTGGAGCAGGTGGAAGCCGTCGTCATCGGGGGGCGGGCAGTCGGGGTTGGCCACTGCGCATGCGCTGGTCAGGGCGGGACTGAAGCCGGTGGTGCTGGAGGCGTCGGGGCGGGCAGCCGGCTCATGGCCGCACTACTACGACAGCCTGACCCTGTTCTCGCCGGCCCGGTTCAGCGCTCTGCCCGGCCTGCTGTTCGGCGGGGATCCGGACCGCTACCCGCACCGGGACGAGGTCGTCGCCTACTTGACCGTCTACGCCGCCCGCCTACAGGCCGACATCCGCACCGGCCGGCGCGTGACCGCGATCCGGGCCGACGGTGCCGGGTTCAAAGTCGAGCTGGAGGGCGGCGGGCAGCTGTGGGCGCGGGCGGTGGTCGCCGCCTCGGGCAGCTTCGGCCGCCCGCACCGCCCTGACCTGCCGGGCCTGGAGACCTTCGCCGGCCAGGTCCTGCACGCGGCCGACTACCGCAGCCCGGCCCAGTTTGCCGGGCAGCGTGTGGTGGTGATCGGGGCGGGGAACTCCGCGGTGCAGATCGCCGCCGAGCTCGCCCTCGAAAGCCGCACGAGCCTGGCCATGCGGGCGCCGGTGAGGTTCACCCGACAGCACCTGCTGGGCAAGGACCTGCACTTCTGGCTCACCCGCACCGGCCTGGACACCGCCCCGCTCGGATGGCTGCTGAAGACTCCGCCCGCCCCGCCGGTCCTGGACGACGGCCGCTACCGCGCCGCTCTCACCGCCGGCGCCCCCGACCGCCGCCCGATGTTCACCCGCCTCGCCGACGACCGGGTCACGTGGGCCGACGGCATCACGGAGCGGCTGGACGCGCTGATCCTCGCCACCGGCTACCGCCCCCACCTGCCCTACCTCGCCGGACTCGAAGGCGCCCTCGACCCGGCCGGACACCCCCACCACCGCGGCGGCGCCTCCCCTGCCTATTCGAGCCTGGCGTTCGTCGGGCTGGAGTGGCAGCGCAGCCTGTCCTCGAACACGCTGCGCGGCGTCGGCCGTGATGCCGCCCGGGCGGCCCGCCGACTGGCCGCCCACCTGGCCCGCGCCTGACCCACTCCCCTCTTAGTTCGATGTGTGTCAACATAGACGTATGTCGAATGTGAAGGTTCTGCCGTTGCTGGAGCCCGACGTCGTCGCGGCCTGCTGCCCGCCGCTGAACGAGCGCCCGATGTCGGCCGAGGAGGCCGAGGTCGCGGCGAAGATGTTCAAGGCCCTCGGTGACCCCGTGCGCCTGCGCCTGTTCTCCGCTGTCGCCTCCCACGAGGGCGGGGAGGCATGTGTGTGCGACATCTCCGACGTCGGGGTCTCCCAGCCCACCGTCTCCCACCATTTGAAGAAGCTGAAGGAGGCGGGTCTGCTGTCCTCCGAGCGCCGGGGGACGTGGGTCTATTACCGGGTCGAGCCGTCCGTGCTCGCTGCCATGGGCGCGCTGCTGGCCGGCGCCGCGAAGACGGCGTGACCGTGGTGCGGATCGAGGCGCTGCTTGCCGCGCACGCCGAGCAGGTGCTGGGTATCTGCCAGGCGGGGATCGACGAGGGCAAAGCGACCTTCGAGACGCAGGCCCCCGTGTGGGCCGTGTTCGACAAGGCCAAGCTGCCTGGCCACCGTTTCGTCGCCCTCGACGACGGCGGCAGGGTGTTGGGCTGGGTCGCGGCGAGTGCCGTCTCGGACCGGTGCGCGTACGCGGGCGTGGTCGAGCACTCCGTCTACGTCCACCCCGATGGCCGTGGCCGCGGCGTCGCCCGCGCCCTGCTGGACGCTCTGATCGCCTCGACGGAGGCGGACGGCATTTGGACCATCCAGTCCGGGATCTTCCCCGAGAACACCGCCAGCCTGGCCCTCCACGCACGAGCCGGGTTCCGTGTCATCGGCACGCGTGAGCGCATCGGCCGGCACCACGGGGCGTGGCGGGACGTGGTGTTGCTGGAGCGCCGCAGTCCACAGATTGTCTGACACTGCCGGTCTGGCCGCGGGCGTCAGTCAGCGTCGTGCAGGGTGAGTTGGCGGCGGTGGAAGTCGAAGTGCTGGGTGGGGTAGCGGTAGATGTCCGCGAGGGTCATGAAGTCCTTGAAGAACGGATCCCAGCGGACGGGGTAGTGCATGCCCCGGGCGAGCCGGGCATCCGGCTCCGAGATCAGGTGGCGGTGCAGGGAGTCGATGATGCGATCGAATGCGGCACCCATCCGCTGCGGCCCGTAGAACTTCACCGCCCCGCGTGGGCCGACGTAGTTGACCCAGTCGAACGGCACGGTCGCCGCGTCCAGCACTCGGGCGAAAGCCCTGCTCGCGCGCCGTGGCAGCCGGCCGAAGACGCGGACCAGGAGCAGCAGACGCAAGATGAGCATGTAGCCGAACAGCATGTGCCACAGCAGCTGCTCGTTGGTCCACCTGGTGTCGTGGGTGGCACTGGAGAGTTCCTCCTCGGAGGCACTGTCGAGCAGGCGGTGGAAGGTCTGGCGGGCACGCTCATAGTCCTCGTGCACGGCCTGCCGGTCCATCGCGATCGCGTTCATCATGGCCTGCCATTTTGGGCCGCACTCGACGAGTCGGCCGGGGTGGCAATGATGCCCACTGCAGGCCGGGGCGTAACGGAGGCGGATGCGGCCGAATGGTCAGCCGTCCTGGAGGAGCGGGCCGAAGGTCTGCTGCCCGATCTGGGTGGCGCGGGACTGGCCGACGATCTCACCGCGCACCTCGGGGTGCGCCAGCTGCCATTGCTCGGCCGAGGACTGGCCGGTGAAGAAGTTGAGGGCGTCGCAGCACACCGTGGCGGCCGGGCCTGCACCTTTGCGACGCCCGACGAATACGACCGCCGCGGCAGGCTCCCAGATTGGCGCGCCGTTGCTGAAGGTGACTGTCACTGGGCGGCCGTCGACGGGATCGGTGGAGGAGACGGTCACGTCCTGGCCGAGCATCGCGGAAATACCGAGGGCGTCGATGTCCGCGACGCCCAGGGCGCGGGCCTGACGCTCGCCGAGATCCGGTCGGTCCTGGAGATCAGAGACAGCGGGCAGGCCCCGTGCGGGCAGGTCACACGCCTCATCGGTCAGCGGCTGGGGGATATCGAGCAGCGGATGGCCGAGCTCCGCCAGACCCGCACCGCGCTGCGCGAGCTCGCCCGGCGGGCCGCCGTCACCGACCCCGACACCTGCTCCGAAGGCGAGATCTGCACCATCCTCACGCGACCGTGACCGGCTCCGGAACGTCGATGCTGATACCCAGCAGGTCGGCGGGCCGTTTGACCGGGGAGCCCGTCTTCATGGTCGAAGGAGCTCGGCGATCTCGCGGGCGGCGTCGCGGGCGGGGCGGCCGACGCCGATGAGGGTGGCGGAGGCCGGGCCGGTCCAGTCGCCGTAGCCGAGCAGGTGCAGGCGCGGCTCGTCCGCGGCGCGGGTGCCGACGGTCGCGATGCGGCCGCGTGTGCCGCGCAGGCGCAGGGAGGCGAAAGGCGCGAGCGCGGGACGGAAGCCGGTGCACCAGATGACCGCGTCCGCCTCGGCCCGGGTGCCGTCTGCCCACTCGACCCCGGTCGCCGTGAGATGGGCGAACATGGGCCGGGCGCTGAGGAGTCCGGTGTCGCGGGCGGCGCGTACGGGCGGGACGGCGACGATGTCGCCGAGGGAGGCGACGCCGCCGGTGTCGGTGCGGCCTTCGTCGAGGGCGCGTCGGCGGGCGGTCGCCGCGTCGAAGAGTGCTCGGCCGTCGATGTCGTCGGCGAGGTAGCGGGGCGGGCGCTGGGTGACCCAGGTCAGGTCGATGCCGGCGTGGGTGAGGTCGGCGGCGATCTGGGCTCCGGAGTTGCCGCCCCCGACCACGATCACGCGCTGCCCGGCGAACTCGGACGGGCTGCGGTATTGGACGGTGTGCAGCTGGCGGCCCTGGTAGTCGCGCCGGCCGGGAACTGCCGGGAGGAAGGGGCGGGTCCAGGTGCCGGTGGCGCTGATGACGGCCCGCGCGGTCCAGGATCCGGAGTCCGTCTCGACCCGCAGGCGGGGCCCGTCGCGGTGCACGCTCTCGGCCCAGGTGCCTCGCTGGACGGGGAGTTCGTAGCGCTTCTCGTAGTCGGTGAGGTAGTCGACGACGTGGGCGGCGTCCGGGTAGAGCTCGCCCTCCTGGACGGGCATGAGCCGGCCGGGCAGGGAGGAGTACTGGGCGGGGGAGAAGAGGCGCAGGGAGTGCCAGGTGTGCTGCCAGGCTCCGCCGGGCGCCGCCTGGGCGTCGAGGATGACGTGCTCGATGCCCAGGCGGCGCAGGTGGTATCCGGCGGCGAGCCCTGCTTGGCCGCCGCCGATCACCACCACGTCCGTGCGCTGCGTCATGCCGCAGGCGTCCCGCTGTCCGTCTTGCCGCGCATGAAGATGACCGCCACCAGGGCCAGGCCCACCACGGCGCCGACGAGCTGCATGCCGATGAAGCCGGGCACGGAGGCCGGGGCGATGCCGGCGAAGGTGTCGGTGAAGGCGCGGCCGATGGTGACGGCCGGGTTGGCGAAGGAGGTGGAGGAGGTGAACCAGTAGGCGGCGCCGATGTACGAGGCGACGGCGACGGGCGCGAAGCGGAGCCTGTCGGTGCGGGCCAGGCCGAAGATCAGCAGGATCAGGCCGGCGGTCGCGACGACCTCGCCCAGCAGCAGGTTGCCGGCGGAGCGGTCGTGGGTGGACCACTTGACCAGGGGCTCGCCGAACATCGCGTCCGCCAGGATGGCGCCCGCGATAGCGCCGGCGATCTGCGAGGGCACGTAGACGGCGAGCTCGCGGGCGGTGACTCCGGCGCCGCCGCGGCGGGCGGTCCACCATTCGGCCAGGGTGACGGCCGGGTTGAAGTGGGCGCCGGAGACCGGGCCGAGGAGCGCGATGAGGACGCCGAGCCCGAAGACGGTGGCGGTGGAGTTGGCCAGGAGCTGGAGGGCCACGTCCTGGGTGAGTTTCGTGGCCTGGATGCCCGAGCCGACGACGACCGCGACGAGCGTTGCGGTGCCGACGAGCTCGGCGGCGGCGCGGGCGATCAGCGGGGTGCGGGGCGGGGTGGCGCCTGGGGCGGGCTGGGGCGCGTCGGCGGCTATGTCGCTCTCCGCTGCGGGGGCGGCGACGGGCTCGGTGGCGGTCAAGGCGGGTTCTCCTCGGGCAGGTGAGCAAAGCGCGGAAGGCTATGGGCAGGACCGCTTGAGGTTCGCTTCGGCGGTGGCTCGCGCGGTCTGGGCGAGGTCGGCGAACTGACCGGCGAGGGCTTGGATGACTTCCGGGCGCAGGCGGTAGTAGATGTACCTCCCGCACGGCTCGGTATCCACGACTCCCGCCTCCCGCAGCACCTTCATGTGGTTGGAGAGGTTCGTCTGCTTGGCGCCCGTTTCCTCCACGAGGTGGGTGGTGCAGAGGGTCTCGCGGGCGAGCAGGGTCACGATCTGGAGCCTGAGCGGGTCGGCTAGAACCCGGATCAGATCAGTGTCGACTGACGTCATCATGGACTGATACTGTCACATCAGTTGGGGCTGACACCAGCCCGAGCTGATCCTATTGGCTCCTTTGGACGGGATCGCCATGCCCTCGCCTTCCTCGCCCCTCCTGCCGGACGAACGCTTGGCCGCCGGGGCCGCCCGTCTCGCCACCCGATACGCCGGCCACTTCGCGCCGGAAACCGTGCTGGGCCTGCTCGCCGACTCCTACACGCGTCTCGCCGAGCACGCCCGGGTCCACACGCACCTGGTCGTGCTCGCGGAACGGCTCACCGCCGAACGCCTCGGCGCCCTCGCCCACACCCAGGGACTGGTGAGCGGGCCGATGCGGGTGCTGTTCGTGTGCAGCCAGAACGCCGGCCGCTCCCAGATGGCCGCCGCTCTCCTCGCCCACCGCGCGGGCGAGCGGGTCACCGTCTCCTCCGCGGGCACCCACCCCGCAGGCGAGGTGGCGCCGCACATCGCGCAGGCTCTCACCGAGGCAGGCGTGGACCTGGCCGACGCCTACCCCAAGCCGCTGACCGAAGAGGTCGTCCAGGCCGCCGACATCGTGATCACGATGGGCTGCGGCGACGCCTGCCCCGTGGTGCCGGGCCGCCGCTACCTCGACTGGCCCGTGGCCGACCCCGACGGGGCGCCGATCGCCGTCGTCCGCAACATCCGCGACGACATCGACGCCCGCATCACCGAGCTGCTCACCCAGCTCGCCCCCTGAAGCCCCACAGATCCCCAGCGCAGTCGCCTCACCCCAAGGAAGAACAGATGTCCTCCGCTCCTGCCGCCTCCGTCCTGTTCGTCTGCATCCACAACGCGGGCCGCTCCCAGATGGCGGCCGGGTTCCTCCGCCACCTCGCCGGCGACCGCGTCGAGGTCCGCTCCGCCGGCTCCGTGCCCGGTGAGCAGATCAACCCCTCCGCCGTGGCCGCCATGGCCGAGCTGGGCATCGACATCTCCGACCAGAAGCCGAAGGTCCTCACCCCCGAGGCCGCCCAGGCATCGGACTACATCATCACCATGGGCTGCGGCGACGCCTGCCCGTACTTCCCCGGCAAGACCTACCTGGACTGGCAGCTGGAGGACCCGGCCGGCCAGGGCGTCGAGGCCGTCCGCCCCATCCGCGACGAGATCAAGTCCCTCATTGAGGGCCTGATCGCCGAGATCGACGCCAAGTCGAAGGCTTGAGGCACCTGACGTGACCGAGACGATTCCGACCGACGACGTCCGCGACGTCATCGTCATAGGCTCCGGCCCCGCCGGATACACCGCCGCCCTCTACACCGCCCGCGCCCAGCTCAAGCCGCTGTTGTTCGGCAGCTCCATCTTCGTTGGCGGCTCCCTCACCACGACCACCGAGGTGGAGAACTTCCCCGGCTTCCCCGACGGGATCGACGGCCCGGACCTCATGGCCGACATGCGGGCCCAGGCCGAGAAGTTCGGCGCCGAGATGATCGACGACGACATCGTCTCCGTGAACCTCACCGGCGACATCAAGGAACTCACCGACTCCGAGGGCACCGTCCACCGCGCGAAGACGGTGATCATCGCGACCGGCTCCGGCTACCGCAAGCTCGGTCTGCCCAAGGAGGACGAGCTCTCCGGCCGCGGGGTCTCCTGGTGCGCCACCTGCGACGGGTTCTTCTTCCGCGACCGCGACATCGTCGTGGTCGGCGGCGGCGACACCGCCATGGAAGAAGCCACCTTCCTCACCCGCTTCGCCCGCTCCGTCACCGTCGTCCACCGACGCTCCACCCTGCGCGCCTCCAAGGTCATGCAGAACCGGGCGTTCACCGACGACAAGATCTCCTTCGCCTTCGACAGCGAAATCGCCGAGATCAAGGACACGAACGACATGCTCTCCGGTGTCGTCCTGCGCGACACCTTCACCGGCAAACTCCGCGACCTCGACGTCACCGGCCTGTTCATCGCGATCGGACATGACCCGCGCACCGAGCTGTTCACCGGACAGGTCGACCTCGACGACGAGGGCTACATCAAGGTCGCCTCGCCCTCGACCCGCACCAACATCCCCGGCGTCTTCGCCGCCGGTGACGTCGTCGACCACACCTACCGCCAGGCCATCACCGCAGCCGGCTCCGGCTGCGCCGCAGCCCTCGACTCCGAGCGCTACCTCGCCGCCCTCAGCGACCAGGTGCAGAACGCGGCCGAAGCCCTGGCCTGAACCGCCAGACCAGCCACGGAACCCGGGCACGGATCGCCGGCCGACAGGATGCGGCGGACCGTGCCCGGGTTCACCCGTGTCGGGATATCCGCGCTGGTTCAGGGCGCGGGTCAGATCCCGATTCGCGGCTCGCGCGGCGGTGGCCGCGCTGGCGGTGGCGGCGGTGGCGGCGCCTGCCGCCCCCACTGCCACGGCCGCCACGCCTACAAGTGCGCGTCCAGCACGAAGGACATCGACGACACCAGCTATGACGGGCCGTGGCCGGACAACTGGAAGGTGACGGTGAAGACGTGCGCGGCCCGGGCCGGGGGCACCGTGTACGCGTACGCCGAAGTGCGCTGGGACGGGGCGAGCTTCTACCCCGTGGACGATCCGACGATTTTCGACGGTGCGAAGGTCCGGGTGCAGATCAAACAGTCCCGCGAGGGCGCCGACCCCGTGGTGGTCGAGCGTGACTTCCCTGGCCTTGAGGCGCGGCTGGAGGACGGCACGGCCGGCGGGGCGCGCTCCGGCATCTACCGGACCGCGACCATCAGCCACCGGGCCGGTCCGTCCGCCCTCGGTGACTCGGTGCTGTTCCTGGACTGGCACGGCGATGGACGCGGCTACCAACGCCACGACTACACCGCATCACCGACCGTCTGACCTGATCAGTCGCCGGGGGCGGGCCCGTCGTTCTGGCCGTGGGTGAGGATCGGCAGCAGCGCCTCGGCGGCGTCGCACACGGCGCAGGCGATGGTGCCGGGCCGTGCGAGCACGTCGAGTGCCTGCGTGGTGCCCAGCGGGTGTGCGCGGTCGGTGGCGCTGGGGCAGCCTTCGGCGTGGACGGTGGCGGGCCGTCCGTGGGTGCGGCCGTTGAGCAGCCACGCCCACCGGGTCGGCGTCGAGGTGTGGGTACGGGGGTGGGCCGGGATACGGCCGAGGTCGACCCCGGGCAGCGGCCGCAGCTGCTCTGAGGTGACCCACGTGCTGTACTCGGCCGGCTCGACCCCGCCCCCGGTGGCTGTCTGCCAGAGGGGGACGCCGATGCGGTACATCCACAGTCCGGAGTCGAGCTGCTGTCGCTCGTAGAGCAGTACGTGCCCGATTTCCTGTCCGTCGGGCAGGAGCAGCGTGATCGGTGCAGGTGGTGGCGGGGGTTCGGTCACGGTCAGGGGCGGGCGAACAGCTCCTGCCGAGCCTGCCGGCACGACGTGCAGAGAGGGGACGCGCCGACCCCGTATCGACACGTGGGGGTGTGGCTTCTCTGCACTTTCAGGCTGTCTCAAATCGCGCGACCTGTATCAGTTAGGTCAAATGACCATATGGCTACTACGGGGGCCACCCGGGCCGGAGCACGCAGCAAGCAGCTACATCGGATCGCGGACCGGAAAGGGCGGCGATCGCCTCCCCGCGCCCGTGCTCCGTTGGGGTCAAGGCAACGCGGACAGCGCCGAGGGGCAGCCGAACGGGCGCCTGCCGTCTCCGGCAGGCCGACCATAAGCGCCGCGCCCCGCGAGCGTACGACCTGGTTGACGCGGTTGGAGCGGTCCGCCACCCTTCTGGCGGCCTTGAGTGCAATTGCCGTTGTCGGCTTCACTTGGAAATCGATCACACAGGTCAACAACGAGCAGGCCCTTACCCGCGAAGGTCAGATCACCGATCGGTACACCGATGCCGTCGAGGACCTCGGCAACAAGGGATCCGAAGATATGCGTCTCGGTGGTGTCTACGCTCTCCAACGCCTCATGCAGGACTCCCCGCGTGACCAGGCCACCGTGATCGACGTCCTCTCATCCTTCATCCGTGCCCACAGCAAGAAGCCGAAGTCAGGAGATCGTGAGACGAGCCTGAAGACGATCCTGACCAGCGACGTCACCGCGGCAGCTGCTGTCCTCGCATCCAGAGACAGCCGCAATGACGGCACCACGCGCGTCAACCTATTTGAAGCCGACCTGCATAGGGTCAACCTGACTGGTGGTGATCTGAGCAACGCCAACTTGAACCTGACGGACCTGCGCAAAGCCAATCTGCGTGAAGCGATCCTGTACGACGCGACACTGGGCGACGCGAACCTGTCCGGCGCGAGTTTGAGCCGAGCGGACCTGCGTGGCGTGATCCTGGCGAGAGCGGACCTGCGCCAGGCGACACTCGGCGGTGCGGACCTGCGTGACGCGTACCTCGGCTACGCGGACCTGCGAGACGCGGACCTGTACGACGCGGACCTGCGAGATGCAAACCTGTACGGCGCGAACCTAAACGGCGCGAACCTAGATGGCGCGAACCTGGACTGCGCGAGCTTCTCTGAGACAGACCTCAAAGGTGCGCTGAACATTCCAGAAAAGACAGCACCCGAGGAGTGTGACACCGAGAGGTGGCTCCACCCAGACACCCGCCCCAAGCACCACCGGCGTTGACGATCAAGTGTCAGAGATCGTCCGGAGGCCCATTGGTCAGCTGACGGCTCTGACGCGCCCAAAGGTGCAGTTAACGTGACACCGGGCGCAGGGGCCGGTCTGACTGCCCAGGTGGCGACCTGCGGGCGGGGCGTGGTGGTCTGCTCGTTCATGCTGCTGCCTCCCCTTCCGCTGGTGCGGAGGTGTGGGTGCGGGCGGCGCGCCGCAGCTCGACGCCGCCGGCCCGCCAGGCGGCGGGGGCCGCCCAGTGGGGATGGGTGCACAGGGTCCCGGAGAGGGTGATCAGCCGGCGCCGCAGCGCGGTCGTACCGGCCCCGGCGGGTGCCTGCGCGAGTTCGGCGTAGGTCTGCTGCCACGCCCGTTGGAGCGTGATCAGGTCCTCGGGGAAGCGGAACGGTGGTCTCACACCTCAAGTGAAACACGTGTTCGATTTTCTCGGCGAGTGCCCACGCCTGTCATCGGCCCTGTTCCGGCGAACTTGATCACGCGCGGGTAGTCGCCTCCGGCTGGTCTGGCGGACCCTGGAAGGGGGACGCGCACGTTGTGAGGGAGGCCCTCGTGATGCTCAGGCCGCCGGTGGAGCCGATGCTGGCGCAGGCTGCGGAAGGCGTGCCCGGCCCGGCCGCTGTGCGGGCGGGGGTGGCGTACGAGCAGAAGTTGGACGGTCACCGGGCGCTGCTGTTCACTGCGGCTGGGCCGGGTGGCACGGTGGTGGTGCAGACCCGGCGCGGGGCGCTGGTGCAGGACCGGTGGCCGGACCTGGTGGCGGCCGCCGAGGCGCAGTTGCCGTATGGCTTGGTCCTCGATGGCGAACTGGTCGTCTGGGACACCGAAGCGGAGCGCTTGTCGTTCGAGGCGTTGCAGCGCCGGGCCGCCACCCGCGCGCGCGGCGCCTTGTCCTGGCCGCCCGGTGGCCGGCCTACTTCGTCGCCTTCGACCTCTTGCAGCACGACGGCCAGGAGCTCCTCGCGGGCCCGTACGCCGAGCGGCGCACCCTCCTGGAGAACCTATTCTCCGAACATGCCCTGACCGCCCCCTGGACGCTCTGCCCGCAGACGACGGACCTGGCCAAGGCGCGCGAGTGGCTGGAGACCTGGACGGACGTGTCCGGGGTGGAGGGGATCCTGGTCAAGCCCCTGAACGGCCGCTACCTGCCCGGGTACCGGGGGTGGACCAAGATCAGAAGACGCGATACCACCGAAGCCGTCGTCGGCGCGATCACCGGCACCCTGACCCGCCCGCAACTCCTTGTCCTCGGCCGCCGCGACCATGATGGCCGGCTCCGCGCGGTCGGCCGGACCGTACCGCTGCGCGCGGACGCTGCCCGGCTGGTCGCCGAACATCTCACTGCGGCCGCGCCCGGACACCCGTGGACGGGCGTGAAGTTCGGCGCTTCACGGGCGGATAAGCGGCGCAGGCGTCGGCTGCCTCGACATTCGTACCGGTGACGGTCAGCTGGCGCCGAGGCGGCGCCACGGCCTGACGTACCAGCGGCGCGACCATGCCAGGTGCCTCTCCGCGACGGCCAGATTGTTGCGACTTCGTGCGGTGTCGGGGTGGTCCGGGCCCAGTGCACGGGTGCGGTCGTCGAGGACCTGCCGGAACTGCTCGACTGCTTCCGTGTGCCTGCCGAGGTGGTTCAGTGCCATGGCGAAATTGGTGCGGCTGGTCAGACTGAGGGGGTGGTCCGCGCCCAGAGCGCGTGTGTGGTCGGTGAGGTTCTGCTGGTGCAGATCAGCTGCTTCCGCGTGCCGTCCCAGTTCGTTGAGGGCGTTGGCGAGGTTGTTGCGGCTGCTCAGGGTGTCGGGGTGGTTCGGTCCCAGCACCCGTGTGCAGTCGGTGAGACTTCGACGGTGCCAGTCGATTGCTTCCGCATGCCGGCCCTGGAGGCCTAGTACGAGAGCGAGCTTGCTCTGGCTAAGCAGGGTGTCTGGATGGTCCGGTCCCAGCACCTGCATACGGTGGAGCGAAATCCGCACGTACAGATTCGCCGCTTCCTCGAGTCGACCGAGACTGACCAGCGCGGCTGCGAGGTTGTCGAGGCTCTCCAGGGTGTCGGGGTGATTCGGACCCAGCACCCGGGTCCGGTCGTTGAGGTTCACCTCAAACAGTTCGAACGCCTCGGTGTACTGGCCGAGGCAGCCCAGCTCACGCCCCAGACCGCTGCGAGTCTCCAGGGAGTCGGGATGATCCGGCCCGAGAACGCGTGCTCGGTCAGTGAGGTTCTGCCGATGCAGATCGATTGCTTCGGCATGACGGTTGATACCGCCCAGCGCGTTCGCGAGATTGTGGCGGCTGCGGAGGGTGTTCGGGTCGTCCGGTCCGAGAACGCGTGCGCGATCGATGGCGTTCTGCTCGAGCAGCTCGACGGCGTCTGCGTGCTGTCTCACACTTTGCAGTGTGACGGCGAGGCCGTCGATGCTGCTCAGCGTGTCGGGGTGGTCCGGTCCCAGGAGCCGGGTGCGTGTGGCTACTGCCTGACGATCCAGACGCAGGGCTTCGGTCGCCTCGCCGGCATCGTCCAGAAGACGTGCCAACGAGTACAGTGCGCCGGCGAGTTCGAGGTCGTCACGGCATCCCTCGAGCTCGGCGAGGGCCAGTGCGTGGGGTGCCAGAAGCCTGCCGATGGGCCATCCCGTACGTCCCATGTCGTTCAGGCCTCGCACTGTGGTCACCATGTGATCGGCGAGAGCCCGGTACCAGCGGCTCGGGTCAGGGGACTCGCTGGTCAGGGCAAGGGCGGAGATCTCACGGATCAGGGGATGAAGTGACACCTGGGCGATGTCCGAGCTGGCCGGACCGGTTGCGGGAGTGTCCACAAGACCGTAGGTGTGCAGGCCGTTGATCGCCGCCTCGACGTCGGTCGCGGTCGTCGCCTGGCCGGTGGCCGCCGTAACCAGGCTCGGCGTGATGAGCGACAACGGAATGGGCTCAGTGCCGAACAGCGAGAGCAGGCGCAAGATGTGGCGTGCCCGGGTGGTGCCCCTGGCGGTGAGCTGGTCCAGGGAGAGGTCCCAGGTATGGCGGACGAGGCTGCGGGCGACGTCGGGGTCGGCGGCGTCGGGGTGTTCGGCACCGAGTAGGGTAGACAGTTCGTGGTCCAGGGCTTGCCTGTAGGCGGTGAACGTACGGTGTCGGCTGGCGACGGCGGCCAGGTAGCGACCGGCGGTGTGGAGCGCGAGGGGGAGACCGCCGAGCCGGTCGGCCAAGAGCCGTGCGTCTTCCAGGGTGCCCGCCTCGGGTGCGCCGTCGAGCAGAGCGCGGGCGCCGGCATCCGGGTCGAGCGGGGCCAGGCGGTGCAGTACGGCGCGGCCGCCCCAGGTGTCAGGGTCGGTGTCGCGGCTGGTGATCAGCAGGAGGCCGCTGCCGCCGGGGCGGATCCACCCCCGGTAGGAGGCAACGAGCTCCCTGTCGGGACCCACGGCAGCGGGCTGATCGACGTTGTCCACGACCAGCAGCCATGAACGCTCCAGGGCGAGCTGCTGCCACACCACGTCCGGCAGGCTTGCCCGGCCCGACCGGACCGATTCCAGCTGTTCTTCCGAAAGCCCGCAGGCGAGTGCAACCCGGGTCATCTGCTCGGCAAGGTCCCGTTCGTCGCGCCAGGGTACCCAGAACACCGGCGTCCCCTCGGCAATGGCCTGGTCAGCCAGCAGGGCGGCCAAGGTGGTTTTGCCCATTCCCCCCGTGCCGCACAGCACCGCGAACCGGCCGTCGGGACGACGCAACATCGTTCTCAGCGTGGCGAGGTCGGCGTCCCGGCCGCGCACCGGCCCCCCGGTGTGCGCGGGTGCGAGAGACCCGTGCCTGTTGGGCAGTACCCGTTCCAGAGGAAGCTGCCGCGGATTCGCGCGTCCCGCGCTGGCGTCCAGGCTCTTGGCCCAGAACTGAAGTACGACCGCCGCAACGATCAGAACACCGAATGCGGGCCACACGAGCCGGGGATCTTGGGCCCATGTGGGAACCACTGCCGTCACGTAGTTCGTGATCACGCCCATCCCAGCCGCGACTAACGCCGCGCCCACCGCGACCGCCGACCCGGCCCGCGCACTCGTTCCCCGCAAAACATCGTTCCCTTCGCGCTGTCCCAACGACCAGCATGACGCCTGCAGGCTGGCTCGTAGGGCACGACGCCGAAAATCCTGCGGAGGCTGCGATCAGGTGCTGGGGCGTGCTGGTGCTGAAGTACGCCTGCCAGGCCGGCGCGGTGAGGGAATAGCTACCCCCGCCCGCCCCTCAGATCGAGGCTGAGCCCGTGACGGTACGGCGCAGCCTCGGGGTCGGCCCCCGCACCTGACGTCAGAGACCTGTGGTTGGTCCGGACTCCGGGTTCTGCAACGCCCGACCGTACCGGTCAGTGCCCGTGATCTGTCACCCGGCCGGAGTAGAGTTCGGAACGCTTACCAGAGCGACGTACAGCTGCTGGGAGGCCGGGGGGTGACGGACCGTCGACCCGGCCTTTCAACTACTGGATGACGGTCCGGTGGGAGGTGCCAATTCCGCGCGGGTCTCGGCAGTCGTCATGCTGCCCAGCCTAGGACTTGTTCTAGACCTCGCTCTAGAACCTAGCGTCGTCGGCATGACCACCACTGCTCAGCAACCGCTCGGCTCGCCCTTCTCCGCCACCAGCACCACCGAGGAGGTCTTGGCCGGCCTCGACCTCTCCGGCGCGACCGCCGTCGTGACCGGGGGCTACTCCGGACTCGGCCTGGAGACCACCCGGGGCCTGGCAGCCGCCGGGGCCCGGGTCGTCGTTCCGGCACGGCGACCCGGGGTAGCCCGCGCCGCTCTCGCGGACGTGAACGGCTGCGAAGTCGTCCCCATGGACCTGACGGACCTCGACAGCGTGCGTGCCGCCGCCGCGCACATCGGCGACTCCATCGACAGGCTCGACCTCCTCATGGCCGTCGCCGGAGTCATGGCCACCCCTGAGCGACGCGTCGGACCTGGCTGGGAAGGCCAGCTCGCCGGCAACCACTTCGGACACTTCACACTCGCCTGCGAGCTTTACCCGCTCCTGGCCGCCGCCGACGGTGCGCGCGTCGTCGTCAACAGCTCCGCAGGGCACGCACTGACCGGCATCCGCCGGTACGACCCGCACTTCCGCACGGGCTACGACAAGTGGCTGGCCTACGGCCAGTCCAAGACGGCCAACGCCCTGTTCGCCGTGCAGCTCGACGTCCTCGGACGCAACGACGGCGTCCGGGCGTTCGCCCTCCACCCGGGGAAGATCATCGCCGGTCTCCAGCGAGAGATGACCCTCCGGGAGCAGATCGAACGCGGCTGGGTGGACGAGCACGGCAACGTGATCGGCGCCGGCTTCAAGACACCCTCCCAAGGTGCCGCCACCGGGCTCTGGGCAGCCACGTCCCCCCTCCTCGACGGCCATGGCGGGCTCTACCTGGAGGACTGCGACGTCGCCCGCGTCTGCGCCCCCGACGAGCCCATGGACGCCGGCGGCGTCCGTGCGTACGCCATCGACCCGGACGCGGCAGCACGGCTCTGGGAAGTGTCCGCCGCGGCGACCGGCGCCACCCCGATCACTGGGTGCGATCTCTCGGTTTCGTGTCAGTGAGTTGAGTGTCAGCGGCGGGTGTGTCCGGTAGGGGCCTGCGGCGTTGGTCAGGGCCAGGTGCTGGCTGCCGCTTTGACTGTCACGAAGTGAGGGATCCGGGATCGGTCCACTGTCATCGGGTGAGAGACGTGCAGGTCACGTACTGACATGGAAGCGAGAGATCGCAAGGGGCTGAAGCCTCGTATCGCGGTGGGGGAAACTGACGGGGAAGCTGGGGGGGAAACTCGGGGGGAACCTGAGGGGGAGGTTGAGGGGGAAGGTCAGCCGCCGGCGGCTGACCGTTCTTGCAGGTCACCACCCGCCCGGCGGGTGGTGACTGCGCTGACTTACCCCTGTGCGTGGGAGAGGAAGAGAGATGGGGGCGAGTTCGGGGTGTGTTCACTGCCGTGGGTCGCTCTGGGTGCTCCGCAGGCGCTGGCTGTTGCTGGCCAGGCGCCGAGGGCTCGTGTCGTGGACTGAGGCAGGCTTCCATCGAACGGTGTCGGCGTACACATGAACGGACTCTGTCGCTGATCTTGTGATCGGCTGGTGGTCAGGTTCTGAGGAGGATCCGGGTTCGCAGGAGGTCGAGTTTGGCTCGGCCGTATCCGGCTCGCTTGATCAACTTGACGCGTGTGACCTGGCCTTCGACTTGTCCTGAGCTCCAGGTTGAGGAGAGGCCGGCGACGACGGCGTCCTGGTCATGGAGGAGGCCGCGGGCGAACTGCTGTAGCGATGCAAGGCCGCTGTTGTGGACCTGTTCGATCCAGTCGAAGAGGTCCTGGCCGCGTCGTTCCTGTATGAGGGCGGCGAAGTCTCGAACGTGCTCGACGGCCGTGTCGAGCTCAGGGCAGGCGGCCCGGACCAACTTGAGGCCGAGGACTTCATGTGGCCGAAGCCGGTCGGGGTGCGTCATCACCCAACGCAGTGCCCGCCGCGGTTTGGGTAGGGCGGGTGCTGGAGGGGCGGTCTCGATGCCCTGCTTCAGCTGACGGATGTATCGGTTGACCCCCGTGCGTTCGCCGCGAAATCCCTGGTCACGGACTTCGCGGAAGAGCTGGCTGGCGTTGCGGCAGCCCTGGGTGAAGCGTTCGTAGAGGTAGGGCTTGTAGTCGTCGAGCAGGGTGCGGCGCTGGGTGACCTTGACCAGCAGTTGGTCGACGTCCGGTGTTTGGGCGTATCGGCGGACGGCGTAGTAGTCCAGGTCGAGGTCCCGGCTGATGCCACGGAGGGATCGGCCTTGGGCGAGAAGTTCATGGACGCGGCGGTGTCGTTCGCGGATCCGTCCGACGATCCGGCGTGGGCGCCCGTTGACGTCGAGCGTTCCGTCCGGTGGTGCCACGGGAGCGTCCTCGTCAGGTTGCCTGGCGGCCTCGTGGCCGGCGCGGATGCAGGCGTAATGGCTGGTGAGGGTCCTCTCGACGGCTTTGGCGAGGTTGTTCCAGAGGTGCCACACGTCTGCGATCTGGACCGCTTGAGGCGCGGCTGCCCTGGCTGCCTCGGCGTAGGCGGAGGCCCTGTCGCGGCAGATGATCTCGATCTCCGGATGGCTTTCGAGCCACCGAGCGACCGTCCCGGCCTCCCGGCCAGGCAGGACGTCGATGGGCCGGCGGGCTTCGAGGTCGACCAGCAGCGTCGCGTAGTTGTGCCCCTTGAGCAGGGCAAACTCGTCCACCCCCAGGACCCGCACCGCGCCGGGTTCCTCGAGGTCAGAGGCTCGAAGAAGCCGTAGCAGGGTGTCCTTCGCCACCGGCATCCCCATCCGTCGGGCCAGGCGGGCTCCGGCCCGGCCGGCCAGAGCCTCTGCGACCCGCGCCAGCAGCTTGCGGAGGACCGGGGTATGTCGGGCGTGAGGGCTGGTCAGTCCCGGTATCTGTTCGGCGAAGGTCACCGTCGGGCAGCCGGAGCTGAGGCACTTGAACCTGCGGACCACCAACCGGATCACCACCGGTGTGGTCCCCACGGCGGCGTCCGCCAGACGCCGTTCGTATCGGCCGTGCACCCGCCACGACAGCGACTTGCACCTCGGGCATCTCACCGCGTCGGCCCGGGCCCGCGTACGAAACGTGACCACACCCGCGTCCCGTGAGATCGACTCCACCACCACACCCGACAGATGCGGAAACAACCGCACCAAACCCCCAGAACCGCACACCGGGAGGCTGCCCAGTTCAGCCGCACAGCATCACAAGATCAGCGACAGAGCCAATGAACGTGCCCAGTTCTTGACGTGGTGAGGGTTGCTGCTGGCCTGTTCGGGGTGGCGGAGGGCGGCTCACTGTGGTCATGGACATCCTGCCGGAGCGGGAAGCGGGCCTCCTGGTCAGCTCACGTCAGTGGCCGCTGCTGGCCGCCTGCATGCAGAAGATCGGCGAGAGCGAGGGCACACACGTTGTGGCCCGGCACCTGAACCGCTTGACGGCCGACACCTCCTGGAAGCAGGCCACGGGCACGGCTCTGGTGGGACGCGTCGTGGACGCGGCCCACCACTCTCTGACCACGCCGCCGTCCGCGTCGCCCGCGTCCGTTTCCCGGCTGTGGGTCTCCCCGATGGCGGCCCGCTCCCGCTCCACCACCCCCGCGGTCGCGGCCGGCCGGCTCCGGCCGAAGCCGCCGTCCCCGCCCACCGACAGCAGGCCGCGCCCACCAAGGGAGCGGGGCGCGGGCGCTGACAGGTCGTCCGGCCCGGGACGAGAGCGGCTGTTCCAGACTTCTGGAACAGCCGCCCGCTGGGGCTGGACGACCGGCGCGCGGTGGCTGCGATCCGTCTGTCCGGGTGCCCCGCATGATCTACAGTGACTTTCTGTCACGGCCTGTAACTATCGGTTGTGCGCGTTGCTCCGTGGTTGATGGCCTCAGGGATAGATTCGATCTAGGAGAAGGGGACGCTGTGAGCGCAACCCGGTTGTCTGCTCCGTCCGACCTTCGCGCGGACATCAGGTACCGCGATGACGGCAAGTACACGATGTACGGGATCAGTCTGCGATGGAAGATCGGGGAGAACGCCCCCGATCAGGGGGCCTGGCCCCCTCCGGCGGACTGGGAAGAGGGCAACGCGCCCTACCCGCACCAGTACGAGGTGTGGCTCAACAACGAGCTACGGCAGACGGTCTTCCTCCACTGGTCCGCATGGAACTGGATCCAGTCCAACTCCCACTGGGTGGACCTGGGCGACGAGGAGCCGGAAGGGCAGTTCCAGGTGAAGATCCGCGCCAAGGTGGGCGATCAGTTCACCCCGTTCACCAACCTGGTCACCATCGGCTCGGATCAGGTCTACTCCCGTAAGTGGGCGGCGCGCCAGCCTCGCCGGCGGGCCCCCAGGGCCGCCGCCATGGCGGACCCGCGGCACGGCACGGCCAACGACCCGCGCAGCAGGGCCGGCGCCGCAATCCGAGACGAGGACCCCTCACGGATCTGTGTCGAGGCGCGCCGCGTCAACACCAGTACCGACTGGCACGAAGTGGTGCCGGGGGCTGCCCGGATGCTCGCCGACTATCCGTGGAACGACGCCCAGAAGTACCTCGAGTACCGCAAGTTCTTCGGAGAGGGCACCCTTGCGTCCGCGGGGAACCCGGCGTTCCGCGGTCTGGATCTGGCACCGGACGACACGCTCGGGGACTGGCCCCTGACGGAGCTGGACACCTCAGCCCCCACCCAGACCTTCACCTATGACTACATGGCGTACCACCAGGGCGAGAGCTGGTCCCACCGGTGGTTCATCACCCGTGCCGACTGGGTGCCTTCCGAGCACTTGAGCTGGCACGACCTGGAGCCCATTCCGTTCCTGGTCGAGGTGCACGGCGCGCCCCGTGAAGACGAATCCACCAGCTGGGAGTTCGCGTCACTCCCGCGCCGAACCGGGCGCGCGGCGATCGTGAGTATCTGGGGCGGCCACGGAGGACCGGACACCCCGAACGGCGAGAACGGCGGCAAGACGGGCGAATTCTTCCTGTCCACCTGCGACGTGATCCTGCGATAGCCGAGCCCTACGTGCCGCCTGACCGGCCGCCTCCACCAGGGGGCCGTTCAGGCGGCCGGAGCACCGGATCAGTACCGGATTCACGCAACAGCGCCACCTCGCCGGGCCCAGTGGATGCCGAGTTCGGCGAGGGCGGCGAGCCGCGCTGGGTCGAGCTTGTCGGGCCTGCTCTTGGTGTTGCTCAGCCAGACTCCGAGCCTCACGGCGTGCTCCTGGCCGCCGACGTCCATGGTCTCGACGTGGCCCCTGGGGACCGCCACGGACCCCGTACGCGCCACGTACTGCTGGAGGGCCTGAAGGCCCTTCTGAAAGGCTTCCCCGCCCGCGCGCGGCCGGGACGCCGTCGTCGTCTTCGCCGCCGCTTTGCGGGCCTGTGAGGCCTTCTGGGGCTTCACGCCGAGCGTGGCGAGCCGGCTCCGCTGCTCCTCGCCCAGCCGGTCCCAGCCCCGCGCCGACACCGCCCCGGTCGGCAGCATCCAGCCCATCCACCCATCCGCCCACCCGGACTCCGGCCTCTGCTCGCGCCCCGTACGTGCTCGGAGGATCGGTAGAACATCGCGTCACGCGAGCCGCTCGTTGGCGAGTATTTCTCGAACTGGGCCCGGTCGAGCGGGGATAGCCTTGCTGCATGGTTGGAGGTGACGGGGGAGAGACCGAGACGGACTGCCAGGTTGTCTGGTCGGTCGAGTCTGGTTTAGACGGGCAGTGGCGTTCGGTTTCAGGGGCCTGTGATGAGCGGGACGAGGCTTTGGAACGACTTGAGTGGTGCCGGGTGCACGCCCCGCCCGCGGTGTCCTATCGCCTCGTTCGTAGAACCACCCGAGTGACGACCGCGGTCGAGGACGTCTGAACCGTTGTGTACTCGATCTGGAAGGGCCGTGATCGCGAGGGCTCCACAGTCGCCAGTTGCCCCGCCCCACGGGCGAGGTCGACGCCGCCCGGACGGCCGCCGGCTGACCTCCGCGGATCGTGGTCGCGGTTGGTGAACGGGCTGACGTGGCGGGGGCCGGAGGCGGCCGCGTCTCCCGGCACCGCACGATGAGCCGGTATCTGGTCTGGGCGTGGGGAAGGGCGCCTGTCGGTCGAAGTAGCCACATTGCAGGACGGGTTGACGGCCCGCGGCCTACGATCGCAGCATGACGAGCACCCGTGAGGCCCCTACCAGGCTGCGGTTTCTGTCGCTGGAGATCACCGGTCGCTGCCAGCTCTCCTGCCCGTCGCTGTGCTACGCCGGCTCGGGGCCGACGCGCAGCCACGCCAGCATGAGCGACGGCGACTGGTTCCGGACCATCGACCAGGCCGTCGCTCTTGGCGTCGAGGAGGTCCAGATGATCGGCGGCGAGCCGACGCTCCACCCCGGCTTCGCCTCGATCGCCCGGCACGCGGTCGATTCCGGCCTGCGGGTCCGGGTCTACAGCAACCTCTTCCGTATCCGCGACGAGCACTGGCGGCTGCTGGAGCACCCCAGGGTCCGGCTGGCGACGACGTACCACAGCAGCGTCGCGGCCGAGCACGACGAGGTCACCGGCCGCCCAGGCTCGCACCAGGCGACGCGCGCCAACATCGTCGAGGCGGTCAAGCGCGGCATCGCGTTGAAGGTCGCTGTCCTTCACGCCGGCGACCAGGAGCGGGCCGAGCGGGCCCGCGCGGAGCTGGAGGCCTTCGGCGTCCGCGACGTGCACGTCGGAACGGTGCGGGCCGTCGGCAACGCGGCGGGTACCGCGCTGCCGTCCACCGCCGAGCTGTGCGGGCGGTGCGGGGACCAACGGGCCACGGTCCTGCCGGGCGGGGATGTGGCGGTCTGCGAGATCGGGCGCTTCCTGACCGCGGGCAACGTCCTGAACGCCGGCCTGGATTCGGTTCTGTCCAGCCCGCGGTGGGCCGAGGCGAGCGCGAGCATCCCGCGGCGGACGGACCCGACGGCCTGCCACCCGGACTGCCAGCCCTCCAACTCCGATTCCTGCGACCCCGGCAAGAACGACCCCTGCGACCCGATGGGCTACGCACCCGCGACGCTCGGCGCGCCCGCGGCCGCCGTGCCCACGCTCCTCTGAAAGGGGCCCTGCTGATGGAGAGGACACCGGCGGGCTGGGACACCCATGCCGCACGGATGGCCAACGCGACCGTACGACCCGAGTCCCGCTGGCACGGGCCCCTGGCCACCGTGCCCCGGCACCTGTTCGTGCCCCGCTGGTGGACGCCGGCCGAGCAGGACGGCACATGGGTCTACAAGCTCCACGACGGGGCCGACGACCCCGCCGTGTGGATGAGCAGCGCCTACGACAAGAGCCTCAGCGTGATTACCCGCGTCGGCCCCCACCACGCCGACCACGCTGACCACGCAGCCGTGGTCCCGGAGGCGTGGCCGACCTCGTCGGCCACGCTGCCCGCGCTGGTCGTGAAGATGTACCAGCACGCCTTCCTCACCGACACCTCCCGCCTCATGGTGACCTGCGGCAGCGGCTACTCGACCGCGCTGGCGTGCCGACGCCTCGGCGAGGCGCGGGTCACGAGCGTGGACGTCGACCCGTACCTGATCCAGGCGGCGCGGGACCGCCTGACCACGGCCGGGCACCGGCCGCAGCTAGAGGTCTGCGACGTAACCGGCGAGCTGCCCGGCGTCTACGACCGCATCGTCTCCACCGTCTCGGTCCCGGCCGTCCCCGCCTCCTGGCTCACCGCGCTCGCCCCCAGCGGCCGCATGGTGACCGCCCTGTCCGGCACCGGACTGCTCATCGTCGCGGACAAGACCACCGACGGCGGCGCCACCGGCAAGGTCGCCCCCGAGCCCGCCGCCTTCATGAGCACCCGCCACGGCGACGACTACCCCCCCACGCCCGACAACGCCGACCTGTGGGCCACCGCACGGAAGGCCGACGGCGAGTCCGTCACCACCGGCCGCTACCCCGTGATCCGGGTCAGCCGCACCTGGGACGTGCGCTCCACCCTCGAACTCACGGTCCCCGGCATCGAGCACCGCATGGAGACGGCCGCGGACGGCACCCGTACCGCCTACATGCTGCACCCGGACGGCTCCTGGGCCCGCGCCACGGCCCCCGGGGCCCGCAAGGTCCCCACCGTTCACCAGGGCGGCCCGCGCCGGCTCTGGGACGAACTGGACCGCATCCGCACCTGGCTCGTCATCGACGGCGACCTGCCCGTAGCGGGCGCGGCGGTGCGCATCGACCCGGACGGCACCTGCCATCTCAGCCGCAGCGGCTGGTCGGCAACCATCAGCGCCCGGTAGATGCTCTGGCAGGGCACCGACCCCGTGGTGGTCGAGCGGGATCTCCCGGGCCTGGAGGCGCGGCTGGAGGACAGCACGTCTGGCGGGTCGCGGTCCGATACCTACCGGCCCGAGACTGTCAGCGGCCGGGCCGGCGCGGCGTCGGTGACTCGGTTCTGTTCCTGGACTGGCACGGCGACGGACGCGGCTACCAACGCCACGACTACACCGCTTCCCCGACCGTCTGACTTGATCAGTCTCCGGAGGCCGGTCCCTCGTTCTGGCCGTGGGTGAGGATCGGCAGCAGCGCCTCGGCGGCGTCGCACACGGTGCAGGCGATGGTGCCGGGCCGCGCGAGCGCGTCGAGTGCCTGCATGGTGCCCAGCGGGTGCGCGGTCGGTGGCGCCGGAGCAGCCTTCGGCGTGGACGGTGGAGGGCCGGCCGTGGGTGCGGCCGTCGAGCAGCCACGCCCATCGGGTCGGCGTCGAGGTGTGGGTGCGGGGGTGGGCGGGGATACGGCCGAGGTCGGTTCCGGGGAGCAGGCGCAGCTGTGCGGCGGTGACCCACGTGCTGTACTCGGCCGGCTCGACCCCGCCGCCGGCGGCCGTCTACCACAGGGGAACGCCTATGCGGTACATCCACAGTCCGGTGTCGAGCTGCTGGCGTTCGTAGAGCGGTACCCGCTCGATGGCTTGCCCGTCGGGGAGGACCAGAGTGATCGGGGCCGACGGAGAGGCATCGGACACGGTCAGGGGCGGGCCAGCAGCTCTTGCCGGGCCTGCCTACAGGGAACGCAGAGCGGTGACGCCGGAGCGCCGTACCGTGCGCAGGGAGATCCACTTCTCTGCACCAAGCCGTCAAGGTCCGCGAGGCGCCTGCAGCTGTGCTCGTCACCTGAACCCTCATGGCGGTCGCTGCCGGTGCTGGCGGTGCTTTGCGACGTCTTTGGGTGCGCCCAGCCGAGTGCACCTCGGCTGGGCGGTGAGGAACAGGATTGTCGCCGAAGTGAGCTGAGGGTGCCCGGTGGCGGTGTCCGATAGTCCGGAGCCGGTCGCGCCGGGGCGGTCGAGACAAGCGGTGCGCGAGCCGAAGAGGCAGGTCCTTCCGAGGCGGCGATGCGGTGGCGGTTCAGATGTAGGGGCTTGCCGATCTGTACGAGGTGTACAGGGTCTCCGGGCTGTCGGGGATGAAGCTGTACTGCATGGAGTCGTGCCGACGGTGGCGGCCGGGCTGGCTCACGTCGTACGCCGGGGCCTTCGGCTGGAGTCGTCCTTCGGTGGCAAGCATCTGTGCCCGCAGGAGCAGGTCCTTGGGGTTCAGGCCGAGTTCTTCCGCCACGGTCTGAAGATCAAGGCCGGACTGCCAGCTCCACTGCAATACGGAGTCCATCCCGGTCGTCCAGGTCACCCCGGCAGCAGGAGTACCGCTCTCCATCACAGGCCTATGGGCCGGCGCCACCGCTTCCGGGCGCGGTTGGGGCATATGCGCGCGCACTGCTTCCGTGTACGGCGCCCATCCGGAATCCGGGACGGGTGGGGGAGGCTGGGGAGACGTTTCAGCGGGAGGGCTGACGGGTGGGGGCGGCTGGGGAGACGTTTCAGCTGGGGACGGCTGGGGAGACGTTTCAGCCGGAGGGCTGACCGGCGAAGCAGGAGGGTTGAGCAGCTGGTCGGCGACGGTACGGGCGTCGTCCTTGCCAACCGTGCGGCGTGCGACTCGTACCTCGCGTTCGTTCAACCCCATCAGGTCGGCCACGGCGGCGTCGCTGCCGACCGTCACGGCCAACGCGGCCAGTGCCCTGGTCCGGCTCGCCAGCGCCTCGTCCATCACTGCCTGCGCCTCACGCACCCGATCGTCCCTGCTGCAGAACGCCTCGGCCAGCAGCGCGTTGCGTTCCCATTGTTCACGTGGCTCCACGCAGGCATCAACGTTTCTGCACCGTCCGCGACACACCCATCACAACCGCATCACCCGAAGGGCGTATCAACAGCCCTGCTGACCCGTGCCCTTGGTGATCACCCACAGGCGCCCGGCCGACCAGTCCACGTCCTCCAGGCGCACCCCGAGCAGTTCGCTGGCGCGGGCGCCGGAGCCGACGTAGCAGGCCGGCAGGGCACGGTCCCGATCGCATCTTATCTGCGCGAACAGCTCGTCCCACAGCCGATCCGGAATCGCCCGGGGCTGGCGCTCGCGCACCTTCGGCCGCAGCCGGGCCCGACGGTCCCGGCTTCTGGGCACCGGGTTGACCGCCGGCCCCCGGCCGTAGTGCTGGTGGAAGGCGTAGAAGCCGTGCACCACGGTAAACGCGTGCGCGATCGTCCTCGGCGCGTACCCATCCAGCAGCGTGGACTTGCCCGACTTTGGATGGCCACACCCGCGGGCATCGAGTCCGGCCGCGAGCGGCGCCGCTGCGGATTCGGCGCCGTACGCAGCCAGCCGGCTATAGCGGTCGTCTCCGCCTCGGTCGCCTGTTCCCAGCCGACATCCACCGCCCACAGCACCCTTCTCTGCACCACGGCACCAGGAAGTGCGGCTCGTCTCATGAGCTGGGTGTAGCAGCAGGGTGCTGAGCCTTGACAATGAATGCCGTGCCACACACGGCTTGGTCCTCGTGCATGGTGATCACCTGCCCGCGTTGTAGATGCCGCCCCTGGAGGACATCGAGGGGGTGAGTCGCAGAGTGGCTCGTCCACCGGGCTCCGGGGCCGGCGCAGATTCCACCCCTCGGAGCCAGCGCCTCCCCAGCGTGCCAGCCGGCACGAACGCGAGCCCCGTGGTGGGTGTCTTGTCCCGAACCGCAGGTCCCCCGGACTCCCCCATGCGAGAGTGTCCGGGCAGGGTCCACGCGGTAGCGCCCCTGCACGTAGGTGGGGAGATCAGCGCGGGCGTGTCAGCGACGGATGGGTCTTCATGGGGGCAGGATGAGCGTGCGCAGACTGCTGTCGTTCTCGGACGCATTGGTGCTGCTCGGCGGCGATCCGCCCGCCGTCGCCGCACTGGACCGGGCTTTGGGCGGAGCGCTGAACGCCGCGACGGGCGGTATCGGGGACGGGGTGCTACGAATCGCCGACGCCCGGGGCCGCATCGTCGGCCTGGGCCGCGACGCAGTACGGAATCTGGGGCGGCGCCTGGGCCGGTCAGAAGGGCGCTCCGAGCGCACGGAACTGTTGCAGGCCGCCCATACCGTGATCGTCGTCGTTGCATGGTTCCAAGCGCTTGGTGAGTCGGACCTGCCGTTCGGCGTCGATGACCTGGAACTGACCCGCAGCGAACAGCTCGCCCTCGCGGGCGCCCCGGATCCGCCGGGCGGTGCGGCGTTCGCGCAGTCGCTCGCTGCGGTCGACGCGCCCCACCCCGCACCCCACCGCCCGTTCGAGGACGTGACGGCGGAGATGCGGCTCTGGTACGGAGGGCTGTCGGAGAGGTTCCTCGGCTTCGTCGAAGGGCTGCGGGTCTGGGGCGACCTGACGGATTTCGACCGGACCTCGGCACGGCGGGTGCTGGCCACCGAGCTACCCCGCAGGGCGGTCCAGCAATATGAGGGCCTCTACGCGCAGCTGGCCCAGCAGGCACCCGAGTTCGGATTCTGGGTGGCACAGGTTGAGCACCAGGCCACCCGAGACCGGGTACGGCTCGCGCTGGTCGGCGTGGAGGAGCTGCTGTCCGAAGTAGCCCGGGCGATGCGCCCTCCGACAGACGTCGCGGCCGCCCTCGCCCTCGCCCATGAGGCCGCGCTCACCCGGCCCGTGCTGGACGCCTCGACCGCGCCCGACGGCATCAGTGTGCCCGCCCTCCAGGACATGTACCTGGATCCGGACTTCCGAGTGCGTGCAGTGGCCGGCACCGACGCCCCGTCGAGCGAGGCTTGGTGGGAGGAGATGCCCGTACGCCGCGACCTGACGGGCTACCTTGCAGGTGCCCTCACCTCCCCCGCCGGAGTCGGCTCCCCGCTGCTCGTGCTGGGCCAGCCCGGCGCCGGCAAGTCCGTCCTGACCCGGGTCCTCGCTGCCCGGCTGCCGTCTGCCGGATTCCTTCCCGTTCGGGTGCCGCTGCGCGACGTACGCGCCGAGGACGACCTGCAGGAGCAACTCGAGCAGGCGGTACGGGCGGCCACAGGGGAGCGGGTGTCCTGGCCGGAGCTGGTCCGCTCGGCCGGCGGTGTGGTCCCGGTGCTGCTCCTGGACGGTTTCGACGAGCTGCTGCAGACCACCGGCGTCCACCACAGCGACTTCCTCGTACGCGTCGCCCGTTTCCAGCAGCGCGAAGCGGAGCAGGGCCGCCCGGTGCGAGCGCTGGTCACCAGCCGTACGGCCGTCGCCGATCGCACCCGGTACCCGGAGGGAGTCGTCGCCCTCCGCCTGGAACCGTTCCGTCCCGCCCAGATCCGCCGTTGGCTGGAGCTGTGGAACGAGGCCAACGCGAGCAGCCTCGCGGCCCGGGGGCTGCAACCGCTGCCCTGGGATGCCATCGCCCGGCACGAGTCGCTGGCCGCGCAGCCGCTATTGCTGCTGATGATGGCGCTGTACGACGCCACGGACAACGGCCTACGACGCGACAGGCGCGAGGGACGCGATGGCCACGAAGGGGACGCCCCGCTCGACGAGGCCGAGCTGTACGAGGCACTGCTCACCTCGTTCGCCCGCCGGGAGGTGGACAAGACCGGTTTCGGGGCCACGCCGGAGGACGGACTGGCGGAGCGCGTCGAGCAGGAGCTCCAGCGCCTTTCCCTGATCGCGTTCGCCCAGCTCAACCGGCGTCGGCAGTGGGTGTCGGCGGCGGAGCTCGACGAGGACCTCACGGCGCTCCTAGGCCGCCGTTCTACCGGCACCTTCGGATTCCGTGCCCCCCTGGGTGCGGCCGAGGTGGCGCTGGGTCGGTTCTTCTTCGTCCAGCGCGCCCAGTCCGTCCGTGACGGCCGCGTACTGTCCACGTACGAATTCCTGCACGCCACGTTCGGCGAGTACCTGGTCGTACGGCTGGCGCTGCACGTCCTGACCGGCCTGCTCACGGACCGGCCGGCCCTGTCGCTCGGCACGAGCCGCGTCAACGACGACCTGGCCTACGCGCTGCTGTCGTACGCCCCGCTCTCCTCACGGCAGATCTTGCGGTTCGGGGAATCGATGGTGCGTCGGTTGCCGGACGGCGAACGCGAGCGGCTGGGTCAGCTGCTCGTACGTGTCTTCCAGCAGCACGCAACACGGACGGACCACCCCCACCCTGCGTACCGGCCCGCAGAGAGCCGCACGTCGGCACGACACGGCGTCTACGGTGCCAACCTCGTCCTGGTCGTGTTACTGCTGCTGTCGGAGGGCATCACCGCGGACAGGCTATTCCCGGACTCATCGGATCCGGGCGATGCCTGGCACCGGCATGCCCTGCTCTGGCGGTCGTCGTTCGACGAGCAGCAGTGGGCGGACTTCGCACTGTCGGTCTCGGTTCACCGTAGCCGTGCGGAGGGCGGCCGACGACTGGAGATCCGTCTGCGCACGGGGGAGCTGTCCCCGCCGCCCCCGTTAGACATGTACTGGCTGTACCGCCTCCCCCGGCGCGACATCGTGCAGTGGTCCCGGCCCTACTGGGAGGCGGTGTGGCACAAGATGGATGTGTCCGGAGGCACGAACGACTTGGTGGTACGGCATGCGATGGATCCGGTCATGGAGTGGCTGGGGCCGGCCGTGACCGTCTTCACCTCCCTCGGTGAGGGACAGCAGGCAACCTCACTAGCCCACGATGTGCTGCGGCTGCTGATCGGCGGCAGCGCCGGACTTGCGGGCGATGAGCTGGCAGCGCTGTACCTCAGGGTGGATCACGCCGTGGCGCTCCTGCCCGACGACTCACCCGCCCGGGAACCGGTGACCCGGCTGCTCGCCGACATGCTCGGCAGAGACGGCTCAGCCCTCCCGAGCGACACGGTCCTCGCCCTCGCCCGCGGCGTACTGGCCCATCCCCACCTCCGCGAGCGGCTCCGGCGGGCCGTCGAGGCCCATCATCCGGATCTGGGTCTCAGGCCAGACCTCTGATGGCACTGCTCTCTTACTGATCGTTCCAGAGGGTTACGACTGGACGACCTGTGGTTCTATAGCACGGTCGAAGGTGCCGGACCCTGACCCGATGACCGAGTTGGTGCAGTCAACCGACCACCGGGCGCAGGGGCCGGTCTTGCCGGCTGCCCAGGTGGCGACCTGCGGGCGGGGCTTGGTGGTGGTCTGCTCGGGAGTCATCGGGGTTTGCCGGCTGGCTGGCCACCGGCCGGCGGAACACGGATTCGGACTCGGGGTACTGGGTGTTCTGGACCGGTCTGGTGCGCCGTACCACGGCGCGGGGGGTGTCCGTGCGCCGGGTCCGGATCGTGTTGGAGTGCTCCTGCTACAGCCACGCCGGGGCGGTGGTGAACATCGCGGCCGGGGAGGAGACACCTGGTCGAGCGGACCCGCGCCTTCCGCGTGTACTGCTCCCACGTCGTTCCCGGCCTGCTCCACCCCCCCCGGATACGCGGCCGCCGTCATCGACAAGTACGGCACCTTCCACCGGGCGGCCGAGGACGTCGAGGTCGCCGCGGCGGCCCGGGCGACCCGGCGCTCGGTTGAGCTCTGGTGTGGGGCGGGCGGTCTTGTTCACGATCGCGGCTCGTGAACAAGACCGATCAGGCGTTCTGGGCCGGTCGATTGGGTCGATCACGGTGTGTCGTCCGCTTGGGCGGTGTGTGTGAGGATCGCGTCGGCCAGTCGGGGCAGTACGGCCAGGGGGAGGGCGTGGCCCATCGCCGGGACTTCGACGATCCGCGAGTTGCCGATCACTTGGCTCATGTGGCGGGCATGGGCCGGAGGGAACACCGGTTCGGCGCCGGCGGAGATGACGAGAGTGGGCACCTGGTTGCGGCCCAGCTCGGCGGTGCGGTCCATGCCCGAGTGGTCGGCACGGCCGTGGGTCATGGGGGAGTCGTACCGACCGGCGTGATCAATGATGCGGCGTTCCAGTGCCCGGAACTCCTCGGCGTCAAAGGTGGATTGGTTGCCGTTGAGCAGCCGCCAGTGCTCGACCCTGCGATCGAGTTCCGCTTCCAGCCCGTGATCCTCCACGGGGCGTGCCCAGAGATCGAGGACCTTTGGGTCGATGCCGGGAAGCTGATCAGCGGGGGTGCTGCTGCCGTCCGGGTTGGTCAGCGGGCGGCCGCTGAGGGCACAGGTTCCGATCAGGGTCGCGCTGATCACTCGCTCGGGGTGATTGGCCATCAGCAGCTGGGTCAGCATGCCGCCCATGGACATGCCCACCACGTGGGCGCGCTGGATCTCGTAGGCGTCGAGGACGGCGACCACGTCCGCGGCGAGATCGAGCACGCTGTAGGGGTGGTCGTCGAAGGAATAGGTTGAGCGTCCGGTGTCGCGGTGGTCGTAGCGGACGACGCGGTATTCCTTGGTGAGGGCCGCGACCAGTTCGTCGGGCCATCCAAGGCCGGAGGCCCCGGCACCCATGACCAGCAGCAGTGCGGGGTTGCGCGGATCGCCGAGCTCCTGCGCCCATAGCTGCACTTCGTCGTCGATACGGATGATCCGTTGTTGCACCGCGCCGCTCCTTCGACTTGTGGCGAGACGAACCGTCTCGCTATTGCTGCATCAGCATGGCCCGAGAGTCGGGGAATGTCAATACGAGACGACTCGTCTCGCGTTGGCGGGTCTTGGTGATGCCCCAAGGGGTCCGACTCGGGGCGCTCGATCACCTCGATCGCCATGCTGCTGGGCGTCTCCCCGCGCACCCCTCTACGACCTCCAGGAACTTCGGGTGGGGTGCCATGCCCCGCCAGCTCGAAGCCGACACCCGGAAGACGCCTGGCTAGAGGCGCCCGTCTCGGGGTGCTCGAACCCGAACCCTGCGTGGCAGACGAGTGTGTGGTGGTACGTCGCAGGCCTGTTCCGTGAAGTCGCCTGCCTCGCGCCTCCGCTGGAGCTTGTGGCGCACCGTTCGAGGCTGTCGATCGAGTACGGCTGGGAAGAGCTCTCCGAGGTCGACGTGGCGATGGTCCAGATCAGAGGCATCCACTTGCTCTCTACCGGCTGAACACCAGCCTCGGGCCGCTGGGAGCCGCAATCCAGGCCAGCATGTTCATCACCCTGGCGACCCATCCCGGCCTACGGGCCGAGGCAGACGGCCTTGACGCGGTCGACGCCGCCCTCGACGACACCGTCGATGCCCACGACCCGCAGGTCGAGGAACTCGCCGCGCAACACTGCGCCCACCACAAGGCCCTGCTCCAGGCCATTGAAGCGACCGGACTGGACGTGGCCGAGGAGAAGCTCTTCGAGATCTACGACTCCGAGGCGAACGGCGAGGACGACGCCCAGATGAGTGCCTTCGAAGCGGTAACCAAGATGCCCTACGGATTCTCTCCGGCCCGGACGCGGTGCATGGAACTCACGGCACGGCTCCTTGACGGGGACCTCTCCGCAGGCAGCTGATCGCCGGCGTGGCCGCCTGAGGATCCCGGATCCCTCTACCAGCACTGGGGCTGGCACGTCGGCGCGCCCGCCGCGGGCCTGGGCGTCCAGATCGGCGACGATCCCGTCCTGATCAACGAGAAGCCCGAGCGTACGGCCTGGCCGCCACTGGTGCCCGAGGTCCGCCCGTCCCTCACGGTGGTCCCCGGCGTCCTGGTGGTCACCGGCATCTTCGACTGACCGCACCGGCACCCGTACCCGCAGTCCGCCGCACCAGGCGGCCCCGCCTGCGCTCCGGCGGAGCCGACACCCACGAGGGGCCCCTGCGCAGGCATGTTCGGGTGGCCGGTGGCGGTGCTGAAACGATCGTCCTCGGCGGGGGCTGTCCTACCGTTGATGGGATGCGCAACTTCTTGCTCGGCCCGGCGGTTTGCGCCGCGGTGCTGCTTCTCGCGCCGGCCCCGGCGCATGCTGCGGTGGCGGCGCCGTGCATCGCGAGGTCGGGGAGTGACGCCACCGAGACGCGTGAGGACAGCTCGGTCGATGACGGTGAGATCCGGTGGACCGCGAGCACGAAGTACAAGGCCGAGTACTCCCACGCCAACAGGGCGTGGTCGTATCCGGGGGCGAGGATCAGGATTGCGCCGGATGCGGCGACGACCGTCAACGACCTGGACTACGAGGACTTCTCCGACCCGCGGAGCTCTGCGGCCGGGGTGTGGTCGCGACGTCCCGGGCTGGCGGCGACGGATCTGATCCGCTTCAACAAGGCGCGCATGGACACCTATGACCCGGCCACGCGCCGGATGGTCGCGGCGCACGAGCTCGGGCACGCGCTCGGGCTGTGCCACAAGTCGGGCAGCGGGAAGAGCGCGGTCTCCTCGGTGATGTGGCCGGACGTCGCCCAGTACCCCGATGCCCCGACGGACGTCGACAAGGCCAGCCTGAAGAAGCTGTGGGGATGATCATGAGCGTGAAGGTGTGGGTCGGCGGCTGCCTCGTCGCGGCCGTCGCCGCGGCGGGCGCCGCCTGGTTCACCATCGCCCCGGACGCCGGGAGCACCACGCACGAGGTGTGCGGCCCGGACCTGGGCCGTGACGACGTCGTCGCGGCCCGGTCCCAGGCCGTGGCCGTGGTGGAGGCGGTCGAGAACACCCGCTACCGGGAGGACGGTGGCAGCGCCTACCTTACGACCCGGGTGAAGACCCTGCAGGCTCTCAAGGGCGAGTTCGGCGACGTCCTGGACGTGACGCAGGGGGTGAAGAACGGCGGGAGCCCGGGCCGGTACGCCACCGAGGACCCGGACCGCTACGCGGTGCTGGAGCCCGGCCGCCGGTACGTGATCGCGGTCCAGTCCGGATCGACGGCCGGTGCCGCGGGCACCGAGGCGTGGGCCTGGTACGCCGAACCGGCCGCGCGGGGCCTGGCGGGGGAGCGGCAGCACTGGCAGGAGGCGATCGCCACTGCGCCCGAGACGGCCGCCAACAGTGCGTGTGAGGACGTCGATGCGCCGACGGGCTGACCGGCGCCCGCCGTGCCCCAGGGCCGTCAGCCGGCGGATGCGTGGCCGGCCGGGCCGGGGTGAGGGCGGACGCCCTGCGGGCGGGGAACACGGACGGGTGCGGAGGCATCGAACATCTGCGGAGCGTCGCCCCGACCGGCCGAGGAAGCACTCTGTCCGGGTGGGGCTCATCCGTCGCCCCGCGCGGCAACGCCCGGTCCCACGCGGACACAGGATGCAATGGCGACTGCTGTGGAGCCGCCCTCGGACGGGCTGCTCCCGGCCCCCGTGACGCTGTCGACCGCGGGCAGGCCCGGCTGCCGTCACACGGCGCCGGCAACGCCCCGGTCGGCAGCGTCCAGCGCCGCGCTCCGGTCCTGCGGGTCAGGTCAGGCGCAGGTCGATCCAGGGCACGGTGTTGTCTTCGCGCAGCAGGTAGCGTTCGACTTCGGTGAAGCCGTGCTGCTTGGCGAAGCGCAGTCCGTCCGGGTTGGAAGCCAGGACCACGGTCTCGATGACCTGGGCGTCCAGCGCGCGGGCCTGGCCCAGGGCACGCTGGTAGAGGCGGGTGCCGAGGCCGCGGCGGCGGTACTCAGGCAGGACGCGGGCGATGACTGTGGCGGTCGCGCCGTTGTCGCCGGTGGGCGGGCGCACGGTGCTGCAGCGGACCAGGGCGTCGCCGAGGTAGGCGACTTGGGGTGGTGGTCTGGGTTGTAGCTGCCGGTGGGTTTGCCGTTGCTGTAGGGCTGGGGGCGCGGTGGGTGCCTGGTTCCGGCCGGTGTGGGGGAGTGTCAGTCAGTCGATGCCGCGCCAGATGTGTGGCTCGGGCTCCGTGTCTTCCTCGTCTTCGCCGGGGATGAGGGGCGGGTGTCCGTATGGTTCCGGGCCGTTGACCCGCTCGTTTTTCGAGGTGCATGTCTCGTGCATGTGGGCTCCTCCCTCTAACGACGTGCGGATGATCGTCTATCTGTCTCCGAACGTTGGTTGGCGCGGTGTGTGATGACACGGTCGGTAGCTGGCGGAGGAGTTGGGGATGGATGCTTTCGGTTGGTGTGGTCGAGTGTTTCGGGGTTGCTGGTATGTGGTGTTGCGCTGTCTGGTGGCTGGCTGCGTAGGTCTCAAGCGAGAGCAGTTGTCAGTGGGTTCCAGCATCACTCGGCGTCCCGAGAGTGCATGAATGTCGGTGAGAAGTAAGAGCACCGGAAGTGGTGCAGGCTCTCGATGATCACGTGCGGAGGTAGCCCAGCCCGTGGCAGGATGACGGCATGTTGATCCGAAAGGCCGATGCCGCGTAGGCGTCCGAAGGCTGTCCGCGCTGAGCGATGGCGGCCACGTAGATATGTTCCGGTGCCACGGATCTCTGGTGTCTCCGCCCTTACTCGTGCTGCCGTTCGGCGCCTGGAAGACGAGCGGATGGAGCGGGATGCCGTCGCCGAGGCACTGTCCCGGTTTGAGTGGGCGTTCAAGCAGCCTGGTCGCTACTTGAACGCTTCTCAGGTGTGGGAGCCCGGCCTGGAGGTCGAAGATGCGCGTGACACCTTGGAAGAAGCGATGCGTCGCCTGCCTCGCGGGGCCCGGCATGACCTGGGCCGACTGGTGCAGCGAATAGATGCCGAGTTCGAGCGCCGCACCCTGCCGAACCCTGGCCGGATGAGCGAGTGGACGGCGGGTCGTTGGTGGTGGTGGCGAATCCGAGAGCGCTGACCGATAGAGACCCCCGACTTGGCATGCTCTCGGAAACTGCGATCACACAGCTGCGGCTTGTTGTTCGGCGCGGGCGCGGGTGGTGGCGAGGCGGTAGGAGTCAGTGCCGGTCTCGATGATGTTGCCGCCGAAGGTGAGGCGGTCGACGATGGCCGCGCAGAGCCGAGGGTCCGTGAAGGTCTTGGTCCAGCCAGAGAACGACTCGTTCGAGGCGATCGCCACGCTGTTCTTTTCCTCCCGTTCGGTCAGAACCTGGAAGAGGAGTTCGGCGCCGCGGCGGTCGAGTTCCATGTAGCCGAGCTCGTCGATGCACAAAAGATCGACGCGGCCGTAGCGGGCGATTGTCTTGGTCAGCTGCTTCTCGTCGGCAGCCTCGACGAGCTCGTTGACCAGCTTCGTCGCCAGCACGTACTTAACTCGGAAGCCGGCCATTGCGGCTTCGGTGCCGAGGGCGATCAGCAGGTGGGACTTGCCGGTTCCGGAGTCGCCGATCAGGCAGAGCGGCAGGCTCTTCTTGATCCATTCGCACTTGGCGAGGGTGTGGATCATGGCTGCGTCGATGTTGGGGTTGGCATCGAAGTCGAACTTTCGGAGGGACTTGTCGCGGGGGAAACCGGCGGCCTTGATGCGGCGTTCGGAGCGTCGACGGGCCCGGTCGTCGCACTCGGCGAGGAGGAGTTCGGCGAGGAAGCCGAGGTAGGACATCTGCTCGCGTTCGGCTGTCGCGGCGAGCTCGGGGAACTGGGACCGGATGGTGGGCAACCGGAGCATCCTGCATGCCTGGTCGACCGCGGAAGTGGCCGCTTGCTCGGTGAGTCCTCGCTGGCGGGGGAAGGTCAAGGTGTTGCGGAGCATGCCGTGTGGGCCGTCCGGCGGGCATCCGGAGTGGTTGTGCCCTGATGTGCCGTTCAGTGCGGTGGAGCGTGAACTGGCCCGCGCACTGCTCTTTTCGCGTCCGGAGTAGCGCCTAGTGAACGGGTCGGTACCTGTTCGGCTGTACTGCGTAGTGGTGTTTGCGTCGGGTCCGGGCCGCCCCGACGGCGGCTGGGGCCTGGTGGTGTGTCGTCCAGGTGTTGTTACTGGGGTGTTTGTTGGCCGGGCTCAAATAGTTCGTGGCGGATGCGGATTGTTTGGTTGCCGAAGGCGAGTTGGTTTAGCACGGTGTGGTAGAGGCGTGTGTGGGAGACCAGCTTGGCCATTCGGGGGCGGATCATCGAGGAGATCGTGCCGGTGGACAGCATCGTCTTGCCCTGCATTGCCTGGATTTTCATCATGCGGTGTATGTCGTGTCGGCGGGGGGTGGCGAACCGGTTCAGGAAGTCGGTGCTGGCGTTGCCGGCCCGTAGTGAGGCCAGTAGTACGGGGTGGGCGGCGACGGCGTCCTGAATGGCTACGTTGATGCCTTGGGCGCCGATCGGCCCGTGTGTGTGTGCGCTGTCCCCGATCAGTAGTAGACCGGGCTTGGCCCATTCGCGGGCCGTGCCGGAGAACACGTCGAGCAGTGAGAGGTCTTTGAAACTGGTGATCTCGGCCTGGATGCGGTCCGCTTGTTCGGGTAGGGCATTGCACAGTTGGGCCTTGATGTGGTCGAGTCCTAGAGCTGCTTGTTGTTGGTAGCTCTTGTGGGGGAGTGTCCAGCCGATTTGGATGTTCCCGGGGTAGGAGGCGTAGGCCAGGGCGGGGTTGCCGCCCGCCCGGAAGATGCGTACGTCGTGGGGCAGGTTGCTGTCGGTGGGGAGCTTGAACCAGAGCACGTCTTGGTCGAAGGCTTCCATCCGGTCGTATTCCACGCCAGCCAGCCGTCGCACCTTGGAGTAGCGGCCGTCCGCCCCGATGACGCAGTGTGCGTGCACCACCTGGTCTCCGGCGGGGCCGCGGCCTATCGCACCGCGTACCTGCCCTGCGCTGTCCGTGATCAGGGTGGAGCATTTGGTTGCTTCGAGGTACTTGAACTTCGTGTGGGTGCGGCACTGTTCGAGTAGTTCCTGGAGGATGTGCTGCTGGGGGATGCTGAGGAGGCAGTTGAAGGGGCCGGGTAGTTTGCGGTAGTCGCCGTTGATCAGGATCCGGTCGTTTTCCTCCAGTAGGAACCGGTCGTGCTCGTAGCAGCCCCGGGCCCGGGCGCCGTCTAGGACTCCTAGGTCGTGTAGGAGTGACTGGCCGCCGGGCTGGAGGATTTCGCCGCGGTACTCGCGTTCCAGGGATCGGGAGCGTTCCAGGACGGTGACCCGGGCTCCGGAGCGGAGGAGGAGCAGGGCGAGCGTCAGGCCGGCGGGGCCGGCGCCGACGATGCAGAAGTCGGTGGGTATTTCGCTCATTGCCGCACCTCACACATCGAGGCTGACGTCGTACTCGGTCAGCCAGGCGTTGAGCCACAGGGCCATCTCCAGGCCGCCCCGGTCGTAGGGCTGGCTGACGTCGCCCAGCGGACGGTCCACGATCTTGCGTACCTGGGCCCGGTCGAGCAGTGGCAGGACGGGGGAGTTGGCGTCGGCGGCGATGTCGGCGAGCTCTGCGCGCAGTGCCTGCTCGTAGAGGGGGTCCTGGGTTGCGGGGTAGGGGCTTTTGATCCGCTCGGTGACGGAGGCGGGCAGCAGGTCGGACGCGGCGGCCCGTAGCAGGCTTTTCTCGCGGCCGTCGAACGACTTCATGGCCCAGGGGGTGTTGAAGACGTACTCGACCAGGCGGTGGTCGCAGAACGGCACTCGAACCTCGAGGCCGACGGCCATGCTCATCCGGTCCTTGCGGTCCAGCAGCGTCTGGACGAACCGGGTCAGGTTGAGATAGCTGACCTTGCGCATCACACGCTCGTCGGCGCTTTCGCCGGGTAGTACCGGCACCTCGGCGAGGGCCTCGTGGTAGCGGTCTTGGCGGTAGCCGGGAAGGTCGAGCTTGTCGAGGAATCCCTTGTCCAGAAGGCCGAGTCCGCCGAAGTAGCGGGTCGAGCCCGAGGTCAGCCAGGGGAAGGTGTCGGCGCGTACCGCGTGGGGGTTGCGGAACCAGCGGTAGCCGCCGAAGAGTTCGTCGGCGGCCTCCCCGGAGAGCGCGACGGTGGAGTGCTCTTTGACGGCCCGGAACAGGAGATAGAGGGAGGGCCACATGTCGCCCCAGAACGCCGGGGGAGCATCGACGGCGCGCAGCACGGCGCCGCGCAGCACGGGATCAGTGAGGTCGCCGCTGTTGAGGACCACTTCGGTGTGGTTTGAGCCGACGTGGCGTACCACGTCCTGGACGAACGGTGCGTCGCGCATGCCGCGTACGGCGTCCGGCAGGAAACGGTCGGCGGCCTGCGCGAAGTCGACGGAGAACGAGCGCACGGTATCGAGGCCCTGCGCCGCCGAGAAGCGGGCGGCGAGCGCGGTGACCGTCGAGGAGTCGAGGCCGCCGGAGAGCAGCAGGCACAGCGGGACGTCGGAGACCATCTGCCGGGCGACGATGTCCTCGAGCAGGCCGCGGACCGTGCCGATCGTGGTGTCCAGGTCGTCGGTGTGCTCCTGGGCTTCCAACTTCCAGTAGGCGCGGGTGGCAAGCCCCTGCCGGTTGATGCGGACCAGGTGCCCCGGGCGGACCTCGTGCATCGCGCTGAACACGCCGACGCCGGGGGTCTTGACCATGTCGAGGAGCTCGCACAGGCCCTCGGCGCCGACGCGGCGCGGCGCGAGCGGATGAGCCAGGATGGCCTTGGGTTCCGAGCCGAAGAGCACACCGTGTTCAGTGGGCAGGTAGAAGAGCGGTTTGACGCCCATGCGGTCGCGCAGCAGCAGCAGTTCCTCGGTGCGGGGGTCCCAGACGGCGAGGGCGAACATGCCGTTGAGGTGTACGGCGAGGTCCGCGCCCCATTGGAGGTAGCCGCGCAGCACCACTTCGGTGTCGCTGGAAGTGCGGAAGGTATGCCCCAGGGCCGTCAACTCAGCGCGCAGTTCACGGTAGTTGTAGATTTCACCGCAGAAGGTGAGCGATGCGAGTGTGTGGTTGTCGCCGTCCTCGGCAGTCATGGGCTGTACGCCGCCTTCGAGGTCGATCACGGCCAGCCGGCGGTGGCCCAGCGCCACGTGCTCTCGGATCCACAGCCCTTCCGCGTCCGGGCCCCGGCACGACATGGTCCGTGTCATCGCCGTCGCGGTGGCCTCTTCCCGGGAGAGGTCCCGCTCGAAGTCGACCCATCCTGCAATGCCACACATCGCGATATCTCTCCTTCGGGTGAAGTGCCGGCCGCAGGCACCGGCGCCTGCTCGGTGCTGGTGCTGGTGCTGGTGCTGGTGCCGGTGCTGGTGCCGGTGCCTGCGACAGCGATTCGACTGAGGTGGACGCCTACACCCGCTGGGCGAGTTGGGCGTTGATCAGACCGAGGAGCTCGCCCGGCGTCCTGGCCTCTGTGACGACCTCGTCGGGCAGCTCGACGCAGTGGTCCCGCTCGATCCGGCTCACCGTGTTGAAGAGCGCGAGCGAGTCGTAGCCGAGGTCCTCGAAGGTGGTGTCGAGGATGTCGCCCTCCAGATCGACGGACTCCTCCTCACCGGCGCACTCCCTCAGCAACCGCACCAGTTCCTGGATTTCGAACGCGGCCATGTCAATCAGTTCCTTTCAAGGGGGGTAGGAAAGCGGCTCTTGTCAGGGAGCCCGTGGCAGGTGGCCCTCGAGTAGTCCCGAGGCCAGGCGGAGCCGGTCTCAGGTGGCCCGGCGTACGACCAGGGCGGAGTTGAAACCGCCCAGGCCGCGGGCGACAACCAGCGCGTTGGAGAGCTTTCCCTCGCGCGGGACGTCACGGACCAGGTCGAGCAGCTCCCCATGAGCGGGGGCATCGACGTGGACGGTGGGGGGGATGACCTTGTCGCGGATGGCGAGCAGGGCAGTGGCGACGTCGAGGGACCCACCGCCCGCAAGCAGCCGGCCCGTCATGGTCTTGGGAGCGGTAACCGCCACCCCGCGCGGGCCGAAGACCGCGGCCAGGGCCTCGGCCTCGATCCGGTCGAGCTCGGGGACGCCGCACGCGTCGGCGAACACCACGTCGATGTCGTCGGGCGCCATCGACGCATCCGACAGGGCCAGTTCGATCGCCCGACGCAGACCCGGTTCACGGCCGGACCCGGGGCGCGGGTCGAAGGTCGAGGCGTAGCCCGCCACCTCGCCGTAGCGGTGCGCCGCGCCGCGCTCCCTTGCCTGTGCGGCGTCCTCCAGGATCAGCAGGGCACCGCCCTCGCCGACGACCGAACCCTGCGCCCGCCGGTCGAAGGGGACGTAGGCGCTGCGCGGGTCGCGGGAGAGGCTCAGGCGCCCGGAGCGGATGATGCACAGCCAACTCCAGGGCGACAGCGAGCCGTCGACCCCGCCGGTGACCATGAGCGGGGTGCCGGAGCGGACATGGCGCCGGGCCTTGGCGATGGCGTCAAGACCGCCGGCCTGCTCGGACACGATGGCGCTGCCGGGGCCGCGCAGCCCGTGCCGGATGGAGATCTGGCCGCTGTTGACCGGGTAGAACCAGGCGAACGACTGATAGGCGCTCACGTACTTGCCGCCCTTGCCCCACAGCGCCTGGAGTTCCGTCTGCCCGAACTCGAAGCCCCCCGCCGAGGCCGCGGTGACCACCCCGCACGCGAAGGGGGGCATGTCCCTGGGCGCTGCGTCCGCATCCGTGAGGGCTTCCTCCGCCGCGATGAGCGCGAGTCGCGTCATCCGGTCGGTCTGCGGCAGCAGCCGACTGGGCAGGTGCGCGGAGGGCTCGTACTGCGGTATCTCACCGGCGAGTTCAGCTGAGTAGCCGGACGGGTCGAAGCGGGTGATCCGGCGGATGCCGCTCTCACCGCGCAGCACGGCCGACCAGTAGTCGCAGGTGTTGAGCCCCGTAGGGGCGACGACGCCGATCCCGGTGATCACGGACCGTACCGTCGTGCCGGTGGCGCTGCTCACGCCATCCTCCGCTCCGGCTTGTTCAACACCAGCGCGCTCTGGAAGCCGCCGAAGCCGCTGGCCACGCTGAGCACCGTGTCGACTGTGCGCTCACGGGCCACCAGCGGCACGTAGTCGAGGTCGCATTCCGGGTCCGGCTCGTGCAGGTTGGCCGTCGGCGGGATCACCGAGTGCTCGACGGCCAGCGCACAGGCCGCCGTCTCCAGGGCGCCGATCGCGCCCAGGGAGTGCCCGATCATCGACTTGATGGAGCTGACCGGCGTGCGGTAGGCGTGATGTCCCAGACTGCGCTTGAGCGCGCTGGTCTCGTGCCGGTCGTTCTGCTTGGTGGACGACCCGTGGGCGTTCACGTAGTCGATGTCGCCGGGGTTGAAGCGGGACATGTCCATGGCGGCGGTGATGGCGTCCGACATCTCCAGACCCTCGTCGCTCAGCCCGGTCATGGAGTACGCGTTGCACCGGGAGGCATGGCCGGAGAGCTCGGCGTACACATGGGCGTCACGTCGCCGCGCGTGCTCCAGCTCCTCCAGGACGAACACCGCGCAGCCCTCACCGAGCACGAAGCCGTTACGCGTGCGGTCGAACGGCCGGGAAGCGGTCTCCGGGCTGTCGTTGCGCGCGGAGGTCGCCTTGATGGCGTCGAAACAGGCCACGGTGATGGGCGAGATCGCCGCATCGGACGCGCCCGCAGTGATCACGTCGGCGTGGCCTTCGCGGATCAGGTCCGCCGCGTGCCCCAGAACGTCGATGCCGGAGGTGCAACCGGTGGACACCACGCCCACCGGGCCCTGCGCATCAGTGATCCAGGCGAGCTCCGCGGCCATGGAGGACGGCACGAAGTAGTCGTACAGATAGGGCGAGCCGTGGAACTCGTCCACCAGCCACGACTTGCCCTCATCGCTGACGAGGGCGTACTCGCTGTCGAGGCTCATGGTGCTGCCACAAGCCGTCCCCATCATCACGCCGGTCCGGTGCGGATTTGACTGGCCCAGGATTCCGCTGTCCTCCAACGCCTCTTTGCCGGCCACGACCGCGAATTGCGTGGTGCGGTCCCACTGTCGGATCTGCCGACGGCTGAGGCCTGCACTGAGCGGGTCGAAATCACACTCTGCCGCCACCCGGGAACGGAAGGGCGACGCGTCAAACAACGAGATGGTGCGGGTCGCCGTACGTCCTGACGTGAGCAGTTCCCAGTACTGCTTCCTGCCGATTCCACCAGGGGCCACCACGCCGATTCCCGTGATGACGACGCGGCGCCCCTCGGGTATTCCAGTCACCATAACTCCCTCCGCTGACTATTCCCAGGCCACGCCTTCCAGCGGTCAAATTGACGGGCTGGATCAGAGAATGCGATGGCGGGATCGAGGCTGACTCGAAGACCGATCCACACGCTCATCTCGGGGGTCGCATGCTGCAGCCGCCTTCCCCTCGCGGCGTTGCGCTGCTTCCTGCTGCCCGCCGGTTCTCCCTCGCTCAGAGGGCGGGTACGGACGCTCGATGCGCCGGGCTGCGCCGGGGCGCTGAGGGGACCAGACCGTGCGAAGAGGGGACCGGACCGTGCGCAGGGTGGGACCGTGAGCTTGCTGCGAGGATCTCCTGGTGAAGCCGCCACAGCTCGAGCGAAGGCTCCAGCCCGAGTTCGCGACGCAACAGGTCCCGCACCGTCTGATAGGCGTGCAGGGCCTCGCTGCGCCGTCCCGACTTGTTCAGCGCGATGATCAGCTGGGCGTGCAACCACTCGTTGAGCGGGTGGACGGTCACCAGGGAGCGGAGATCGGCGATCATCTCGCGGTAGTTGCCGAGCTCCATCTCGGCCCGTACCCGGAGTTCCAGCGCGGCGATGTGCCGCTCCTCAAGGTTGACCGTGTAGCCGCGCAGTATGTTTCCGCAATCCACTCCGGCGAGGGGGGCCCCGCGCCACAGGGCGAGTGCCTGGCTGGCGTATTGGGAAGCGCGTCCGAACTCTCCGACCGCCATGGACGACTGAGCACGAGCGATGAAGGAATCGAATCTTTTGATGTCGAGATTCTCCTCTTCCGCCCGCAGGATATAGCCGGGTGCGGCAGTCCGGATTTTCTCCTCCGTCTGATTCTTGTCGTTCGCACGGATCAGGGCCTTGCGCAGATGGTAGATGTAGGTTTGGGTGGTGGTGACAGCGGTCTGGGGAGACTTTTCTCCCCAGAGTTCCTCGATGAACGAATCCAGACTCACCACCTGGTTCGCCCGTAACAGCAGAAGAGCGAGGACCTGCTTGACCTTGGGGGCGCGTGGCGTGCATAGATGCCCGTTGTGCGAGACCTCGAGAGGGCCAAGAATTTTGAATTCCATTCCGGGTGTCCTTCTGCTGGGGGGTGTGCCCGGAACGCTAACCTTCTTCAAGGATCACCAGCAATGGGAGGTCCTGAAGGTTGTGCGGTGGGCGATCGCACGGTGTACCCCCCTGTGTACCTTTCGATGTAACGGGGCCCTGTGGAATAAGGCCGATTGACCGTTATGGTCCGCTTTCGGCCAAGCATTTGGAATGATCCGCTCCGCGGTGGACGCGCATTCCGGCCCCGCATCGCGGTCGGCTCGCACAGAAGACGCCCCCGGCCGTCTTCTGTGCTCTTCTGCTCTCCGTGCCTACGGGCGGTAGGCGCGGATGATGAGATCCGTCGTGTCCCGGGCGATGTCACGGAGCTCGGAATCGGTCAGCTGGTGCAGGCCGCGCAGTGAGCGCACCTGCCCTTCCGCGCTGAGCAAGATCGTGAACTGGCGTGCCGCGCGGGCCGGGTCGGGCATGCTGAGCTCCCCCCGTGCCGCGCAGGCAGTCAGGTACGCGGCGACCACCGCGATCGCCTGGGTGGCCCCGTCGTCCCGCCAGGACCGTTGCAGCTCGGGGTGGAGCGGGGCCTCCGCAATCGTCAGGCGGTGCAGGGCGGCCTGCTCGGGCGAGGTGATGGCCCGCAGTAGGCGTTCACCCGCGGCCTCCAGGTCCGTGCGCGCGTCACCGGTGTCCGCGATGAGCGTGGCCAGGCGTTCCGGACCGATACCGCCGGAGTTGCGGGCCTGTTCGACCACGGCGAGGAAGAGCTGTTCCTTGTTGCCGAAGTGGCCGTAGACCGTCTGCTTGGCCACCCCGGCCGCAGCGGCGATCGAATCCACGCTCGCACCCTTGTAGCCCTCGCGCACGAACACTTTGCTCGCCGCTTGGAGGATTGCTCGGCGCTTGGCCGGCGAGCGGCCCGTGTCGGTGGTGGCGCTCGTCTCTGACATGGCCTGATCGTACCACTTGCCTAGACCAGACGGTCCAGTCTACTTTGTGAGAAGACTAGACGGTCTAGTTGAAAACCTGGAGACGCAATGAACCGTGCCGGACTCCTCCCTCGCAGGAAAACCGCTGGCCGACAGCCCGACCAGGACCCCCTGGACCCGGCCCTGGTCCGCCTCGCGCTGGTCCTGATGCTGGGCAGCTTCGCCGCTGGCCTGGACACCACGATCGTGAACGTCGCGATCGACTCACTGCGCTCCGACTTCCACGCCGCAGTCGGCACCATTCAGTGGGTCAGTACGGCGTACCTCCTGGCACTGACCATGATCGTGCCGCTCACCGCCTGGGCGGTGGACCGTTTCGGTGCCCGCAGGATGTGGCTGACCTCGCTGACGGTCTTCCTTGCTGGCTCGATGCTGTGCGGGATGGCCTGGTCGACCGGCAGCCTGATCGGTTTCCGGGTCCTGCAGGGCTTGGGCGGTGGCATGCTCCTGCCGCTGGTCCGCACGATCCTCGCCCGCGCCGCCGGCAAGGAACGCATGGGCCGGGCGATGGTCTTCGTAGCGGTCCCCGGCAGCCTCACCCCCGTTCTGGGTCCCGTGCTCGGCGGCCTGGTCATCAACTCGCTCGACTGGCGCTGGGCCTTCTACATCAACGCCCCCCTGTGCCTCCTCGCGCTGGCCCTGTCCTGGCGCATGCTGCCCCGGGACCACGAGCACACCGCCACCGTCCGTCTGGACGGGCTGGGTCTGATCCTGCTGCCGCTCGGGCTGGGCAGCCTGGTGTTCGGCATCTCCGAGATCGGCAACAACGGCGGTGATCTCTCGGGAACCGCGCTGATCGGCCTGGCCGCCGCCGCGGTCCTGCTGGTCTGCTACACCTTCCACGCCCTCCAGACGAAGATCACCCCGATCCTCGACCTGAGGCTGTTCAAGGTACGTTCCTTCACCGCTTCCTCGATGATGTTGTTCCTCTTCGGCGGATCGTTCTACGGCGCACTGTTCCTGCTCCCGCTCTACTACCAGCAGGCCCGAGGCGCCTCCGTCCTGCACGCGGGCCTGCTGCTGGCGCCGCTCGGATGTGGCATGGCCTTGGCCATGTCAAAGGTGGGCAAGCTCATCGACAGGACCGGAGCCGAACGCACCATCACCCTCACCGGCATGGTGCTGGCTGCCGGCGGGATTGTGCCCTTCGCTCTGGTGGGACCGCACACCAGCGCCCTTCTGCTCGGCGCGGCGACGTTCGTCACCGGCCTGGGGCTCGGCACGGTCACCCTGTCCGCCTTCACCAGCACCTACCGCGGACTCTCCCCGGCGCAGATCGCCCCCGCCACCAGCGCCAGCCGGATCCTCCAGCAAGTCGGCGGCACTCTCGGAACCGTCTTCCTCGCCGTTCTCCTCCAGCAGGCCGTCGGCACGGCTGCGACCCCCGACTCCGCCTTCGCTCACACCTTCACGTGGGCCCTGGCACTGACCTCGCTCGCTGTCGTCCCGGCTCTCCTGCTGCCGAAAGGCAAGCCCCAGCCTGCTACCTGATGGCCGGTCGCAACGATCGCATCGCGTGAATCCAGGGCGGGCCGCAGCATCGCGAAGCACACCGTTGTCAGCGGGTCGCATCGCAGGCCTACGAGGTCCCCGGTGCCGCACACGGCGTGCATGGAAAGGAACCGCTATGTCTGATGCAACCCGGCAGGACATTGCCATCAGTGTCGAAGGACTGACCAAGCGCTTCGGTAGAACGCAGGCGCTGCGAGGCGTGAGCTTCACAGCGGATACCGGCAGCGTGGTGGGGGTACTCGGCCCCGGTGGAGCTGGAAAGACGACCACGCTGCGAGTTCTGGCCACCCTCCTGAAGCCGGACAGCGGCCGGGTCGCCGTCGGCGGCTACGACGTGTGCCGTGCTGCACCGGCGGTGCGCAGGGCCATCGGGTTCGCCGGGCAGCGGGAGGCCCTGGATGAGTTTCTGGGCGGCCGGGAGAACCTGACCATGATCGGCAGGCTTTCCGGGATGGGGCGTACGGCGGCGAGGAACCGGGCCGATGAGCTCCTCGGGGAATTCGGCCTGACGGCCGAGGCCGAACGGCCGGTGAAGTCGTACTCGAGTGCTGCACGGCGTCGGCTGGACCTGGCCGCCTGCCTGGTCGCCCGCCCCCGGATCCTGCTTCTCGACGAGCCGACCGCTGGTTTCGACCCCCGCAGCCAGCACGCCATGTGGGACGCAGTGAAGGAACTGGTGGCCGAGGGCACGACCCTCGTTCTGGCTACGCAACACCTGGAAGAGGCCGACCGACTCGCCGACCGCCTTGTGATCCTCGACCGGGGCCGCGTCGTCGCTGACGGCACTCCGGCCCGCCTGAAGGCCGCGGCCGGCCCCGGCCGACTGGAGGTGTGCGTCTCGTCGGGTGGCGACCTGCCCACCGCGGCGTTCGTGCTCGGTGACTTCACCACCGGGCCGGCCACCATCGACTCGGTGACCCGCCGCATTCTCGTCCACGTGGACGAACGGCCCCAACTGGCCACGGACGTCGTGCTGTCGATGCAGGCAGCCGGTATCAGCCTGGACGACTGTGCGCTACGCCGACCCTCCCTCGACGAGGCCTTCCTCGCCCTCACCGCTGAGCACAGGAATCCGACGGCGCGCGACGGTGCCGCGGCTGTCATCCACTGACCTCGTCACGCCAAGGGAGTTGCCGCACAGATGTCTGCTCTCGCCCCATCCGGCACCGGACTTGACCCGGACCCCCGCCCTCCGGCGGGCCAGGTACGTCAAATGATCAGCAACGCTCTCGTCCTCGCGCGCCGGTTCCTGGCCCGTACGCTCAGTCGGCCGCAGACGCTCATCGGCATCGCCCTCACCCCGGTCGCCCTCACCCTGCTGTTCGCGGCTGTCCTGGGCGACACGGTCAGCCTGCCAGGGGGCATCGACTATCACGACTACCTGGTGCCCGGCATGTTCGCCATGACCGTGGCCTCGGCGGCCACGGGCACAGCGGTTGCCGTCAACAGCGACATGACCAACGGCATCATCGACCGCTTCCGGTCACTACCCATGTCGGGGGCCGGTGTGCTTGTCGGGCAGAGCCTGGCCGCCCTGCTCACCACAGCGGTCGCCGCCGCTCTGCTGGCAGTCACCGGAACGGCCATCGGATGGCGCGTCCACGCCGGTGCCCCTCACGTCGCGGCCGCATTCGGCCTGATCCTACTGTTCGCGTACGCGCTCAACTGGGGGATGTCCTGTCTCGGCATGCTGTTCCGCAGCGCCGAGGGGCTGCAGCAGTTCGGACTCCTCCTGACGTTCGGATCGACCCTCCTGTCCAGCGCGTTCGTCCCCACTGCCAACATGCCGTCCGCATTGAAGACGGTGGCGCACTGGAATCCCCTCAACGTACTGACCGTGGCGGTCCGCAATCAGCTCGGCGCCCCTCACCCGGCCGACGCGGCCCCGGCATGGCCCATGCAACACCCCGAGGCCGCAACCATGATCTGTTCGCTGGCGATGCTCGCCGTCTTCGCTCCGCTCGCCGTACGCCTCTACCGCACCCGCAGGCATTAAACCGGAGACGATGAATTGACGACCACTCATTTGAGCCATTCACATGTCATCCGAGAGCGCGACCGCGCACCGGCTGCCCGCACACGTATATTCAGGTAGCCCAGCTCTCGAAGTCCAACAGCACTATCTCGATATTTAGAGAGAGTGCGCTGCGTGGTGTCCAACCATCTTTCTGTGCACCTACCGTTAGGTGGATGAGGTATTTTGCGAAAGGTTTACAAACCCATTGTCTTGGACTTGCTTGATCTGAACCCTGCCTGCTTAGGATGGGCGCGATCCGTCTGATTGACTGATGCACGTACTTCATATGCCAACGGGGGGCGTAGGGATGACCGCGCGGGACATCAAAGTCTTACTCGTCGATCATCAAGCATTGTTTCGCGAGTCACTCGGCGTGACGTTGAACGGTGAATTTGATATGCAGGTCGTCGGCTGCGTCGGTTTCGGTGCCGAGGCCGTGAGCATCGCGGAGAGCGTGGAGCCACACGTAATAATCCTGGACGCGGACCGTCCAGAAGAAGTGATGGAAGCATTTGCGCTACTCCGGGACGCCTCCAGCGATTCTCGCTTCCTGGTGCTCAGCTCGCAGGACCACCCGGCGCTTCTCCAAGAATTACTACAGTGCGGCATAAGCGGCTTTCTAGCAAAGGCGGTTACCGTTCTTGAGCTTGTCTCTGCTATTCGAGCCGTCATTGCGCGTGATGGCTGCGTGGTTCTTTCCGTAGCCCGTTCCAGCATTACCCGACTCGGTCGGACCGAAGGTGGCGGCGAGCTTTCTGAACGCGAGGAGGATGTCATCAAGCGCATCTCGGACGGTCTCACCAACAGTCAGATAGCCAGTCGTCTATCCATTTCTGAAGGGACCGTGAAACGGCACGTACACAGCATTTTCGGCAAGCTGGGTGCGGTCTCCCGGATCGACGCAGTCAATAAGTACAGCCGGTTGCACTTGTCGGCGACCAGATCCTGACGGGGCCGAACCCCTGGTCAGGCGCCCAGACGGGACACTGCGGCGCCGAAGAACTCCAGCTCTGCGCCGGCACGGGGCGGCAGCAGGGGAACGACGTCACTGCGTCGCGCCCGCACCTGCGGATGCCGACGTGCCAGCATCGACAGCCCCTGGCTAGGCCCAGTCTCCACGAGCGTGAAGTCCCCGTGCCGCAGAAGGTGGTCCAGCGCAGGCCAGAACAGCACCGGCGCGGCCAGCTGCTGCGCCCAGAAAGCGGGATCGGTAGCCTCGGGGCCCCGCACCGGCAGGCCCGTCCTCGTCGACCACAGCCGGATCGAGGGGCGCTGCAGCGGCGTCTCGCGCAGTGCCACCTCGAAGGCATCGGCGGCCCCCGCGACCGCCGGGCAATGGAAGGCTTGCAGGGCGGGCACTCTGCGCCACATGACCCCGGCTTCCCTCAACACCTGTTCGACTGCCGACAGATCGGCCTCCAGACCACTCAGCACGGTCTGTGCCGGTGCGTTGACCGCCCCGACGGCCACCGCACCCGGGCGCCCGTCCGGCCCGGCAGGCAGCAGAGGGGCCAGCTCCTCCGGCCCTGCCGCCACCGCCAGCATGCCGCCGGGCGCGGTGGTGGCCATCGCGGACGACCTCGCCGACATGATCCTCGCGGCGTCGGCGAGGCCGAACACACCGGCCAGCGCCGCCGCCGCGAGCTCTCCGACGCTGTGCCCGAGCACGGCGCAGGGCACGATGCCCCGGTCCAGCAGAGTGCGGCCCACGGCGTACCCGATGGCGAACACAAGCGGCTGGGCGCGCGAGGCGTCGTCCAACGCAACTCGCGGCTCCTCGCTCAGCCAGTCCTCGCGCAGCTCCTTGCCCTCATGCTCCATCAACATGAAGAACTCGTCCATGACGGCCGTGAACACCGGCTCGTGTCCGTACAACCCCCGCGCCATGCTGGGGTGCTGGGAGCCCTGGCCGGGCAGCAGCAGCGCGACGGGCCGAGGCGGGGCCACTGCTGCCGAGGGGGCGGTGGAACGCGCGGACGTACCGGCTGATGACACGAGATCCTCCTGGGGAGTTCCCGATGCCGGCACGGAACGTCGCACCGACATCGGGAACGGGGCTGGCGACTGCGGTGCTGCCGAGGCGGCTACGCGGCCGCGTCCGTCTTCCGCTCGGTGACGAGGGCGTACGGGCCCGGCTCGGCTTGCGCCAGCTTCTTGATCTCCGCAACCGGGCCGCGAAAGCCCTCTCCGCCGACCGCAGCCCTGTGCGCGGCGGCATCCGCCCACTCGGCGGTCTCCACATAGATGTTGGGGGCCCCGACAGACCGGTAGAGGCGGTACGAGCGGAACCCGGGCTGCTCGGCCATGTAGTCGGTGATTTTGTCGAGCAGACGCTCGAACTCCTCCGTGTCGCCGGTGACGGTGAAGCGGTTGACGAAGTGATGCATGGGGACCTGCTCCTTGGGTTGGGACGGTTCATGGGGGGCTGAGGCGCCCGCGAGTCGGGCGCGGAGTTCCTGGCGCAGCACCTTGCCGGTGGGCGAGCGGGGAATGCGGTCGACGAACTCGATGTGCTCGACGTGCTCGTAATAGGGGAGTTGGGCATTGACTTCGGCCGCCACGTCGGCCGCCACGTCGGCTGCCACGTCGGCCGCATCGACGAGAGCGGCGCCGAAATCCCGCACCACGAATCCGTACGCCACGGCGCCGCTGAACTCGTGGGGACGGTCGACAACGGCGCAGTCGGCGACCGCGGGGTGCCGCAACAGGACCCGCTCGATCTCCGTCGGTGACACCAGCCAGTTGTCGCGCTTGAAGACGTCCTTGATCCGGTCGACGACGTAGAGGTAACCGTCGTTGTCCATCAGCCCGATGTCGCCCGTGGAGAACCACCCCTCGGCATCGGTGTCCTCTGAAAGGCTCCGTCCCAGGTACCCCATCATCAACTGGGGTCCGCGGACCTGAATCTCACCCTTCTCGCCGACCGGGCACACGGTGCGAGAACCGACCTCCACGATCCGGCACTGGGTACCGGCCACCGGCTGGCCTGACGAACGGGGCCGCGGGGCGTCCAGGCTGTTGAAGTGAGTGGAGGGCGAGGTCTCTTGCAGCCCGTACCCCTGGACCACCGGGACGCCGAAGTGCGCGCTGAGCGCGGCGGCCGCTGCGGGCGGCAGCGTCGAGCCGCCGGAGAGCACGGCCCGCAGGGCGGACCCCTTCAGCTCCTTCAACCGGGGGTGCACGGCCAGCCGAGCCAGCCGCACCGGCAAGCTGTAAAAGTGCGTGGCCCGGTAGCGTTCAGCCACGTCCATTGCCTCAGCCGGGTCGGGCTCCTCGCACAGGACGAGGGTGCCCGCCACCACGACCGTAATGGTCAGGTGCATCAGGTGGAACGTCGGCAAATAGTCGAAGACCACCGACGACTCGCTCACCCTGTGCACCTGTGCGGACTGCGCGGCGTTGACCACGAGATTGCGATGGCTGAGCAGCACCGCTTTGGGCGCCCCCGTGGTTCCACTGGTGAACTGGATGCATGCCACCTCCTCGGGGCCCGTGCCCGGCTGCGAGGTCGCGTCCCATTCCGGGAGCCCGGGCCGTGTGCCCAGCCGCTCGGCCAGGTCGTCGAGGGTCGGCACGTCGGCGGGAGAGTCGGGGGCGCGGTGGGTCAGGACGATGTGCTCCAGCGCGGGCAGTTGGTCGCGAACAGCACTGAGCCGCTCGTACAGCGCGGGCGGAATCACCGCGCACTTCGCCCCGCTGATGCGAAGGACATGCGCCAGCCCATCCTGCTTGAGCAGCGGGTTGACCAGAGCGGGGGTGTTCCCGGACAGAGAGATGCCGAAGAAGACCGGCGGGAAGTGCCGGTCGAGCGCTGTGGTCAGCGCCACCACCGCCCCCGGGCCGTCCAGGAGCACGCGCAGGGCGGCGGCATAGCTGACGGCGAGACCTGCCAGCTCTGCGTAGCTGATGTCCCCTTCGGGGACGCGTACGGCGGTGCGGTCGGGGGCGGAGCGCGCGGCGCGCCGCAGCAGGTCACCGACCTGCACCGGGCCGAGTAGCTCCGCCAGGGTGTCCAGCGAAGCACCGGTCGCGATGCCGTCCGACACGGAATCCGACGGGGAGGGTGTCATGGCCTGGGGCCTTTCTCGAAGCCAGGTCCGCCTGTGAACCTCGGCGAAGGCTGTGCCGTCGCGGACGTGGAAGGCGCGGTCACGGTCGGGGAAGGTCGTCGCGATACACCTGGCGCCTACGCACCAGCAGCCGGTCACCTTCACGCACCAGCAGGTCTTCGCAGGAACAGCTGAGTTCCAGCGCGGTCCGGCCACCTTGCGCGGTGGCGAGCACCTGGGCGTAGGAGAGTGCCGTGACCGATCCGTCGACGTTCGGCGTCACCTGCAGCATGCCGAGCCAGTGCCGGCGCTGGACTCCCTGCTCCGCCAGCCGCTGGACGGCCTCCGCCGCCCCCTGCTCGATGGCCGCACGGCCCGTCTGCGGGAGCGGGTGGGCGTTGGCGGCGAACACGCCGTTCTCGGTGAAGGTTTCAGCCCACTCGGTGACCCTCCCCTCATCGAGGTGGCGCATCTGTCGGGCGTAGAAGTGCAGGACTTCCTGGTACAGCACACTCCCTTGAGCGCTGTCCACGAGCGGTTCCGACAACTGCATGACGGTTTCCCTCCGGTCACGGTGACGTGGTGTTCCGCAGAGGCTGACACCAGGGCTTCGAGAACCGTTGGAGACCTCTTCACTGACCCGTCCACACCGCCCAGAAGCCTCGAACCATCCTCGGCCCGATCTCGAACCCGCTCCAGGAAGCTCCAGCCATTCCACGGAGGAGGACGAGATGACAGGTGCAGGATTTTCCGACCCAGCGGAGCGGGCCCGGTCCACGAAGGTCGCCCTCGTGACCGGGGGGACCAGCGGAATCGGCCTCGCGGTGGTGACCAGCCTGGCCCGCAGCGGAGTCCGGGTGTTCCTGTGCGCACGCAGCGCCGAGAACGTCTCGGCCACCGTCAAGGAGCTCCGCGAACAGGGCCTGGAGGTCGACGGCCAGGCGGCGGACGTACGGTCCGCGGAGTCGGTCGAGTCCCTCGTGCGGGCTGCCGTCGAACGCTACGGGCCCATCACGGTGCTCGTGAACAACGCGGGCCGCAGCGGCGGTGGCCGCACCTCGCAGATCAGCGACGAACTCTGGTACGACGTGATCGACACCAACCTGAACAGCGTCTTCCTCGTCACCCGCGAGGTACTCGCCAACGGCGGCCTGGAGAACTGCGGCGACGGACGCATCATCAGCATCGCATCCACCGGCGGCAAGCAGGGAGTTCCCTTCGGAGCCCCCTACTCGGCGGCCAAGGGCGGAGTCATCAGCTTCACCAAGGCTCTCGCCAAAGAGCTGGCCGGCGTCGGCATCACCGTCAACGCGGTCTGCCCCGGGTACGTGGAGACACCGATGGCAGTCCGCGTCCGGGAGTCCTACGCGCGCACTCGCGACATCTCCACAGAAGAAGTCCTCACCGAATTCCACGCCAAGATTCCGCTGGGCCGCTACTCCACACCCGAAGAGGTGGCCGGCCTCGTGGACTACCTCGTCACGGACACCGCCGCCTCCATCACCGCGCAGGCACTCAACGTCTGCGGCGGACTCGGCATCTTCTGACCCCAGACCCCGGCCCAGGCCGGCGCGAGAAAGGCTGAGCAATGCTGCGTACCGGAACCCACCGCACCACCCACTCGATCGACATCGCCGCGCCCGCCGAGACCGTCTACGCAATCATCGCGGACGCCCCCGCTTGGCCGGTCCGCTTCGCCCCCACGCTCCACGTTGAACGCGTCGAAGGAGCGGGGGAGTCCCAGACAGGACAGACCGCTCACGAGGCACGGGAACGGCTGCGTATCTGGGCCACCGCCAACGGCGAGGTCAAGACGTGGACTTCGCAGAGGGAGCTCGACCCGCACAACGCCCGAATCCGTTTCCAACAGGAGGTCTCCTCGCCCCCGGTCTCTTCGATGGGCGGCGAGTGGATCGTGACGCCCGGGGACGTTGCGGGCACCGTACGGCTCACCCTGCGACATGAGTTCAGTGCCGTCGACGACGATCCGGCCGGAATCGAGTGGATCACCAAGGCCACCGACCGCAACAGTGGCACCGAACTTGCGAACATCAAGACGCTCGCTGAAGGGATCGGCGCCGCCGACGGACTCGTCTTCGACTTCGAAGACTCCACCCTGGTGGCGGACGCCGACCCGGAGACGGTCTACCGCTTCTTGCACGAGGCCGCAGCCTGGCCGGACCGGCTGCCGCACGTCTCCCGCATGCGGTTGACCGAGGACGTGGAGAACATCCAGTGGATGGTGATGGACACCGTCACCAAGGACGGCTCGGCCCACACCACAGAATCGGTCCGCATCTGCTTCCCCGATTCCCGACGCATCGTCTACAAGCAACTGGTCACGCCCCCGCTGATGACCACCCACATCGGTGAGTGGACGGTGGTGCCGACGGACAAGGGTGCGCGGGCGACCTCCTGGCACCGGGTCCAGCTGAACGAAGACGCCATCGTTGGCGTACTCGGGGCCGACGCCACCGTGCACGAAGCGAAGGAGTTCATCCGCAGGGCGGTCGGCGGGAACAGCGCGGCGACCCTCGCCCTCGCCAAGACCTTCGCGGAACAGCACCATGGCTGACGATTCGACCGACGCGCCGACGACGACGGGCACCGAGGTGCTCGTCGTGGGCGCCGGGCCGGTCGGCCTGACCACGGCCCACGAACTGGCCCGCCGCGGAGTAGCGGTCCGTGTGATCGACGGCGCCCCGGGCCCCGCCACCACCAGCCGCGCGCTCGCCGTGCACGCGCGCACGCTGGAGATCATCGACCAGATGAACGTACTGGACCTCTTGCTGCCGCAGGGCCGCAAGGTCGAGCACTTCACCCTGCACCTACGCGGGCGCACCCTCATCAGGTTCGACACCGACTACTCCGACATGCCCACCCGCTACCCCTTCAGCCTCATGGTCGACCAAGTAGTGACCGAAAAGGTGCTACGGGATCGGCTGGCCACCCTCGGCGTTACGGTGGAATGGGGCGTACGGCTCGACTCCTTCACCCCGCACGAGAACCAAGTGGACGTCCGCCTCGCCACCCCAGACGGCCCCGCTGCCCTCTCGGTCCCATGGTTGGTCGGCGCCGACGGCGCCCACAGCACGGTGCGCAAGAACCTCGGTCTGCACCTGACCGGGGACACGACCGAGACCTGGCTGAACGCCGACGTGGAACTGGACATCGACCTGCCGGGTGACAGCAACCACCTCCTCCATACCGGCAGCGGCACCCTCCTGCTCGTACCGTTTCCCGAGTCCGGCAAGTGGAGGGTGGTCGACACCCAGGACACAGGCGACGCAGACGACCCCGAAGCCGTCAGAGCCCGCCTGGAAGCCAAGGTCGCCAGAGCCCTCGGCCGCCCCGCCACAGTGTCCGCGCCCACCTGGATCTCGGTCTTCACCGTCCAACAGCGCATGATCGACAAGATGCGGGTAGGCCGCTGCTTTGTCGCCGGAGACGCTGCACACATACACAGTCCCGCCTCGGGACAGGGCATGAACACCGGCATCCAGGACGCGTACAACCTGGCCTGGAAACTCGCCGACGTGGTACGCGGCCACGCCACCGAAGCACTCCTGGACAGCTACAGCGCCGAGCGCGTGCCCGTCGGCGCGCGCCTGCTCCGCTCGACCAGAACAGCCACCGCACTCGTCGCGCTGCGCAACGCGGTGGGGCCCGTGCTCCTGCCGGTCGCCCTCCGGCTCGTCAACAGCATCGCACCGCTCAAGCACCGGATTGAACGGAAAATGATCCGCAGCTTCTGCGGCCTCACCGTGGAATACGCCAGCAGCCCCCTGAGCCTTCGAGCCGCAGCCCCCTCCGGCACGGAACCCGCACGGCGGGGACCGCAGCCGGGGCAGCGGGTGAGCGCCGCAGCACCCTCGAAGGACGCCAGCGAAGACGAGGGCCTGCGCGGGTTGCACGAGGAACTGCGCGATCCCCGCTGGACCCTCCTCGTCGCCGCAGACCCCTGCCCCGCGCAGACCACAGAACTCCTCGACCACGTCGACCGCCGATACGGCACCGCCGTCTCCGTCCGTACCGTCCGCGACCTCGTGGACGACCGCGGCGGCCCGAACCAACTGCCGGACCCGCACGGCACGCTACGTCGAGAACTGGGCATCGAGGCGGGCGGCTTCGCCCTGATCAGGCCCGACGGCCACCTCGCCGGCAAGGGGCCGCTGAGCGGACGGCACGGACTGCTCCACACCCTCGGCGGGCTCGGCATGGAGCCCACCGACGAAGCACCAGCCATGGTCCCGGACCAGGAACAGACCTCCGTCCCGCGCCAGTGACCGGACCTGCCACGGCAGACCACACCCACGGGTTCCTCGACATCTGACCCGGGACGCCCTCATGAGACGACTTGGACGAACGGATCAAGCGATGACCCATCCCGCACCCACCGTTACCAAGAACAGCCTGCTGGAGACACTCCAGGCATTCAAGCGGACGAGCCTGCTCAAGGCAGCCGTCGAACTGGGCCTCTTCGACGCCCTCGCCGACGGACCGAGGAACGCCCACCAAGTGGCCGAGGCCATCGACGGCGATGCCCGGGCGGTACGCATCCTGCTCGGTGCCATCACCGCCATCGGACTGCTTGATACCGACGGCGCCCGGTACTCCCTGCCACCAGGCGCCGCTGACCTGCTGGTGAGCAGCAGCCCCCAGTACGCCGGACACGCCGTCAAAGTGAACACCAGCGAGTGGGAGTGGGAAGCGATGCGCGATCTGGCCGGTGTGGTCCGCAAGGGCGGCACCGGACTCGTCCCCGACGCCACAGAAGAAGGTTTCTCCTACTGGACCGATTTCGCGGCAGAAGGCACCTTCGTGACCCGTGCGGCCACTGCGGCCCTGCTCGAAGACATCGACGAATGGGCCGGAGGACGCCCCGATCTGCGGGTGCTCGACATCGGCTGCGGACACGCCCTGTTCGGTCTCGAAGTCACCCGGCAGCACCCGCAGGCCGAGCTTCACGGCCTGGATCGAGCCGAGGTGCTCGTCCAAGCAAAGGCCCACGCGGAGCGCATGGGACTGACCGCACGTACCACCTTCCTCCCCGGCGACGCCTTCACCACCCCCCTGGACGGACCGTACGACCTGATCGTGGTCGCGAACGTCCTCCCCATGTTCTCCGAGGAGCAAGGCACACGCCTGCTGCGCCGGCTGGCAGGAGCCCTGAAGCCTGGGGGACGTCTGGTGACCGTCGGCTTCACCGTGGAAGACAAGCACCCGGTGGAGGAGCACGCGGCACATGTGCTGTCTCTGCTCATGCTGGTCGCCACACCCGCAGGACAGGCGCACTCCCGTGCCGCCTCACGTCGGATGCTCACCGCGAGCGGATACCGAGAGATCTCGATCCGCCGTGTCGACCCGCTGCCCGTGCACGTCGTCACCGCCGAGCTCGATCGGCGCTGACGCAAGTGACAACCCCCATGAACGAAACGAAAGGATCCTCGTGATGGAGTACTCGCGGGTCGGCGACAGTGGCCTCCTGGTGAGCCGGATCGTCTACGGAAACGCCGTTACCCACGGAGACCAGGTCGACGAGTCGGTCGCCCAGGAATGCATACGGGCCGCGCTGGACAGCGGCATCAACACCTTCGACACCGCCGATGCCTACGCCGGGGGCCGGGCGGAAGAGATCCTTGGCCGCACACTCGCGGGCGAGCGCCGCGACAGCCTCGTCATCTGCACCAAGGTGGGACGGTGGGCCAGGCCGGACGATCCGAACACCGGGCGTCTGTCCCGCAAGCACATCAGCGAGTCGATCGACGGTTCCCTGCGCCGCCTCGGTCTCGACCACGTAGACCTCTACCAGGCACACCGCCACGACGCGGAGACCCCGCTGGAGGAGACCTTGACGGCCTTCGCCGACGTCGTGCGCGCAGGCAAGGCGCTCTACATCGGTGTCTCCGAATGGCCCGCAGACAGGATCCGCGAGGCAGCCCGGCTCGCCCGCGAACTCGGTGTCCCACTGATCGCCAACCAGCCTCAGTACTCGATCCTGTGGCGCGTCATCGAGTCCGAGGTGCTGCCGGCCAGCCAGGAGTCCGGCGTCGGCCAGATCGTGTGGATGCCCCTGGCAGGTGGTGCGCTCACCGGCAAGTACCGGGCAGGCCAGGCACTTCCTACCGGCAGCAGGGCCGAGGCCACGGCAGGAGGCGCCAAGTCCATCGGCCGGTGGGACTACCTCAACGAGAAGGTACTTGCGGCAGTCGCCGACTTGGAGCCGGTCGCGGCCGACGCCGGGCTGACCCTGCCGCAACTGGCCATCGCCTGGGTGCTGGGCAGGCCGGGAGTGAACGCAACGGTCATGGGCGCCTCCCGTGCCGCGCAGCTCCTCGAAAACGTCAAGGCGGTCGAGGTGACTCTCGACGACGACCTCCTCCAGCGCATCGACGCCGCCGTCACCCCCGTCGTACGCAGCGATCCCTCGCTCACGCTTGACCCACTCGGCTCGGCCGCACGCCTGTGAAGGGGAGCACCGCGCGACATTCCCGCCAGACACAAGAGCCGTCCGAACGAGAGGAATGAGGAAACCCGATGACGGAACTGCTCCATGAGATCGTTGTGCCGGCCCCCGCCCGAAAGCTGTTCGACCTGATCGCCGACGTGGTCGAAGCCCCCCAGTACTTTCCCACCCACCTGTACGCAGAGATCGCCAGCATCGAAAGTGCGCACCGCGACCTGGTCGGCCGATGGGTGGTCGACAACGGCACGGTCCGGGGCTGGCGACTGTGGCGCACCCGCGACACCGAGGCGCTGGCCATCAGCTTCGAACACGAGGCCCCCAAGCCGCCGCTGACCCGCATGCGCGGCAACTGGACCTTCGAGGCACTCGCCGACGGCGGGACCCACGTCCGCGTCCGCCACACCTTCGAGCTCGCCACCACAACCCCGGCCGAAGCAGCCGAGCAGGTATGCGCGAAACTGGACGACAATGTGCCGGCGCAACTGGACAACCTTGCCGCACTGGCTTGCCACATCGACGTGCTGCGCGCGAACACCTTCACCAGCGAGCGGGCCGTACGCGTGGACGCGCCCGCCGCCTCCCTTGCCGAGAATGCGGCCAGCTCCCTCGGCGACCCTGCGCAATGGGCGCTGCTTGAACTCGCCGACGGGCTGCTGGTGTTCAAGCAGCACGCGGGACTGGAGCCACACCTCCACACCTCCACTGGTGAATACCGGCGCACAGAGGAGGCGGACGGCACCACCGTCAGGCTCCGAAGGACGGTGACGCTCTCCGGGAGGCCTTCGCCCCAGGAAGCAGCCCGGGCACGTGAGCAGCTCGAAGCCGACGTCCGCGACCAGATCGCCCGGTTTGCGCGGTCCGGCCCGTATGCGCCGGTCCGCTGAGGCAATCCGATGACAGCGCGGGCCGGACCCCCATCGGTGCGCGTCCACCAACGCTCGGCCCCGGAACCGTCCTGGTTCCGGGGCCGAGCCATGATGCTGCAGACGCCTCACACGCCCTTCGTGGCGACGAGCACGGTGTCGTTGCCGCTGCTGAGCCGGGTGGCGGACCGGAAGGTAAAACCGGCCTTCTCCACCCAGGAAAGCCCCTCGGCCACGGTGTACTCCGCACCGCCCGGGGTGATCAGCGCAACGTTCAGGCTGCCGATGAGACTGCGCAGGTCCGGCGCGTCCTCATCGAGCATCTGATCGTAGATCACCACGGCCCCGCCCGCCGGCAGCGCGGCGTACGCCCGGTCCAGGAGTTCCTGACGCTGCACGGCCGACCAGTCGTGCAGTACATGGCCGAAGACCAGGACATCGGTTTCCGGCATCGCGTCCGTGAAGAAGTCACCCGCGTGGAAGAGCACCTTCTCGACAAGGCCCAGTTCCTCCATGTACTCCTCGAAAAACGGTTGGACTGCCGGGAGCTCGAACACCCCACCGGTGAGGTGGGGATGGTGCTTGACCAGCTGCGAGGCGACATTGCCGCGCGCGCCGCCGATATCGACGAACGAGGAGTACTGCGACCAGTCGACGGCAGCCGCCAACTGGGGGCCCACCAGGGCGTTGTTGGCATCCATGTGGATCAGGAAGTTACGGGTGGCCTCCGGGTTGCGGTACAGCGTGGCGAACGCGTCAGCCCCTACATCGGCTTTGGGCTCACCGTCGCGCAGCGCCTCGGTGAGCCGGCCCCAGGTCTGGTAGTGGCGCTGAGCCGCCGTCTTGATGCGAGCACCCAGGTAGACCGGACCGCCGGGCACCAGGAACTGTTCGGCCGCCACAGCGTTGCGAAAGACCGCACCGTCCCGCTCCAGCAGTCCGAGCGCGGTCACCGCGCTGAGGAAATCCCTGGCCAGGCGCGGGTGCAGGCCAAGACGCGCGCAGATCTCGTCCAGCCCCAACGGCCCTTGGCCGAGCAACTCGAAGAGGCCCACCTCGACCGCGCTGTGCAGGATACGGGCCTCGGCGTACGACGCGCTCAGCCGGGAAATCGCCAAGGCGTCGAGAGGACGGGCGGTGGTGTCACTGATGGTCATGGAGCTTCCTCACATCCCTTCGGGAATTCGGATGACAGCCCCGATGGTCGCGAAACCGGTTCAAGGGTTCGTCGAGATACCGGAGAGGGCACGGACGAAACCCGACGCCGGTACGAGCCGCCTTCTCACCACCCTGACTGCGTCACCCGTTGACGACCGCCGACCGCCGTACCCCATCGCCTGCTGTCCCACCAGGCAGTCCTCACCCCACGCTAGGAGGGACCATCATGCCCGGCCGTCTACTCACCTCGGAATCCGTGACCGAGAGCCACCCCGACAAAATCGCTGACCAGACCAGTGACACGATCCTCGATGCGCTGCTGCGCCTGGCTTCGACGGCGCCTCCTGCAGCGTATCGGTGTCCATCGGTGCGCAGCCGCGGCCGATCGAGCCGGCCCACCGTCTCTCGCACCGCCCAACCGAGGTACGCAAGGACGGAACGGTTCCCTACCTGCGACCCGCCGGCCAGACCCAGCTCACCGTCGAGTACCTGGGAAGTCCGCCCTGTCCGCCTCGACACCGTCGTGTTTTCCTCGCAGCACGCGGGCGACAACGACCTTGAGGGGCTGCTCGCCCCGGACATCCGCGAACACCTCGTCGAGCGTCTACTGGCACAGCTCGCCGACGACGGCATCACGCTGGAGACGGACGACCACCGCCTGCTGGTCAACCCGACCGGCCGCTTCGAGAGCGGCGGTCCCATGGGCGCCGCAAGCCTGACCGACCGCAAGAACATCATCGACACGTACGGCGGTACGGCCCGTCACGGCGATGACGCCTTCTCGGGCAAGGACCCGTCAAAGGTGGACCGTTCGGCCGCGTACGCGATGCGCGAGGTCGCCTAGAACGTGGTGGCCGCGGGTCTCGCCGCGCGCTGCGAGGTCCAGGTCGCGTACGCGATCAGCAAGGCCGAGCCAGTGGCTATCGAAGCCGTCACGATCGCCGACCCCTGGACCCGTCGACGGCGTACTCCGAGGAGTACGCCCACATCCTCACCCTCCTCAACCGCACCCTGGGCGAGAACCCCCAGAAGTGGCCCCAGCTTGCCTCGGAGAAAGGCTGCCGCCACTTCCTGATCGACGGCCAACCACCGCTCGCGCATCGCTGCCGACGACGAACCACCCGCCTCACGTCTACGCAAAGGCATTACCAACGTCGTGGCCGCCTGCAACAACATCCTCAGGTTTCGCCAGGCTTCCAGTCGGTTGTCCCCATCGGCATTCCGGGTGCGCAGGGGTGGGTCGGGTTGGAGTCGGCCCTGATCGCTTTCGGGGCAGCAGAGGGCCCATCAGCGCCCTTTGGGGGAATGAGAGCGCTGATGGGCCAGTTCATGGAGCGGGCAGGTCAGCCGAGCAGGGACAGCCCGCCGTCGACGGTGATGACCTGACCATGGATCCAGCCGGCGTCGGCGTGGCAGAGCAGGGACACGACGTTCGCGATGTCCTCGGGCGTGGTGAGCCGACCGGCAGGCGTACGGGCGGCCAGCGCCGCTGCCACCTCAGACGGGCCCGCGGTGGCGGCCCCCTTGTCGAGCTTCGAGCTGGACACGGCGTTCACGGTGATGCCGGAGCGGGCGAAATCGACGGCAAGGTAGCGGACCAGGCTCTCCAGGGCGGCCTTGGCCATTCCCTGGGTCGCGTAGCGGTTGACCACCTGCCGCGCACCGCTGCTGGAGACCGCGACGATCCTGCCCGCCCGGCCGGACATCAGCTCGACGAGGGCCGGTGCGGCGGCGAGCAGGGGTGCGAGGGCCACGGTGAGGCCGTCGCGTGCATCGCGCAGCGTGGCTTCCAGAGTCAGCGACGGCCGCCAGGCGGCGGCAGAGTGGACGAGGACGTCCAGCCCGCCCCATCGTTCCCGCGCCACGTCCAGTACCGAGCTGATGCTGCCCGGGACGGCCAGATCCGCCTTCACCGTGCATGCGGTGCCCGGCAGCCCGGACAGCAAGTCGACAGCGTGCTTGGCGGCCGTGTCGTCGTGGCCGTACACCAGCAGTACGTCGGCGCCGTTCGCACACAACTTGCGCGCAACGGCCAACCCGACCCCACGGGTTCCGCCCGTGATGACTGCGCTGCTGCTCATGGCGGGCCCTCCTTTCGTATGTGCGGCGACTGCGTTGGCGCGTACGCCGCTTGGGACGCGCACAACTCCTATGACACGCACGACGGATAGGCCTTGTACGACGTGCTCCAGGTGAGGCTCGCGCACCTTCGTCGACAAGAGAACGAGAAGTAATCGCGTGGCCGGCTCCACCACCTCCCGTCCCCGCTGGACGTATCGCAGCCCGGACTTCTAACCGCCTTCGACCCGGTTGTCGCAGGCTTAACGCGCATCGGGCCGCGAAGGTGTGGTCTGGGCAGCGGCGCTGGAGGGAGTGGGCATGCGAGGGGTGACGGGCGCGGACCTGCGAGGAGTGCGCGAGACCCGGCTGGAGGAGGTCGCCGACGGCGTGTACGCCTTCGTGCAGCCGGACGGCGGGTGGTGCCTGAGCAACGCGGGGGTGGTACCCGGCAGGCAGTTCACCCTCGTGGTGGACACCGCGGCAACCATCAAGCGGACGAACCTGCTGCGCAAGGAGGTCGACCGGCTCGGGAACAACTCCCGACAGGTCGTGGTGAACACACATCAGCACGGCGACCACACGTTCGGGAACTGTGTCTTCGCCCCGCAGGCCCTGTTCATCGCACACGAGACCGCACGCGGCGACATCGTGAAGTCCGGTCTGGGACTGCAGCAGCTGTGGCCCGACGTGCACTGGGGAGAGGTCCACCTCACGCCGCCGCAGATCACCTTCACCGACCGGATGACGCTGCATCTGGACCCGGGCACGGTCGAACTGCTCCACCCCGGCCCCGCGCACACCACCGGAGACACCGTCGTCTGGGTGCCGGAACAGAAGGTCCTGTTCACAGGCGACATCGTGATGAACGGCGTCACGCCCTTCTGCCTCATGGGTTCCGTCGAGGGAACACTGCGTGTCATCCAGCAGTTGCGGGCGCTGGATCCCGCGGTCGTCGTCCCCGGCCACGGCGCGGTCTGCGGCCCCGAAGTGTTCGACACCTGTACGCGCTATCTGCGCTGGGTCCAAAGGCTCGCCGAGGACGGCATCTCGGCCGAGCTGTCGCCCCTCGAGGTGGCGCGGGACACGGACCTGGGGGAGTGGTCAGAGCTGATCGACGCGGAGCGGCTGGTGCCCAACCTCGTACGGGCGTACGCAGAGAACCGGGGCGGTGTGCTGGGTGAACAGATCGACGAGATGGGCGCGTTCGGGCACATGCTGGAGTTCCACGGTGGTCTCCCCATCTGCCACGCCTGACCGGGGAGGATGCGGTGATCGAGGAGATCCTGCCGTCGACCGTGTCGGCCTTCGACTCGATCACCACACGGGAGGGGTCGCCGGACCGGGCAACTGTGACGCACGCGAACGGCCCGGGGGACGGCCAATGGCCCGGCTCCCGCGGCGGTCTCTTCCCGGAGGAGGAGGCAGCTCTGCGCCACGCATCAAAGAAGCGGCGCCAGCAGTTCACCCAAACTCGGCAGCAGGCGCGGGCGGCGCTCGCCGCGCTCGGCCTTCCCCCCGCTGCGATCCTGCCCGCACGTGACAGGGCGCCCACCTGGCCGCCGGGCACGGTAGGGAGCATCACGCACTGCACCGGCTACGCCGCGACGGCGCTCGCCCGCGCCGAGGACCTCATGGGCCTGGGCATCGACGCGGAGCCGCATCGGCCCTTGCCGCCCGCACTGTTGGAGCGCATCACCCGTCCCGAGGAGCATCCGGTGCTGGAACGGCTCCGCCGCACTGAACCCAAACTGCACGGCGGATGCCTGCTGTTCAGCGCCAAGGAGTCCGTGTACAAGGCGTGGTCGCCGCTGACCGGGCTGCCGCTCGGCTTTCAGGATGTGGTCGTGACCCTCACCCGGGCAACGGGAAAGCGGGCCGGGACGTTCACGGCGTGCCTGCCGCAAGGCGGCCCCGTCGGACGGTTCGCCGGCCGCTGGCTGATCCGCAACGGCCTGGTCGTGACCACCGTGACCGTCGGGACCTCAACGTCCTTCGAAGAGCTCTCGACGCACACGTCCCAAGCTGGCGACATCGGTTACGAGAAGAGGGAAGCATGACCATTCTGGAGGACAACCCGTTCCGGGCCGTCGACGGCCGGATCACCGAACTCGAGAACATCCGCGCGCACGTGCGGCGCGGCCCCAGCGAGCGGGCCACCGAGGCCCAGCACGCCAAAGGCAAACTCACCGCCCGCGAGCGCCTCTCCCTGCTCTTCGACGACGGCATGTTCACCGAGGTCGAGGGCCTTCGCCGACACCGGGCCACCGGCTTCGGACTGGAGGACAAACGCCCGTACACCGACGGCGTTGTCATCGGCTGGGGGCAGGTCTACGGACGCGTGGTCTTCGCCTACGCGCACGACTTCCGGATCTTCGGCGGCTCCCTGGGCGAAGCGCACGCCGAGAAGATCCACAAGATCATGGACATGGCGGCCGCGGCGGGTGCCCCGGTGGTGGGACTCTGCGACGGTGCCGGAGCCCGGATCCAGGAGGGCGTCACCGCGCTGGCCGGCTACGGCGGCATCTTCCAGCGCAACGTCCGCAATTCAGGAGTGATCCCACAGATCAGCGTGATCATGGGACCGTGCGCGGGCGGCGCCGCCTACTCGCCCGCCCTCACGGACTTCGTGTTCATGGTCCGCGGCATCTCGCAGATGTTCATCACGGGGCCGGACGTGGTGAAGGCGGTGACCGGAGAGCAGATCAGCCAGGAGGAACTGGGCGGAGCCGACACGCACACCACTGTGTCGGGAGTGGCGGGCTTCGCCTACGACGACGAGGCCGAATGCCTGGGCGACGTCCGCTACCTGCTGTCGCTTCTGCCGGCCAACAACCGCGAACTGCCCCCGGTGGAGCCCTCATCCGATCCGGCAGACCGCCGCACGCAGGCCCTCAGGGAACTCGTGCCGGCCGACCCTCACCGCCCGTACGACATGCGCCAGGTGATCGAGGAGTTCGTCGACGACGGGGACTTCTTCGAGGTGCACGCGGGTTGGGCGGGCAACATCGTGTGCGCCCTGGCGAGACTGGACGGCCATGTCGTGGGCATCGTCGGCAACCAGCCCTCCGCGCTGGCCGGGGTGCTCGACATCCACAGCAGCGAGAAGGCCGCACGCTTCGTGCAGACCTGCGACGCCTTCAACATCCCACTGGTGACGCTGGTGGACGTGCCGGGATTCCTCCCCGGCGTGGACCAGGAGCACGGTGGCATCATCCGGCACGGCGCCAAACTCCTCTACGCGTACTGCAATGCGACGGTCCCCCGCATCCAGCTGATCCTGCGCAAGGCCTACGGCGGTGCCTACATCGTCATGGACTCGCGGTCGATCGGGTCCGACGTGTCGCTGGCCTGGCCGGGCAACGAGATCGCCGTGATGGGCGCGGAAGGTGCGGCCAACGTCATCTTCCGACGTGAAATCGCCGCCGCCGGTGACCCGGAACTCGCCCGCAAGCAGTACATGGAGGAGTACCGCGAGAACCTGATGCACCCGTACTACGCAGCCGAACGCGGGCTCGTCGACGACGTGATCGACCCCGCCGAGACACGGGCACGCCTCATCGACGCCCTCGCCATGCTGCGCGCCAAGAACGCCCCCCTACCCACCCGCAAGCACGGCAACCAACCGCAATGAACGCCACCAGGCACGACGGGCCCACTCCCGAGCCGCTGATAGTGGTAAAGGCCGGCTCTCCGTCCCCCGAAGAACTCTCTGCCCTAGCCGTAGTGCTGCTCGCCGCGCTGCGAAGCCACCAGCTCACCGGCCCTGAGCAGGGCGTGCCCGCACCGCATGCCCCATGGTGGTACGCACAACTCATGGGGCACGGACCGACCATCTTCCAGAGGCCTCCAGCGCACCCCGCCTGGGGCCCACCCGACCGAACACAACGCAGCCGTGCCCGGCCTGGTCCGCACCGTCACCCCCTACCCGGCCACCACCGAGCGGGCCGCCCGGCTCCTACAGACCATCCCGGCCGGTGAACTGGAACCGGCCGCCCTCTTGGCCCTCCCGGCCGCCGACCCCGCCCTTCCACAGTCTGCTGGAGTACTGGAAGACCCATGCCCCGGCCGACCCGGCGGGCAGCCGGGAGCGGGGAGCGGGGACAGCGGCGCACGATGACGCACGGCCGGGCTGCCTTCACTGGTCTCGATGTCGTGGTGAGTGCAGGGAAGCCGAGGCCGGCGGAGCACCAGGTTCTTCCCGCAGCTCCAACGCACCCTGCAGCACCTGGCGCAGGCTCCTGATCGCGCGATCCAGACGGGCGGTCGTGGTCCCCACCCTCGTGCTCGATGCCTGTGCCTGGAGCTCTCTGGCCAGGTCGCGTGCCTGCGTCTCGACACCGGACAACAAGGTGGACAGCTGCGCCAGCAGATCGTTCGCGGCCCCGGTGCGCAACAGAACCGCCTGTTCGCGCAGTTGCACGTTCTTCTGGTACAGGTCGACGAAGACGGTCACCTTGGCGCGCAGCACCCAAGGATCGTACGGCCGCGACACGAAGTCCACGGCACCGGCCGCATACCCCCGGAAGATGGCGTGGGGACCCATCCCGTACGAGCTGACGAAGATGATCGGTGTGTCGCGGGTCCGCTCACGACGCTTGATGTGTGCGGCGGTCTCGTAGCCGTCCATTCCCGACATCTGGGTGGCGATTAGAACGAGGGCGAATTCGTGGACGTTCAGCGCCTTGAGCGCTTCCTCCCCCGACGAGGCAGCGACGAGCGTCTGGTCGAGCGTGGACAGGATGGCCTCCATGGCCAGCACGTTCTCCGGCTGGTCGTCGACCAGAAGGATCTTGGCCTTCCCGCCCGCCGCAAAGGACGGCGCGGGGGACCCGGCATCCGTCCGCTGAGCCACAGGTGGCTGTGACAGGGCCCGTTCCCGAGGTTCCGGGGCCGGGGGAGGCCAGTCGGCGGGTGGGGCGCCGATGTGCGTGGCGACGCCGAGGCGTTTCAGCAGCCGCTCCTCCAGCTGGGCGAAGGACCGTTCGGGTGCGCCGACGGCGGCGGCGCCTCCCGGATGCGCCACCCAGGCGGTGAAGCTCGGCGAGTGCCGGACACACGCTGCCAGGCGGTCGGCGATCAGTCGTGTGGTGCGCAGCAACTCGCGGGCGGGGAGCGTGCCGAGGAGGATACGCCGTGCGTCGTCGGAGAAGTCGAAGAACTCCGGCCGCGGCAACCGGCCGGTGGTGTCCACGGCGGCGTTGTGCATGAGGCCGCCGAGAAAGACCTCCACGAGGTGCCCGGTGTCCGTCGGAGGGCCCAGCGCCTCCTGCACCATGCGCATGACGGGCGGAGTGACGGGCGCCACGGCCGCGAGGTGGGCGGCGAGCCGATACGCCTCCGGGCTGGCCGCGCCGCGAAAGCGCAGAACGGCTTCGGCGTCCGGACCCTGCCGGCTCTCGGCGCGCCAGGGCTGGGTGACGGACCGCCCGATGTTCCACAGCGGCAGCACCGCGGTCGCGCTCGGTGAGGCGACCAACCGGGCCCAGTCGCCGACGGCGGCCAGTGTGGGTTCGAGCACCGGGACGGGGACGGAGTCGAAGCCGACGAGATCCGCCGGCAGTCTCGGGTCGGTGACGCGCCAGGCGGTGGTGGGACCGCCCCTGCGGACACTGGTGACGTGCCACGGCCCAGTCGTGATGCCCGAGTTCACCCACAGCCGGGCGGGCAGCGCCTGCAGGATCGCGGTGGGTTGCCGTCGGGCCCACATGGCCGCCGCTTCGCTCATCCGGCCGTCCCACCAGGCGTCGCCGACGCCGTCGCTGACCACGAGGACAAGGGTGCGGCCGGTGGGGTCGCAGAGCGCGGCCGGCGGAAGGTAGGGACCCTGCTGCCGGTAGGGACGGTTGCTCAGAAACGGGGCTCGGGGACCACGGGTGTTCAGTCCATACACGCGGATGTCGCGGAAGGACCCGGCCCGTTCCATCAGCGTGCGGATCTCCGAGGCCAGACGCTTCCACAGCAACATGGACACGCCGTCGTCGATCAGCAGAGCGAGGGAGAGCCAGCGGCTACCGGCGGGGCTCGTCACGGTCTCGGGCAGACCCGTTTCAGCCATGGCGTCCACCGTCCGTGCCACGTCCAGTTCCTGACGGCGCCGGTCGGGGAGCCGCTGCCGCAGCGGCCGTAACGCCTTGCCGAGCGTGAGATGACGGCTGGGCAGGACATGGGGGCCCGGGGTGCGTACGGCGTGCGCCCGGCGCGGGACCGGCTCCGGCCTGCTGTTCCCCCTCCCCTGCGGGGCCGCGTGCAGGGGGAACAGACGGTACGGGGCGAGGTCCGGCGGCGGGGGCGCGCCACATTGCGCGGGATCGTCGGCGCCGTCGGCCCGGGGCTCACCCTGCCCGGCGCTCTGCCGTAGGGCGGCCGGGGCCGGACGTCGCGCCAGCGGACGGACGTCGCTCGGCAGGTTCCTGGCCAGCCACAGGACGTCGAGGAGTTCCTCGTCGGCGAGGTCGACGCCGCTCCTGGCCAGGATCTCTCTCAGACGTCCGAACATGCACTCATACCGCCCCGCCGAGTTGGTGCAGGACGGCGTCGAGCAGTCGGCCAGCGTCCAGATCGATGCCGCCCGCGCGTAGGAAGACCGCATTGAGGAGCTGATCGGTCGCAAGTTCTCCGGGCGCGCGGCGGCCGAGGAACTCCTCCAGCAGGTCGTCGATGTCGTGGAGCGCCTCGTGGCCGAGGTGCGAGGCGACGATGTCCCGCAGCCGCTCCTCGTCGGGCTCGGGCAGGTCGAGACGGACGCACCGTCGGAGGAAAGCGGGCGGGAACTCGCGTTCACCGTTGCTGGTGATGACCACGACGGGGAACTCATGGCAGCGGACGCGGCCGCGGACCACCGGTGCCGGCGCGTCCGGGTCGTCAGTCCGCACGTGGACCGTGGAGTGCTCCTCGGGGAGGCGGCTGATCTCCGGAATCTCGAACTCGCCCTCCTCGAACACGGTGAGCAGGTCGTTGGGCAGATCGACGTCCCCCTTGTCCAACTCGTCGATGAGCAGGACCCTGGGCCGGTCCCGGGCAAGCAGCGCGTTGCCCAGGGGGCCGAGCCGGACGTACTGGCCGATGCCGGGTTCGGAGCCGACCGCGTCCCGGCGGAGGTTCGCTTCCCGCAACCGGCCGATCGCGTCGTAGTGGTAGAGGGCGTCCTGCAACGTCGAACGGCTATTGACCGGCCAGTACAGGACGCGGCCGAGGGCGAGCTCGTGGGCGATCGCGTGGGCCAGGGAGGACTTCCCGGTACCGGGGTGTCCCGTGACGAGCAGAGGCCGGCGCAGGTGGAGGGCGGCGCTGACGACGTCCGCGTCGTCGGGGCCGATCAGGTACGGGCGCGGGCGTGCGGTCCGCGAGCCGTCGGGCTCCTGCGGGTGGAGCCGTCGCCAGGGCGGGGCGGGCGGGAAGACGACAGAGCGGGGCACCCCATTGCCCCGGAAGAGCCGCCAGTCCCCGTCGCCGGACGGGGTGGGCTGGCCGGTGGCAGCGGATTCTGCGGCAGTCATGACGCGTGGGCTCCTTCTGGGGGGTCTTGCAGGGTCAGCGATCCGGGCCGCGGTCGCAGGCCGTGTTCCTCCCATACGAGCGCGGGGCGCGCGGGGAGCGTCTCCGGCTCGTCGAACGCCGTCCCGCGGAAGACGCGGACCCGCTCAGGCAGATCGGCGAGCGGCCCGGTGGGGTCCAGCTGTTGCAGACCGGCCGCGTTCGCGGGGGAGTCGGCCCGCCGGTCCCAGAGGACGACCGGGACACCGAGCGCCAGGCAGAGTTCGAGCAGTGCGTCCCGCTGATCCGGGGAACCGTGGAGCACGACCTGGGTAACGTCACGGTGAGTGCTCTGCAGCAGCCGCCTAAGCCGTGGCCGAGTGACACGTTCGTCGTCGACCACCAAGGGGGCCGCATGTCCGCTTTCCCAGCGCCGCCGGTGCTCACGTTCTCTGCCGCGCACCAGGTCGCTCATCTCCGGGCAGCTCAGGGTGATGCAGAACTCGGCGCCGATCGGCTGGTCGGGCACGAACTCGTTGGGTGCCCCGGGGTTCCATTCGTCGATGGGCAGATGGAGGCTGTCGCGGGCCACCAGAACCGTCGCGTGGGGCGCGGCTGTCGGGCCGAGCTCGTCCGCGACGACCTCGACGGCGTCGCGGACCCGCCGGGCCACTTCCTCGGGTGTCCTCGGCGAGCTCTCCGCCTCGTGGAGGGGGGTGTGCGTGCCGTCGGCGCGGGCGAGCAGGATGCGGCAGTAGTAACTCTCGCGTGCTTCGGTCCGCGCGCGGGAAACCTCGACGACGACACGGGAGAAGGGGGACGTCTGCCGGGCGGCCCAGCGGCCAGCGTCGGTGCGCCGTTCGGCGAGCGCCGCCGGGTGGATGCCGGTCCGGGCGGCCACCTGATCGGACCAGCTGCGCAGCTCCGCTCCCGCTTCGCTTCCCAGGGCGGCAGCCACGCATTCGACCAGGCGGAGCAGGGCCGGTACGGGCGGTGTGCAGTCCGGTACGCGCTCGCTGTCGGAGACGGACTCCAGGTGCTCGACGACGTGTTCGAGGTCGTCGGCGCAGAGATGCGTGCGGTTCAGCGGTTCGGGCAGCCAGGCGTAGCGCAGGGCCTCGCGGGCGGCGCGCGGTATGAGCGTGGGCTGCCCCTTGCAGATGCCGCGGAGCAGTTCCAGTAAGTGCTCGCATTCGTCCAAGGACAGGAGCAGGCACAGTCCGCCGGCACGGGCGCGGGTGAGGACGTCCGTCAGGCGTGTGCGCTCGTCATGGCCCGTGAGGGCCGGGGCCAGGGTGTTGCTCAGAGAAGGCAGGGCGCGGGGATGGGCCGCCACGAGTGCCGCGAGGTCGGGCATGGTCGGTTCATGGCTGTCGGGGACGGCGTATCCGAGCCGCCGTACGAGGGCGCGGGCATGTGCCGCGTAGGCCGTCCGGCCGCCGAGCAGCGACCACAGGAGCCGCTCGGTCTCCTGCTCGGCCGGGCTGCGTTCCGCCGCGGGCTGGGCCGTCGGGAGGGCGGCACCAATCTCGGTCAGGCGGGGCGGACCGTCGGCGTACTGCCGCAGGAGTGCCTCGAAGCCGCCGTCCTGGACGAAGCGATGCGCCGGGAGGGCCCGCAGGCGGCGGTTGCCGTAGGACCGGTCATCGCGAATCACCACGCCCACCAGGTGGTCCTCGCAGAACACTGCGGTTCCCGAGGCGCCTCCCCAGGCCTTGCGGCCGTCGTCGCGGAGGTCGGGCGCGGGCTCCTGGTCGAGCACGTAGAGGCCGCGGGCCCCGGAGGACAGCGGAGGCAGGACGCCGCGGAGGTGTTCGGCGTCACGACCACCTTCCGCGGATGCCAGCGGAAAGCCCAGTCCCTCGTAGCGCAGTGGGGCCGTGTCCACGGGGTGGCCCCATCGAACCGGCCCCGGTACGTCGATCTCGTCGTCCGTGAGCAGCAGGGCGACGTCCAGGTCCTGCGGATGGGTCCAGATCAGCTCCGCTTTGGTGCGGAGCGTCTGACCGCGGCCCGGGTGTCCCACTCTGACCTGGATCTCCTCCCCGTAGGCGCCGCTCTCGCCGTCCCGGAGGACGTGTCCGGCGGTGAGCACCAGGCGGGGTGCGACGAGATAACCAGAGCCGACGCGATGGCGCAGCCCCGTGGTACCGCTGCGGATCAGCACCAGTCTGTGCGGGTCCATCACTCCTCGTCCCAGGACCCGGTTTCGGTGTCGCTGATCTCGGGACTGGAGCCGCCGCGGGCTCGGTCCCGGACCGAAAGTTTCAGCGTCAGTCTGTGGGTGCGGATGGTGGAGTGCTCACCGCCCGCGCCGACGGTCGCCACACCGAAGCTGACCTTTCCGTCCCCCTTGCCGCTGTTGCGCAGTTCCAGCTGCAGCTCCAGTTCGGCCTCCTCGATGCCGAACGCGAATTGCTGCTCTGCCCCCTGATCCTGCGCCCGATAGAGCTCCTGCCGCAGTTCCTCGATCGCTGCGGCAAGACCGATCCCCGCCATCCGCACCCCCAATGCGCACTGTGCCTGCGGAATAGTCTGCCAAGGTTCGGGGCCGGTCGCCCGTGCTTCGGGGGAACGGGCGCGTCGGGGTGCGTGTCCGGCGGGTGGGCGGCGGGGCCGCGCTCGACGTCGCGTGACGTTCCCGTGCAACGACGCGAGCCCCAACGGGGGTCGGAGCCCTCGATCGCATCTGCTGGAACGGTGAGGGCTGCCGATTGGCGAGTGCCGCAGAGCACCCCTGGTAGGCGCTGGCGAGGAAGCGTGCAGCGGCGATCAGGAACACGCTGGCGTCGCACCCCGGTTCGAGGCCGATGTGCAATGGTCGTGCCCTGCCTGCGCTTGGTCGCTGCTCGACGAAGGCGGCACGGAAGGGGTGAGGGGCGCCGGACAAGGCCGTACTTGCAAGTGCCTGATGCCGGACGGTTCCGCTGCGCCCGGATGCGGCCCAGTAGGTTGCCGAGCACTTCACCGCGGCCGGTCCGGAGCATCTGTGGGCCGGGTGACGTTCTCCTCGGCGTGGGGGAGCCGTGAGGCCCTAGATGCGGTCCTTGTTCGGGCTGACGTCGTTGCGGAGCCCCCATTGCATTCCCCGAGCAGCACGGGGCCCCGGGACGCGCGCCCCGGGGTCTGGCTGTGTCACTTCGCTGACCGCCCGGTGCGGTTGATCGGCTCCTACGGCGCCGGTTCGTAGACGACGGTGGTGGTGGGGCAGTCCTCGGCGAGGCGGCGTGAGCGTGCGCGACGTCCAGGCAGAAGGGAACTGAGCCGCAACCCGCCGATCGCCTGCTTCCGGCGCATTCCGGCTGCCCTCCGAGTCGGGGCGAGCTGTTCGGGCTCCGAGACCATCCCGTGGCGGGTTTCTGATGGGATCGGGGTGTGGCTCTACAGCCACCCGCGCTTCGTCGCGTTTACACCGGCCTGGAACCTGCTGGCCGCGTCCAGTCGTTCCATCAGGCTCGACATCATCCGGCTGACCGTGCGCACCGAGATGCCGAGGTTGCGGGCCGCGGCCTCATCGGTGTCTCCGGCGGCGACCATGTCCAGCAGCGCGCGTTCCGTCGGGGTGCACCCGTTGTCGTTGGCGGGCGGCTGTTCGCCGAAGGACGTCCCCGCTGACCAGCACAGCTCGAACAGGGCACACAGGGCGGTGATGATGCCGGAGCCGTGTACCTCGATCGCGCCCTTGCGCGGGTCATCCGGGTCCAAGGGCAGGATCGCGGCCCGGCGGTCGACGATGATCATCTGGATGGGCACGGTGGGGACGGTACGCATCTGCCCGCCGTGCTCGATGAGCCAGCGGGCGTAGGCGAGGGTGTCGGGGTCGTTGCGGAAGCTGTCGCGGCAGACGGCCCGGATGGCCACGCCCCGCAGCAGAGCCTCCTCGTTGAGCGGGGTTGCGGCATTGCGGGCGTCGGGCCTGTGCGCGCCACCGGGGTTGAGGGATAGGCACTCGAACTCGGTCGTCCGCTGGAGTTCTTCCAGCCGGGTACGGACGGCGTCGAGACCTTCGAGTCGCGTGGCACTGTCCGACATGCGTGTGCCGAGGTGTTCGGCGGATATCGCCGCGATCTCGGCCCGGGTGGTCTCCACCTGGGCCAGGCGCGCCGCGAGGTCGGCTTCGGCAGAGGCCAGCAGCGTAGTGAGGCCGACTTCCGGACTGACGGGACGCAGTTTTCCCCCGCGCTGGTCGGACGGCTTGAGCAGGGCGAGCGCGGCCAGTTCGTCGAACGCGGCGCGGATCACCCTCTCCTGAAGTCCGGTGTCCGCCATCAGATCGGTGACCCCGTGGTCGGGGTGCAGCAGGGTCGCCCGGTAAACGGTCTCGGCATGGGGCGAGAGCCCGAGTAATTGCAGCATGTGGTCCCCCTTTGGTTAGGACTTGGTCAGGATCACCCATGAGCGCAACCTTCCGCATATGACAGGACGTGTTCAAGCCCGCAGGCGATCCGAGGTGGCGTCTAGTCGCCTGGCGTTTTGACGCCCGTCTGCGGCTAGTGACACCGCCACCGCCGTGGGACAGCCTTATGCCATCGAACGCAACACCCCGCAGAACGGGGTGGACGCGACAACGAAGACAAAGAAGCTGATTCTGAAGGGTGGAGTTTTCCATGTCCCGGATCGCCGCAGTCCTGCTCGCATCCGCCGCTCTCATCGTCGCCGTCGCAACCTCCGGAGCCGTCTCTCATGGAGCGCAGGACGCGGGACGTGCGTCCGCCGGCGACGGGTTCGGCTGGGGAACGGGGCAGGTAGTGGCCGATGACGGGTTCGGATGGGTGACGCACCAGATCAGGGCCGACGATGGGTTTGGCTGGGTGACACCCCAGGGCGGAACCGACACCGGTCAGGGAGCTGGCACAGGCCAGTTGATCTGACGCCGATCCCACCCGGAGTCCGACGGTGCCAGGTCACGCGAGAGCGCCATGTACATGATCACAATGCGGCTGGTCGGTTCCCACGGAACGCCTGCGGCGCCCGACGACCTCAGGGAACTCCTCACCGCCCACTTCGATCCCGTGGACCGGATCGAGCACCTCTGGACACGCGGCGACGGAGACCGGATCGACCTGGTCTTCTTCGTCCTGGCCGGATGCGAGGCCGAGGCCCTACTGACCGCTCGCGCGGCGTGTCTGCGGGCCATCGCCCACACACCACGGCTCGCGGCCTGGAGGCTGTCGGACACCGCCGACGCCGGTGACGGCCGCGAGTTCTGGTAACGGCGCAGGACACCCGCCTGCCTACCCGCCCCGCCCTTACGCATGCCTCCACCCTTCTCCACCCCCCAGGCCCGCGCGTCGGCCACCACCACGAAGGCAAGAGAGAGGAACCCACCATGCTCGAAACCGCTGACGCAGGGTCACGTACGGCGCTCGACCGCACCACCGAACGCCGCCACATCGGGACCTTCCAGGTTCCCGACGACGTCACCTCCATGGAGTTCTGCCTGCCAGGAGCGCGGCTGGAGACCACGAACGTGAGCGAGAGCGATGGCACGAACGGCGTCGTCCGGGTGACCCGCATCTCGAACGGGCCGGGCATCACCGACTACGTCACCCACGAGAAGGACTTCGCCTACTCCGCCTACGGCATCCACGTAGGCCAGGACGACCGACTCACCTTCTTCGGCGAGGGCCAGCGCATCACCGTGCACCTGATCGACTGCCGCGAAGACTCGCCCCAGCTCGGCGACGAGATCACCATCAAGATGGCCGTCTCGCCCTACCGGGTCCTGATCATCCCCAAGGGCATCGCCCACACCCTCGACGGCCTGGGCGGAGTCGTGACCCGCGACGAACCCGTCTGGTACGCCGACCAGAACCCCGACTGGGAACCGGACAACGATCTCGTGTCCTTCTTACGCTCCTCGCAGCAGGCTCCAGTGGTGCGCACCAACCGCCACGAGCTGCCGGTCGCCGCGCACCTGCTGCTCTCCCGGATGTCCCAGCAGACCAACGCGCAGGATCAGGGCGCCTACGCCGCCCGATACCGCGTTTCCATCGGCGGCAACACCACCTACGCGACGCTCAGGCCGTCGTGGCGGGCCGCCGAAACGGGGAGCGACATCCACCCGTGGGCCTCACGCAACAACTTCGTGTTGACGGGCCCCGAGTCCTTCACCGTCGTGCCCTCCACCGACAGCTGCACCTCCGACGTCCTCGAAGTGGACCTGGACGGCAGCCGGGCCCAGGACAGCCCCGACGCAGGCGAGGGCAGCGCCGGCGGCCGGTTCGTCCGCCACGAATACTCCCGCCGCCGCCTCACGTGGCTGGCGGGCAGCACGGACGCGCAGATCGAGGTGGTGACCGCGGACGGCGAACACTCCGTGATCCGCCTCGGGGACCCCACCATCGGGGTCCGCGTCCCCCCTAGTACCTGGTACCGGCTCACCGGAACCGGCCGTGTCTGGCTCCGCTCCGAGATGGAACTCCTGGACCTCGAACCCTGGGCCCTGGACCACCCTCTCGGCCGCGACGTCACCACCACCGATCCGTCCGATGCCGGCGCCAGCAGGCCCGAGCAGGACAGCGACCGCTACCTGCCCGGACCGGCTCTCCATGCGCTGGCGCGCATGGAAGCCAAAGCAATATCGCTCACCCGCTGAAACCCCACCGAAGAACCCACCGAAGGGAACACATCATGTCGATCACCAGTGTCCAGACCGCCGCCTGGAAGACCGAGCTCGCCGCCATGTCCGGTGACGTCACGGACCCCGCCGCCCGCGCTGCCCTGGAGAGCCTGAGCTCCGCGCTGGAGCCCTACTTCGAGACCCCGGAGTACTTCCGCAGCATCCTCGGCAAGATCGCCTCGGCAATGATCGACGCCGACACGGAGGAGCAGATCACCTCGCGCTCCTTCGGCGACCTGGCGGAGTTCAAGGCCGCCCTCCCGGAGGGTGTCGTCGTCACCACCGTCTGATCACCGCGGTAGTCGTTGGGGGCGGGTGCACCGGTCCGGTGTACCCGCCCCAGGCACGCGCGACCACTTCGGATCCCAGCACTGCAGAGAGGAACGTCCATGTCCGCCTTCCCCAAGCCGCACCTGATCATGACCAAGACTCGCACGATGGGTGCGGACTCCGGCCTCCCGGGAGCGCGGCACATCCGGTCCTCCCGCAACGACCGGCCGTACCACTACATGGTGCACAGCCCGCACTTTGCGTACGAGGAGTACGCGGTGCACCTCGGCCAGTACGACCGGCTCTCCTTCTACGGCCCGGCGGGCGCCGGACCCGTCACCGTCCACATGTACGACTGCCGGGCGGACTCACCGGAGTACGACCGGAAGCTGAAGATCGATGTCCCGGCCGACGGATCGTGCGTACTGGCCATCCCGCCGGGCTACGCGCACTGGTTCGAGCAGCTCGGCACCGTAACCACCCGCAACGACTACTCCCTCCACGCGCCACAGGACCCCGCCTCAAAGTGGTCCCCGCTCGACGACAACGCCACCTACTCCGTCGCCGACATGGACCGCGCGCGCCCCCGGACCGTCGCCAACACCGTCGAGCTGCCGACGGCGGCCCAGTTCCTGATCTCCAAAGTGGTGTCCCGCAGCTGGCTCGGCGGCGCGACCGAGCAGGGCGTCGTCGCCTCCGCCGAGATCGGCGGCGAGCTCCACCGCTACTTCATCGACCGGGACCTCACAGGGCAGCAACCCGTTCTGCCCGCGTCGGAACTCGCCACCGTCACCACCGGGATCGGCTCATACCAGTCGATCCGTGATGACTCGTACGGCATCGGCTCCAACGTCGAGAACGGGCTGGCCGACACCATGGTTTACGACATTCCGGCATCCTGGCCGCAGTATTTCAGCTCCCATCCCCATCTCACTCTGAAGCTATCCCCCTTGCTGTACGACAATCCCGAGATGGACCTCCAACTCGTCGACCGCCGCGCGGACTCTCCCACCTTCGGGGCCAGCCAGATCCTCCCCTTCCCGCAGGACTCGCGGGCCGTCCTGACCATCGAACCGGGTGTGCTCATGCGGGCCCGAGGCAGGGGGACGCTCCACTACCGGGTGGAGTACGAGGTCCACGACTCCCGCGGCGCGCGCCTGCCCGAGCTCTTCGTCCCGGTCCACGCCGACGGATTACTGCCGACCTTTGACGCGCCGGGTGCCGCTCTCGCGGGCAACGTCGTCCGAGAGCTGGCCTACCAGTGACGACGACCCAGCAAGAGCCGAAGACCGGCCGCGCCGTGCTCCCCACCGCGTCACGCTGGCTGACGCTGCTACTCGTGGTCTTCGCGGTGCTCGTCACCTCCCGTTCCATGAGCGAGGGCATCTACGACATCGCGTTCGCCAACCTGGCCCTGGACCTCTCCGGCCTGGTCAGCACGGTCGGCCTGGTGTACTGCGTGGGCTACGGCGTGGAGGTCATCGCCTCTATCGCGGCCGGCCCCCTGCTAGACCGAGGTAACCCGAAGACCGTCCTGGTCGTGGCCTACCTCGTCAAGATCGGCGTGTTCGTCCTCATCGGCATCGGCTCCACGTTCCTCTCCTCCCACCTGTGGGCGATCGTCGTCGCGGCGGCCACGGTGGACATGGTCCACCACATCGGGGAAATGGCCCTGTTCGTGCTCATGCCGCGGATCCTCGACGCCAATACCCTCGTCCGGGTGCAGGGCATCGGCGCAACCATCCGCTCGTCCGCCGAACTACTCTCCCCGGTCGTGGCGGGCCTGGTCATCGCCCTGCTCCCCGGGTCCCAGGCCCTCCTCGTCGCCGCTGGCCTCCAGGTCATCGCCCTAGCCGTCTTCGCTACCTTCATCACCGTCGTGGCCCGACAGCCAGGATCCGCGCACCCGAAGTCCGTCCACGCGCAGGGGTCTGACGCCGCGACCAGCGTGAAGACCGCCAGCGCTGCGCCCGAAGAGGAACCCGCCCCCGCCCCCCTCCCGTCCCGCCGCGCGGTGGCGCGAACCCTTGCCACCAGCCCGGCCTGGCGCCGCTTCCTCACCTTCCACGCCCTGACCGTGCTCGCCCTCTCGACGGTCATCCTTTCCCTGCTGTCCCTCATGAGGGAGACCTTCGACATGTCGCCGGCCCGCGCCGGCTCCTTCCTGGCGTTCTCCACCATCGGAGCCATCATCGGTGGCCTCGTCGTCGCGAAGGCCGGCCCGGAAGGCATCTACTCCAGCCTCCGCTGGGCTACCGCCCTCGCGGGCGCCGGCACCCTGACGGCGGCACTACTCGGCGGGACACAGTGGATCCTCGCGGGCGCCCTCGTCCTCTTCGGTCTCGGCTTCACCGTGTACCTCAGGTCGGCCGGACTCCTCGTTCAGCTTCGCGCCCCCGCCGCCTTGCTCGGCACCTGGCACGGGCTCCTCGACGCCGTCATCCGCGTCGTCAGTGCCGGGGCGATCCTCGCCACCGGCTTCCTCTTCGACCGCTTCGGAGGCAGGCCCGTCTACCTCGCCTTCGGCACGCTCCTCCTGCTCACCGCAGCCTTCTGGTCCACCTTCGGCACCCAGGACCAGCAGAACCTCGGCTCGACCCCCCTGCACCCCGCCCCCGCCCCGTAAAGGTCTACGCCGGTGAGCCGCTTCGTCGGCCACGGTTGAGCACCGCGCCGAGGTCGGCGACGGCGTCCCAGTCCTGGCATGCATGCCGGGCTGGGTGGCCCCCGGGCAACCACTATCCGGCCCAGTCGGGGGCGAGCCGCGGCGCCGGCCCGCCAGGTTGTGGATCGCGTCGGATGAGCTCCCCTGATCCAACGCGATAAACGACGCGAAACGGGCGGCCGCTGACCGGGGACGCGACGTCGCCGAGGACCCCGAAGACCGGGGACTCATCGTGGACGTGCGGGTCTCGAAGGCCCCCCGCGCATGGCCGAGGTCCCGTTCGGCTCCCGCGCGCACTTCTGCCCGGTCCGCGCGTGGCGCCGCTGGAAAGAGGACGCCCGGCTCGACGACGACCCGGACGGGTTCCCGTACCGGCGCCTGCACGACCGATGGGAAACCCTCCTGCAGGGCGGACTCGACGCCGAGACCGTCGGCGACATCCTCACCCGCATCGGCCCCCGCCGACCCCGACATCTGGCCCACCGGCCACCACCCCCGCCGCGGACCGGTCACCGATTCCGCCCGCGCAGGCAACCCCGACCCCGTCCGACCGCCCGGTTCACGACCATCAGGAACGGACCCCTGCGCCCCGTTCCCGCAGGTCAAGCGGTTCAGAAGAGGGGGGCGAACCTGTTCGCGAGCGCGGTCACGACGACCACGCCCACCAACCATGCCGGCAGCACTGAGCGCTGCACGCCAGACCAACGCCTTCACCCGCCGCCGGTACCGCTGGCCGGAGGTAGGGGACGCCGAGGTCTGCGGCGCGGCCGCAGTAGGATCGGACGTGTCGTTTCCTTCACGCGATGGAGACGATGACAGAGAGCCGCCACCCGTCAAGGGTTGACATTGCCCTTCTCTTCTAAGGTTGCGGGCGGCGGGTGGGTCTCGGATAGGCGGTGAGTCGCCGTCGACCCCTGTGAAGCTTGCCTAAGCCCATGTGGCGGACGTCATACCCCCTGTGAACTCCGTGTCCGCGGGTGAACGCGAGGAAGGGGCACCTGAGTTGACGGGGCGGCGATCGGAGTGCGGCCGCGATGCGGAACCAGAGGCCGAGACTGTGCCCACTCGTGACGCCCCGGCCGGCACCGCGTTGTGCCGGGCATGGACGAGATGCTGGACGTGCTCCTCGACGGAGTCACCGAGCCGCGCCTGAAGCTGATCAGCGGGGACGAGGCGAGGGCTTTGATGATTCTCCTCGGGATGCTCGACGACGACGCGCAGTCCGAGGAGGTCCGTCGTGCTGCGGGGGAGATGCGCTTGCGCCTCAGTTCCCGTCTGGGCTGAACCCGAGCTGCTGCGGCGCGGAACGTGGCCGGGCCCCGACCCGGGGTGAGGAGGTCGGGGCCCGCCGACGCGACGGCCGCATACCGTGTTCGGTCAATGGCGGAAGGCGTCCTTGAAGTCTTCCTCGGCCTGGCGGGCCCTGCCCTTGGCCGGGATCGCCACCTTCGTCATGCGCGGCCGCGAGTACCTCCTCGCCCTGAAGGTGGACAAAGAGCTCCTGGCGGTGCACACGCTGCACTGGTCGGACGAGATCCCCGACCCCCACCAGGAGATCCCCGACCTCCCCAAGGCCGGGAAGGTGAGCGCGGGGGAGATCCGGGCGGCGGCGTCGCACAACGAGGCATGACGGGAGGCGTGAGCCGCCCCGGCTGGGTCGCCATAGACACTGTCGAGGATCCGGCGTGAGACGCGAGCCAACCATTGAGGCTGGGCGCGTGGTGCATCAGTCCGGGCCAGTACCCCCATGCGGCCAGGACGAGCCGAGCGTCCGACGATTCCTCTGCGCTGATGCCTCGTGCCAGAGGCGGAGATCCTCTGAGCAGGTCCCGGAGGGCCTGACTCATCGTCATGGCCGGGCGACCGAGCGGCTCCGCTCGCTACTGGGTGCGATCGGGCCACCCTTGCCGGCCCACCGGGGCCCGGCTCGCACGGCAGACGAGGATCACGGCCCGCACGACACCACTACGCCGAGAAGAGAAACCAGCCCGACCCGCCGGCCGTCCAGCCGCGGGCGGTGGGCGTTGACGACTTCGCTCTGCGCAGGAGCCATGCCTACGGAACGGTGGTGATCGACGCCGAGACGCACTCCGTGCCGGACCTACTGCCCGGCAGGACACCGAAACGCCGACACCGTGGCTCGTCCGGCACCGGAACCCTGGACCAGTGGAAGAAGCAGCCCATCGGCCGCTACGTGTCCCCACCACGGAACTCGTGCCAGACCCGAAACAAGGTGTTAAGGCCAGGCTGGTGCCTGGCTCCATCTGCTCTTGAAGACTCCTTCACTTACAAGTGATCCTCATCGGGCAGGTTTGTTGATCACCTCTTTGGGGGCACGTTGCTTCACTTGCTGGGGCTGTCGAAAACGGCAGAGACCGTCTACCTGTCGATGCTCCGTCATCCGAAGCACAGAGTGGCTGGACTGGCGGCGGAAACGGGCCTGCGCGAGGCAGACCTTCGGGCAGCCTTGGACGAGTTGGGGCAACTGGCGTTGCTGCGCCCGTCGGATGATGTGGCGGGGGGCGTGCGCCCGGTGAGCCCGAGCGTCGGACTGGCTTCCCTCCTCGCTTCGATGGAAGCGGACGTGGCCATGCGGCAGGCACAGGTGGAGACGGCGCGTGCCGCCATAGCCGTCATTGCAGCGGATCACCAGATGGAGCAGAGCGGAGAGGGAGCCGTCGTCCTGCAGGGAATCGATGCCGTTCGAGCCCGTTTAGAGGAACTGCAGCGTTCAGCACAGTTCGAGTGCCTTTCGCTCAATCCGGGGGGCGCCCATCGACCGGACGCCAGGGCTGCAGCGACGCCTCTCAACGAGGAGGCATTGCGTCGAGGTGTTGCTATCAGAGCAATATGCCGGGATAGCTTCCGCAACGACAGCGGCACACTCGCCTATGTGCACTGGCTCACGCATCATGGTGGGCGGATGCGTACCGTACCGATCGTGCCGCTGCAGATGGTCGTGATCGATCGGAAAGCCGTGGTACTCCCTCTGAACCCGCAGCAGCCCCGAGACGGGGCCCTTGAAGTCCGCAGTCCCGGTGTGGTGGCACTTGCCCAGGCCCTCTTCGATCAGCTCTGGAACGTCGCTGCTCCGTTTGGCGAGTCGGCACAGGAGGACGACCACGGCCTCACCCCGATGGAACGTCAGCTGCTGGAGATCATCGCCGCTGGCGACACGGATGAGGTGGCGGCGCGCAGCCTGGCGGTGTCGCTGCGCACGATCCGGCGCATGATGGCCTCGTTGATGGAACGCCTTGAGGCCACGAGCCGGTTCCAGGCCGGGGCCCAGGCCACGAAACGAGGCTGGATCTGAGCCCCTGATCCGAACAGCTGCTGGGGGCCAGCGGCCGCGCATGGCGCGACGCCGGCTGGGTTGCGCCCCATGGCGCCGCGGCAGGCACCCACCCCTGAAGTCCCGTGTACCAGCGTGGGAGCGGGGGCCATCGGATCGTGCCTGAGGTGCGAGCTGTGGTGGCGGACGCCGGTGCGGATAGACCCCGTCAGCGGCCCGGCCGCACGGCTGCCCTACGTCCCGTCGGCGGCTCCCGACACCGCCTGCGCTCCGCCACACGCGGTGGTGCAGGCCCAGCAGCACGTGAAGCGTCACTGGGCGCAGCGGTAGCCAATCGTGACGGCGGAGGCGTATGAGGGGCGGACGACGTACGAGTGACCCCGCGCGTGAACGCTGCGGCACGGTGGCTGCTGAGGGCGCGTGCGTGGTGGTGCACCCTCGAACATCAGACCTTCTCCTCAACCGTTTGCTTGATGGGGAGGGCTGCTGCGATGCGATCGTTGCTGAGCCAGTGGAAAAGGACCGGCCCGAGAGCGACGACGACGGCGCCGGCGATGATGAAGGGCCAGGACAAGCCGAGTGCGCGGGCCAAGAGACCGCCCAGGACCGCTCCCAGGGCGGATGCGCCGGTCGACAGCGTACGGAAGACGGCAATGACTCGACCGAGCAAGTGGTCCGGAATGAGCCGGGCCCGCAGGCTCACGGCGATGACCGATTGGGTCACCACGACGAATCCGTCCAGCGCCATCAGGGCGCTGAGGACGACGACATGGTCGGCCAGCCCCAGGGCGACGGTCGCCACGCCGGACACGACGGTGGTCCAGAGCAGGGTCGTACCGGGGCGCGTGAGTTTGCCGATGCGGTCGCCGTACACGCCGCCGAGGAAGGCTCCGACCGCACCGCCGGCGAGGACGAAACCGAAGACGGAAGGGCTCGCGTCGAGACGTTCGACCACGGCCAGGGAGATGAGGCTGTAGGTGGCCGAGCTTGCCAGGTTCCCCACGCCGAACAGCACACACAGGGCAACGAGTAGGGGCGAGCCGGTGAAGCCACGCACTCCCGCTTTGAGGTCTTCCGCGAAGGTGGTCGTGGCCCTGCCGTGCGCCCGCTTGCTGCGCGTGAGGGGAAGCACGGTCAACAGCACTGCGGCCACGGCATACCCAGCCGCGCCCAGGGCGAAGGGAGCGGCGACTGCGAGCGCGAAGAGACTGCCGCCCAGCGGGGGACCGACGAAGTTGTTGGCGACAGTGTAGGTCGCCTGGAGCCTGCCGTTGGCCCGTTCGAGCTGATGGTCCTCGACGAGGGTGGGCACCAGCGCCGAGGAGGTGTTGTCATACAGGGTTTCGGCCAGGCCGAACAGGAACGACAAGGCGTACAGCAGGAGGATGTGCACGTGCCCGGTGGCCAGGGCCACGGCCAGGAAGCCGACGCCCAGGGCCCGGGCGGTGCTCGCCATGCGGAGCAGGAGCACGCGGTCAACACGGTCCGCCAGAGTTCCCAGCGGTACCGAGAGCAGCAGCCACGGCAGGTACTGCATGGCGGTGATCGTGGTGATGGCCAGGGGGTCGCGGGTGATGGTCAGGGCGACCAGTGGCGTGGCGGACAGCAGCATCCCGTCGGCGAGGTTCGACGTGGCCGTGGATGCCCATAATCGCCGGAACCCGCGCCAGGCTGCTTGATCGTGTGTCGAGTCTGACATCGTCGTTCTCCCATGACGAACTTGTACGGTCGTGCCGTGACGCTACACGCGGCTCTTCGGGACCACCGAAAGCGTCAGGTGCCTGCTGGCCTAAGGCTTTCGTTGCGGCACGACCGTTCCGGGAGGCGCAGGGACCCGGAACGGCTACTGCTGGTTGCGCAACGGCGGTGGCCACAGGTCCACGAAAGTGATCGCACAGCTGCGTCCCGGCGATGGGGTCGTGGCCGCAGGACGGGCGGGAAGGACCGGTCCGTAACTAGGCGGCCATGGTCTGCGCGAGGCGACGGACGAACTCCTCATCCAAGTCGAAGTCCGTGGACGGGGGAAGGTACAGCGAGGAACCGTACTGGAAGACCCGAGCATCAGCGGCCAGCCGGCCCAGCTCTCCCCGCGTGACCTCCGCGTGGCGCCCGGGGGCAGAGGCGGAGAGCACGGCGTAGTAGGGGTGCTGTGCGTCGAAGGCGTTCAGCAGGTAGTCCTGCAGCAGTACCAGGTTGTTCGAGCTCCACGGCGTCTCGTAGTCGACGCGGGCGTTGCCGACCGAGGCGGGGTGGTAGATCAGGACGCCCAAAGTCGGGTCGAGCTTGACCCGGTACATCAGAAGACGGTTGGAATCGATGACGGTCGTGCCGCGGGACAGGTAGTCGACATCGAGGTCCGTGGCGATGGTGTCGAAGCTGGAGACACCGGGGATCACCTCGACCTCCAAGCCGTCGGTGTCGCGCGCGATCTGCACGAGGGTGCTGGTGTTCGACACACCGAGGTGCGGGGTGCCCGGCACGAGGTAGGCAACGCTCCGGTGCTCACGAGCCAGGTCGAGCAGGGCGCGAAGGATGGCGTCGTAGTTGTCCATGTCGACTTCGTTGAGCTGGTAGAGGTGGGAGATGTCAATGATCTGTCGTCCGCCCACGTTCGACAGCCACTGCTTGATGCCCGGCCAGGTGGCCGAGTACACGACGGCATCGGCCGAACGAATAGCCTCCGCTCCTGCGGCGGTGAGGTCTCGGGGAGGCAGCATTCCGGTCCCCACCACGATGATCCGGCGGGTGCAGTCGGTCGGCCGCCCGGGCGCTGTTGAGGTCATGACGGTGACTCCTGTGAGATCAAGTGACGGATGAAGGCCGAGCTTTCGAGGTGGGTGGCATGAACGAGCGGCCCCACGGGCACCGGACGCAGTGCAAGGCGGCGCGCCAGATCCTCGACGGCCCGGGCGGCTGAGGCCTCGTCCGTGGCATAGGGAACGGTGCTGACCGTGTCGGACCGCAGGCTCGCGACGCTCACCGTGTTGAACGCCTTGACGACCCGGGCGTAGGGCAGGGCACGGGCTATGTCGAGGCAGCCGGCCCCCGCCGTGAAGGGGGCGCTTGGCGCCGGGCTCCAGGGGTTGGTCGCATCGACGATCGTCCGTCCTGCGGCGAAAGCGGGGAAGCGCCGGCTGAGACGCACTGCCACGGGGTGGGGAACTGCCAGTACCAGCAGATCGCTCGTCGCCAACAGCTCGGCCATGCTGGTGAGGAACGAGGAGCACCCGGCCAACTCGGGATGGACGTGGGCGCGTGCTGCCGCGCCTTCCAGGTCCCGAGTCGTTGCCCGCACCTTGATCCCGTGTCGTGCCGAGCGGGCCGCCAGGGCCAACCCGAAGGGGCCGGCTCCTATGATGCCGACATTCATGGCAGTGCCCCTGCTTCCTGCCGGCGCGTGACCGACATGGCGTACCGATGAGCGCGTTGGACGATGTGCCAGCAGACCTCCAGCTCGGCCGCATCCCGGGGCGCCCAGATCAGGAGCGACCGTTCGTGGACGACGTGCCGGGCGAGGAGATGGGGCAGAGCCCACCCCTTGGCGAGCAGTTCGGCATGGTCCTCGGGGCTGAAGACAGCATGGAGGGAGCCATCGTGGGGAGGGTGGAAGTGCAAGAACTCCGTCCCTGCCATGAGCCCGTGCTGCCCGGGATCGCCGGTCACATGGAAGGCGACGCTGCCGGGGATCGCCAGAAGTGTGCGCTGGACACGGACCCCCGGCAGCTGTTCCGTGCGCCGGATGAGTTCGTCGCGGGCCCGAGGATCCCCGTTCTGGGATATCTGCTGTTGCGGCACCTCGAGGGTCGTGCGCGGGACCGCGCCCAACCGAGGCGGTAGGGGATCGGTTATACCGCGACCTCCCCCGATCCGCTCCCGGAACACCACCGAGTCCGGCAACTCATGGAGGATGCCCATCAGTTCGGGCTCGGCCAGCGCGAGACGCAGCGCACCGAGATTGGCCCGGACATGCGCCACGTCGCCCGAACCGGGTAGGGGGACGACATGGGGCCCGAGCTGCAGAAGCAGCCTCAAAAGCAATTGTCCAGGGGCGCTACGCCCCAATCGGTGGGGTACGTGCCCCAAGACGTCCGACAAGAAGACACGCCCGTGGTCGAACGGCTGGTGCCCCAGGAAGACGACTCCGGCGGCAGCGGCCGTGTCCAGTACCGCAAGAGTGGACGAGTCCACCTGTTGCGGGGACAACCGGTTCTGCACCGACGCCACGGGCCCGGTGCCCAATGCATGCGTCAGCTGCCCGGCCGATACGTTGCAGACGCCGACCTCACCGATGGAGCCCTTGGCACGCAGGTCCCACAGAGCGCCGAGCGATTCGTCGAGCGGCACCCGGGGATCGACACCGTGGAGTTGCACAAGGTCGAGACGCTCCCGCTTCAGGCGGGCGAGCGACGCATGGACCTCCCCGACGAGTCTGGACGGCGTGGCGTCGAGAACCCAGCCGCGGTCGGCCCCGCGGTGCTTCCCCACCTTCGTCGCCACGAGCGGCGGGTCGGCCCAACCGTCCAATGCCCGGCCGATGATCTCCTCGGACCAACCGGGACCGTAGGAGCCCGCAGTGTCGATGAGCTCGATCCCGCTGTCGCAGGCCACACGCACCATGGCGACCGCGCCGTCGACATCACGCGGGGGACCCCAGACGTCGGGGCCACAGAGCTTGTTGCCGCCCAGCCCGACGCGATACACCGACCGCAAGTTGCCGATGGTGACGTGCGTAGCGACGTTCACGGCCCATCTCCTAACGATGCGTCGGTGTCCGGCGTCCTCAGCCGGACAGGGAGGGTGACGAGCGAGCGCCCCAGGGCCTGTTCGGTCCACGCAGGGGCGGATCCAGCGAGGTCCAGTCCGGCCAGAAACGGCATGAGGGCCCGGAGCATCTCCGCCATCTCGATGCGCGCCAACGTCGCCCCAAGGCAGTAGTGGCGGCCGTGGGAAAAGCTCAGGTGAGGATTCGGGGCTCTTTGCAGGTCCATCAGGTGAGGGTTGGGAAAGACACGACCGTCCGTGTTGCACAGCCGCAGGAACACAGCGATGCGCGCTCCCTCCGGCAGCACAGTGCCATTGACCTCGATGGGCTGGCGCGCCGTGCGTGCCACCACATGGGCGGGGGAGTACAGGCGCAGCAACTCCTCGACAGCCGTATGCAGGACCTCCGGCCCCGCTCTGACGAGCGTCCGCACGCGGCGCGGGTCCCACAGGAGCGCGAACACGATGTTCGCGAACAGGTTGGCGCTGGTCTCGAACCCTGCCAGAAGCAACAGAGAAACAGTCGCACGCACGAGCGCGCGATCGTTTCCGCACGCCTCCTCGATACGTGTCAACATCCGATGATTGATTCGGCCTGCCTCCACAAGGAGATCGGCCACCGATTCCAGCTCGGAAGCCACTCGATCGAGGAAGCCACCGTCCTGGTCTCCAGTCGAGCGAACACGGGCAGCCAGGTCCACCACACCCGGGACCGCCGCGTCCTCGACGCCAAGAACACGGCAGAGAATCTCCACCGTGCACGGCACGGCGAAATCCGTGATGGCGTCAGCCGTCCCCTGCCGGCCGAGCTGTGCCATGAACGCTGCGGCTCGAAACTCACTGATCGTCTGCAGCGGCGCCTTCTCGATCGCCCGACGCGTGAACTCCACATCGAACGCGGACCGCAGGCGCCGATGAGTAGGGCCGTCGAGGAAGACGAAGAACCGTTCTGCGAGCTGGTTCCACCGACTTCCGGTGGTCGGATAGTCGAACCGCGGCTCGGCGTGAGGGTCACGGAGAATCCGAACTGCCTCGGGATGCCCGGTCACCAAGAACTCTCCCCGCGAAGTACGCGCGATGGGCGGCGCGGACGCGAGAGCTTGATAGGCAGTTTCCGCGAACACATCACCAGGATCCTCGGTGAGGTCGAAAACCGGCAGACGGTCATGCCGCGTGACGAGTGTCGTTTGGTTCACTTGATTGCAAATCCGACGAGGCTGCAGCGAAAATTATCCCCGGCTGCGGGGAGAACCGGATTGACGCGGTGCTCCGCCTGACCGTTGATGATTACCAGACGGTTGGGGCGTGCGGCGTAGAAGCGGCCAGCACCTATTTGCATGCGACGCTCCTCGGCCGGATCGGTGCGAAAGTCCGGCCCGATCACGGCACCGACGGCCTCGTAGTCCGGCTGGCCGCCGTCGTCGACCGCGGCTTGGGTCTGGGCTGCGACGCCGAGCTGGGAGTCGCCATCCATGACCATGAGCTCGCCACCCCAGGACGAGTCCCAGCGCGGATGCAGGTAGTAGATGTACGCACCGCTCACCTGATCGGTGTCTGCATGCCAGAACAGGCCGGCACCAGCCCCCATGGCCACCACCTTCCCCGTCAGGATGCGGCTCCCCACCACGTCAGCGCCCGGCCCCTTACTCAGAGGCGCTTGCGCGCTGCGCAGGTTCTCGACGAACGAGCCAATGAGCCCCAGGCCCGCAGGCGTCGACTCCTTCTCGCCGCGCAGCACCCCCGCACTTTGAATAATCGGGAGTCCCGGCGGGCCATACGGCTTGTTCCATCCAGTGCCATGGATAGAGGAGTAATCAATGTACTGAACGCTCTTGCTCAAACGCCGAAAGGCGTCCTGATCAAGAAAGTCATCCACCACCAAACAGGTGTTGTCACTGTATGTGACGCGCATCAGGAAGAATCCTTCCGATTCAGGACGCCTTCAAGCGTCATATCATGAGGCTAGGAAATCCGAGAGAGGACGTCCGCCGGGATCGCCGACAGGCAGCGCGGCCAAAGCAGGGCCTCGATCTGCTCGTCGGAGATCTCGATGGTCCCCATCTCGTTCTCGACAATCACGTTCTCGTTCATCCGTGACACCTCTTCCCGTAGTTGTGGCAGTGCGCCGTTTTGGTGGCGCCCTCTCAGGAATAAGAATCTTCGATGGCGATGCCGATGTCACGGGGTATCGAAGGCGTCAACGTGCCAGGCAACTCACTGCCACAAAGCAACGGGTGACCAGGACGGCACTACCCATCGGACGTACACCCTGTCCCCAGCCACGCCGAGCCACAGCCAGCGTCGCCCCATGACCGTCGACCTCACCGCCGGAGTCTGGGGCCAGCTGCACGAAGAGATCATGTACCGGCTCGACGACGCCGGTCTGCTCGACCTGTCCCGAGCCGTCCTCGACTCCGCCCACGTACGGGCCAAAAAGGGGGCGAACTCACAGGCCCGAGTCCCGTGGACCGGGGCAAGCCGGGCTCCAAGATGCACGTCCTGTCGGACGCGGCCGGACTGCCCCTGGTCGTCGGCGTCTCGGCCGCCAACGCCCACGACAGCCAGGCGCTGAAGCCCATGGTGCTCGGTCACCAAACGAGACATGACCCCCACCGCGGCCGCCACTTCAAGCCCCAGCGCCTCCATGCCGACAAGGCATACGACATACCTGAACTGCGGAGATGGCTCCGCGGCAAACGGATCGGCGTCCGCATCGCCCGCAAGGGCATCGAGTCGAGCGAACGATTAGGGCGTCGGCGGTGGGTGATCGAGCGGACGATGTCCTGGCTGACCGGCTACCGCCGGCTCAACCACCGCTACGAACGCCATCCCCGCAACTACCTGGCCTTCCTCGGCCTGGCCGCAGCCATCTGCTGCTACAAACGCTTCCTCAACCTCACCATGTAGGACACGGTCTAAGCATCCGCGTCGATCCGCTCCCGACTCACCAGGGACGGGGGCGTACTGGTGGCGCCGGCGGGAGAACCTGATCCGCTCCGGATGGCTTGTCCGCCACCTTGACAACGACGGCCGGGGCAGCCGCATGGAGATCTACCCGGTCGACCAGAGTCATGTCGACGCCAAGTACAGCCGCCCCCTGAGCGACCGGTCCATCACCGTCCGGTAGATCTGGCCCAACCTCGTCCACGCCTGGGCCGCCCGGGAGGTGCTGCAGCGCACCGTCCGGACGGCGGCCGCCCTCGCGCAGAGCGACTCCGATTTCCTCGACCGGCTGCGCGACGCGGGCCTGCGTGTACGCGAGCGACACGGCGACGACGGCACCCTCGTCGGGTACTCGGTGGCCCTGCCCGGTGACCGGGCGGACCGCGGTTCCCGTCCGGTGTGGTTTGCCGGTTCGACCCTCGCCTACGACCTGTCCCTGCCCCGGGTCCGCGAGCGCTTCACCCCACACGTCGCCCCCCCGCGGACTGGGCGCGAGCGGAGCACCGGATCCGGGAGGCCTCCGCACTGCTGGGCCGCGCCGGACAAGCGGAGGGTGCCGGTGATGTCGCCGCACTCGGCGACCTCCTGGCCGTCGCAGCCGCACACTCCCGGCGCTTGTCCGAGACCGGGTCCGGGCGGCTGCCGATGCTTTCGAGCAGGCCGCCCGCGCCCCCGGCGCCCGGGCTCTGGAGGGCCGCGCCCCGGCTGGCGGGCCTCCACACGGGCGTTGGAGCACGCGCCGCGTGTGGCCCGGGGTGGCGGCGCCGCGGTGGTGCTGACGCTCCTGATCGCGCTCGTGGAGGCGGTGGAGGGCCGCTGCCTGGCATCGCGCGCAGGAGTTCCGGGCGCAGGCGAAAGCCGCCGCCGAGGCGGCCGTGCGGGTGCGCGAGGCCGCCGGCCTTGCGGGTACCCCGCCCCGGCCGCCGGGGACGAAGTCCCGTACCGGCCGGGTGACGCGCACCGCGGGCCGTGGCCTGCAGACGGCCGGACCCGATACCGGTGCACCGGCCCGCCCGCGTCCCGGTCAGAGTCCGCCGTACCGGCCGGGTCCCGCCCACACCCGCTGACCACCACCCCCAGGGAGTCCTTGCTGATGACGTCCGGATACCCGCCGCTGTCCGAGCCGGTTGCCAGTCAGTCGGTCTTGGCGGGGGCTGCGGTTCTTGCATATCGGCGGCCGGCGGCCCCCGGCGGCCGGCTGTGCCGGGTCCGGTGCGGTGTGGGCGCGGCGGGTGTGGTGCTGCCCGAGCTCGTAGTTGGCGGCTGTGGGGAGGTCCGGGGAGGGCCGGCCTTGAGGAGGGCGGCCTGGACGGGGTGGATCGCGGCAGCATGGTGGATGGCACCGTGTGCGGAGGAAGGTGCCACCATGCGGTCAATGTCAAGTGCGCTTGCGTTTGTGGGTGGGGTGAGGCAGGCTCGGTCCATGACGACTGCCCCCCGGCCGCCCCGCCTGGCGCTGGATCCGGATGAAACACGTGAGCTGGACCAGCTCACACAAAAAGTTGAAGAGGCTGCGGCCACGCTGGACCAGGCACGCGCTGCCCTGAGCGAGGCCGCTGGACGGATTGCTGCCGGCTACGAGCGGGGCGGACCTGCCGCGGTCGCCGCCCAGGTCGGGTGGTCCCGCCAGCACGTGTCCACACTCGCTGCAGCTCACCGCCGCCGAGACTGCGACGACCAGCAGGATGCCGCGTGAGTACCGCAGCCGAGCATCCGCACGGCTGGGCCCCGCAGCCGCCGACCACGGTCGAGGAACTGCGGGCCACACTGACCCGCATCGCACCGGACGCGGTGGCCACCTTCGACGCCGAACGAGCAGCCGCCGTCGCTCGCGCCCGCGAACAGGTCAGCTCCGCCCCCATGCACCGCTTCCTACGGCAGTGGGCCCTGCAGATTGCCATCGAGCGGCATCCGGAACTAGCCGCGCGGCTGCGCCACCTTGAAGCCCGCGCCGCGCACGTCACCGACCCAGAGGACGGGCGGATGATCGCGGCCGAAATCGGCCGGATCCTCGACAAAGCCGCGGCCGAGGCCGGCCTGCCACACGGCGGGGAGTCTTGAGCAGCTGGCGGTGGGAGTACGACCCGGATGCCGAACACGTCGTCAAAGGCCTGCCCCACCACGTCATCGCCGAGGTCGAGCGCCTGGCCCACGAACTCGTCGCACTCGCCGACGTCGGCGTGGACGTCACCGACATCGGTGACGGGGCTCGCAAAGGCGTCCCCGGAGGCCTGCGCCGCATCCCCCTCCTGACCGACGGATGGTTCTACGCCCTTCCCCTGCCCCGCCTCCACCTCATCGCCATTGTCCGCGTGATCCCCCCGTACACCGACATCTGAGGGTGCTCAGAGGCGGCCTGCGGCACCCACGCGTCTGACCCCGGCGCCTCCTACCCAAACGCCCTGTTTCTCAGCGGTTCTGAGGACATCGCGCCCTGCTGATCCCGGGATCAGTACAGGGGCGTGTCATTTCTGGTCAGCGTGCGGAAGCGAGCTCCGCTTCGGATGCTGGCCGTACGGCGGTGGCGGACGCCCCCGCTGGCGCCCACTGGCAACTGGGCGCTTCACCGCCTGAAGAGCGCGAGCAGGCTCGCCGCCACCCCCAGGGTCGTGGCGATGGCCACCCCCGCCCGGGAGACCGCAGCCGGCACCGTGGCCCCGTCCGACCGGGCGAGCACCCCAGCCGCGACGGCCGCGAGAAGGGCGAGCAGCAGTGCGACGAGGACGGCCATGCCGAAGAGCACGTCCCGGGCGCCGAAGGTCACCATCATCATGGAACTCTCCTTCTGTGGAGGGCGGTTCCGGCTTGTCCGGCACCGCCCGTGACCACCACCTTCCGCGTTCCGCTGTGCGCTGCTGTGCGGGCGGTCCAGAATGAACAGTCCTGAACACCCGGAGGTTCGAGGGCCGATGGACGAACAGAGCCCGCTGGCCAACCTGCGCGCGGTCCTGCAGAGCGCCAAGCTACGCAAGCGACAGACGGCCACCTCCGTGGCCGCCCTGTCCGGGCTGAGCCGGACCACCGTCAGCCAGGCCTTCAACTCCGAGTCGGTGCCCAGCAAGGAGACGCTCGCCGCCCTCGCCCCCGTGCTCGGCCTGAGCCTGGAGGCGCTGCTGACCATGCGGCAGGCATGCCTCACCGTCCCGCCGCCAGACCGGACCCGGCCCGCCCGGCGGGCCCCCGCCGGGGACGCCGACTTCGAGACCCGCTACCGCAACTACCTCAAGACCCGGCACGGCAGCCTCACCGTGGTCGGGCTGGACCTCCGCGGGCCCGCCGCGTCGAGCTGGCCGCTTGACGCCGCATACCTCTCCCTGGAACTGTCCGAGCCCGACGGCCGGGGCCAGCGGGTGGAGCGCGCCGAGCGGGCCCTGCGGCGCAGCGGCCCGACGCTCATCAAAGGGCTGGCCGGCAGCGGCAAGACCACCCTGCTCCAGTGGATCGCCTGCACTGCGGCGAACGGGAAGCTGACAGCCCCCGACGAGCCCCGGCGTTCCCTGATCGGGTGTGTCCTCTCAATGAGATTGAAGCAGCCTCCCGAGCTCTAATCCTTTGACCTGCGACACTTCATAAACTGAGAAGATGATCTTTGTTCGTAATTCTGGCGTTGCCAGGGTGATTTGCTGGGCTTGCCGCGTGCAATGTGCCCATGAACTGCACGACTTCAAAGGATGAGAGGCCTCGTCATCTCGGTTGAGATGACCTTATGTGTCGAAGAAGTTTGGGCAGGATGCTGGGAGTGTAGCCGTGGCGGTCCGTTGGCGGGGCGCTGACGGCGGGAGGGAGCGCAGGCTTGAAGTGCAGTTTCGTCCAAGAGACAGGTAAGCGCCCCTGACGTGCCTCGCTCTTTAGTTGAGCGTTGCCAAACACCGAGGCTTGAGGCGGGCGGGGCGTTACCTTGGCGCCTAGGGTCCCGGGCGGGTTCGGCGTCAGCGGACGATGCTGATTCAGGCGCTGTCAGTGTCGTGCCTGACACTGGGGAGCGGTGCTGTGACTGGTTCGATGTGGGGGTAGGGGTATGGCCGACGATGCCGTGCAGCTCGAGCGACGTATCCGGTTCGAACTGGACACCCTTGCTGAGACCAACAGCCACCACGAGTTCGAGTTGCTGTGCCTTGGCCTGGCGCGTCGGCGGATCACCAGCAACATGCATCCTGCGACGGGGCCTGTCAGCAGCGGGGGCGACCAGGGCCGGGACGCTGAGAGCCATTGGACGAACATTCCTCGCGAGCTGCCGGGAACCTCTGTCTTCGAAGCACTGGCTTCGATGGAGCGTGTCGTGATGGCTTGCACGATCCAGAAGGCTGAGGTGCCGTCGAAGATCCGCAACGACCTTGCGTCGATCTGCGGCCAGGGCACGGCTGTTCACCGTGTCATCTACTTCACGGTGGCTCCTATCCCTTCCGGGAAGAAACACAAACTGATCGAGGAGGCGGCGCGGGCACACCGGGTGGAGCTGGACATCTGGGATGCACCTGCGCTCGCTGCGCATCTTGCCGACCACGACCTCTTCTACCTCGCCGTGCAGTACTTGCATCTGTCGTCGGACCTTGCCCCTGCCCGACCGGAGAGCGCCGGGGCCCTTCCCGACTGGTACATCCAGGCCCGCGAGCGGTGGCACGAGCGCGAGGAGCCAGGTTCCACTCTGGGTGACCTGATCGACCTGAAGGTGCCACTGCGCCACGCCACGTTCCACGCCGAAGCCCGTGCTGATCTGCCGGACTGGCTCGGCCACGCCCGTGCTCTGCTTGATGCCACGTCCGGGGGACATACTGCGCTGCGCACCCGCTACGAGATCGTGGTCGCAACACTGCGCGGCCTTGAGACGATGCGGCCGGTGGATGATCTGGCCCGCGACTTTTTCACCGGGGTGATAACGGACGACTCGCTCGACGACCCCGGGCTGCTCGAGGATGCTGTCGTACTCCTCGGGTACACCTTCGGGGCTCTGAGACGCGCCCTGACCACTATCACCTCGGATGAACTGCGGGTTTTGCAAAGCAACTTGGAGGAGAAGACCGACCGCCTGCTGGAGGCTAGCCCCGCACCGAACGCCACAGCGCACCTTCTCGCGCTGCGGGCGCGGCTGGCCCTGCATCCGGAGGTGCCTGCTGAGCCGCGAGAGATCCCGCAGGATCTGCCTACCATTGCAGAGGTCACCGCTCGAGTTCGCGAGGCGATGGCGGGCAGGCAGTGTATGCCCGAGTTTGAGACCACTCGGCCGGCTTTCGCCGACATCGAAACCGGCATGCAGACGCTGGCACGGCTGGGACGGCACCTGGACGATGCCCCGCTGTTTCCCGTCGAGCATGTCGCGGACTTCTTTGACCTGCTTGCACCTCTGCTGGTGGACCATCCGCTGTACCGGGAGGTTCGCGACCTGCTCGATACAGCAACCGACCGGGTTGCCGGGCAGTCGGCGCGAGGTGAGCGGGCGCAGGCCCGCGGCCTGGCCTTGGCCAAGAGCGACCGCCTCCTCGACGCGCTGCGGGAGATCCACGATGCCAAGATCAACTGGTGGCACGGCGAAACCCTGGAGGGGGGACTGACGATGCTGCTGCTGTGCTCACGGATCTACAGTGAGCTCGGCTTGGCAGTGGCGGCCAAACAATGCGCACTGGCCGCCGCCGCTGCATCGGGGTCTGCACCAGACCAGGAACTGACGCGTTTCGTCCCGCAAGGCATCATCCTTGCTGCCCAATACGACCATCAGGCCGGGAACTCGCTGTCAGCGACCCATCTGTTCCGTATCGGTCTGATGGCACAAAACGCCTACCTTGACGAACCGTTCAACGTTGAGCGTTATCCGTACGTCTGGGACGTGATGGCCAACCAGGCCCTGACGATGAGCGCTGCGCTCGCCGTACGCCCACGTTTCGCTCCCTTCCTCCGCGAAGTCATGGCGTCAGTGGGTTTCGACGCCGCCATCGACGAGATCGTCGCCTCGATTCCCGGCAAGTCCGCTGAGGCCGAGAGCGTGTACATCGACGAAGCCGACACTCAAGGAGTGGGGAGGCCGTTCAGCGACGCCGGCCCGAGGCGTCGCTACGCCTGGAGCGCGCTCGGTGTCGATTGGGAGATCACGTGTGCCAATGATCGGCTGTCGGTCCTGGCTGCCGAGGGCTTCACCGCCGCGGTGCAGGTACTCGTTGCCGAGCTCGCTACCCGTGACCCCCTGCTTCTGCCGGGCCGTCTTACAGTCGACGTGCATGCTGATTCCGTCGCGACACGCGACCAGCATCCCGACTGTGAACAGGTCGCCGACCCAGATGCCAATCGGTGGATCGTGCGACTTGCCGCAGCCGGCAGCCAGGAACTGGAAACACTTACTAAGGAGTTGACCGCTGTAACCGTGAGTGTGCTTCTCTCCCAGTCGCTGCTCCCGGACGAGGCGTTCATGAAGCTCATTGAGGAGGGGTTTGCAGGCGGTCTGTGGCACAAGCTCGTCGCCGGCCGCCCTTATGGCGAACTGGCAGATTTCCTCAAGCCTGATGACTACGAAGCCATGTCGGCACTGCCTGATCTAGCCGTCGGCGCCGACGCACCTCTCAACAGTCGGCCCAAGTCTGCTGCCCTCGAAGCCAAGACCGGTCCGGGTCCTGGATACGACCACAGCGCCGCGATCGAGGATGTCCGCCACCGCTATGCGGCCCTGGTGCCCATCATCCGCTACACACTGCCGGGCCTGAGCGCTGACCCGGAATTCAACCGCACTGCGGCGCTACTACGCGAAGAGGGCTGGAAGGACTGGCACCTTCTGACTGCCATCGCCAATCTCGTCGGCAACCGTCGTCTTCAGCAGCAGGGCCTTCGGCCGGGCCTCAACGACTCCGCTGAATGCCGCACGCGGCTCAGGGCCGTCATGATGGCGGCCGAGCGTCCCGATGACGAGCCCGTGCCGGTCCACGCCTTCACGGTAAGCGCTCTAAGATCACATCTTCACGGTGCCGCCCTGGCTACGGCCAGCAACTTGGGTCTGGTTATCCGCCGACGCAGCCTTAAACCTGAAGTACTGCTCCGTGTGCTCGGTGACCGATACGGCTATTGGACGGACGACGCCGATCATGTAGATATGTTCGTCCTGCATCGGTCCCTCACCAGTGAAGACGGCTAGCTTTCACTTCATGACCCAGAATGTCGGCAGGCACCGGGGGTTGGCCTCTGGGCAGGCCAGCAGATCAGATTGTCTCCCACGGCCGGCAGTCGTATCGGGGCTGGAGTAGAGCGGACGCGATCGTCTTTCGTACCGCCGGTTTCCCCGCGGCACCCGGGCGGTCAGCGGCTGTCGCCGCGGCCAATGCGGATGTCGTCGAGGAGATGCTTGGTGATGGCTTCGGTTCCAGTCACGTGCGCGGTTTCGATGGCTTCCTGGGCGGCCTGGCAGATCAGGTCGTTGAGGGAGTCGATGTAGCCGCCGGTGCGCTTATGGAGGTAGCGGGAGAGGCTGACTAGGGTGCGAGGCTGGTGGTCGTGTAGGCGCAGGTCTTCTTCGAACCCCTTGACGCAGCTGTGCCAGTCCTCGCCGTAGGGGATGGCGCCAGCCCACAGCACAGGAAGGTCGCTGAAGGAGCTCCTGCCCTTGACGTCTGGCGGCAGGCTTTTGCGCCGCTTGCTGTTGCGCGCGTCGTGCACGATCTCTCGAGCCCCAGTGCCGCAGAAGATGAAGGTCGTACGGGTGCGGTCCTGGAGAGCCTCGAAGTAGTCGAAGGCGCCGACGATCTCGTGGTCCTGGATGCGGTCCACACCGTCGACGAGGATCAGCTGGGTTCGGGCGTGGGCCATGACGTGGGCGATGGGTTCGGTCATGTCGGCCGGTCGGCGGGTGCGGTCGCCTGGGTTGAGGGTGTGGCTCAGGCCGAGGAACTCGGCGAAGGGCAGAGACCAGTGCAGGTTGGTCTCCCGCTCGGGCGGGACGCTGATGTACATGACGGGGATGCGGTTGGAGTCGGGCCCGAGGTCAGCCTCGATAAGCCCCTGGAAGCCGCGGCCGATCTGGACGAGCAGGGTGGTCTTTCCAGTACCACGGTCCCCGTCGATGATTATGTTGGTACTGCGGCCGACACTGCTGAAGCGGTTCTTGCGCAGCTGACGCCGCGCGTCGAGCAGACCGCGGCGCAGCGCAGGGGTGATCACCGGCAGCATCTCGCCGTGGTACATCAGCCGCGGGTCGCGGGGCCCTACCCGGGTGCCTTTGGGAGCGCAGTCCGTGAGGTCGGGTGCTTTGAGCGTGCGTGAGGCAGCGGCGTCCCAGCCCTCCCGAGTGGTCAGCAGTGGTGCCTCGATAGGCCGGCTCACGGCATGAGCGACCTCCGGGCTGAAAGCCCGGATCAGTTCTTCTCGGCTCACAAGACCTCTCCGTCCTCGGCGTCATCGTCGGATGCGTTGCTGTGGGGTCTCGGGCTGTTGGTCATGGGCTGGGTTGCAGGTTGGCTGTAGCCAAAGGCGAAGATGTCGGCCGCACTGCCGCGCAGGCTGAGCGGGTCCGCACCGGACGGACGAGACCAGTCGGTTTGCTCGTCCTCGTGATTGTCGTTGTCGCTGCTGTCAGGGACGGCGAGTACAGCCGCCTGCGACTGTTCCAAAATAGCCGGGGCAGCCGGGGGAGTGGTGTCTCCCGCGGCCAGGACGTGTTTGGCGTCCATGGCCAGCGACGGTGCCCGTACGACCGTCGCCGGGTCCGGGTCCGGAATCCCTTCGTAGGGATCGGGGACGTCCACATTCAGGTCCAGGACGGGGCCGGTGAACAGGTGAGGCACCCGTTTCGCCCTCGGGTCGGGGCCGCGCCGGGCGCGTTCACGCAGCGCGGACACCTCACGCGAGATGCGTCGCTGGTCCTCCTTGCGGCCGCCGTCCTCCAGCACACGCAGTGTGGCCTGCTCCCAGGTCCACTGGGTCCAGGCATCACTGATCAGGCGCTGATGGATGAATTCGGCCTCCACCCAGTCGTCGATGGTGTGGTCGTAGAGCCACACGAACCGCGGGGCGTAAGGGCTGTAGCGGATCTGCCACTTCATGCCCTGTCCGGGGATCTGGCTGTGCCGGTTCCTGTACTCCTGCAGGGCTTCGCTGTTGTAGGTGCGGTTGTCGATGGTGATGCCCTTGTCGGTCACCTTCAGCCGCTTGAATGGCAGCAGCTTGCGGTTCTCGCGGGGTGTGAGCGGCAGCGGCACGTGGCCCTCGGCGGCTACCAGCGTCGCGTACATCCGGTTCGGGCTGATCGTGATCCCCGGCAGGAAGGGGCTGCGCAGTCCGTCGTGCGGATTCTGTTGCCAGTCCAGGGCGATCCACTCGTTGAGCAGGTCCTGTAGCTCGTTCAGGCTCCACAGCGGGCCCTCGGCGACGTGCTTGCCGCGCCGGGCGAGATCGGAACCGGTGTATCCGGCGACGTACTGCGAGAATCGCTTCTTGACCGCGCCGAAGGTGCTTTCGATGACGGCCTTGTCGGTGGCGGTGCGAGTTCGGGCCGGGCGCACGTTGATGCCGAGCATGCGGCACACATCGTCGAAGTGCTCGCTGTTGAAGATCTTGCCGTGGTCGACGACGATCATCCGGGGCCGGATCACCGGCCGGGCCGCGGCGCCGGCCATGCGCGGATCGCAGGCCACCAGGTCCGCATAAGGCATCTCAGATCTCTCTGCCATGGCCGATGTCGACCAGCCGGGCCGACCGGGCATCGGCGCGAGGGCCTGCGCCAGCATCAGCACCGCGTCGAAGGACCGGGTGCCGCGCCCGCCCAGCCGCCGGCCCCTGGGGCCGCGACCGGGAACCTTCGGCACGATCATCGCCCCGATGATGGACCGCGACGCCACGTCGATCGCCGCGGTCAGCTCGACCTGCACAGGCCGGCCGTCGTCACCGATCGCGATGATGTCCAGACCCGTGGAGTCGATCTGGACCTGTTCGCCCAGCCGGAGCGCCCACGTCGGCGTGTATGGGGCAGTAGCGCCGTTCGCCGTGTCCATCCGCCGCTGGGTCGGCCACCGCAGCGAGTCCACCGAGATACCCAGCCGCTCCAGCAGCCGGTAGAAGGTGGCACGGGAGATCATCAGCCGGTCGTACTCCTCGGGATGCTCCCGCTCCACGGCCGCCTGCACCCGCTCGTACAGGCGGGTGCCGTGTCCGTCGGACTCGTCCCGTCCCGCCTCTACCTCGGCCAGCAGGAGCCGCACCACTCGTTCGTCCGTACGCCCCCAGGGCGAGCCGGGGACGATGTCACGGACCAGGCCGAATACACCACGTGCCTGGTAGGCACGCCGACGACGCTCGATCGTGCTGACCGAGGAGCTCTTGAAACCCAGCGCTTTCAGCTCGGCGGCCTTGGCTGCGATGCGCTGGCGGACCGTGAAGCGTGCCGGATCGTAGCCGGGACGCGGCAGCGTGCCCTCTGCGGCATCCGGCGGTATCCCGTCGTCGATCTCCCGCAGGTGACGTTCCCAGTCTCGTACCGCCGCAAGCTCGGCCTTCGACAACAACGACAGTCCGCTGGTGTCCGCCACCTGCACGGCGTCCTGCACCTGCCCGCCCTCGTCCAGCAGGGCGTAGTCGTCAGCGCCGACCACAGTAGCCACCAGGGCACGGGCGTCGTGTCCCTGTCCGTCCAGACAACCCAGCTGCACTTCCGCGCCCTGCAGGACGAGGACCTGGTACGTACCGCCCTGCCACCGCACCCGGGCACCCAGCGGTAGCCGATTCTGCTGCGCCGCTGCGGTCTGCGGTCCAGCCGTGGTCATCCGTCGTCCTTTGAAGAGTCGTTTCCGATGCTGGCAGCCCATATACGCGAGGTGGGGAGCAGCGGCAGGGTCCGGTCGAAGTCCAGAGCTCCCGTCCACAGCAAGTGCCACACATGACCGGCAGCCTGGAGACCCAGGCCTGCGGCGGTCGCGCCCTCCAGCAGCGGGCGCGGCGCGGCGAAGACGTCCAGCAGCGTCCGGCGGGCTTGGACCCCAGGAGCGAACTCGGCACCGCGGAAGTGGGCAGCGCACCGAAGCGAGGACTGAAGCACTCCTTCGCGTACCTGAAGCGGACGGATCTGCCAGTTCGCCGCGGCAGCTGCCTGATGCAGTACCCGCTCCTCCAGACCGGCTTGCCTGGCCACGGAGCTATGAGGGATGACGAGCCGCCGGCCATCGCGTGTGCGAGCGAAGAACGCAGGCCGGACCGTTCCCTGTTGTCCCTCATGCCGCCAGTGCAGCTCGGCGACCCCGGACTGGAAGCAGACGATGTCCGCATCAAAGTCGAGGAGCATGGCCGCGTCCATCTGGACCGTACTCGAACACCACACAGTCAGTCCGCTCGTTGAGGAGAACCAGTCAGTCAGGATGGACCGCCGCCCCCGGTAAGCACGCGGCTCGGACAAGGGGGTGCCCTCCTCGAGCGGGACACCGCGCAAGACACTCGGGTCATTAACAACGGTGCGACCCGCCGCACTGCGGTAGCGCACCCGTACTTCCATGCTCACTGGCAGATCTCCCTGCTCGTCCGATGCGAGCGGACCGGGCTTCTCCAGTCCGCGGGCGCCGGGACTGCCCTGGTCAGCCATAAGGGCGCTCGCCAGCCGCGAGGACATCCCACGGCACACAGGTGAGTTCGTCGACGGACTGCATGCCGCCCACTCGCTCGTGTGGAGCAGCAAGAGGCAGGTACGTTCCGGGCTGTTCCTTGGGAACCGGCGTGTCGAGGAGGGGGTGCTTCGCAGCCCACACTCCGAGGACCCTGCCCACGAACAGACCGAACCGCGACGGGGCCTGCTCAACCCACTGCGCGTAGTCCTTGGGCGTGATGCGTCCCTCAAGGCGGCGGCGCTCGACCGATGCCATCGCAGCGGCCAGATTCACTGCAGCGGGCAGTAGGCGCAGGGGCGTGGTGCGGTCGGTTCCCAGGCGCGGCAGATGAGTCGCGCCGTGGGCGAGGACGCCGAAGGCATCGGCCATCAGGACCCGCCCCGCCGGCCCAAGCTGCCGGATGAGGTCCTGGCGTTGGCGTTCTGCCGCCACCACCTGCGGGCCGGGGGAAAGATCGATGAAGGGGATACTGTCATCGCGCGAATTGTCACTGAAGCGACCATGCCGTACACAGATATGCCACATGTCGGGGCGTATGAGCCACACAGGTGCGTCGGCCTCCCGCGAGGCGGCGCACAGCGCACACCCCCTCACCAGGAACCCGCCGTGTGGTGCCCACGGCCACCTCCACGCCGGGCCACCCCCCTCTCGCAGCAGGTGCTCGTCTCCAGTGCTGGGCAGTGCTCTGACCAGCTCCTTCACGGACCGTGCCACCAGCGCGGCAAGACGGTCCCGGGCGGCCCGGTTCACGTACAGCTCTGTATAGCGTGGATCCACCTCTGGTGAGGAACGGCCATTACCAAGGCTGTCCAGCAGCCGGCTTACCGTCAACCCATTGCGGGACGCGAGTCGTGTCAGATACGAACCCGTGGACTCTCCGACGATGAACCGGATCTGCAGTGGCAGTGGACGTATGTGCACCAAATGCATTCCTATTTCCGCTCGCAGACCATCTATGGTCCCGTGTCCTGTGAACTCCGCAATGGTGGGCTCAATATGGAACAGAGTACTTCGCTGAGACCAACCCGAACGTGGCACTCAGGGAAGTATCTTGTCCTCAAACCCCAGACGCCCGACTCTGCAGGAAACCGATCGAAGGCCGCACCTCATGAAGCGCGTTGGCATCCAAATGCGGGATCACCAGCGTGAGGCGTACACAGCCGTCGTGCGCGGACTGACTCACATGCCTCGCGTGACCATGTACTCCGCCACCGGAAGCGGTAAGACGCTCACTGCCATGCGGGTCGGCGAGTATTTTGCCGAGCTCGGCAACATCCTCGTCGTTGTACCGTCACTGAACCTGATCAGCCAGACGGCATCCCACTGGGCCAGGCATAGCGTCATCGAGAACATGCTCGGTGTCTGCTCCCTCCCTCCGAGCCAGGCACGCACCATCCGGCTCCCCCTGACCACCGACGCCCGCCGAATTGCCCACCACATAACGTCCAACACCGGATCCACGGTTGTCTTCGCTACCTACGACTCCCTGCCGGCACTCGCCCGCGCACACAAGCAGCACCGGGTGCCCCCCTGGTCGATCGTGATCATCGACGAAGCGCACCGCAGCAGCGGAAGCAGCAGCAAACAGTGGACAGCCATCCACGAAGACAGTGTCATACCCGCCCGGCGGCGCCTCTACATGACCGCCACCCCCCGCACCTGGACGCTCCCCGACCCCAAGAAGAAGCGTCGTCGACCGACCACCGGCCCGCAGACGACACCCGAGCCACTCGTCTCCATGGACGACCCCACCATCTACGGCCCCGTTGTCTACCGCCTAGGTCTGGCCGACGCCATCGACCGGGGCATTCTGGCCGACTACCGCATCGTCGTCCCGGTCATCAATGATGAAGAACTTCGCGAAGTGCTCCAACGCCGCGGCGCCACACAGCACATCGACGGACTGCGCCTGTCCGCTCTCCAGGTAAGCCTTCTACGTGCCATGGCCACCCACAAAGTGCGCCGCGTCATCAGCTTCCACAGCCGCATTGCCAACGCCCATCAGTTCAGCCGGACCCTGCCGACCACCGTTACCGCAGCCGCGCGCAGTACGGGTATTCGCAAGCTGTGGACCTACCCCCTCCACAGCCGCCAACCTCTGAGCGAGCGCACCAGCCGCCTTACCGAGTTTGAAAACGTTCCCCTTCTCGCCAACCACACGAGAATCCCCGGCGCCGTCGACGGCGCAGTGCTGTCCAACGTCCGAGTGCTAGGAGAAGGCGTCGACGTACCTGACGCCGACGCGGTCCTGTTCGCTGACCCCAAGAGCAGCCCCTCGGACATCATCCAGGCCCTCGGCCGTGCGCTCCGCCAGCCACTCGGATCCGGCAAGGTTGCCCTTCTGATCATCCCCATCTACGTCGGCCGCCGGCAAACCACAGAGAAGGCCCTCGAATCATCCGAGTTCAAGATCTTGTGGGAGGTACTCAACGGCTTGCGTGACCATGACACCAAAGTCTGGCGGCGCCTCGGCAGCACCTCAGAGCGTGTCAGATTCAAGGAGTCGCTTCCTCCGGCACCTGAGCGAGCCGCCGAGATCGCCCCACTCACCGGCCTGCGAGCCCACGAGGTCAACACCCACGTATGGGCAACCGGCTGGACCGCCGCCATCAGATACTACGAGCACCACCAGCACCTCAACGTTCCCAGCGAATACGAAGACTCCTCCGGCTACCCCCTCGGCCTCTGGATCGGTCAACAGCGCTCCCTCTACGCCGACGGTATCCTCGCTCCCGACCGTGCTCTGGCCCTGTCCAGCCTTCGCATCGCCTGGCCCCACCCGCCGGGAAGCTTCGAAGACCGCCTCGCGCAAGCTGCCGTTTTCGCCGACGCCCACGGCACTCTCGCCGTCGCCAAGGCGCCCAGCAGCAGCGACGGCTCTCTGATCCGCTGGCTCAACCGCCAAAGAGCCCTCCACGACAGCGGACGCATGCACACCGCTCGCCTGGACGCCCTGACCGCCGTCGACCCCTGGTGGAACCCACTCTGGGGTATCGACTGGCAGCACGACTACACCCATGTCTGCGTGCAGACCGCCCTACGTGGAAACGCCGGCCTCGCCCCCACACCCAGCTCCGGCGAAGACGCGCGAACGTGGCTCGACCGGCAGATCACCCAACAGCGCGAACTGCACCCACAACAGGTCGCCCTGCTCGTCCAGCTCGTCAACCAGCATCCCGACCCCCACCCCCACGCGCTGCTGCTCAGGCATGCCCCAAGCCCGCGCATGCGAGCCTTTCACCGTGGGCTGCGGGCGGCGCGTCAGTATCTGCAGCGGGAAGGCCACCTCCAGGTCCCGTCGACCCACCGCGAAGACCTTCACGGAGACCCTGTCCGTCTCGGGCGTTGGATCTCTCAATGCCGTGAACAGACCGCGCTGTTGACCGGAGCGCAGATCTCAGCCCTGGCCGCTCTGGGGATCGACACCGATCCCCTCTTCCGGGAACTGCCCCCCAGCTCCACTTCGAGCGACGCGAATGAACCATGGTGGACCAGTGCAGAGTCATGGGAGGAACCGATGGAGACCGGCTGACGTGCACACCGATCAGGCTGGGGTTCGCGCCAGATCAACGGTTACGCAGCCTCTTCCTCTTACGCTCGGATGTACGTGACATCGGGACTGGCCGCCACACGTGGCTGTGGGGCTCTTCCCAGGCTGCTAGCCAACTGCCCGCCCCTTCTCGCCAGCCGGCTCGGTCCCCTCGATACACCTTGCGCCGTCCGCCTGGTTACTGCTCGGTAGGCCCGGCCAGCACCACCCGCATATCGACCACCCCGATGGTCGGCCTGCGGAAGACGGCCAAGCCCTCACCTTCATCGCTCCGTTCGCGCTCACGCAGCCGCCGCTCCGATTCCCTGTCGTCGCTGTGCAGCAGGGCAAAGACAAGATTGGTTGCGATCTTGAGGTCGTGCTGTGACCGACACAATTCCAGCTGGGCCGCCTCTATCAGGTCTGGGTTCGTGCGCTTCCAACTGCTTAATCGTGCCAGCCGCTGCTCTGCATGGGTCACCCGCCGGCGCCCACCCCTCTCCATCCGCTCAGCCTCATATAGCGAGTGGGCCCTGGCGTTTCTTGCTGCGGTTCGCCGCTATCCCTCCAAGGGAGTTCCCAACCTTCCTTGTCCGCGTCTCAGCGTCCTGCCGGTGGCGGTATCGAGCTGCTCGCCACGGCCAGGGAGTTCTTTCCAGGTCAATGGCTGCAGTGCTCCAGGAAACGGTGCTCCCGGGAAGGCGCTGATGGAGGGCGTGGCGCTTACGAGCGGCGCCGGCGCCCACTGACCCGGACTCGTTCGGTAGGCATCAGGAGGCAGAGCAGAGCCTCCTGGCCCGCAAAGCGAGTTCAACTATGCGTCGCACGTCTGATCTAAATGTCGGGATTATGTTCCATTCAGATGGATTGTCAGACCTCTCGTCTACCGTCGTTGCAGTCGTCGCGTCCGGACTGCCGGACGGGGCTGTCTGCCCTGCCCGAAGGGGGTGCGAACAGCTGCGAACGGCACCCGTAGCAGGACGTGTTCAGGGAGAAGGGCAACTCAGGTGGCCGAAGACTGGTGGAGCGTTCTGGAGACCGGCCTTTTCGATGTCTTCACCGACGACAAACAGGCTGGGAAACAACGCCTGACCGGCGCTGTTCTAGCGGCTCTGCTGGTGGCGAGCAGCCGCGGCCCGATGTGGACGCTGTCCGACATCAGGAAGCTGCTGGCCGAGGTGGACTACGAGAACGCGGTCAGCAATGAAGACCTTGTCGAAGTACTTGAGGTCCTCAAGACCCATGGGTACGTCACGCCGAGCGTTGACCACAGCGCAGCCGTGGAATGCCTCAGCGACGGACGCCGGCGCCGTGAAGCGTGGGCGCTCACACGACAGGGCCGGGTAGTTGTGGCTGGCATCCGGGACATCGCCCGCCGGCTGAACCGATCCTTGCGGCTTCCACCACGTCTGCTCGACGCCGTCGAGCAGACCCTGCAGGCCCTGCTGCAGCAGTACCACGAGGACGCTGAAATGTTGGACCCGACCCTGGACCAGATCCGCGCACACCTGGAACAACTACAGGAAGCAGGCGGGGACTTCTACAGTGCAGTCGGTTCCCTCGCACAGGGAGACGTCACCGATGACACTGTGTTCATCACCAGCCGCCGGCATATTCTCCTGGCCCTGCAGCATTTCGCACGCCGCACCGAACAGTCCCTCACCCAGGTCCGGGCGGCCTTCGACGCACTGGACGAGGTCGGCACCAAGAACGTCGTCCATCGCGCGATTGCCGGCGCCGGCATCCTCGACCCGGCCGAGCGACAAGCATGGACGGCCGACCGAGAGCGGGACCTAGCCGACCTCGAGGCATGGTTCGTACCCCACGGCTCGGTCGAGCGCTTGGTCAACGCCGCAGCGGACGCCATCCACGCCCTGCTGGGAGCCATCGACCGACGCTTCTACGCGAGTGCTCGGGGCAGCGACGTTGGCGAGGACTTCCGCCAGATCGCCCGGATGCTCCACGCACAGCCAACCGAGGCCGGCACGCAGAAGGTCTTCGCCGCAGCCTTCGGGATTTGGCCCGCTCGCCATCCCGTGGAAACCGTCGAAGAGTCTCTCGCCCCACATCACACCGCCGACAGCGCAGGCAGGCACACCATCAAGCTGGTCCTGCGGCCCCATGACCGAGGTGCGCGCTCCACTGGCGCACCCCGCAAAGTCGCCGATCTCACCGAGCAGCGGCGCGCGGCAGAAGCCGCCAACGAAGCCGAAATCGCGCGCACGGAAACGATCGCCAGAGCACTGGCCACGCCCGGCGTGGTCCCGCTGACCCACTTCACCGGGCTGAGCAATGCGCACGCCGAAGTCCTCGTGGACCTGCTTGAGGAAGCTCTCAACAGCTTCGACGACACGGCAGGCAAGGGGACAGCTGCGACGGTGGGAGCAGAGCTCACGCTGTGGATCGGCTCACCAGGACACGCGGTGAGCGTCGTGCTGGAAGAAGGAGAGCTCATCGCCCCCGACTTCCGCATCCGCATCCGATGCACCCCGCCGCGAGACGCAGAGGAAGCGGCATGACCACCACACACACCGCCCTAACCGGCAACCAACCACCGCTCAGCCCCGAAGTAGAGCCGGTCGTGGCAGCACTGCTGAACCACCAGATCCTGGCAGAGGAGGCCGACCCTGAACAGTTCCGCCTGGTCTGCCACCACCGGCACGAGATCACCCGCTGGTTCAGCGAGTACCCCGGCTGGCGGTTCCACGTCGAACGCCAGGCAGGCATCGGCCGCCTCTACAAACGCGACTCCGACCCCCCGGCCGGCCGCGTCCCTCTCCTGCACCGCGGAAAGCCCTCCGCCCGCACACCCGTCTCACCTCTCGTTCAGGTCCTGACCGCTTTGATCTGCGAGCAGATGTGGCGTGTCGCCCAGACCACCTTCAACCACCTCCAGCGCGCCGTCATCCAGGCATGCGGCACCGAAGCCCCAACCGGCCGGCTACCCCGATTCCAGCCGGTCGCGACCACAGGACAGAAGCAAGCCACTGCCGCAGCACACCGCATGGCATTCATCGACGCGCTGCGCCTTCTGGAGTCCTGGCACTTCCTCACCTTCGACCAGCCCTTGAACGCCCTTGAACAGGACACCGACGCAGACCTCGCCATCACCGCACGTCGTGAACGTCTCGCCCTGCTGATCGCTTGCCCAGCACCTTCGCTCCTCCCGATCGACCTAGACGACCCCGACAGCCACGTCGCCACCCTGTGCCCAGACCAGGCACCCCCGCACCCAGACGCACTCCCCGTCGACACGGCACGCCACCACCGCCACACGGCACTGCGCGCCGTGCTGGACAATCCCGGCTTCGCGCCCGACCCTGCCACCGGGCCAGGCGCCTATCTCTCCTCCTGGAGCGGCCGCGAGCAGGCTCTGAATGTTGCCGCGGCCGCCGGTCTCGCCTGCACGGTCCGCCAGGACTGGTGGATCATCGCCGACCCGGCCGGCCGCACCACAGACCTGGCCTTCCCCCGTAGCCGCACCGTCGAGCAGCAAGCGGCTCTGCTCCTGCTCCAGGCCCTGACATGCCGGGACGACCCCATGGCTTGGTTCGGCCTCCACTGGGCCACTGACGTACTGGCCGAGCACCTCAGACAGCGGCCGTGGTGGGCCCGCAACTACCAAGGCACAGGCAAGACCAGAAACTTTGCCACCACCGCGGTACACCACCTGCTCTCCATCGGCGCCTGCACCGCCGACCCGCCGCCCGGCATCGGCTGGCAGCCCACACCCGCCATCCACCTCTGGCAACTCAGCATCACTGACGCTCCCCGCCCGAACCCGGCCACCGAAGCCCTTGAGGAACACAGCCGAGATGAGTGACACCCCCCGCCACCGCCACCTCGCCGACGCGGCGGGACCCTTCACCGACGTACCGACCCTCGACCCGCATCCCACCGCCCGCGGGCGGTGGCAGCCCACCCGGGCCGGAGCGGTCAATTCATGGCTCTGGACCAACGAGCAGTTCGCCTACGCCAACGGCAGCCTCGCCTTGGTCGGCATGAACGGCTCCGGGAAATCCCTAACCAGCGCCGTGCTGTTCCCGACCTTCATCGACGGCAACGTCACCGCCAAGAACCTCTCTGCGGCAGCAGAGGCCGCAGGAACACTGACCGCCATCCACACTCTCGGCAGGCCAGGACCACCCAAGAGCGGCACCTGGTGGCAGGAGTACGGACGAACCGACCCCGACGGCCAGCACACCGGCACACGATGGCTCACAGCCGGCCTGTGGCTGCACAGCGGGGGAGGCCAGCGCAACTCCCTGGACCGGGCCTGGTTCCTCGTCCCCGCCCGAGTCCACGCTCAGCTCATCCTCGAACGGGACGGCATGCCCGTCACCATCACCGACCTCGCCGCCCAGCTGGCGGCATTCGACGGCCTGCTGTTCACTTCATCGCCCCGCCTGGAACAACAATGCCGGGACCACCCCTCCGTGCTGCGCAAGGAAGAGGACTATCCGGAGACAGTTCGAGAGCTGATGTACCAGCCGCTGGACGGCACACAGACCGACGCCCTCGCCACAGTGCTGCGCGCCCTGCGCAGCGTTCAGGCGGGAGACAAGATCAGTCCTCGGATCATGGAGGAGACCCTCACCTCCGCGCTGCCCGCCCTCGAGACCCGCCGCGTCCAAAGCCTTGCCGAAGCTCTGAGTAAGGCCGAACAGCTGCAGGGCCATCTGAAAGCCGCACACACCGAGCGGGGCATCCTGTCCGACATCCGAGGGAGCTACCGCCGCTACCTCGCCGCTGCCGCCACCACGACGGCCACCGCATACGAGACCGTTCACACCTTGCACGCCGACACCGTCACCGCCCGCGCCCAGGCGCTGCGCGCAGAGACTGACGCGAAACAGCGGCAAGACGAGGCTACCGCAGCCCTTCAGGAGGACGAGGAGCGAGCAGAACTCCTACGTGACACGGTCCGCAGCCTTGAGAATCGAATCGCCGAGCATCCCGGAACGAACCTGGCAGACCTCAGCCACCAGGCCCAGGAGTGTGAAGACCGGGCTACCGACAGCCTGCAGTACGCCGAACAAGCAGGGGCCAACTGCCAAGAGCGCCTGGCACAAAGCGCGGCCGACCAGCAGACGGCCGACCGAGCCCTGGCGGCCTGGGCCAAGACGACACATGACCTAGGCGCACTCGCTCGGGACCTGGGTGCAGCAGCGTTTCACGAGCCGCTGGCCAGGGCCCTCGGCGGCACCCGGCAGCACCCGGATTCTGCCGACAACGGAACCGCCGTAGCCGCCCGCGAGCAAGCAGCCGCCTGGGGCCAGGCACAGTCCCAGGCAGCTGAACGTGTCCAGGCAGCGCTGGACCACTTCACGCATGAGCAGGACAAGCACAGCACCGCTCAAGAAACCTACGAGAACAAGCGGCAGCACGCCGAAGCAGCAGACGCACGCGCACAGGATGCGACCGACGCACTTGAACAAGCCGAAGAGGTCACCCGCGCCGCTCTATCGCACTACAGCACCCACCTCAAGCGACTTCCGGCGCTCCCAGACGACCTGTACAATGTGACCCCGCTCGACCCAGCCGCCATCTGTACCTGGGTCAGTGACCAGGCCGCCGACGCACTCACGAAGCTCGGCGTCAGGGCCTGCCAGGAACGAGCAGATGCCCGATCCCAGGCCGCAGATGAAGCATCCGAGCGTGCCGCGGCAGCAAGCGAGCTCGCCGCCAACGCAGCCCAGCAAGCCATGTCCATCGCAGACGGCCTGAGCGACAAAGCCGACGCGTTGACTGATACGCCCAGCTCCCTGCGCGACCTCGTACACGCCGCCCGCCAGGCTGCCCGCATCGCATCTCCCCGCCCCAACTCGACGACACATACGCAGCCCGGCGAGCAAGAGGAGCATCTCCTCGACACCCTTGTGGAGACTGCTCACAGCGACCTCAGTCGCCGTCGGCTTTTGATCCAGCAAGCCGCCCGCGACCTCACCGACGCCGCACGCGCCCAGGACCGGGCGTCCACCACACGCACCCAGGCCCAGCTGGCACAAGCCCTTGCAGACACTGCAGAAGCGACAGCCCACGACGCACGAAGCAGCGCGGACCAGGAAGCACACACCTGGGCACGCCATGTTCACGAATGGGCCCACAACCTGAAGGTTCTCGACCCAGCCAGCCTGCGCCTCCCGGACCTCGCGGGCGTTCCCCTTGACCTCAACGCGGCGCACCATCTCGCCCAGGACGCCGCGACAGCTCACCGCAGCGCCGTGGAGGTCCTCTCCGGCCGCCTCGCCGAAGCAGAACTGCGCCTCAACGCAGACCGCGCATCCCTGGAAAACCTTGACGAGAAGATCCGCCACGCCCAGCAGGGCAGCACACCTCCCACCCCACCGGACTGGAGGGACTCCCGACACGGCCGGGCCGGGACGCCCCTATGGGAGGCCGTCGAATTCGCCCAGCACCTCCAGCCCGACGAAGCCAGCCAACTCGAAGGAGCACTGCTCGCAGCCGGCCTCCTGGACGCCTGGATCTCGCCCACGGGCGAACTGGCAGCCGGTGACACCACGCTCGCCCTCACCCCCGAGCACCAAGGACCGTCCCTGGCCGACGTCCTCGTGCCCGACTCCCACACCCCGGTAGACCCGGCACTGGTCCGCCGGCTCCTGGCCGGGATCCGCCTCCTGCAGCCCGGCGAACGACCTCTACCCGGGCAGGCAGCTGTCTGTGTGGACGGCACCGCATACATCGGCCCCTTGACCGCCACGTCCCCCGCCACCTGGGACGCCTGTCACATCGGTGCCGCAGCCCGCGAACGCGCTCGTCAGCAACTCCTCACAGACCTGAACGAGAAGCGCCACCACGCGGCGACGGTACTCTCCGCTTCCCGCACGCTTGTTGACACCCTCAAGCACGACCTGATCAACGCCGACCGCGAACAGGCCAGCCCCGACCCGACACCATGGCGCAGCGCTGAAGAAGCCGCTTCCAACTCCGTCTTCGAAGCCAATGCCAAGAACTCCGCCGCCATCGACGCGGCACGAACCGCCGCCGCCGCGGAGGAGGACCGGCAATCCACGTCCCGCACCGCACAGCAGACTTGCGCCAAAGCAAGCCTCACCATGAGCCAGCAGGCCGCGGAAGCCGCCCTGACACTGTGCACCGAGCTGACCGGACAGATCACCACCACGACAGTCGCCACAAAGTCCGCGATCACAACCACCCGCACACTGCACGCAGCCAACGAGCACGCAGCCAAGGCCCAGGCCGAGGCCGTCCAAGCACACCACGCGCTCAACCAGGCACGTCAGGCCGCACACGAAACGGAAGAAGATCAGAGAAACCTCCCGAACGAACTCAACCTCGTACGCCCAGCCCAGGAAGCGGCTGATCGAGCGCACCGGCGTGCACAAGAGACAGCGAAGGAAGCCACCTCAGCCGAGGAAGCACTCGGCCGGCAGACACACCTGCTCAGTGGATCAGCATCCCGCCTGCACGCCCAGGCACACAACGCCTTCGCCCAGCTCCCGGTAGAACCAGAAGCCCTGGGGCGCTACCGCAGCCGCCTACAAACGCTCGTCGCTTCCCTCAGCGGTTGGGGCGATGCCGCCCTGCGCGCGCAGTTCACAGCCCAGACCGCCGCAGACAGCCTCCGCCACGCAGCCGCCGCCCAAGCGCAGGCGGACCGCCTTCGCCGGCGCGCCAACGACGATCAACGCGCCGCCGACCGCGCGCGCCACCGCCATGACGAGGAGGTACGCCAGCATCAGCGCCCATACCAGCAGCTCTCCGTCGAACTCGAACAACGCCTCAAAGAACAGAGCGACCTTCACACCCACCTTGCCGCGCGCCGCAATGCTGATCACCAGGCCCGCCTTGACCACTCGCGCAAGGGTGATGAGTCTCAGTCCTGCGCTACGCGTCTCGCGGCCGCGACACAGGACCGAGCAGCGGCCCTAACTCAACTGCAAGCCTTGTTTGACCACGGCCTGATCGCTGAACTCCCAGACAATGAAAGCCTCCACCGACCCGAACAACCCGGAGAGGCACTCGACATCGCCCGGGCCGTCCTAGAGCAACGAGGCCTTGGCAACGCGCCGACCCGCGCACAGGCAAGCACAGCCGAGAGCGAAGCCAGAACACAACTCGACCGCCGCATCCGCTACAACCTCAACCGACTCCTGGAAATCAACCGGCACGTCGTCTCCGAGGACATCCCCGGCACCACCTGGCGGCGCATCACCGTCACCCACCTCGGCCACGCAAGCGAAACCGGCACCGCTCAACCCCACATCCAGCCGCTCAGCGCCATTCTGGACAGCCTCACACACACCATCACCAAGCTGGAAAACGACTTCAGCGAACAAGTGCAGAACGAAGTCAAGGGCGTCGTCTTCTCCGAGCTCCGCAGAGACATCAACACCCGCATCCACACGGCCCAAGGCATCGTCGACGACATCACCAGAACCCTCGACGGCGTCCGGACAGGCGTAGCCAACGTCGGAATCCGTCTCCAGTGGCTGCCCAAGAAAGACCCTGTCGCTGCCAAAGCACTCCAACTCATCCAGGCAGCCGACCTCACCGGCAACTTCGATCGCATGTACGACTTCTTCATCGAGCAGCTGAAGAACGAAGAAGCAAACTACCCCACATGGGCCAAACGAGTAGAACATGTCTTCAACTACCGCAACTGGTTCACATGGGAGATCGCACTCACCCACAACGACTTCCGGGACGACCCCAGCAGCGACACGGAGGTCTTCCGCACGCTGACCACCCGCAACAACCCCCTCGCCAGCCTCTCCGGAGGGGAGAAGAGACTGGTCACCATGCTGCCGCTGCTCGCAGCGGCACACGCCTTCTACGCCACCGAGGATTACGAGGGACCTCACATGGTCTTCATCGACGAACTCGATGCCGCCCTCGACTCAAACAACCTCCGCAAGCTCCTCGAACTGCTGCGGACCTGGGACCTCGACGCCGTTGTCACCCTGCCTTCCATGCGCCCGCTCCTGGTCGCCGAGACCCAGTCCATCGGCATCCACCGCATCCACAAGACCCGCACCGCCCGCTACACCATCCCGAGCATCTGGACCGGCGCAGGCACGCCCCACACCACTCGCATCTGCGCAAGCGTTCCCACGCCGCGGACGCACGACCAGTCTGAGACCGAAGGGAGCGTCTGATGCCTTCAGATCTCCTCGACCCCGACATCCGCCCTTTGTGGCAGTCCCTGGCAAACCGCCTAGGCCAAGGAGACGCCCCCGAGACAATCAAGACTGTCACCGTCCCGCTCGCCCGACCAGCCCGCGCACGCGTTGCTGGCTGGCTCGCCCACACCACGAGCCGAGGACGCCTCCGGTCTCTTCGGACCGGTGCCAACGGCACGACGATTCCCGTACCCCAACTCCTGGCCGCCCTCGGATACACACACCACGACCTGCGCAACCTCGTTGAGGCTGCAGGGCTCCACATCCCAGACACTGCCGACACGCGAACAGCAGCCCGCCGCCTGCGAAGAGAAATCGACGCACACGCCGTACGCTCCCTGCCCGATACCCCGCTCCTCCAAGAACGCCTGCGCTGTTACGGCATCAGCGAAGACAGCATTGTGGAACGACGCTTCCTCATCGACGCCCTGGCGCGCGCTCGCGCACTCCTGCCCCTGCCCAGGCCGCTCTCGCTGGCCCGGCTCGCCTATCACTGCGCCCGCGACTCCCACTACTTCGACCTCAACGACAACGGCCGCGGCTCGCTACTCGTTCTCCTTGCCCGGGACCTCCTGAACGCAGGACACCCCGACACTCCAGCGGGTGAACGCGGACTCCTGGCCCGCCTCGGCATCTTCGCCGACCGCCTGTCCCAGACCGTTCTCCTGCTGAACATCCAGGCCATCGGCGACGGCCCCAGCGATCGAGCACTGAACCTTGCCTACGAGGACCGGCGCACTGTCCACCTCACACTGCACGACCTCACTGCACATCCTCCGACTCTTGAGTCCAGCCAGAGGCTGCTCGTGGTCGAGAACGTCTCTCTCATCGACGAAGCGCTGGAACGCGGCTTCACCAAACCGATTGCCTGCACGCGAGGAACCCTCAGCGCCGTCGACCACACCCTGCTCGCCCTCGCCCACGCCGGGGGCCTTTCCATCGACTACGCCGGGGACCACGACCCATGGGGGCACGCCATTGCCGCCACCGTCCACACTCGCTACCGCGCCACGCTTGTCGCCATGGACGATGCCGCACATCGCAGCGCTGTTGAGTCCGAGCCCGACTGGAGCCGACTCCCATGCGCCAGCAGCGAAAACAAAGACCACGAAACCCCTCACGGCCGTGGCGGCGGAGAGGGCAGAGTCTTCCAAGAGAACATCGCCATCATCGACATGCTGCTTGGCCCCAGCCGCACCGACCCCCTGCGATCAGGCAACGCAGCATCATTCGCGCAGAGCCCCACCACACCAGCGTGACTGCGGCCGACGTCCCGAGCCAACGAACGAAGCCGACGCTTCGCCAATGACGCCGTGCCGCTTATCCGCAGAGGCGGCGGCAGCGCGTCGACCCTGGCACACCCAATCAGACGGACGAGTGCGGCCGCAGGATGTGGCCTCCAGCACGCGGACCGCATTGGTGCAGCCGAGTTGAGGCCCGTGGGGCTGTAGGAGCATCTCCACGGGCCACGTGCGCTGCATCGCCAGGTAGGCCGGCCAATGTCTCATCGGCCGGCCTACCTCTGCGACCGGCAGGTTTCGTCCTCAGCGACATCGGGTGTGCTTTCAAGGCTCTCCAGACGCACTCGTCAGCGAACTACCGTTGTGCATAGGTGAGTTAAGAAGTCGGATAGGTGGGGCGGCTACCCGTCGTGATCTGCGATGCCATGACTGATCAGTCATGTGCATCTACCGGTCCGGGCGGTTGCGGTGGCCGAGTAGCCGACAAGCAGACATCCGAAGTCGTCGGGTGCGGCACGCAGTGCCTCTTCATCCCTTTAATGTGCAGGTGGGGGAACGTGGTGCTGTGCGATGCGAGGCACTCAGTGCCGGATGAGATCTTCGTCACTTCGAATTCCAACACGCCGTCATGCGCGTGCAATTGCATGAGTTGCTGAATTCATCGGAGAGTGTTTAGCGCTCATGCAATGTTGATCGATTTTGTTCGCTTTCGAAGCCTTCCGGGATCGCTACCGCAGGGACTCCCGCTAATTTGTCTGCCCCGGCGGCCAGATCTCTGCGGATTCCGTGGATCAATGGCAAGGCGAGGGCTTCGGGGGAGTAGCGTTTCGTGATGCGAGTGGGGCCCCGGACGGGCTAGGAACCAACACAGGGCCCCCTCGTACTACTTGACCAAGCCGATCGACACCTCACGAAGGAAGTGCCAGACATGTGGCTCGACCGTATTCCCGCCGCAATCCGTCTCCAGGCCGCGGCAGGTCCCGACGCTAACATTCCTCACCTTGCAGTGGGTGAAACCCGAACCTTCCGTGCCTGGGATGTCACCATCCAGGTCGGCGCCTTCATCGCCATCGTCATCGTTCCGCTGATCATGATCACCGGAGCCTGGCAGGCCCCGGCCGCGGTCGGACTCTGCGGCATGGTCTTCATGGCCGTACGCCGCTCCCACTTCCGCTACCAGCGGATTCGCCTCAGCTGACCATGCCCTGGTCCGGTTCCCGCTCCCACACGGGCCGGAACCGGACCAGCGTCCGGCCAGTCCGCTCATCACGTTTCGAAAGGCCCGATTCCTCCCTGTCGAGGGGTGGTCAGGTCGGCGGCAGCGGAGAGAAAACGAATCGATCAGGCATAGCGGGAGAGCAAGTGGCAAGCAAAGAAGCCCCCCACGAGGCTCTGTGCAGGCAGTGCGGCGTGGAACTTGAACAGAAGAGCGGCCGAGGCCGCAGGAAGACGTACTGCGGACGGCTCTGCCGCAGCAGGGCACAGCGCCACCGCACCGGACGAGCCCCCCAGCAGGCGGACACGACACCCCGCGGGTCACGACCCATCGCCCGCTCCGTTGCCGAGGAGCTCGTGAACATGGCGCTAGACCTGCTGGACGCGGAGTACGAAGGAATCCCCCTGCAGGAACTGATGACCAAGGCATCGGCGATCGCCAGAGAGACCGAGCACTACACGAGCGCGGCCGTCCACGACGCTCGCCTGGCCGGCGCCAGCTGGCAGGAGGTCGCACGCGCCGCCGTCGTCGGGGAGACCACCGCACGCTCCCGCTGGAACGAAGCTCAAGTCATGCGGCGCATGGCAGCCCGTTCCCGAGAACGCAACACCATGCGACGGCAGGCGCAGCCGGTGCTGACCCCATCCAGGGGCACGGAAGGAGAGCCCCTGGCCGTCAGCCGCGCCTCCCGCCAGCTAGCCGGCGCGCTGTCCTACCTCTACAAGGAGAGCGGACTCAGCATCCGTGAGGTCGCCGACAACATCGAACGATCTCCCTCCTATGTCTCCAGGATCCTGTCGGTGGCGCGGACCCCGTCCTGGCAGGTCGTCTGCAAGCTGGCCGAACTGTTCGGCGGTGACCCGGAGGCTCTGCGGGTGTTGTGGGAGAACACCCAGGGCCTCGCTGCTCAGCCGCAGGACCTGGTGGAGACGACCGTCCGCCTCAACGGCGCGCTGCGCGGCCTGCACCTGTCGGCAGGCTGTCCCCCCGTAAAGGACATCTGCGATGAAACCCGTGGAGACCTCGACGCCGAGGACATCGCCGACATCCTCAATGGAGGACAGATCCCGACATGGGAGAAGACCGGCATCTTCATCTCCGCCGTCGGCGGCTGCCCCGCAGACTTCAGACCTCTGTGGGAGGCGGTATACAACGCCTTCCTCACCGCCTGCGACCCCGAACCGCCCTCCCAACATCACGGCCTCATCGACCCTGAAGAGGAAACGCGATGACCAGCTCACACCACAGCGCACCGCCCGCCCCCATCGCGGTCCCCGCGGCGGGGGTCCCCATCCGCGACACCCCGCTCACCGTCACCCTCCCCGCCGACTACACCGCCTTCTGCGTACGCAACCAGCAGGCATACATCACCTACGCCCGAGCCCGTTCGCAGGATGCACAGCTGGCCCGCCGCATCGTGGAGTCGGTGCTCAGCGCGCTGGTCGTCATCTGGCCCACCGTGATCGCCAGCGACCGACCGGCCTCAGTGGCATGGCGAATGCTCAGCACCCAGGTCGCCGCCGCCACCCGCCAGGCACGACGCCAGCGCAAAGACCGGGTCCGCGACACCATGCACTCGACGCTTCCCGCCGAACAGGCCGACGTCCTGCTGCTGCGCTACCGGCTCAACCTGAGCTGGGCACAGACCGCCGAACTGATGGGCCTGGAGGAATCAGAGGTGGCATTCCAACTCGCCAGGGGCATCAGCCGGCTCACCGACGCCGACACTGAGAGCGGCAGCACCTCCGTGTTCACGTAAGCCCCGGCGCACTGCCGGCGCACGCCATATGCCAAAGACACATGGATATCGTCAATCCGCCCCCATCGGAGACGGATTGATCCGCTTACCTGCTGCGCACCGTGTACCGGACATGGGATGCTTTCCCATCACGGGTCGGCGAACGGGATACGCGGGTGAAGCACTTAATGGGCCTGGGGCAGAGACCGTTGTCGAAGACCGTCGAAATGCCTCCGGCCCGCACATCTCGCGGGACAGACGCCTTCGTGGCCAGCACGGCACGCATGTACGACTTCTTCCTGGACGGGAAGGATCACTACCCGGCCGACCAGAGAGCCTGCCACCGGCTCATGGACATCGCGCCCCAGATTCAGACACTGGCCCGCGCACAGCGACGGTTCCAGCTGAGGGCCGTACGGGAAATGGCCCGAAACCACCAGGTGACACAGTTCATCGACTTCGGATGCGGCATGCCCACCTGGGAGAACACCCACGAAGTCGCACGGCGCTCCCATGCTGCGAGCACCGTCCTCTACGTGGACCACGACCCGACGGTCGTAGCGCACGGGCAGGCACTGCTGGAAGAAGAGGGAACGAGCGCGGTCGTCCACGGCGACCTACGCGAGTCCCGAGACGTCCTGACCCACCCAGACACCACCGACCTCATCGACTTCACGAAGCCCGTGGCCCTCCTGCTCGTCTCCGTGCTGCACTGCCTGCCCGATAGGGACGAACCCCACTTCCTGGTCAACGACCTGATGAGGCAGCTACCAGCCGGTAGCTACCTCATCGCCAGTCATCTCGTCAGCGAAGACGCCCTGCTGCGCGAAAGCGTTACCCGTCTCATGCGCGACTCCACCGGAGGCCACTGGGGCCGGGTCCGCACTTCAGGAGAAGCCGCAGCCTTTTTCGAAGACATGGACATCATCGGCCCGCCACCGGGCCCCGTCACCGCCTGGCAGTCCGAGTCCGAACTCGACCGGGTCGTCCCCGGCCCACTCCTCGAGTTCGGGGCTGTAGCCCGCAAACGCAGCTAGACCCGCCCAGGCGACCTGGCCGGGGGACGCGGGCTGCGGCACCTTGCGGCGCGGTCGGGTCACCCCACCGCGACCAAGAACGAGGGTGATCCTGGAACAGGGCCCACGGAATCGGGCTCTCAACCAGTGCCCGGCCAGGTCCTACTCGAGCTCCCGCGCGATCCGCCGCAGCTCCTTGCGCGTCTGCGCCGGGCTGAGCGCCATCACCGCCAGGTCGTCGAGCATGAGCCGATACCGGCCCGTCTCCTCCGGCTTGTCGAGGTAGTTGGCTCCCGTGGGATGCTCCAAATAGACGACATCGGGAAGGCCGTACTCCTCGAACCGCAGCAGCGTCACAGGGGAGCCGATCGCCACACAGCCCGGCGGCAGGACCTGAATCTTGATGTTCGGCCGGCGCGACATCGTGATCAGGTGCTGGATCTGGCCCCGCATCACTTCCCGGCCGCCCACGGGGCGCTGCAGCACGGGCCAGTCGAGCACCGCCCACAGGTGAGGGGCATCGGGCCGCTCCAGGAGGTCCTGCCGGCGCAACCGCAGCTCCACCTTCGCCCGGATTTCCTCAGCCGTGGCCGGGAAACCACCCTGAGCTACGGCGTACGCATACTCCGCGGTCTGCAGAAGCCCGGGAACCAGCTGCACCTCGAAGGTGCGGATGACCTTCGAACCCTCCTGGAGCCCGACGAACTTGTCGAACCACTTCGGGATGATCGCCGAGCCGTACCGCTCCCACCAGCCCGCCTCCTTCGACCGCCGGGCCAGCTCGCAGACCGTCTCCAGCTCATGCTGCGCGCCGTACATCCGCAGCATGACCTCGATGTCGCCCTCGCGGAGTGGGGACTCGCCCCGCTCAAGACGGCTGATCTTCGCTTCGGAGCAGTCGAGGACCTCGCTCGCGTCCTTGGCTGAAATCTCTGCCGCTTCACGAAGCGCCCTCAGCCGATAGCCGAGGATCATCGTCAATACGGTCGGGGTGAAGCCGGGAAGCGTGAGGTAGCGCTCAAGCGGCGGATGGCCAAGAGGATCTGGAACGGCGGACACTGGGTCTCCTGCGCGGTGACGAGTGCAAGAATTATCCCACGCAGGAGCCAGCGCAACATCCGAACGCCCCTATTTTCCCAGGGCTGTTATGCAATCAGGGAGTCGAACTCCCCTTCCCGTGCTCCATCGAGGAAGGCAACGATCTCCGCGCGCGTGTAGACCAGGGCCGGCCCCTGAGGGAAGCGCGAGTTGCGCATCGCGATCCCACCGTTCCCAAGCGCCGCCAACTCTACGCAGTTACCCGTCGGTCCACTGTGCCGACTCTTCACCCACGTCACACCTTCGAGTGAATCGGCCGGAATTCCATTGCTGTAGCTCGCCATGACGCTATGCCCCTTCGGTGTTGGTGCGGTCCCACTGCAATGCCTGGCGGTCATCACGGTGGGCGGCAGATCTGACATCCCTCTTTCGTGCATGCAATTACCGATGCAATTGCACGGGCGGTGGAGTGGGCTGGATACTAGCCGCACCAGGCAGCCGCCGACTCTGAACAAACGTGCACCGACTGGGGAGATGGGCAGTGCGTACACCAGCCGCGATTACGCAGTGCGACGGGAGCGATGGCCGAATGGCGCGGGACCTGGCCGGAATGATCCCACTCGAAATTGGTAATCTGGCCGTGTCGGGCGCCCCGGACTGGGGACTTGCGCTGGGGCTCAGCACCGCGGGCTTCGCTGCCCGTAGCTTCACCGACTCCGATCGGACCTGCTGTCGCATCCGAGGCTTCATCGAGGCCGTACTGGGTGAATGGGGCATTGGACCCGGCCCTAGCCGTGACGCCACGCTGACCGTTGCGTGGGAGCTCGTGGGCAACGCGATCCGGCACGCACTTCGTGAAGGCCACCAGGGCAGCGGAGCCTGGCTCGGCCTGGTCCGCAAGGACAGCGCCATTCTGGTCGCCATCTCGGACCCGAACCCCCAGCCTCCCCGTCCGGTCCGCCCCGACATCATGGACGAGAGCGGACGAGGACTCGTGCTCGTTTCCGTGCTGAGCACGGCTTGGGGGTGGACCTTCTCCCCAACGGGAGGCAAGACAGTATGGGCCCGGGTCCCGACCTTGCAGAAGACCATCTGACGTCATTGCAGGCCCAGTTGATGGTCCGCGGGAAGAACGCGGCAGATGCGGATCGGGACCCGGTCGCATCCCTGCGCCGGAAGCCTCCCGGCCGAGCGCGCACGTGACCGATCTCAGCCCATCGCGCCGTGGACCCGATGGGTCGACGGGCTGACCGGGTTTGGGTGGGCTCCACCGCCACTTCGAAGGCATCCGTGCCGGCCGTCCCGCCACTGCAGCTCTCCAGAAGCCGAGTCAAACGACCAGGCAGCCAACGCACCGATGGCGACCAGACTCTCCACTTCCGCCCTGAAGCGCGCTTCGGAAAGGGCGCAGATGCGGGCCAGGTCGGCAAGATCGGCAGTGCCGCAGGCACTTCCGGGGGAGCGGTGAGCAGCCAACGTGACAGCAATCAGTCGCACCGTGGCTGGCTGCGCGCGCATGGCAGGGCAGTGTGCCCAACACAGGGCCAGGCCGGCTGCCCGCGAACGGAGGGCACGCCCCGGGGCCTGGGTGAGGACCGTCGCATCCAGCAGTTGCGCCTGGCGGTCGCCCGAAGGCTCCTGCGTGTGATGTAGCCAGTAGGCCTGCTCTAGTTGCTGCCACGCTCCGGTCTCCCGGCCGGCCAGGAGCATGCCGCGCAGGAGACCGTTGGGCATACGCAAGCGTCCGTGCCGGTCCGCGCGCAGTGCGCACTGCAGGGCGAGCAGGCGGGCCTGAGGGTCGGTGGACGGGGGGAGGGCGGCCGCGAGGTACGAGAGCATGTCGCGGATTCGCTCATGAGGGCTGAGGCCCGGAGGCGCGGGGGAGCGGCGCCGCCCGCTCCGTGGAGGCGGGGTGCCAGCCGGTGTCTCGGGGACAACGGCGGCATCGTGAGTAACGGCGGCGCAGCTGGTGCAGACGTCAGCCAGCCGCCATAGGCGGCCGCCGCGTTCGCGGGCCAAGGCCAGCACCACCGGGCCACCGCAGCCGCGATGGCGGGGGTGCCAGCGGCAGCCCCGTTCGTGGCACTGGCAGGTCCGCAGATGTCGCGGTAGAGCCTCGAGTCTGGCGTGCCCGGCCAGGTGAGCGAGTGCTGCCGAGCGGGCTGTCGCACTACGCACACGCGCGGCAGCGGGACCGCACTGGGGGCAGGCGAGTTGAGGGCCGTGGGGCTGCGGTCGCAGTTCCACGGTCCACGTGCGCCGCACTGCCAGGTGGGGCGTCCAGAGCCTCATCGGCCGGCCTTCCTTATCGACCGCCAGGCCTGAGCCGTAGACGGGACACCACCGGGGACTCGAGGTGACGGCCGCACCGTAGTGCAGACATCTGCCCTGCGCGAGGTCGGTGTCACCTGCGGAAATAGGGCAGAGGTCTGCACTGACAGGGCAGGGGTCTGCACCGTCCGATGGTGTGGTGACGATCTTGCCGCCCGAACCGAACCTCGAAGCGCTGCGCCAGGAACTCGCGCGCCTGAGGGGTGAGCGCGGCTGGAGCTATGACGAACTGGCCAGCCGGACTGGCTTGTCCAGGCGCACCCTCATCGAAATTGAGCAAGGTCGCACCACTGGCTCCCTGCCCACCTGGCATGCCCTCGGCCATGCCTTCGATGTCCCGCTCGGCGGCCTCTTCGTAGCACTCTGCGACGGCCACGAACCGCCCGGCGGCAAGAGCCCCTAGGCGCCGACTGCTCCTGCCCGCAGACCACCCGAACCGGTGACGCAGCGGGAACGAACAAGCGATGCTCGGATGTATGCCCACCACGGTTGGGCCGGTCGGGCGACAGCAGCGGTGCGGCCCCACAATCGCAGCGTGTCGGCTGGAATCTTCGCGGCCATGCGCTCCACAAACACCCACTTGGGCCACCTCCGGGACGGTAGCTCACCCCGGCACCGCCACCGCGCTCTGCGAATCGCCACGGACAGTCCCAGCTGCCTGCTCCGAACGGCTGAGGGCGGCCTGTGCCCCGACTGTGGCAACCAGGTCCACTGGTACCGAGGCATCGAACACCAGCCCGTCCGCCTCCACCCACACGAACTGCCCACCGCAGCCGTCCCCGAAGTCCACCGCTGGCACATCGGCGCCGGCGTCGCCTATCCGGCGGGCGACGGAAGCCCCTGGTGCCGCATCGCCCACCGCACCCTCTGCCCAGCACACGACACCCCCGAACACCTGACGCAGCCCCTCGTCAGGCTGCGCCAGCGCCTTGCCCTGCAGACCCGGCGCCTTCTCGACGACGGCGCCTTCACACCACCCGGCCAACACGCCCCTGCAGGGTCCCGGCCCATGCCGCCGTGTCGGCCCGCCAGGCCCGTCGTGGACGTCCTCGGTAGCCGCTACCTCGCTAAACAGCCCATCCAGGAGATCCGATGCGTGGCCCGGACCCACAGAGGCACCCGCTGCCTGAACCGTGTCCTCGCATCGCGGAAACCGCACGGCACCTGGAGGCTCACCACCCTCCTACCAGGCCGCCCACCGGTACTGCCCGCAGTCGAGATCGCCGTCTACGACCTCGGGCACCTGGCCCACGCCGAGCAGCAGCGCTGGCGCGCCCAGCGCTGCCCCACCCACGCCCTGATTCCCAAAGCCGCAGACATGGCCCGGGATGACTGGGAGATCTTCGATCCCCTGCTCCACCGTCAGCACGTCGCCACCCGGCTGCCAGTCGGCGCTCAGGGCCGGCCTCGAGGACGAGCGTGAAGGCCACACCGAGGCCGTGCACCACAGCCAACGGGGAAGACCCTGACCTGCGGTGAGAATCCGCACCACCCCCACCCAACCGCCCCTGCCCACGCGATGGAGCGACCACGTGCTCAACCCCACGGACGAACAGGCCCACGCCGCCGACCGCTTCCGCGCCGGCGACCACATCGCTCTCCAAGCAGGGGCGGGCACCGGCAAGACCACCACCCTGGCCCTGCTCGCCACAGGAACCAGACGCTGCGGCCGCTACCTCGCCTTCAACAGAGCCATCGCCCTGGACGCCGCCAGCCGCTTCCCCGCCCACGTCACGTGCAAGACCGCACACTCCCTCGCCTACGCCGCGGTCGGCCACCGCTACCGGTCCCGTCTGGGCAGCGCACGCTGGCCCAGCTGGAAGACCGGACAAGCCCTCGGCATCACCAAACCTGTCCGTGTCGGAGACAACGACCTCTCGGTCAAAGTCCTCTCCCACACCGTTCTGAAGACCCTCACCCGTTTCTGCTACTCAGCAGACCCCGCCATCACCAGCCGGCATATCCCGCACTTGCGCGGCTTGGACAACGCCGACCACCACAAACAACTCGCCGCCGCCGTCCTCCCGTTCGCGTGTAAAGCCTGGAAGGACCTGCAGCGCCCCGAACAGGGCGTCGTCCGCTTCGAACACGATCACTACCTGAAGATGTGGGCCCTGTCCGAGCCGAAGATCGACGCCGACTTTCTCCTCCTGGACGAGGCGCAGGACACCAACCCCGTCCTCGAGCAGGTCTTCACCGCCCAGCGCGGACACGCCCAGCTCGTCATGGTGGGAGACTCCGCCCAGGCCATCTACGGCTGGCGCGGCGCCACCGATGTCATGACCCGCTTCGACGGCACCCCCCTGGCCCTGACGCAGTCCTTCCGCTTCGGCCCCCACCTCGCCCGCGAAGCCAACCGATGGCTCGCCCTCGCCGGCGCACCCATCCGCCTCCAAGGCACAGACACTATCCCCACCCGGCTCGACACCGTCGAGACCCCCGACGCCGTCCTGTGCCGTACCAACATCGGCGCCATGACCCAGGTTCTCACCCACCTCCAGGCCGGCCGGCAGGTCGCCCTCACCGGCGGAGGCGAAGGCCTGCGCAGCCTCGCGCTCGCCGCCCGCGACCTCAAGAACGGCCGTCCCACCAGCCACCCAGAACTCCTCCTGTTCTCCTCCTGGGGCGAACTTCAGGACTACGCCGCCTACGACCCGGCCGGCGCCGACCTCCAGCCCTTCGTCGACCTGATCGACACCCACACCCCCGACGCACTCCTCGCCGCAGTCAGCCAACTCGTCGACGAACAACACGCGCAGGTCACTGTGTCCACGGCCCACAAGGCCAAGGGCCGTGAATGGCCAACGGTCCAGATTGGCAACGACTTCAGGCCACCTAAAGACGCCGAGGAACCCGATGCCCAAGGCCGCCCCGTACCCGGCCCCATCGACGATGCAGAAGCACGCCTGGCCTACGTCGCTGTGACCCGGGCCAGGGGCTGCCTCGACCTCGGCGGCCTGGCGTGGATCCACGACCACCCCGCCGGCAACCCTATGTGACACGCCCTCGGCACTCGTGGATCCAAGACCACGTGCAGCCGCCCTTCACCACCCGAACAGGACGGCCGAGCAGAGATCGAACGAAGTACTGCTGCGCACTTAAAGAGTGTGTCCGGCCGGGTGAGCGGCAGTCCTGGGACTGCGACGCCTCCACCATTCACTCCATGGCATTCGATCCCGGACAGCATCATCGCCAGTCCCCGCGCCGTGCGGGTGACGCGCGGCTCGGTCCCGCGTTGTTCCCGGCATGGACGAGATGCTGGACGTGCTCCTCGACGGGCTTACCGAGCCGCGCCTGAAGCTGATCAGTGAGGATGAGGCCAGGGCCTTGATGGTTCTCCTCGGGCTGCTGGACGATGCCGCACATCCCGAGAAGGTTCGACACGCTGCCGGGGAGATGCGCTTCCGAATCGGGTCCCGGCTGGCCCTGCCCATGTGAGAGCAAACGCGTCTACTTCGTGTCGACCGGGACGGTCTCGTAGGTGACGGTGGCGCCGGGGCAGTCCTCCGCCAGCCCGAGGAGCGCCTCGCGCTCCCGCTCGTCAGAGGCCAGGCCCCAGCGGAGCTTGGTCTCGACCCAGCCCGTCACGTACGTGCAGTGGTAGGTGGCCGTCGGGGGCAGCCACTCCGCCGGGTCCTTGTCGGCCTTGGCCCGGTTGGACTTGGCCGTGACCTGCTGGTGGACACCGTTGACTTCGGCGCGGTCCAAGCCGGGGCGCCGGTGGTGACGGCGCTCAAGCAGCTGCCGCACCTGGTCGGCCGCCGGAAGGTCGCCGCCTCCGAGGTGGACCAGCAGCTGGTGACCGGCTCGTGGCGGCGCCTGGTGTTCGCCAACCCAGACGTCGAACCGGGCTGCGTGGAGAAGGCGGCGTACTCGTTCTGCGTGCTGGAGCACCTGCACCGCGCTCTTCGGCTCCGCGACGTGTTCGCCAGGGACGGGGACCGGTGGGGCGACCCGCGGACCAAGCTGCTGACGGGCGACCGCTGGGAGACGGCCGAGCCGACCGCACTCGGGCTGGAGACGGAGCTGGCCGCGCATCTGGCCGAACTCGCCTCGGCCCTGCACGGCGCCTACCACCAGGTCGTCGCCGTGCTGCCGACCAACAGTGCGGTGATCGTGAAGGACGGCAGGCTGTTGCTGGACCGCCTCGGCCCCGCCCCCGAGCCGCACCTGATGCAGGCCTTCCGCCAGCTGGTCAACGGCATGCTGCCGAAGGCCGACTTCCCCGAGCTGCTGCTGCTGGAGGTCGCCGAGCTGACCGGCATGACGACCGCGTTCACCCACATGTCCGGCGCCGATCCGCACATGGACGACTTCGAGGTCAGCGTCTGCGCGCTGCTGCTCGCGGAGGCCTGCAACGTCGGCCTGACCCCGGTGGCCAAGCCGAACGTATCGGCGCTCACCCGCGCCCGCCTGATCCAGGTTGACCAGGGATGCCTGCGGGCCGAGACCATCAGCGCCGCCAACGGCATGCTCATCGCAGCGCAGGCCAAGGTCGACATCGCCCGGGCCTGGGGAGGCGGGCTGGTCGCCTCCGCGGACGGGGTCCGCTTCACCGTGCCGGTGCAGACGCTGCACGCCGGCTACAGCCCGCTGCACTTCGGGCTGCGCAAGAAGGGCGCCACCTGGTTGAACGTGGTCAACGACCAGGTCATGGGCCTGGGCGGGGTGGTGGTGCCCGGCATGTTACGTGACTCGCTGTTCATCCTGGACGCGCTGCTGGGCCGTGACGGCGGGCCGAAGCCGGAGACCGTGGTCACCGACACCGCGAGCTACAGCGACATCGTGTTCGGCCTGTTCGTAATCTGCGGCTACCAGTTCTCCCCGCGGATCGCTGACATCTCCGACGCCCGCCTGTGGCGCACCCACGCGAGCGCCGACTACGGGCCGCTGCAGGACATCTCCCGGCACACGGTCCGCCTGGACCGGATCCGCGCGCACTGGGGCGATATGCTGCGCGTGGCCGGCTCCCTGACCCTGGGCGAGGTCCGAGGCCACGACCTGATCCGCATGCTGTCACGGGACGGGCGCCCGACCGGCCTGGGCGCGTTCGCGAACTACGGACGGATCTTCAAGACCCTGCACCTGCTGCAGTTCATCTCCGACGACGGCTACCGCCGGATGATCGGCAAGCAGCTGAACATCACCGAGGCCCCCCACCGCCTCGCCCGGAAGATCTTCTTCGGACAGCGTGGCGAACTGCGCCAGGTCCTCGTACGTGCGGATCGCGTCGAGCTCGAGCTGGAGTAGGTCGTGAGGGAAAGGAGCGCAACATACCCAGATTAGGCCATTTGTTCGATTTTCGATGCAAGCGAAACCGGAACGGCGTGTTCACGCGGAGGTGTCCTGTGCCATCGAACCTTGACTTCGTGCCACCGATGACGGCCGCGAGTCTGTGCCCCTGAATCTTGATCCTGGTGCCTGGTCACCCATCAGGGAGTGCTCTCGATCGACGGCCCCACAGACTTCGTCGCCTGCTGTAGGTCTTCAGGTCGGTGCGGATCTGCTTTCGCAGGGCGTCGCTGGCGGCAGCTCTCTGCTCCAACAGCGGCGCAATCTCCGTTCTCTCCTCTGGGGTCGGGGAGCGCGGGTCGCCCATCCCCTCGGTGACGAATGTGCTCACGACGTGGACGCGAAACACTGCGTCGCGCCACAGCCTGGCCACTGGCTCAGTGGCAAACGCATCGGCACGCGCGGATAGCGACTCGAGAAGCTCCCGCTCCTCACACGTCTGCGGGCCGAAGTAGGAACGTATGGCTGGATCCATGTCCGACTCAGCAAGGTAGGGATGCTGGTTGGCAAGCAAGTCAACGTACAACTGGGTACGTCGCTCCCAGAGCCTCGCCTGCTCGCTTGAACGCCGCTGGTGCCAGAGCGTGGCGATCGACATCACCGTTGTTGCGAGAATGGCGAGCGCCGGGATCAAAGTCTTTTCCACATCCATGCCTGTCGCGTCCCCCTATTGCGGAGCAGACTACGGCCACTCTGCCGTGCCGGGCACTCAAAGTTCGGTGGCACGAAGTCAAGGTTCGATGGCACAGGACACGGAGCGGGGCGACCGCTCCTTCTCCGGCCGGGTGTCCGTTCTCATTGAAACCAGGCGTGTCTCCTCCAATCCAGTCGTTGGCTTGGGTGCCCAGGCAGTATGGGGCTTGGAAGGGGAGCGAGGAGGGAGCCGTGGGGTCTCGTCAACACTGGTTTCGAGCTGGTGCTGCTGTCTTGCTGATTGCCGCAGTTGCTGTGGCTGTCGCGGTGCCGGGAGTCGGCAAGTGGATCGTGGCAGCAGTCCTCACGGGCCTCGCCTCAGCTCTCGGCGGGCTCGTGGCCCGCAGCGCCGATAAGGCCATCAAGCGGGGCCGTGACGCTGTGCTGGACCCCGCATCGCCGGCCCCCATCATCGTGAAGGCTCACCAGTCCGGCGGTTTGAGGGGAGACCTCAGACTTCGGTCTGAGATGAGCGTGCGGGACTGGGTGGAATTCGGCTCCCCGGAGGTCTGCCTGGAGTCAACGACTGTGGATCTTGTTGTCGAGGCCACGGTTGATCGTGCCGTGATCATCAGCAAGCTGGAAGTACGCGTGGAATCACGGGGCACCCCGCCCCGCATCTTCGTCGAACCCCCCAGCCCTGGTGGTGCTGGCGCCTTTGATGGGTGGCCCTTCCTTGTCGATCTTGCCGATCTGCCGCCTGTTGTGAGGCCGCACGGTCCGTCGGACTTCCCGTTCACGGTCTCTCACCTTGACCCTGATCCAGGCACGATCGCGCAGGGCGGCTACCTTACTGCGCCCGGCCCATCCCAGTCAGTTCCCTCTGCTGCTCGGCGAGCTCGCGCTCGGTGATTTGGTCCCAGCAGTGACGCAGGAGGAGCTCGGTTGTCTTGGTGTCGCCGGTTCGCCGCAGCAGGTGCCGAGAGTCCGTGCGACGACCATCTGGGTCGCGAACTTTTTCATAGATCAGATACTAATGAGGGGAATATCTCGATTGTGGCCAGGAGGTCCTATGAGCTCGTAACACGATCTTGATGAGATGTCCTGGTCAGCCGTGACCGGTGTGACGATTCAGCCGTTCGTGGTGGTGTGAGTACTCGGCCGTGGATCGTGGACGACGACTTGTGGGCACTGATCGAGCCGCTGCTGCCGCCCTGGCCGACGAGGTCACCAGGGCCGCGGCCGGTAGCTGACCGGTTGTGTCTGCAAGGCATCCTGTACGTGCTCTGCAACGACATCGCCTGGCAACTCCTACCACCTGAGCTGGGATTCGGGTCCGGGCAGACCTGCTGGCGGCGCCTGGAGCGGTGGCAGCAGGCCGGGGTCTTCGACCAGCTGCATCGGATCCTGCTCGCCGAGTTGAATGCGGCCGGCCGGCTCGACTGGTCCAGGGCCTGCGTGGACGGCTCCCACATCCGTGCGAAAAAGGGGGAGCCGACACCGGTCCGTCGCCGGTCGACCGGCGGAAGACAGGCAGCAAACACCACCTGATCTGCGACGGACGCGGCACTCCGCTCAAAGTCATCACGACTGCGGCGAACGTCAATGACGTCACCCAGACTCTCGCCCTGGTCGACGGCATCCCACCGGTGGCGGGCCGCCCCGGCCGGCCCCGCCGACGTCCCGATGCTCTGCTCGGGGACAAGGGCTACGACTCCAACGCCAACCGTGATGAGCTGCGTAAACGCCGGATCCTGCCCGTCATCTCCCGCAAGGGATCCCCGAACATCAAGGGCATGGGCAAGCTCCGCTACGTCGTGGAACAGACCTTCGCCCTGCTCCATCAGTTCAAACGACTCGCCGTCCGGTGGGAACGGCGCACCGAGCTCCACGACGCGTTTGTCTCCCTCGCTTGCAGCCTCATCTGTTGGCGACGCCTCAACAAGCCCACCTCATGATCGTGTTACGAGCTCTATGGACTGGTGGGCAGGCATGCTCTACGGAGCCGCCGGAGGGGCCATCGTCGAACTTCTTCGTCTGGGCAGCCAGGCCTTTGCTTGGCAGAAGGCTCGCCAGAAGGCAGCGACAAAGCTTGATCGCCCGCCTCTGATGGACTACTACGACCCGCCAAGCGACGCCCTATGTATGTTCTGGCGGGCGCTGCTCGGGTGCATCGCTGGATGGGCGTTCCACACGCAGGTGACCGGATTTGCCGCCATGATCGCGGCGGGCGCTGCTGCACCAGCCACGCTGCGCAAACTCGGTGAGGCCAAGACACAGTCCGAGCAGAGCCCGAGTGGCATGCTGAACACAGACGGCGTGGAAACCGGAACGTCGGGAGAGGAGGGAGCCTCGTGAACGGCTCCCTGCTGCGGCGGTCCTGGGATGCCTTGCTCGGGCCAGCCCCGGAGTCGGCTAAGCGGCATGTAGAGGGCTACTCGCTCTGGCGTCGAGTGGTAGCTGGACTGTTTGACTACCCGCTGCCCCCGCATGCCGAGACCGATCAGCCGGCCGCCTTCCCGGCCTCATTGATCAAGGCAGCGGAGCCACCAAAGCCACGGAATCAGGTTGCCCGCTTGGCCACGTCGACCGCAGAAGGGCACCTGCCCGTGGCCGGAAGCGATCCGTCCTTCCCGAACAGCGTCCCGCAAGAGGGCGATCTCGTCGCCGGTGTAGTGGAGAGCAAGGACCCGAATGGCGTCCTCGTGGACATCGGGACGCTGGTGGCCATCTTGTCCACACAAGAACAAGCCGACGAAAAGTACACGCCTGGCATGCATCTGCAGTCGTACGTCGTACGAGTGGCGAAGGGCACGAAGGGGCCAGCCGTCTGGCTCTCCCGCTCTCACCCAAATCTCGTGAAAAAGCTGTTCGCGCTGGAGGTTCCTGAAATCGCAGATGGCTCGGTGGAGGTCGCCTCCATCGCCCGCGAAGCTGGTCACCGCACGAAAATCGCCGTGCGGTCGATGCGGTCGGGCGTAGACGCAAGAGGCGCCTGCATCGGGCCGATGGGCAGCCGCGTGCGCAAAGTGCTCGTTGAGTTGCACGGCGAGAAGATTGACGTCGTGGACTGGTCGGACGACCCGGCCCAGATGGTGGCCAACGCGCTTTCCCCCGCTCACGTCAGCAAGGTGGAGATCATCGATGTGGCGGCCCGCTCCGCTCTGGCCATCGTGCCTGCTGACCACCTGCAACGGGCAATCGGCAAAGAGGGGGTGAACTACCGCCTAGCCTCCCGCCTCACCGGTGGGTGGCGTATCGAGCTCCGGCCCGACACAGGAGAGTTCAGGGGTCGATGAGGGCCGGTTCGGCACCCACCGGATCATCCGCATCTGCGAGCGCCAGGGCGTTCCAATCGTGGCCGATCTCGCCTACCAGGGCGGCGGTCCCTGGCTGACCACAGGCATCAAACGCAGGCCCCTGCAGGAACTCACTCCCACCGACAAGACCCGCAACCGTGCCTTGGCCGTGACACGGGCACCCGTCGAACGCAGCGTCGCCCGCCTGAAGTCCTGGCGGATCTTCCGCAGGTCCCGATGCAGCCCCAACCGCATGACGTCAATCGCCAAGGCCCATCCTCGCGCTGGAGCGGCAACCCTGAAGAAGCTCAGTGTTGTAGGTGATCGGACTCCGCGATCTCACACCACGGATCGTCGCAATAGACAGCAGTGATTTCCGACCTAAGGGAATCATGGCGCTTACCGCTCAGGTCGCCAGGAGTCCAGTCAATGCGTGAAGGGCGCTTTCCATTTCCAGCCCGACAGAAATCCTCCACGGCGTCACGGATTGTAGAAATTGGCAGTGTGCTCAGTCGGTCATGATAGCGGCCTAGGTCTGGATCTGAAATTACGTACGGATCGTCGCCGGGTGGTGTCGGATTGTTGGAGATCCAAACATATTCTGCGATGTTGGTATCGACCGAAACCGCGGAATCTGGAGACAGCATCCACTTTAGAGCCCCATATCCTGTCTGATTATTGACTGCGACGTGAAGGTAGCTGTCAAATCTCTGCGCTGCCTCGATTCCATTTTCCCGGTTCCTGGACAGAGTGAACCCGGCGGTCAGGCGCAGACTTGCCGGGATGGCGTCGTATTCTTGCACTTCTTGGAAACTTCCGAAAAGCTCATCAAGGACTTTTCGAATAGTTGACCATTCCGCCGCATAGTAGGCCTGGCCGTTTGTGAATATATTTAGAATCAAATCGAACTCCTCGAAACCTAGTTCCATGCGAGACGCGACTTGGGGGTCATCGAAGCTCGCGTGCTGCATGTTTCAACAGTATCCCACTATACATCTGCAAGTTGCGTTCATTTCTATCATTTCGAAGTGAGTAACTTCCGGCCGGACGTGTCGGGCCCCTTTCTGAAAACGGGGCCCGACACGTTCACGGCATTGATTGCCGCAGGGAATACATCGCTAGCGAATCTATCGAGGGTCGGACATTGGGGTCTGCTCTGGTGGGTGGGGAAAATTTCGTGTACGAGTTACATCGCCACTTAATTTTTACCTAGGATGGTAACTCCTTCGATTTCTCCCGAGGTCCCTCGCCACCACACTGTCAGACTCGATCCCACCGGTAGGATCTCGGGCACGGCGGCGGAGCAGGTTCCTGGGCCGACAGAGCAAACTCCATCGTCTTTGTTGATGACAACGCTTGCCCGTTGGATGCGTCTATTGCGCATGGCCCAGGCGATTTTTGGCTCAACATGAGATGCGGCCGGGAAAGCTTGTCCATTGGGCGGATGCGGCAAACCGGTCGATCTGAGGAACGATGCGATATTCGACCAGGATCCCTTTTCCCCGCTCTCTACCGTCGGCCCCACCTTCGCGCCTGCCTCATCGATCACCTGTCCGGTAGTGATCTTCTTGCCAGCGAGATCATCCGCGACGGACTCAATAGCCTGAATTGGCACCGGGTTAGTGCCGCAGTTATGCACGAGAACCGGAGTGGCTCCCGCGAGCACATAGTACGTGTGGAGGTCGGCGACAGAGAGGTTGTGGACGGTCGTGCGCTGGCTTGTCCACCGCTTGATAGCTGCGACCTGAACGTGCGTTCCAGCACTGGTGCGCAGCCACTCGCCGGGCTGGAGGTCAGTAGCGTTCTTCCACTTGGTGTCATCGACGACCCAGAACGGGTGTTTATCCGTCGCGGTGATTTTTTCAGCGGGCGTGTCTGCGTTCCCGTCGGAGTCAACGGTTAGTTCAACAAGGTTCTTGGCCCCCTCGCCGAAGATGGTAGCCGTGGCTTCCTTGGCTGCGGTCTCACCTGTGTCGGGGTCGGTGGCCAGTACCTTGTCCCCCGGCTGTACGTCTTCGATGGCTTTGGTCGTGCCGTCCGCCATCAGTACGAGGGTGCCGGTGGTGAAGCTGTTGACGAGGCACTTGATCTTGGAAGCGATTGCCCTTGCAGTGGGTGCTGCCGCCGCGCCTGCTGCTCCGGCTGCGGCGCCCCAAATGGCGCCTTCGGCCATGTCCGAGAGCACGCCCAGCGTGCTGTGGTCGGCGTCGTCGTCCATCCAGTTTGCTGCTGATGCGCCTGCGGCTCCTGCGAGGGCCCCGCAGCCGGCTGCCAGGGCGAATCCGGCTCCGCCTGTTCCGACACCTGCTGCGGTTGCTGTGGCCACGCATGCGGTTCCGACGACGATTTCAGTGGTGACCGAGACGATCATCACCTTGTTCTCGTTCCAGAATTCCTGGACGCCCTTGACAGCCTTATTTATGTTGCACTTCGAGAAGAAGCCGCAGTCTTTGCCCTTGCCAGTCTTGCCTGGTCCAGTTGATGCGACTGGTCCAGTTGATTTGACTGGTCCAGTTGATTTGACTGGTCCGTCTTGTCTTCCGTCGCTGTAGTGGCCGTATCGGGTGGCGGCTTGGACGACGTTCTGCGGGGCGGACTGGAATCCGCCGTCGCTCATACCTTCGAAGTATTTGAGGCCGCTTGGGTCGGAGTTGGAGATCGGGTTGCCGTTGGAGTAGGTGTACCCGTTCATTTGGAGCGGGTCGGTGATGTCGATGACGGGGTCGATGGAGATGAAGCGGCCCGTGGTGGGCTCGTACTCGCGGGCACCGATGTGTGTGAGGCCCGTGGTGTTGTCGTCGTTGCCGGTGCCGAGGAAGGTACGGCTGCCGGGCCAGTCGGCGGGCTGGGCACCTCGGGGGTTGCCGTAGGGGTCGGACTTGCGGCGGGTGGCTGTCTGACCAGCCGCCTGATCGACGCTGGTGGTGGCGGTCTTGTGGTGGTCGGTGAGCTGGACGGACAGGCTGTGGCCCGTGGTCTTGCCGTTGGTACGGCGGACGGTGGTGGGGGCGCCGGGGCTGCTGTAGTAGCGGACGGCATCCATGGCCTGGCCGGCCTTGTTGACGGTGATCTCGGCTTCGCCGAGGTGCAAGGTGCGGGAGCTGCCGGTTTCCTCGATGAGGCGGTTGCCGGAAGCGTCGTAGAGGTACTGGGTGGTGTTGCTGAAGGTCCACTGCTGGGCTGCGGAACCCGCGGCGCAGGTATAGATGTCGAGGTCGTTGCCCTCGGCGGGGTTGTCGTTGGGGACGGTGACGCAGGCCTTGGCCTGGTCGCTGTAGAGGGTCTTGTCGGCCCGGTAGGTGAACTTCTGGGCCTCGTTGTTGCTGTTGCAGGGCTTCAGGAGTGCTTTGTCGCCTTCGGCGGTGAGGCACTTTCCGAGAGCCTGGACGGTGCCGCCGGTGAGGCGCCACTGCTGAGTCTTGGACTCGTTGCAGGTCAGCAGTTGGACGGGGAGACCGCCTCCGGCGTCAGGGGCGGCGCCGCTGTCAACGTCGAGACACTTGCCTGCGAGGCCGGTGACGGCCACAGCGCCGATGCCCGGACTGGTGGCTGAGGTGAGTTTGTTGCGGGCATCCCAGTTCAGGGTCTGGGTGTCGCCGTCGATGCGGCGGGTCGTGGTGTTCCCGGCCGTGTCGTACGCGTAGGTGGCAAGCGAGTTGACCGTCAGGCCTGGCTTGGTCGTGGTCTTCTCGGCCTGGGCGAGGGCATGGGGCTGCTTCTTGGCGCCGGCTCCGAGGCTTATGCCGTAGGTGTAGGTCGTCTTCTCACGGGTGGACCCGTTGGAGGGGTCCCTGTCGAGGAGCTGGGTTCGATTTCCGATCGCGTCGAACTGGTATTCCTGCCAGTAGCCGTCGCCGTCCGGGCCTGCGGTTGCGTGCGTGGGATCCAGATCCGTGGGTTCCGTGCAGGATTCCGTCTTGCCGGTCCAGGCCTTGACCAGCTGACCCATGGCGTCGTAGGTGAAGCACTGGCGATCGGTGACCGGTGGCGACTGCGCCGTCGAGCCGGACCGCGTGTCGGGCCGGGCCTCGGTGATGGAGGTGGGATTGCCGACGGTGTCGTAGGTGTAGGCGGTGCTGGACAGGAGGTTCGGCGCGGTCTCGCGGTGGCTCTGGGTACCGCTGAGCCGACCGGTGTTCGGGTTGAACGTGTTGGTCGTCCACACCCGGTTCGGGGCGCTACCCGACGCAGTGCGCAGAATCTCGCCGTAGGGGCTGTAGATGGTTTCGGCGGTGTACCAGGCCAGGCCTGACATGGTCTGGGGCATGCCGTCGGTGTTGTACCGGGTGATCAGCTTTTCGGCGGCGAGCCCGCCGGGTGTGGCCGGAAGGGTGGTCGACTGGACCTTGCCCGTGGGCGTGTAGGTGGTGCTGTAGGTGTAGGTGCCGGCGAGCCCCTTGGTGCTGGGGAACTCCGGGGTGCCCGTGGTGTCCGGGATCGTGATCTTCGAACCGGTGGGCCGGTACTCGCTGTCGTAGTTGGTGACTTCGCTGGTGAACGCGTTGGTGCCTGCCCAGCGGATGGAGGCGACCGGCTGGCCCTTGGCGCCGGGCAGGGTGTCGTAGGTCCACGTGGCGACCTTGGGGCCCGTGGCGGAGGTGTCCCGCAGCTCGGTCTTGCGGCCGAGTACGTCGTAGGTCGTGAACTGGGCCTGGCCGGCCTGGTTCTTTACCGAGACCTGCAAGTCGAGGTTGTTGTAGGTGAAGCTGGTCGTTCCCGTGTCGGGGTCGTCGGACGAGGTCATCCGGCCGCGAGCGTCGTAGGTGTAGGACCAGGTGTTGTTGGCTGTGTCGGTGACCTTGGTCAGCTTGTTGCGCAGGTCGTAGGTGTAGCTGGTCTTGGTCGAAGCGGGTGTGGGTACGTCGAGCTTGGTGGTGGTGTAGTGCTCGACCTGTGAGGTACGGCCGAGGGCGTCGGTGGTCGTCTTGACCGCGCGGCTGCCCTTGAGGGGGGTCTTGCCGTCGGCCGACATGCCGGTTCGGGATCTCGTCCAGTCACCGCCGTACTCGACGGTGCTGGAGTCCTTCGCGGTCGCTCCGTGGAAGGTGGTGCTACGTACCGCCCGGCCGAGACCGTCGTATGCCACTTGAGTGGAGCTGGCCACGGCGGTCTGTGACTCAGGGACGAAGATCTTCTTCTCGGGCTGGCCATCGGCGAGATAGGCGCTATTGGCCTGGCGGACGGCGCCGTTGGCGTTATAGAAGGTGTCGCTGATCAGACGCCCGCCGCCCAGGGCTTCGGTCTGTCCCTGGCGGAGGCGCAGCAGACCGTCATAGATCGCGATCGACTGCTTGTACGTGCCGTCGTCCTCCAGCGTGGAGCTGATGACGGTCGGCGGTACATGTTCCTTGATCTCGTAGGCGAAAGTGCGGGCTGCCTTGTCGCTCCCCGGCTTCTGCGAGGGCGTCCAGACGGCCGTGGTCCGACCGAGACTGTCGTAGGCGATGGTGACCTTCCGCCCGTTGGCGTCGGCCTGCTCCACCGGCACTCCGCGTCCGGGGTCGTTCTTGGTGGTGGCCGTGTGCCCCAGAGCATTGGTGCTGCTCACGGTGAACGCAGGACCGGCGGCGGGGCTGTACGTCGTCGTGACGGGATTACCTGCCGCATCGAGGGCCTTGGTGGGGCGGCCGAGCGCGTCGTACTCGGTGCGCGCAGTGGTGATCCAGCCGGTCCCGGCCCCGTCGTTGGTGTCGACCTGGTGGACGAGCCCCTTGCTGGGGGCTGATCCGAACGCGTTGAGTGCGTCGTAGGAGGTACGGGTCTCCGAGAGCAGCGCCCCGGTGGCCTTCTGGGAGCAGTCACCCGCAGTCGTGCGGACGCCGGCGACCAGGCCGATCAGGTGCGCGCCGGTGTTGTGGACGTAGGTGGTGCTGGCGCAGCTCTGGTCGCTACTCTTCTCGCCGCCCGTGCCATTGGGCGTCACCACCTCGGACTGGACGGCCTGGATGAGCCCGTAGGACGTATCGAAGCCAGGGTCGTAGGTCTTGTCGAAGGTGTTGCGCTTACGGACCGTACGGGTGGAGCCGTCGCTGATCCATGTGATCTCGTCCGTACGTGAGGTACCGGAGCGGTAGGCGTAGAGCGGGGTGTTCTCGGGCCTGGACCGTTCACCGCTCTTCTGGTGCCACGGCCAGGTCAGGATGCGCGAGGCGGGGCTGCCGCCCGCTTTCGTGTACGTCGTGGTCTCGGCCGGGATCCCCTGGTACTGGGGAAGGTCCTCGGCGATTGCGGCACCCGAGGAGTCCGTGACCGTGATCTTGGCGCGGCCGGCATCGCCGGACATGCCGCGGAAGTACCGAGTCCGGGTCTCGGCCTGCTCGGTCGCGTCGTACTTGCCCGTCGTGGTGACACCTCGCGTAGTGACGACGGAGGCAAAACCACGCCACTGGCTGTAGGTGCGCATCTTGGGGATGGAGAACTCATCGGAGTCCTTGGCCCAGGCCGCGTCACCTTCGTAGCGGTACTTGGTGGTGACGTCGGGCTGGAGGGCAACGCGGTCCTTCTCGGTGACCTCGGTAACGACGTACTTGTTGAACCAGGCCAGAGGCGGGTTCTCCAGGCCAGCGTCTGGCGACCAGTGAACGGGGTAGCAGAGACTGGTATTGGCAGCGGGCTGCGGGCGTGGCGCGCTGACCGAACAGGGCGCGGAGTAGGTGACGTGGATGTCCCCGCCGGTCTCCGTCGCGATGGTCTCGATCCGCAGACGGTCGAAGTCGGGCCTGCGGTCGTCCTCCCCGTCCCTGACACGGTTCGGCATGTCCTTCCCGTTGGGGCGGAAGGAGACCAGAGGCAGCGACGCGCTCAGCTGCTTGTTCTGGCTATCGCGCTCGGTGCTGTAGCCCGTACGCAAGATGGAGTCCAGCCACAGTGGCGGGGAGGTGTCCGTTCGCTGCTCGGGGAACGAGTGAGCCAGGGTCCACCTGTCGACGAACGACAGGGCTGTGGAGCCCTCAGTGCGCTGCGCGGAGGTCGTGACGGCGGTCAGCCGCTTGCGGGTCCAGAACGTCGGCGAGCCGACAAAGCAGTCGGAGCCAGCCTTGCAGTGCAGCGTGGAGGGGGTGTCCCACCAGTACTGCTTGTCCCCGTAGTTCTTCGACTCGAACTTTGCCGCATTGCACTTGCCCTCCTCGAGGCAGCGCTCATCGACGCTGAACTCGATCTTCGCGGAGGGTGCACCGGACAGGTTGCTGCTGCGGAGTCCGTAGGTGATCTGCGTGGGGTAGCCCGCACGGTGGTAGGTGACCGGTGCCTTGAACTTCTCGTTCTTGGCGTAGCGGCCGTCTTCCCTGGCCCAGTCGATGATCATGGCGTTGCCGTGGACGTCCTCGACGTAGTCGAGGTTCCACCGCCAGGCGGTCTGCTTGTTGCAGGCGGAATCGGCGAACGTCGGCGTGTAGCAGGGCTCGCCGGGGTGGTTACCGAAGACGGGGACGGTCAGGACCGAGTTGGTGACGGGGCGGCTGCCACCCGGGCCGTCGACGTCGTGGCGTCCGAAGAAGTAGCGGGTGCCCTCGCGCGTGGTGACGACCCAATGCTCGCCGCCCCGGGCTCCGTTGGTTTCGGCGGGATCGGTCTTGAGCTCGACCCGGGAGCCGTCGTCGTTGGCCGGGATCCACTTGCCGGTCGCGACGTCGTGGACCAGCTCGGTGGTGGAGCCGCCGAGCGACATCACCACGTTGTCACCGGCCCAGCACAGGTCGCCCTTCTTCTTGTCAGCGGCGTTGGTGTTGTTCGCCCCAGCGGGGTTGGCTTCGGCGTCGTCGGAGCAGGAACGGTAGCGGCGCTCGACGAACCCCGGTTCGTAGTCCCAGCCGTCACCGATCCAGGAGGCCTGACTGTTGGCAACGGACGTCTTGCCGTCGACTGCCTGGGAGGAATACGAGAAGGCGATCTTGGGCGCGGGACCGGCCGGCGGAGCCGGCACGCTCAGCGGATACGTCCAGGAGAAGCCACCGCCGCTGGTTCCCGCGGTCCAGGAACCGGAAGGCGAGAGCGAAGTCGCCTTGTAGCTGCCGGCCATACCGGAACCACTGTCGGAGGCCGCCAGTACCACGGGGCCGCCACCACCACTGACAGCCATGGTGCGCAGGCCCTGGCCCGGAGACGTCGCCGGATCCACAGTCGCACTGACAGTGCCCGAGGACCGGTCATTGCGGCTCGGAACCGTCTTGGAGTTGGCAGCCGAGCACTCGTCACGGACAGGCTTCTCTAGGAAGCATGAAGGGAGCTGCCGGAACTTCAGGCGCGAGGCCCACTCGGTGCCGTAGATGTCCTTGAACTTGGTGTAGTCCAGCTGGACATCGACCGGTGTGGCGCTGCCGGCCGGCGGGGTGAGCACGATGAGGGCGCCGTCGATGTCCGCGGCCTCACTGGCGGTACGCGCATCGAGCGCCACGGTCCAGGTTCCAGACGGATCCGTCGTCGCCCCCGTGGCCTTGCCGATTTTCACCGGAAGGCTGGGTACCTGGACGAGCTCACTGCCGCTGAGCGGCACCGGGACGGAGGCGGGACCGGGTGGTGCCACCGCATTGGGCTCGTACTCCGGGGGAGGATCAATGGGCGGCGCCCAGTCGTCCATCCGAGCCGCTGCGATCTGGTCGAGCTTGACCTTGAGGTCCTTCTGGAGACCAGGCAGGGTGATCCCGCCGCGGTCGTCTGGCGGCGCCGCCCAGGCTTGTGATGGCAAAAGAGTCGCCACCAGCACCACGGAGAGTGTGATGCCGGCGCGCCCGGCCAGGCGCGCGCGTGCTGCGCGCGCCTTTCTGTTTCCGGGCAGGCGGAAGTTGTTCGCCGAAAACGGCGACATGTAGACCCCCCCAAGATCTGCCGCCGCGGCAACGGCACGCGGACGACAGGAAACTGACAAATAGCCAGCTGATTCTGCGGCCACCGGACCAGAAATACCACGGTTCTGATATCGGGTGTGCAATTAATCACTTTGCTACCCGCATACCTTAGGGCAATCGATACAAATCGCACTCTGGCGGCAGGTGAGGCAGCCGGCGGAGTGGTGAGGATGCCGGACGGATAGTCCATGCTCGGGGCACGAGTCATCTGAGGGACCGGCAGATGGGGAGGGCAACCTCCCATTCACGCTGTCAGGCCAGTGACCGAGACCACGTGTGAGTGCCGAGGGCCGCAGAAGCCTGCCCGAGGGGGGAGAAGTACAGCTGTGTCAGCCAGTGAATCCATGGACGAAAGACCGCCAACAGCTGCTAGGACGCCAGATGTTGCGATGCTGGCCCGTCCGTGGTTCAGACGTCGCCGAGCCCTGGGCGGCCTCGCCGCTCTGCTGGCCGCAGCAGTCGCGATACCCGTCGGCGTCCACGTCACCGGGAGCGCGAAACCGCAGGTCCAGCCAGACAGAGACGTACCCGTCGCCGCTAACGAAGCGAGGCGTGCAGCAGAGAAGACCGGCAAGGAGGTGGAAGCCACCGCAGAGCGCAGCGCGAACACCACCACCTACGCCCTGCCTGACGGCACCTTCCGAAAGCAAATCTTCAGCTCAGCCTTTCGAGCCAAGGTGGACGGTCGGTGGAAGCCTATTGACACCACCCTGGAACGCGTCAAAGACGGCTATGCGGCCAAAGCGGTCAACGGTCGCGTGGTGTTCAGCGCAGGTTCGCAACGTGCAGGCAGCCAGGAACGCGTTACACGTGGCGTAAATAGGGTGTCACTGAGGCAGGACGCCCCCACGGAAGAATGGACTGAACTGGTCCGACTGAACACCGACGGTCACGACCTGGTCGTCAGCTGGCCCGGCACCCTGCCACCGCCCGTCGTCGACGGCCCGCGCGCCCTCTACGAGAACGTCCGCCCCGGCATCGACCTGCTGATGACCGCACAGGACGGCGGTTACTCACACCTGCTAGTCGTCAAGGACAAGCAGGTGGCAGCCGATCCGCTCCTCGAACAGCTGAAGTACCGCCTCGCCTCACCCGACCTCACCTTCCAACTGGACACCAAGTCCAGTGCGGTCAGCGCCCGCGACGGCGAGAACGAGGAAGTCGCCGGTTCGCCCACCCCGATGATGTGGGACTCCAGCGGCAAGGTCGCCACCACCGACAACGAGCCGGCCTGGAAACCGACCGATACCGCGAAGCAGCACCCGACACTGGCACTGCCCGGCCTCGCCGGCGCGGAAGGCGCACGCCTGAAACCCGCCACAGCGGCCCTCACCGACAACACCCTCTCCATCACCCCCGACGTGTCCTTGCTGAACGCTGCGGAGACGGTGTACCCGGTGTTCATCGACCCCTCGTTCAAGGGGCGCAAGCACGCCTGGACCCTGCTCTACAAGACAGAGGGCAACTCAAGCTTCTACAACGGGCAGAACTACAACGCGAGCGGCACGAACGAAGCCCGCGTCGGCTACGAGTCCACGACCGGAGGCACCTCCCGCTCCATCTTCAACTTCGACTTCGGCAGCCAACTGCATGGAGTCGGGATCGACTCGGCCGTCGTCCGGGCCCTGCAGACGTATTCGTGGTCGTGCGACCGCAAACAGATGCTGATCTTCTCGACCCCGTACATCACGTCGTCGAGCACCTGGAACAGCACCAACGACGCGGCCCACTGGGGCAGAGTGGTCGCGTCGGAGTACGCGGGATACGGCTACAACAGCTCGTGCCCCGACAACTGGATCGCACCCGACATCAAGGGCCTCGTCACCGACGCCGCCAACAGCGGCTGGGGAGCACTGTCCCTCGGCTTCGCCGCCCCCAACGAGTCGGATCCGTACTACTGGAAGAAGTTCATCGCCAACGGCGAGACCGCCCCCTACATCGAGGTCGTCTACCACACCCCACCGGACACCCCGATCGCGGCGAACATGCAGACCTTCCCCGGTGGCCCGTGCCTGACCAGCGGCTCAGGCACCAGCATCGGCAAGACGAACGTGACCTTCCAGGTCAAGGGCACCGACCGCGACGATCTCCCCGGCCAACAGAACCTCGACCAGCTCCAGATCGAGGTATGGAATGCGGCCGGCGGACCGCCGGTCTACGACCAGTGGTTCCCGGTCAACAGCGAAGGCGTCGTCACCGCAGAAGTACCAATGGACACCTTCACCGACGGGCAGACGTACTACTGGCTCGCCCGTGCCAGAGACAAGGACGGCTGGGGGGCGCCCGGCAGCGGGCCACGTGACTCCGGAGGCGGCGGCTGGTGCACCTTCACCGTCAGCCACACTGTCCCGCAGAACCCAGCAGTCAGCTCCACCGCCTTTCCCCCACACGGCGACGACTACACCGAGTGGAGCGTGCAGCCGGCCAGTACGCCGGGGCAGACGATCACGTTCAAGGGCAACGGCGCCAAGCCTGAGGACATCCGCGAGTACCAGTGGAGCCTGAACCGGCCGGTCTTCGACCAGAAAGTCGTCCCGGACGCGACCGGCGAGGCCCAGCCATCCATCCAGGTGGACACGGCCGGACCGAACATCATCTACGCCCGCACTGTCAGCAAGTTCGGCAACATCTCCAATCCGACCCTCTACAAGTTCCTCGTCAAGCCACGACCGGGCCAGGACAAGCCAGGCGACGTCACCGGTGACGGATACCCCGACATCCTGGCCATCAACGCAGATGGAAACCTCCTCACCTACGGCGGCGACCAGGTCGGCGACACCGACCACTACATCCTCGGCGCCGTCCACAACGGCGTGCCCATCAACGGCTACTGGAAGTCCGAGAACGGCAAGCCGCCCGCACTCATCGGCCACTCCACCGACTGGTTCCCCGGCGACGGACTGACCGACCTCATCGCACGCATGCCCGACGGCAAGCTGTACGCCTACCCAGGCCTCGGCACAGGCCAGTTCGACGTCGACCGCCGCATGGAGATCCTGCTGCCGACAGGCGCACCCAACCCAGCCACATTCCGGCAGATCGTCGTCAGCGAAGACACCGACGGTGACGGGTTCGCCGACATGTTCGCCCTCGACACCGACGGCGGCTTCTGGATCCTCTCCGGCTACACCGGAGCCAGCTTCACCTCCTACAAGAAGCTGGCCAGTGTGGTCTGGACGCCGCGTGACCTCATCGGAGTCCGAGACGTCACCGGCGACAAGGTCCCCGACCTCCTCTTCCGCGACAACGCCAACGCCAGCCGCGGCCTCCTCCTCCGCAAGGGCAAGCCTGGCGCCAACGGCGGAGTGGACCTCAAGTCCATTGCCTCCTCTGCCGACTCTGAAGGAGGCCAGGACTACACCTACGGCACCACCGGCTGGGGCAGAGCCGCCTACCCCAAGATCCTCGGCACTCCCGACGCCAACGGTGACGGCGTCCCCGACATCTGGGCCGTTGGAGACAACGGAAACCAATGGCTTTTCCAGGGCGGAACCAACACCATCGGGAACCCCACCGGTCGTGACGAGGACGGCTGGAACGCCTTCCTGACCATCGGATAGCCGGGACGAACAGCGGTGACCGCGAGCGCCTTGCCAGGAGATCAATCCTGGCAAGGCGCAGCCGACTTCGGCGTCCTCGACAGCATCACATCGCATCGACCTCCGCGCCCGGGCTGATCAGCCCCGTCCGCGGCGCGACACGATATCCGGACGGCCAATGGTCAGTACCATCCGCCACCACCCACACCACCCGGGCAGACGCAGGCCCCCTAACAGAGGGCGCAGTCGGCCCCGCAGTCATTGTTGAGGCCGTCAAGGCAATCGGGAATTATCTCCGGGTCCAGTAGAACGGGCGGAGGGCCGGATAGGGGCGGCTCTGCCCGCCCCGGCCACCTTGCTGAGGGAGAGGAGGTGACAGCGTGCGCCGAGTGGGGCGAGGGGCACCGCACGTGCTGGCGTGCCATGGTGGTTCGGCCGGGTGTGGCTGGCGGGCGGTACGACTGACGGGGCTCGTGCCGAGCCGCGGTCGTGCCGGCAATCCGGGAGCCTGGACCCGTCAGAGGGACTCGAGCAGGCCGCCCAGGGTGAAGACGATCCCGCACAGAGCGATCAAGGTGCCCACGAGCCGGTAGGACCCGGCGGACGCCACCCGCCTGGGCGGACCCAGATCCCCCCGGGCATGCATCGCGAGTTCGGCGTTGGCCGCCGCCCGGCGTTCCAGCGAGGCGGCGGCACCGCGGATGTTCAGCGCAACCCAGCTGCCCGCGGCGAAGAGCGTTAGTCCGACGATCAGCAGGACGAGAGCTGTGCTCAAGGTGCTTCCGAGTGGTGTGATGATCGCCCGGAGGTTAGCAGCCTTCCTTGTGTCGGGCAGGTCTGGGGGAGGGCGTCGCCCGCCAGCACGGTCGCGGCGCCCACCGGGGTGCTCCAGCGCAGTGGTCGCCGAGGACCAGCATGCCCGCACTGGGTGGCGACGACAGGGCGATGAGAATTCGTCAAAATTGCTTAGGGCGGCTCGCGTTCCCCACCTGGTTGCGCGGTGAGCCGGGGGCCTGAGTCCGTCCGACAGCTGAGGGTGTGGTTCGGATGGCTCCTGCCCGCCAAGGGTGCCTGCGATGTCACGCGTCGGCTCAGCCCCGGCGGCACGGAGCTGCACGGCCGCTCTACCGCTCGGTGGTGCTGTCATCGCGCACTGCCCGGTTTACCGACGCGCGGCCTATCAGCACGGGTGAGCTGTACGTCCTTCGGTTCGGGGCCACCTGACCCGACCGTAGGGCGCACGGTGGCCTGGGCTGCGGGGCGGCGCTCTGGCCGGTCGGTCCTCACAGGGTGCGGCGGGGCGCGGGCTACGCCGGGTACGGCGGCGTGGACTGCTGACTGATATTCAGCCTGCTGTCGGGAACATGGCAGAGATCCCCCTGAAGGCGGAGCAAACACCCAAGTTAGGGTTTCTTGTAGGGCGCTGAGCAGCACTTGGGGGATGAGGATCATGGAATTGACTGGGGAGATAGCAGCCGTTCGGGATGGCAAGGGTGATCCGGCGCGGTTGATGGGTGAGTTCCGGCGGGCTGTGTTGCTCGTGCCTCTCGTTGCTCCTGCGGAAGGTTCCGCTGCCTCTGCCGGTTCCCATGGTGGCCTGATGTCCGCTGTCCGGGGCGGTATTCGCTGGCTGTACGCGTTCACGGACGAGGAGGCGTTGGCCCGGTTTGCCGAGGCGCGTGGCGACGCCGACCGGGAGTGGACATACCTCTCCATCCTGGGCGCGCGACTCGTTGATGCCGTGGTCCCGATGGTTGACGGCCCTGCGGGCATAGCCGTCGACGTCGCCGACGAGGCCGGTTCGATGTTTTTCCCGCCGGTTGTGGGGATCGTCCCCGATGCGTGCGCTGTTGACGCAGTGGTGGTGGCCTGATGGCGGGCGACGGGGACCTTGAGGTCTCGCCGGCAGCGGTCAAGAGCATCCAGGACGGTTTGCGTGCGGCGATCTCGGAGCTGCGTGAGTCGTCGGACGCGGCGGGCGCTGCGCAGGGCGCGGGTTTCAGCGACCTGTCGATGACGGGGATGGAAGCCGGGCACGCGGGGCTGGCCACCGACTTCGAGGACTTCTGCGAGCGCTGGGAGTGGGGTGTGCGCAGCCTCGTACAGGATGCGAGCACTCTCGCCCAGTCCCTCGGGATCGCCGCGGGCACGGTCTGGGAGGAGGACCAGTACACGCAGGGTGCCTTCAAGGTGGTCGTGAACTCCGCGTACGGCAATCCCTATGCCAGTGAGGACGAGATCGAGAAGAAGGCCTGGGGTGACCTCTTCCGGTGGGACGTCTACAAGCCGGACTACAGCGCCGAGTCCTTCGAGAAGGGCGATCAGGACATGAGGAAGACCTGGTCGGAAACCAAGGACACGGTGACCTCCACCGGCAGGGTGCGTTCCTTGAGGGATCTGTTGGACCAGGTGGACGGTAACGGGGGCGGTAACTGATGGGCTGGCGCGATTACATACCCGACTCGGCCGAGGATTTGGCCGAGGATTTCGTCGAGGCGACCGGCGACGCCATCGAGTGGGGCGGCAACAAGACGGCCGGCGTGGCGGAGAAAGTAGGCCTCGACGATGCCGGCGACTGGATCCGGGACAAGAGCCGCTCCGCCGCCAACCGGCTCGGCGCGGACGTGGGGGAACTCGAGCTCGGCCAGACCGAGGATCCGAAGAAGCTGGTCTACGGCAGTGTGGCCAAGATACGCGCCCAGGTCTCACATTTGAACGACTTCAAGGCTTCCTTCGAGCAGGTCGGCAACGGTCTGAAGGGCATCGGGGAGCCCGACGGCCTCAAGGGCAAGTCGGCGGAAGCCTTCCGGACGGCGGTGGCCAAGGAGCCGCCGCGCTGGTTCGAGGCCGCGGAGGCCTTCGGCAAGGCCGCCGACGCGATGGGCCGTTTCGCCGAGACGGTGGAGTGGGCGCAGGGGCAGGCGAAGGAGGCCCTAGAGGACTACACCCACGCGCAGAAGGTTTCGACCGACGCTCGCGACGCCTACAGCAAGCAGGCCGATGCCTACCGCGATGCGGTGAAGGCGAAGAAGGACCATCTGCCGCCGAGGCCGGTCGACCCGGAGGACTTCGTCGACCCCGGCAAGCCTCTGATCGCCGCGGCCAGGGATAAACTCGCCAGCGCCCGCAAGCAGCGCGACGAGGTCGCCGAGACGACCCGTACAGCCGTCTGTGCGGCCCGCGACAAAGCCCCGAAGAAGCCCTCGTACGCGGAGCAGCTCAGCGACGGCCTGGACTACTTCGACCTCGCAAAGACACACCTCGTGGGCGGTGTCCTCAAGGGCACGGCAGGCACACTCAACTTCGCCCGCGGGATCAACCCGCTTGACCTCTACAACATCACGCATCCCGCCGAGTACCGGACAAACCTGAACTCGACGGCCATGGGCCTGATCACCATGGCCAACGACCCATGGGGCGCGGGCATGCAGATGCTCGACGAGTTCATGAAGGACTCGAACGAGGGCGTCGGCAGGATGATCCCGGACTTCCTCGGCGGCAAGGGCATGGGCGCCGGGAAACGGTTCGGCTCAGAGGCGAAGCACCTGGACGACACGAAGCCGGGCGGCAGCCGCGGGGATCACGAGAAGGATCCGAACCACAACAGCAACAAGTGTCGCGACAACGTCTGCCACGGCGACCCGGTGGACATGGCGACCGGCCGTATGCTGCTGCCGCAGACGGACATCACACTTCCCGGATCACTTCCCCTCGTGTTCCAGCGTACTTTCGACTCCTCGCACCGTTCGGGCCGCTGGTTCGGTCCGGCCTGGTCGAGCACGGTGGACCAGCGGCTGGAGATCGACACCGAAGGCGTGGTTTTCAGCTGCGACGAGGGCAGTCTGTTGGCGTACCCTCACCCGGCCCCCGGCGTCCCGGTCATGCCCACACACGGCCGACGGTGGCCGCTGGACCGGGTCCAAGACGGCTACACCCTCACCGATCCAGACACCGGTAGGGTCTGGCGCTTCGTCGATCACAGCGACGAGCTCGCGCTCCTGGCCCAGATCGAGGACCGCAACGGCCGCTCGATCAGCTTCGAACACGACGAAGCGGGCGCGCCGACCGCGATCGTCCACCATGGTGGCTACCACCTGAAGCTCACCACGAGTGACGGCCGAGTGACGGCCCTCCACCTCGCGGGAGCGGCTGCGGACGGTTCCGACCAGGAGATCCTCCGCTACGGCTACACCGACGGCCACCTGACCGAGGTCACCAACTCCTCCGGCCGCCCGCTGCGTTTCGACTGCGATGAACACGGCCGCATCACCGCGTGGACCGACACCAACGGTAGCCGCTACGACTACGTCTACGACGACCAGGACCGCTGCACCTACCAGACCGGCACCAACGGCCACGTCGAATCCCGATTCACCTGGGACGAGACGGACCCTGCGACCGGCCTGCGTATGACTTCCACCACCGATGGCCTCGGCCACACGAAGCGCTTCATGGTCAACGAGCGTTCCCAGATCGTCGCCGAACTCGACCCCCTAGGAGCGGTCACCCAGTTCGAGTACGACCGCCACAACCGACTGCTGTCGCGAACGGATCCGCTGGGCCACATCAGCCGCTTCACCCATGACGAGCGCGGCCGTATGACAGTGCTGGAACGCCCGGACGGACGGCAGGCACGCGCCGAATACGACGACAACGGAATGCCGATACGCATCGTCGGGACCGATGGAAACGTCACGCGCCAGACCTTCGACGAGCGCGGAAACCGCACCTCGGTGACCGACCCCTCGGGGGCGACGACGCAGTTCGCCTACAACGCGGCCGGCCGGCTCACCGCGGTGACCGATCCTCTCGGGTCCATCACCCGACTGGTCCTGGACCCCCGGGGTCTGCCCGTCGAGGTCACCGATCCGTCGGGTGCCACGACCCGATACGAACACGACGGCTTCGGCCGTAGGGTCCAGGTCGTCGACGCCCTCGGCGCGCAGACACACACGGAGTGGACGGTAGAGGGCTGGCCGTCGCGGCGCACCGCACCCGACGGCACGGTGGAGTCCTGGACGTACGACGGCGAGGGCAATTGCCTCAGCCACACCGACTCGACGGGTGGCACGACCCGCTTCGCGTACACGGACTTCGACCTGCTGACGGCCCGCACGGCCCCAGACGGTATCCGCCACGAGTTCTCCTACGACACCAACCTGCGGCTCACGCGCGTGACCAACCCCCAGGGCCTGACCTGGGAATACACCTACGACGCGGCAGGCCGGCTGGTCACGGAGACGGACTTCGACGGCCGGGCGCTGAGCTACGACTACGACCCTTCGGGCCGTCTTGTCTCCCGGGCGAACGGCCTGGGCCAGCGCATCGACTTCACGCACAACGCGCTCGGCCAGGTGATCCGCAAAGAGGTCGAAGGCACCGGGGCCACGACCTTCGAATACGACATCTTCGACGAACTCGCGGTGGCCACCAGCCCGGACGCCGAACTGGAACGCCTGCGAGACCGCTACGGCCACCTGCAGTCCGAGACGGTCAACGGCCGGACGCTGACATACAAATATGACGAACTGGGCCGCAGGGTGGGAAGGACGACGCCCGGCGGTGCGGTCAGCGAATGGTCGTACGACGCCGCGGGCCGCAGGACGAAGCTCACCACGTCCGGGCGCGACATCTCCTTCTCCTTCGACGCCCTGGGCCGTGAGGTGGGGCGCACCGTATCCGACTTCGTGGCGCTGACGTCGTCTTTCGACGAGATGAACCGGCTGAAGGCCCAGACCATCACATCCGGGGGCAGCCGCCTCCAGCACCGTGCCTACGCCTACGGCGCGGGTGGCGGTCTCGTCGGCGTCAGCGACGCACTGTCCGGTGCCCGCGGTTTCGACGTGGACTCGGCCGGTCGCGTTACGGCCGTCCACGCGCACGGATGGACCGAGCGGTACGCGTACGACGACGCCGGAAACCAGACGGAAGCCTCGTGGCCGGCGACCCACCCGTCGCACTCCGCGACGGGTGCCCGCACCTACGAGGGCACTCGGATCGCCAGCGCGGGTGCAGTCCGCTACGAACACGACGGCCAGGGCCGGGTCGTGCTGCGCCAGAGGACCCGGCTGTCCCGGAAGCCCGACACCTGGCGCTACGAGTGGGACGCGGAGGACCGTCTCACCGCGGTGACGACACCGGACGGCACGCTCTGGCAGTACGCGTACGACCCCCTGGGTCGACGAATATCCAAGCAGTGCCCCTCCGAGACCGTCCACTTCACCTGGGACGGCACGACCCTCTGCGAGCAGACGACCGCGAACGTCGTCCTGACCTGGGACCACGCGGGCCAGCGGCCCCTGTCCCAGACGGAACGCCGCACGGACACGGACGACGAACGCTTCTTCGCCATCATCACCGACCTGATCGGCACCCCGACGGAACTCGTCGACGAGTCTGGTGAGCTGGCTTGGCGAACCCGCACCACCCTCTGGGGCACGACGACGTGGAACCGCGACGCCACGACATACACCCCCATCCGCTTCCCAGGCCAGCACTTCGACCCCGAATCGGGCCTCCACTACAACTACTTCCGCTACTACGACCCCGAATCAGCCCGCTACCTCAGCCAGGACCCCCTCGGCCTCGGCCCCGCCGACAACCCGGTCACGTACGTCCACAACCCACACACGTGGAGCGACCCGCTCGGGCTCAGTCCCTGTCCGCCCCGGATCCCGGGTGGAGGCTGGGACCTCCGTGGGGGTGCAGACCCGCTGAGCATCCTTCCGAAGGACGCTGTGCAGGAAGCGTGGAGGCCGATCCCCGGTGGTGTCGAGCACGGCATCAAGTGGAGCTGGAAGGACCCTGTCACAGGGCTGACGGCGCGTTTGCGCGTCCACGAGGCCGACCTCGGCCCACACGCTGGCCCCAACGCCAGCAGTGGACCTATCTACCGCATCCAGATCGGGAATCAATACCAGGACGAGGCGGGCCAGCTCTACCACAGGAAAATCGGAAACCCGAACAGTGATTTCTTTGATGAGGCGGCGGTCAATGATACTCACATTCCGTGGCCCAGCCACCTTCCGCTACCATATCCGCACTGATCCGGAAAGTAGGAAATGTGGAAAATAGGGATTACGTCGACTTCCTCCGGGACCTTCTGAGCCTCGACGAAACGGTGCGCACGCAAGCGAGTAATTGCGTTCAGGACTTCGTGAACTTGCTCTCCGTCACCCAAGCCAGAGTAGTAGGGGACCTGATCGCCATGCTGGCCCCGCGCGAAGAGTCACGAGTGGCCCTAGAGGCCCTACTGCACGCGCTGAGCGATCTCGACGGATGCGGGAAGCTCGAAGGTGTCGACCTGTCACCACTGGGAGAAATCCCAGAATCCATGATCCACGTGGAACACCGCGTGTACATGGATGCATTCGCCGAGGACATCGCGAGGGCCGAGTAACAGTCGCGTGCACACGTGCTCGCCTGAAGGTCGTAGTCGCCCCCCGGGGAAGGTCGTCCATTGCGGACGCGCGGTACCGGGTGGGAGATTTGCCCCTTCTTACTCCCCACACCGAGCTGGGGCAACTCACGCGTGCAGGGCCCGCAGGCCGTCGGCTGGTGATGTCCTCGCCCGATGCCAACACCAGCCACGCACCCCATGACGGATCTATCGAAGGGCGGGTGGCGGGTGCAGTGGCGTTTCGCCGGTGAATCGAGCGCCTCAGACGAGTGAACGTCCCCTCGCGGCCTGGCTGTGCCGTGGTTGAGGCCGGTAGAACCGCCGAGTGATGATCATGATCGTGCGGGCCGCCACCGCGGCCGCAGCAGCCCTTGCCCTGTCCCTTCCCGCTGCTCCCGCTCACGCCGCCCCCGAGAGTCTGGTGCCGCAGGTGCTGCCGATCGGGGTCGCGGTGTCCGCGCTCCCCCTTGCGGTCGAGGACCGCACCGGCTACCAGCGGACCTCCTTCCGCCACTGGAACGCCGGCGACATCCCCGCCGACGGATGCAACACCCGCCAGGAGGTCCTCCTGGCCGAGGCTGTCGTGTATCCGGAGATCGGGCCGGGCTGCACCCTGACCGGCGGGGTGTGGTGGAGCTACTACGACGAGCGGGAGGTGACGCCGGCCGGTGCGCTGGACATCGACCACATGGTGCCGCTTGCCGAGGCCTGGGATTCGAAGTGGGCGGTGTTGGGGTGCACGCCATTATTTCGCTCGGCCTCCTGACCGTTCCTGACCTGGTCAGTGACGTTCCGCCGTCGGTTGCTCCGGTGACGACAACGTCTCTCGCCTGGGGTGGTGGTACCTGAAGCCACGATGTTGCATCGACTGCAACCATGGAGCGGGCGTGGAATCTGCTGGTATTCCAGGCACGATGAGGCACTCGTGTCCGGAAGTGTCCGGTTCTGGACTTAACGTGACGTTCAAGGTGATGCGGACAAGCTGCCCCAGCGACAGCCGAGCCGTCGCCTCGGGGTGAGAACGGTCTGGCGCCGCGACTCACCATCCGACTGGACCGCCAGACTCTATTACTGACTTCAGCTCGTCGGGGTGAATCTGTGTGAAGTCGCTGACGGGTGTGGGCGGGTGGCTGTATCCGTGGGTGTGTGAGATATGCGGATGGGGGCGGGCTGACTTCGACGGGGCGCCGGCGTCGGGAGTCAGTACGGATGCAGGCGGCGGAACTGTTTGAACAGCAGATCAAGCCGTCGGAGGTTGCGGGGCGGCTGCGGGTGAGTGTGAAGTCGGCCTACCAGTGGCACCAGCTGTGGCGGGATGGTGGTGTCCAGGCCCTGGCCTCTCGTGGTCCGAGCGGGTCGCGTTGCCGTCTGTCTCCGCGGTCTCTGGAGAAGCTGGCCGCGTATCTGGAGGAAGGGCCGGCCGCGCACGGTTGGGTGGAGGACCAGGTGTGGACTGCCTCGAGGGTGGCCACGCTGATCGGCCGGAAGTTCCACATCACCTACAGCGTCTCGGGGGCCACGCGCTTGATGCACCGGCTGGGCTTCAGTCCGCAGGTCCCCGCCCGGCGGGTTGCCGAACGCGACGAGCAGGCCGTCGCCGTGTGGAAGGAGGCGACCTGGGCGGAGGTAAAAGGGCGAGGGCGGCCTGCGGGGGCTATGTCTGCTTCGAGGACGAGGCCGGCTTCACCCGCAGGCCGCCCCGGGGACGGACCTGGGGCCGGCGAGGGATCACCCCGGTCGTGACGGTCAGCGGACGACGCTCGGGCCGGCTCTCGGTGGCCGGCCTGATCGCGATGCGACCAGGCTCGAGGACCCGGCTGTGTCACCGCTTGCGGACCCACCCGGCAGCCAAGGGTGCACGTCGCAGCATGGGCGAGCAGGACTTCATCGCACTCCTCGACGGAGTCCACCAGCTGGTCAAGGCCCCGATCGTGCTGGTCTGGGACCGCCTCAACACCCACGTTTCCCGCAGGATGCAGGGCTTCGTCGCCGAGCGGGAGTGGCTGACCGTGTTCCTGCTGCCCGCCTACTCACCCGATCTCAACCCGGTCGAGTGGGTATGGGCACACGTCAAACGAAGCCTCGCCAACCTCGCCGTCATGGCCCTCGACCGCCTCGAAGCCCTTGTCCGCAACCGCCTCAAACGCCTTCAATACCGGCCCCACACCCTCGACGGCTTCATAGCCGGCACCGGCCTCACCCTCGACAACCCGGCCTCACCCTGATGAGCCGAGGTCAGTAATAGGAGGCAGCGCGCTGTAGCTGTCCGGTGCCGATCGACCCATCCCCTGATCGTTTCTGCGGTGAAACCCGACCCTCGGCCGGGCAAGTTGTGGCCTCCGGGCCTGTCCCTGGCCGCAGGGGTACCGCTATAACCCACTGCGTGATCAAGAACGTGCTACAGCGTGGCGATCCGGGCGGACTACTGGGCCGCGCGGGTGGTCATGTCCATTGCAGGAACGATCAAGCTCCGGGCGGCCCCTGCTCACGCTCGACGGGTGTGGAACGTTGTCAGCGCAAGCCCGAAACGCGACCGCGACACTCAGGAGGTGTTCGGCAAATGGTCACCGCACCAGTGCTCTGGAACAAAGATAAGGCGTACCTGTTCGACGGCGGAAACTACTACCGCTACGACGTCACCAAGGACAAGGTAGACCCCGGCTACCCGAAGCCGATCGCCGGCAACTGGCCAGGGCTGTTCACATCCCGCGTCGACGCAGGCGTGGTGTGGAACAACGGCAAGGCGTACTTCTTCCGCGGCTCCGAGTACGTCCGCTACGACATCGCGGCCGACAAGGTCGACGAGGGCTACCCGAAGCCGATCACCGGCAACTGGAAGGGACTGTTCCCGGACCACATCGACGCCTCCGTGGTGTGGAACAACGGCAAGGCGTACTTCTTCCGCGGCTCCGAGTACGTCCGCTACGACATCGCGGCCGACAAGGTCGACGAGGGCTACCCGAAGCCGATCACCGGCAACTGGCCCGGCCTGTGGGCGTCGGACCTCGACGGCGGCGTGGTGTGGAACAACGGCAAGGCGTTCTTCTTCCGCGGCTCCGAGTACATGCGGTATGACATCGCGGCCGACAAGGTCGACGAGGGCTACCCGAAGCCGATCGCTGGCAACTGGCCCGGCCTCCCCTAAGCGCGGTTCCCGACTACCCGCGTATGAGGGGAGCCTCCACCAGGGCTCCCCTCCCTCGACGACGACGACGACGACGACCTACCGACCGTCGCCGCCAGCCGGGCCGTGGCGGTTTCCTCGGCTCGATAGATTTCCTGAACCCCCGACACCGGTCATGCGCCTTTGCCAGCAAGAGGACGGAGTTGCCCTCGACGGCTCAAAGAGCCACCACGGGGAAGATGGCGACCATCCGGCATGCATACCGCACACCTCGAATGACGCTCCCCGCCAGCTGGCGGCTACGCCTGGGACGCAGCCCGGCGTGAGGCGTACGCGAACGACCAGGCGTCTCCGCTGACGTTGATCGCGGTCACCGCGAAGTCGAACCGGTCCAAGGCCGACAAGGACCCCGCGCAGTGGCTTCCCCCGGCCGGCGGCTATCACTGCGAGTACGTCGCCCAGTGGACCGCGACGAAGCTGCGCTGGAACCTCGCCGCCGACGACGCCGAACGCCAGGCCCTGCTCGGCGTCGCGGAGGACTGCCCGAACACCACCGTCGTCTACGAGAGCGCACCCTGACGCTCCCGGCGTGCTGGGAGAACTCAGTCGCAGGAGTGCGGGCGGGTCTCGGGCTTGCGCACCGTGAACTCGCCGTCGCGGTACTCCACGACGAGCTCGGGTTCCCCGCCGGGCGCGGCGACGGCCTGGTGGTGCAGGTCGGAGCGCGCCCGGCCGGTCAGGGGCTCGCATCGCCAGTGGGGGTGGGAGCCGATGAGGCAGAAGAGCCTGGTCAGCTCGCTCCGGAGCTCGGCCGTTCCCGTCGCCGGCTGCAGGGCCAGGCGGTTGAAGGTGCGGATCTGCTGCTGCTTGAGCTTGATCAAATCCTCCGGGAAACGGTTTTGCGCCATGGCTTGATTACATCATTTGTTCGATTTTCGGTCCGGGTGTGGCGTGTGGCCGCGTCAATTCGAACAGACGTACGATGTCGTCATGTCCTTCGACTTCCCTCCCCGTCTGCGGGCCCTGCAGGCACAGCTCCACCGCGTCCGCGCCGAGCACACCGCCCTGTGCTCCACCCTGCCCTGGTCGGCGGAACCCCTCCCCGGCTGGACGGTCCAGGAGGGCCGCTACTCCCCGCGCGGCGACGTACCGCCGAGCCCCGGCTACACCCCGGAGCAGCAGGCGGCGCTGGGGCAACTGGAGGGACGACTGCGGCGGCTGACCGGCGTCGTGATGACGGACGCGTTCTGGCAGAGCGTCGAACGCGAGAAGGTCGTGGCCGCGCGGATGGCGCTCAAGCGGGCTCACGAGCCGGCTGCGGGGTAGCTGCCGTGGCCGGGCGTGATCCGCGCGCGCTCTTCCCACCGGATCTGGCCCGGCTCGAGGTGGTGGAGCGGCAGCTCCAGGCGCTGCTCGTCGAAGTCCGCACGCTGATCGCCGAGGCCCGCCGCGATCAGCGCCTGGCCGAGACCGAGCACCGTCCCGTGCCCGAGGTCGAGTGGCGGATCCAGTACGGCATCGGCGCGGTACGCCGGCCCGTGATGGTGCACACCGGGGACTGCTCCATGGACATGGCGCGCTCCCGCCCCGCCTCCCGCGAGCAGGCCGTCCAGGCCCTCGCCCAAGGGGTGGAGGCGTGTGCGATCTGCCGGGCCGACTCCGGGCTGGGGATGCTGGAAACCTGAGCCGACCGAGTGCCCGCGGCCCGGCTACCCGACCACAAGTGGGACAGAGGCGGGCGGGTAGGTTCCCTGGTGCGGGGTGCGGCCTGGCCATCCAGGCCGCGACGGGGCCGCACCCCGCGCACCCCCATCCGCTTCCGCACTCACCTGGGCGTACGCGCCCCGCAGCCGTCTTCCGCTGGTGCGACCCTGGGTTCAGGGGCCCAGGCGGAAGGTTCCGACGTGCGACCCATCTGGAGCGGCGCCATCTCGTTTGGCCTGGTCACTTCTCTGAACTACCAGTGCTCCCCGGTCGTCGATCAGAGCAGCCGATGATGATGGCGGGGCTCGTAGTCCGTGGTGAGGCGAACGATGCAGCTGAGAAGCCGTATCTCAACCGATCATGGAACGTGCAGGTCGAACAGTGTTCCTGGTCGGGTGATCTTCCGGCTGTACGCGCATGAAGGCAGGGCCTCTCGGTAGCTCGGGGATGCGAATCTGACCGAGCGATGCCGGGAGGCCCTGTTGTCGTTGTTGTACTCGCCCGCGCCTACCGAGTTCAACTCGTCCGCCGTGTCGTGCGATTGCCTCGCGCACGTGTACGGCAATGCGGCTGATCATCCGGACCGGGAACGCTGGTATCCGTCGGACATGACGGACGCGGAGTGGGCGGCCATCCGCCCGCTGCTACCGGTGCCAGCGTGGCTTCAGGGCCGAGGCGGGCAGCCCGAGGGCTACTGCCACCGCCAGATGTTGGACGCGATCCGCTACCTGGTCGCGGGAGGGATCTCCTGGCGGGCGATGCCCGCGGACTTCCCCGCCTGGGGCCGGGTCTATGCCTTCTTCCGCCGGTGGCGCGAGCACGGACTGATCACCGAGTTCCACGACCGGCTCCGCGGCCGGGTGAGGGAGCGCGAGGGCCGCCAGGCGGAGCCTTCGGCAGGCATCATCGACGCGCAGTCGGTGCGGGCTGCAGCCTCGGTGCCGTCCGGGTCACGCGGCTATGAGCTCGCAACACGATCATGAGTCGGGCTTGTTGAGGCGTCTCCAGCAGATGAGGCTGCAGGCAAAGGAGACGAACGCGTCGTGGAGTTCGGTGCGGCGTTCCCATCGGACGGCGAGTCGTTTGAACTGGTGGAGCAGGGCGAAGGTCTGTTCAACGACGTAGCGGAGCTTGCCCATGCCCTTGATGTTCGGGGAGCCCTTGCGGGAGATTACGGGCAGGATCCGGCGTTTGCGCAGCTCATCGCGGTTGGGGTTGGAGTCGTAGCCCTTGTCTCCGAGCAGGGCCTCGGGACGCCTGCGGGGCCGGCCTGGCCGACCCGCCACCGGCGGGATGCCGTCGACCAGGGCGAGGGTCTGGGTGACGTCGTTGACGTTCGCCGCGGTGGTGATGACTTTGAGCGGGGTGCCGCGTCCGTCGCAGATCAGGTGGTGTTTGCTGCCCGTCTTCCGCCGGTCGACCGGTGACGGACCGGTGTCAGCGCCCCCTTTTTCGCCCGGATGTGGGAGCCGTCCACGCAGGCCCTGGACCAGTCGAGCCGGCCTGCCGCGTTCAGCTCGGCAAGGAGAATCCGGTGCAGCTGGTCGAAGACCCCTGCCTGCTGCCAACGCTCCAGTCTTCGCCAGCGGGTCTGTCCGGACCCGAATCCCAGCTCAGGCGGCAGGAGTTGCCAGGCGATGTCGTTGCAGAGCACGTACAGGATGCCCTGCAGACACAGCCGGTCAGCTACCGGTCGAGGCCCTGGTGACCTCGTCGGCCAGGGCGGCAGCAGCGGCTCAATCAGTGCCCACAAGTCGTCGTCCACGATCCACGGCCGAGTACTCACACCCTCCCAAACGGCCGAATCATCACACCGGTCACGCCCAACCAGGACATCTCACCAAGATCGTGTTACGAGCTCTGATGAGGTGACCCCCGGAGTGCGGACACAAGGGTTCATGCTGCGAGTGAGAGTTTAGCTGTCTTGTAGTGCTGCTGTTCGAACTCGATCGGGGAGAGGTAGCCCAGCGCGCTGTGGCGTCGGCGGGCGTTGTAGTAGACGAGCCACTCGAAGATCTCCAGCCTCGCCTGACGGAACGTCGAGAACAGCTTCCCGTGCATCGTTTCTCGCTTCAGGCCCTGCCAGAAACTCTCGGCCAGAGCGTTGTCATAGCTCGAGCCGACCCTGCCCATGCTCCTGCGAACGCTGTACCGGTCGCAGACCTGCGCGAACGCGGCCGACGTATATTGCGATCCGCGGTCCGCGTGGAAGATCACTCCCGCGACGTCACCTCCGCGGGCCGCGACCGCAGACTGGAGCGCCTCGATGACGAGCCCGGCGCGCATGTGCGGGGCCATCGAGTAGCCGAGCACCCGGCGCGAGCGGATGTCGATCACGCAGGCGAGGTAAAGCCAGGCCACTCCGACCTGCACGTATGTGATGTCACCGCACCACTTCTCGTCCAGAGCGCCGGCGGTGAAGTCCCGCTGGACCAGATCCGCCACCGGTGGCGCGAGCCGGTCCGAAACCGTAGTGCGCTTCTTCCTGCGCAGGTGACGGCCGACGATGCCGTGCTTGCGCATCAGCCTGGCTACCCGCTTGCGGTTGACCGTGTGGCCGAAGCCTCGCAGTTCGGCATGGACGCGAAGCGCGCCGTAGTTCCCGCGGTGTTCGGCATGGATTTCACGGATCTCCTCGACCAGGGCATCCTCGGCAGCCTGCCGTTCCGCCCTCGCCTGGGCGCCGGCAATCCACCGGTAGTAGCCCGAGCGGGAGACTCCCAGCACCCGGCATATCCGCTTGATGCCGAACGTGTCGGCGTGGGCGGAGACAAAGTCCCAAGCGGCGGTCTTCACTTCATCTCCCGGGCGAAATACGCCGCTGCCCGGCGCAGGATCTCCCGCTCGAGCTGCCATTCCTTCTCCGCCTTGGTCAGCCGGGCGTTCTCCGCACGCAGTCGGGTCAGCTCGACCTCGGTGTCCTGTGACGTTCCGGCGCCGGCCGGCGATGCGTCGGCATCACGCACCCAGGTCCGCAAAGTCTCGGGGTTGACATTGAGATCGGCCGCGACGTCCCGATACGTCCGCCTGCCCGCCGAGGCCCGCCACAACGCGATCGCGTCGGACCGGAACTCCGCACCGTACTTCGAGGGCCTTGCCACGTGGATCTACACCTTCCAGGATCAACAAGATCCATTGTCAGGCGTGTCCACACCACAGGGATCACCTCACCCACTCCCCACCCCTCCGGCGGGCTCGGCAGCTCCAGCCAGTCGAACTGGATCTCCTCGCCGGGCGGATGCGCGATCACCGCGACGTTCCTGCCGGTGGAGGCGTGACAGGGCTCGCAATGCGGCCGGACCTGATACCGGCGCAGGGCCCGAGTGAAGGTCGAGTACGCGCCTTCATAACCCAGTTCGGACACCTCGTCGAACAACGTCGAGGCCCACAAATGCGGATCGTCGGCGAGGCGCTGGCGGCAATAGGGCAGGAACGGCACGAACGCGTCCGGGCCCTCGCGTCGCTCGCCGGGGGTTCGCTCGCCGTTCAGATAGGCACGGATCGTCTTGCGATCACGGCCCAGATGCCGAGCGATCGCCGAGATCGTCCATCCCTGACGACGCAGAGCATGAGCGTCCAGGTCTTCCTCCCGAGTGAGCATTCAGGCCCCCGAACAGGCCGAACTCGTAGCTCACGCAGGCTCTCCACGACACGCCGACACCAGCTCGACACGCCGGGAGGATCACACAATGGATGGGGAGATCAAGAGAGCAGGTTTGCCCCACCCCAGAGCGACAAGTGGGGAAATCCAAATATCCCCATCAGTTACGCCGCCGTAGGAGCCTCGACCAGCAGGGAGCCACCGTCCGCCAAGGCAATCCGAGCCAAGTAAGTCAAGGCTCCTCCTTCGCCCGCGGCCACCCATCAATGTGATCGTCATCGAGAACGGCAGCTGCTGCATCCAGGGTGGGCCGGACGCATGATGCTCTGGCTGCCCATTTCGTGCTGTGACGAGGTGCGCCAAGGTCAGCGCGGCGGAGCACCGTCCGTACGCACACCCGCCGGGTCCTCGTGCCGCCCGGGAGCCTGGGCGGGTACGGGTAATCGGTTTAAGGTCCGTAAGGCGCCTTACGGAGCGACTGGGCGGCTCAGGGAGTCGGGAATGGCGACAGGTTCGGCCCGGCGGGTACGGGTCGGCCCTGTCGTGTGCGGCACTCGCGCGGCAACGCAGTGCTGCTGTGTCCCATCACTCCTAGCAGGGCGCAGCCGACTTCGGCGTCCTCGACAGCATCGCACCGCATCGACCACCGAGCCCGGGCCAATCACGCCCCGTCCGTCATTACCACCGCCACCACCCACACGCCCCGGGCAGACGCAGGCCGCTCAGGTGAGGACGATCCCGCACAGAGCGATCAAGGCGCCCATGAACCGGTAGAACCCGGCTGACGCCACTCGCCTGGGCGAACCCAGTTCCCCTCGTGCGGGCATCGCGAGCTCGGCGTGGGCCGCCGCCTGGCGTTCCAACGAGGCGGCGGCGCCGCGGATGTTCAGTGCGACCCAGCTGCCCACAAACCGGGAAGCCAGTGGATCCCGGATGAGCGCCGCTTCTACGAGGATCTAGATCACTGGAATCGGTCGAGGGGCTCAGAACGTGTAGGTATGAACGTACGCGCGAGCGCCGTCGGCAGCCGTGCCCGCGCTTGGTCAGCTTCTGCCGAGGATCTATTTCCGAGGGCTGAGTGACGGTTGTGGTGTCCGCAGGAATGCCTGGATCTCGTCGGTTCCGGGCGCGTAGCCCTCCGATGTGTCCACGACGAGGGTCGGGACGTCGAGGCTGATGGCCTTGAACTGCTCGGGGTCGTAGGCGCCGGCTGCCATGTCGGCGAGGAGGGCCTGATCACCGTGGGCCGCCCGGTGGCTGTCGGTGCGGGCGCGTTCGGTGATGCGTTCGGTGATCGTCGAGGTGGGCGTGGTGCATCGGATGATGCGGAGGTCGGCGAGGTCCAGGAGGGGCTCCAGGCCTGGTCGCCAGAGCCGGTCCTGGAAGGCCGCCTCCGCGACGAGGGTGACCCCTGCCTGAAGGAGGACGGTGATGGTCTTGAAGAAGAGGTCCAGCGTAGGGATGTTGAGGGGGTCGTCGCCGGCGGTCTGGTGATGTGGGGTGCTCATGACCATGCCCTGTTTGATCTCGTCGCGGATGATCGCCGGGCAGCCCAGCTGCTGGGCGAGGGTGCGGGCGAGCGTGGTCTTCCCTGTGGCGGGAGGGCCGCTGACTACGACGAGGGTCGGACGGTTTTGCATGGGCGGCACTCCGATGCAGGCAATCACGGCTGGGCGGGACGGAGATCGGGGGCGCCTGGCGGCTTGTGGAGCTGGAAGGCGATGAACCCGGGCTGGTGGGCCAGTTTCTCGTACTCGGTCGGGTGGTGGCGGGTCATCGAGTGGGCGGGGCGGTGTTCGACGAGGCGGTCGACGGCGAGGCCCGCGGCGGTGAACTCGTCGAACCATGTCTGGAGGGGCTGACGCCAGTAGCGGTGGGTCATGCCGTCGGACCAGGATTCCTCCACGTGGCGGGCGTCGAAGTAGCTGCCGCCGTCTGCGAGCCAGTCCGCAGTGGGGTGGCTGGTGGAGATGATGATCCTCCCGCCGGGCCGTAGGACGCGTGCGATCTCTGTCAGGGCGCGGACACGGTCGTGGGCATAGTGGAGGACCAGGGCGAGCAGGACGATGTCGAAGCTGGCGTCGGCGGCCCAGGTGAGAGGCTCGTCGAGGTCATGCTGGCGGATGCGGGCGAGCGAACCGAGGCGCTCGCGGGCGAGGCGGACCATGTCCGCGCTCTGGTCGATGCCGACGGTGTCGGCTCCGCGCGCGGCGAGCTCGGAGAGGTACAGGCCGGGGCCGCAGCCGCCGTCCAGGATGCGCAGGCCGTTCACGTCGCCGAGGAGTTCGAGGACGGTGGGGCGGTCGTAGTGCGCGTTGTAAGGGCTGATGGCGGCCTCGCGGGCGAAGGTGTCGGCGAAGCCGTCGTACGGTGCGTCAGCGGGCTGCATGAACGGCTCCCTTCAGCGGGATATCGGCCTCGGGAATCTGCCCGGTCCGGGAGGCGAGGTCGTTGGGGAGTAGACGGTCGAGGAGGGCATGGTCGGGCGGGCGGTGTGCGGTGAAGGTGGCGTGCAGGCCGCGGACGGCTTGTTCGTAGACGTGGGCCGGCGCGGGCAGGCCGAGGGCGATGCGGCCGTCGAGTCGCTGGTCGAAGTGGCGGAACCACTGCCGGTACTCCTCCGCGAGGTCTCCGACGGCTGGCCAGCGCCGGTAGAGGGTGTCCCGGGCGAGGGTGAAGGGGGTGGGGCTGGTCCGGTAGGCGGAGGTGACCGCGCCGGGGCGGGGGACCTGGTGGTAGACGCTGGTGATGCTGTCGAGGCGGGCGAAGCGATGGCCGGCGGTGTGGTGGAGGGCGAGGAGGAAGTCCCAGTCCTCGCAGTGCTGCAGCGTCTCGTCGAAGCGAACCGGGGAGGCCGCAGGGTTGCGGGCGACTATCGAGCCGGTGTGAATGGTGTTCGCGATCCCGAGGAACGTTGCGTCGAAGGGGTAGTCCTTGCGTGGCAGGCTGTGGGTGCCGCGTGGCAGGTCCTCGATCCAGGTGGGGCTGACGAGGGCCTGGCCGTAGACGGTGTCGGCCCGGCCGGTGCGCAGGGCGTCGTCGGCGACCTGAAGGTGGTGGGGCAGGAACACGTCGTCGTCGTCCAGGAGTGCGACGTTCTCGCCCTGGGCCACGGCCAGAGCGCGGTTGCGGGCATGGGAGACCCCGTACGGGGTGTCGCCGTCGAGGAGAGTAATGGGCATCTCGCGCTGCCAGCGGGCGATGACCTGCCCGACGGGCATGCCGCCGTCGCGGGCGACGATCACCTCGAAGCGGCGGTAGGTCTGGCGGGCGAGGCTGCGCAGGGCGCGGTGCAGCGGCCCGGGGCGGTCCCGCGTCGGGACGATCACGCTGATCACAGGGCACCCCGGACGCTCTGGCCGACGTGGCAGCTGACCTGGGACTCGGCCAGGGTACGGGCCGGCCGGTCACCTGCACCCAGGAACCGGGCGGCGGGGCGGGGTATGGCGGACAGGCGGTAGAACTCCGCGCGGGAACGCCCGGCGGACCTGGCGCGGGTAGAGACATGAACGGTCCACCGCTCGCGGCCGTCGCGGTCGACGATCAGGGCGCGACCGGCCTGAGCGTCGCTGATGAGGACCGCGCCGTCGTCCAGGCGCTCGCAGCCGCCAGCCATCTCGCAGAACAGGCCCGGCTCGTACCGCCAGGTGACGCACTGGGTCAGCGGCTCGATCTCCAGGACCCGGGAACGGCTGAGGGCCCGGCCGTTGTCGAAGACCAGGATCGTGCCGTCAGGCTGCACGGAGGGCTGGTGCTGGCCGGACAGTTCGCCGGGCCCCCACCACCAGCGCACCGCACGGGCGCCGAGGTCCAAAACGGCGATCAGGTTCAGGTTGCGCAGCGAGACCAGGACGTTCCCAGCCGCCCACAGCCCGGCGGGATGGGCGGTGGTGAGGATCTCGACGGTGTTGGCGTGGAGGATGTCGCTGGGCGATCCGGGCCGGGCCCGCAGCAGGCGGGAGACGTCGCGGCCGCGCCTCCAACCGTTCGCTCCTTCCAGCCGCAGGGCGAGGACGGCAGGATCAGCGGTCCGTCCGGCCACGCGATGCTCGTCGATCACGCCGGTGATCAGAGCCTCCAGCCGGGGGTCGGTGGTCAGGATTTCGTACAGGGAATACGCGGCCCGCAGTAGCCCGTCCGGGCCGAGGACGGTGACGGAGTTGTCCAGCAGGACGTGGGAGCCGCCGGTGCAGGGCACGGGGCGGGGTTCCTCGGTCAGGACGTAGATCTCACCGGCGGGGCTGAGGGCGAGGTCGTGGTGGGCAGGGAGGTCGGCCCGCCAGGTGAGGGTGGAGTCCGGGGCGAGCTTGAGCAGCGCGTGCAGCGGCACCATCGCGTACAGGCTGCCGTCGGGCCCGACCTCGACGTGGTTCCAGCCCCGCAGGTAGGAGGGCGGGCTGGTCTCGATGTCGGGCTGGCCGATGGGGCTGGACCAAGCGTGGACGAGCCGCGCCCGGTTGTCGATGACGCACGCGAACGGGCGGGGGTAGGAAGCCGACGGTGAGAACACGTACAGCTGGTCGACGGAAGACGGCATCGAAGTGGCTCTCCTTCTGCGAGACGTCCCCGGGCGGGCCCGGGCGCTGTCCGGGGTCATGACGGAAGGGGTGCGGCGAACTCGCGGCGCACGGCGTCGGCGAGCCGCCGGGCGACTTGGTCGGCCACCCGCTCACCGACCCCGGCGCCCGCCCCAGCCGCGGTGTAGACGATGCCGCTGCTGGTCGCGGTGTCGGCCGGCTGCGGGTACAGGTGGTAGCTGATCCGGCGGGGCTGCTCCACGCCGCCGTCGGCGGTTAGCCGGTCGGTGCGGACGGCGTGCGGGCTGATGTGCATGACGAGGCTGGACTCGACCATCCCGGCATGGTGGTCATCCTGGCGGGCAGTGCCGCTCTCGCGGGCGAGGGCGTTACGGAAGTCCTCGCCGACGACGTCCCACCAGTTCACGATCATCACCCGCACGCCGGGGCTCCGTTCGGTCAGGTCGCGGGCGGCCTCGCACAGGAAGCTGATGTTGTCGATGGCCGAGTTGACCAGGAGCAGACGGCGGTAGCCGTGACGCACCAGAGAGGCGAGGACCTCGGTGACCACGGCCGTGAAGGTGTCGCCGCTGATGCTGATGACGCCGGGGAAGGTGCCGCCGAGCCGCTGGGAGGGAGTGGCCACGCCATAGCCGAGGGTGGGTGCGACGCGGCCCCCGATGTCGTGAGCGAGCCGGCGGGCGAAGTGGTCGCTGATCATGGTGTCGGAGCCGAGTGGCAGGTGCGGGCCGTGCGGTTCAAGGGCGCCGACGGGGAGGATGACGTGGTCTTCCGGGCCGGGTTGCAGGTCGGGCCAGGCCAGGTCGCTGATGAGCACGAGAGCGGATTCCCTTCCAGAGCGGGTCGGTAGATCAGGCGTCGGTCCAGCCGAGGCTGGGGACCGTCTCAGGACGTAGAGGGGCGGCGATCTGGAGGTTGAGGAAGTCCTCCTTATTGCCGCAGCCGCCAGCGGCCGCGCACGGAGCCCAGCGGTCGGGACGCAGCGGCAGCTCGAAGCCGTCGGTCAGGACGCTGCCCAGAGCCGGGCGCTCCTGGGCTGAATAGTTGGAGCAGCGGTAGGCCTGGCCATGGATGTCGATGAACACAGCGTCGTAGCCGGCCCGGCAGGACATCCCCTGGCAGGACGTCAGTGCGATCAGGGCCGTCTCGGCGAGCGCCCGGTTTCCGCCGAGGCCGGCCAGCGTCTCCAGGGCACTACCGGCCTTGAGCGCGGGCACCGCGTTGGACGGATCCTGCGGGTCGGTGGCAGTGGTCGGGTCGTAGCCGAGGTCGACGTTGAACCGCAACCCAGCTGCGCGGGCGGCCTCCCCGGCGCGGGCCACAGCGTCCGCGTTGTCTTCGAACAGCAGGGCGTTGACGACGACGAAGCAGCCGAAGGTCTCCTGTGCGAAGGAGGCTGCGGCGATGAATCGGCCAAGGTCGGCCTGGCCATCGTGCCAGGTCAGCCACAGGGAGAGCTTGCCTAAGTTGGCCGCTGCCTCCAGCCTGGGTAGCCGACGGGGCATCAGGATCGCGTTGGAGACCAGCTCGACATGCTCGACGCCGTTCTGCCGGGTCAGCCAGGCAGCCCTCTCCAGGAAGAAGGGGCTCGCGAACGGCTCGCCGAGGGTGCCGAGTCGGACCTTCACCGGGTAGGGGCGCGTCCCGATCCAGGTCACCACCCTCTCGTAGACCTTGCGGTCCTCAGGGTTCTTCCAGTCGTGGCGACGGCTCTTGGCCCAGTCGCCGATGGACACGCAGTAGTCGCAGGCCAGATTGCACAGCCGCTGGCCGGCCACGTACCAGATCCGCACCGGATCACGCATGGGAGCCCTCCCTCTATCCGAAGGTCGCGATCGGCCTGAAGTCCCTGGCGGGGAAGTCGGGCAGCTGGTTGTGGCAGCGTCGACACAGGAAGTCCTCCGGGGCCTCGTCGACGCCGAACACCTTGCGGCGCAGCGCGACCGCCGGCTCGCCGGACAGCAGCTCGTCGATCGAACCGTCCCCGACGTGCCCGAACACCTCGCGCTGGTAGTAGTCGTTGCAGCACAGGAACAGGGCCCCGGTCACGGAGATGTTCACGTGCTGCACCGGCCAGCCGCAGCCGGTCAGCCGCCCTTCCACCCGGACGCCCTGGGCGTACTCGCCGCCCAGCTCACCGGCCCGGTCACACGTCAGGCTCGGGTACACCTGCGCGCCAAGCGGAACGAAGTGCCGCTCGACCTCTTCGAGGTTGCGCTCCCGACGCGCGCCGACCCCGTTGACGACGACGTGCACCGGCAGCCCGGCGCGCAGGGCAGCCTCGGTGTTGCCCATCGTGTGGTGGTAGCTCCGTGACCCGGTGAGCTTGGCGAACTCGGCCTCGTCGACCGCGGGGATGTTCACGATCAGGTCCTTCAGCACCCCGGTGCGCTTCAGATCCTCGATCTTCGCCGTGGTCAGCGCGGAAGCATTCGTGTACAGAGCAAGTGGCATCCCGTGATGGGCCAGGACCTCCAGCCTTTGTGAGAGGTACCGGTCCAGGGTCGGCTCGTTGAAGAACTGGAACGTCACGTACGAGGCGCCGGCCGCGGTGAGCTTGCCGACGATCTCCTCGAACAGGCTCATCGGCATGGTCCGACGCGGCTTGGGGTCGGTCGCCACCGGGCAGGAGACGCAGCCCCAGTTGCAGTGGGCCGTCACCTCGATCTCCCCGGATTCGATCCGGTACGACCGGCACAGCTCTACAGGATCCTGTAGCCACTCTCGTGCCACCGCCGCCGCCACCCGGCTGGCCCCGAACCGGGCCGAGAGCTCAGTGCTGTCGTGAGGGCGTTCGGAGGCGTACCGCAGGAGCTGGAGTACCTCAGCGTCGTCCTGCCACACGATCACCCGGTCCAGACCCACGACCCCGAACACAGTGCTCTCCAGAGGCGGAGAGCCCGTGGGGGCCTCAGGCCCGGCGGTGTCCGACAGATACACCAGGTCGGAGCGGGTGCTCGGACGAACGCTGGAAAGGTACGGGGAGGTCTGCAGCATTGAGGCTGCCGCAGTCCCGTCCGGACAACCGTCGTGCACGAGTGACAAGGCGCCCGAGCGGGCACCAGCGCGAAACGGCATGAGAGGTCCCTTCATCTGCGAGGGGTCGGGGGACAGGTGCCAAGGCCAGGCACCAGGCCGAGCAGATCGTTCGGCCGATCAGAGGATCGAGTTTCGGGCACCAGCACGTCCGATGCGATGGCCAGACGGGGGTCCCGCGGGGGTCCCGCCCGCCGGAACGGCCCCTGGGAAACCACAGGGAGTGCTTGACTGATTACGTGACCGAGCATTCGCATCCGCTGGCTTACCGGCGCGCGCTCAAAGGCCTGACCCGGGTCGACTTGGCGAACCTCATCGCCGCGGCGGCGCAGCGCCGGGGACTGCGCTCGGGCACCGACAAGCACCGGGTCCGCAAGTGGGAAGTTCTAGGGGTCACCCCGGAACCCGAAACGCAGATCTACATCGCTGAAGCGCTGGGGCTACCCGTCGAGCTGGTCGACCCCGGCAACTGGCCGAACTGGCTGCCCGGCAGCGACGGAGGCGTCGTTCCCCTCGGCCCGTCCAGCACCGTCACCGCCCTGCGAGAGGCCCTCAACACCGCCATGGAACGCCGCACCTTCCTCACCATCTCCGGCACCGCCCTCACAACACTGGCCGCCGCCTGGGCCACCAGCGGAGGGATCGCGCTCGCCGCACAGTCGGAGGGCAGCAAACTCGTCGGCGAGGACACGGTCAGCCTGCTGGAGGACACCAGCCGACAGCTCAACAGCCTGGTCACCGAGCAACGCCAGCACGTATCAGCCCTGCTGGACGCCCACCTCACGACCGTCACAGAACTCATCGCCCACAGCCGCTACGACCGCATCACCGGCCTACGCCTCCACACCCTGGCCACAACCCTCGCCCAGACCGTCGCCTGGCACCGCTTCGACCACGGCCACCACACCGCCGCCAGCAAACTCTGGATCGCCGGCCTCCACAGCGCCCACGCCACCGACGACCCCGACCTCGGCGCTGCCATGCTCGGCGACCTCGCCTATCAAGCCGCCTGGCGCAAGGACCACACCACAGCCGCCGGAATCCTCCAGCACGCCCTCAAACGCACCCAGCACCCCGCCGCGCGCTCCCTCCTCCACCTCCGCCTCGCCCGCACCCTCGCCGCGCAGGGAGAGAAGCAGCCCGCCCTGCATGCCCTTGCCGCAGCTGAGCACCACCTCGGCGCATCGTCCGGCCTGCCTCTGCCCGCATGGTGCGCGTGGATGTCCGAAGCCGACCTCGCCGTCGACTCCGGCCAAGCCCTCCTCGACCTCGGGGACGCCGCCCGCGCCCACCAGCTCATCGGCGAGGGCCAAGCCCTTCTGCCTGCCACCCGTGACAAGACCCGAGGAGTCTTCCTCGCCTATCAGGCAGCCAGCCACCTGAAGCTCAAGCAACCCGAACTGGCAGCCCACACCGCCGGAGAAGCCATCCGACTCTCCCGCCGAATCGGTGCCCCGCGCTGCGAACGACTCGTCCAGGAGCTCGTGCCCGAATTCCAGCCCTACCGCACCGCAGCCGGAGTCCCAGAACTCCTGGCCCTCGCCGCAGCCTGACAGCGGTGCCAGGCAACGAACGCAGGCCATCAGCCGGAAGCCTGCTGCCGGCACTGGGGGTGTCGAGGGCTGCACAGATGCCCAACGAGAGCTGTCACCAGGCGTGACGCGGTCTCGCGACGAGGCCACAACAGGCCCGCCATGTCCTCCTCCGGTACGGCCGGGACCGGCCGCAGCAGCCCCGGGGGTCATCTGGCGGTCGGTGGTGACATGGAGTTCAGGGGTTCAGCCGGAATCTCGTAGTCAGCTGGGCTTGTGTGGGGCGGTCTGCAGTTTGCGGCGGCGCCGGTGTTCGCGTTGTGCTTGGGCGCGGGCGCATTCGCGGGTGCAGTACTTGATGCCGGTGGTGCGGTTCTGTCCATATTCGGCGCGTCCGCGTTGGCGGACGAAGGCCCGCCGGCAGTTCTCGTTGGCGCATTCGCGGATGGTGGCGTTCTCGGCGAGGTGGTTGTAGAGCTGGAGGAACGTCACGGCCAGGAGTGTGGGGTAGCGGTCCTCGAGGCCGCCGATGCCGATACTGAAAGGCTCCAGGGCCGCGTTGAGGGTGCTGGCCAGGTCGCTGACCTTCAGCGCCAGCAGCTCCTCACGCATGTGGTCCAGGTCGCGCGGCCACGTCTCCGCCTTGTCGCTGTTGGCGGCCTGCCACTGGGCGAGCTCTTCTTCGGTGGCCTCGGCTTCGACGAGTGCGTCCAGTCCGCCCTCGTGACGCAGAGCCAGCCAGGTGGCGATGGCGTCCTGGGCCTCGGAGACGAACAGCGTCGCCAGCTCGCCGTAGAGGGCGAACGGCCCGCGCTCGGGGTGCAGGCTGTCCGCCAGCGCGGTGAAGTGCTCGTGTTCCTCGACGTCCAGGCTCAACGCCCCCACGCGGCCTCCCAGATGCCCGTAGGCGCGCATCATGGCGGCGACCGCCTCCAGGTCGGCAGGGGCGAGCTCCATGAATTCGCGCAGGTAGAAGTCCTCGGGCAGTGACACGGTGCCATCGCCGGGGGAGCGGAGCTGGGGGCTCCAGACGATCCACTCGCCATCCACCCGCGCGTCGGTGAGGGGGCTCAACTGCGGTGCGGGAACGGGTGTTCCGGGCCATAGCGTGGGACGAAAGCGTGGGTCAACGTATGCCGCCATGTGCGGCATCATAGCCAGAGATGAGGGAATACGAAAAGACAGCTGTTCGTATCACGCATGCGGAACTCGTCGGAGGGGAAACCACCGTGACGCAGTGGCAGCACCGCAAGGCTGTCGGGGACCTGCACGAACAGCGAGTCGCCGCCGCCTTGCACGCCAGAGGCTGGACCGTCCATCCCTGCGGACAGGGCACCTATCCCCATGCAGTCCGCGAAGCCTTGCGCCGGACCCGCTCCGCCCTGCGGCAGTTCCCCGACCTGATCGCCGCCCGCGGCAGCGAACTCATCACCATCGACGCCAAAGACCGCATGCCCAGTACCCACTCCGACCGCTACGCGATCAGCACCGCCACCCTCAACGCCGGTCTCCTCCTAACCGCCGCCCACGCACCAACCCCGCTCTACTACGTCTTCGGCGACCTCAAAGTCCTCACCCCCGCCGAAGTCCTCCACTACACCGACCACGCCCTGCGCCACTCAAGCGGCGCCTACCACCTGGTCAGCACCCACCGCGCCCACTCCTTCGACAACGTCTTCGGCCCGGCCGTCGCCCGAGCAGCCTGACCAGGCAGGGCCCTGGCCGAGGGGGCAGCCGGACGACGGTGGCGGGGCCCCGCATCACCGCAGCACCCCTCGGCCCCCTGGGAGCCCCGCTGGTCCGACACACCTCCAGACGCTGCAGCCCCTCGAACAATGCTCTTGGTGTTGCCCGTTGCGCCGTCAACCGCCCCGTCCGCGATGACAGCGGGAGTGGAATCGTCGGCGTCGCGTCAGGCGGCCCTGGCGGGGCGACCCGTGCGCGCCCGCGCGGTCGAGCCGGCCTGCCCCACCCCCTGGAACATGATCGTTTGCCCGGACGTGACCGTTGTCGACGTCGCCGAGCACCCCGCAGCACCCGCCCCCGTGACAGGACGCCCCGCACGGATCAGTCGCTTGACGGGCTGCCCCCGAACCGCGAGGACCGGCAGTTCGTGGTGCCGGGGGCGGATCGGGGCAGGAGGCCTCGCGCCGGTCCGGATGCTTCAGGGCCTTGGCTCGCGTCGGGTCCGCTCTCGCCCTGTCAGGCGCGGCAGGCCACCGTAGGGGCGTGGATCAGAGCCGGAGGTAGCTGTTGAGGTAGGTACGGGCCGCGGCTTCGCTGGGGCCGAACCCGGTTGCGATCTGCTCGATCGGTACCTGCTGGGCGGCGAGTTCGCCTGCCGCGTCCTGGCCGACCTGGGCGATGACGTACCGCAGGTCCGCCAGCGCCTTCAACGCCACCAGCGGCTGCTCGGCGGCCAGGCCGTCGAGCCGGCGGAGGAGTACGGTCAGGAGCCCGGTGAGCTCCGTGGGGAGTGGGACGGCGGCGTCGCGGATCACCGACAGGTGCGCGCCGTAGTCCGATATTGGCCCGGACAGGTCGACGTCCGCCTCGTACAGCGGCTCGTCCGCGGTCAGGACGGTCCAGTCGAGCGGGTACTCGGCCATTCCCCGCCAGCCGCAGGAGCAGCTGCCCCGCAGGACCGCGGCCCGCGGTCGGCCGAACCGGCCGTCGTAGGCGTGCCACTCGGTCGACGACGGCACATGCGGGCCGCTGCCCACGTCGAAGTAGACCGGTCCGGGCTCGCTGCCGTCGGCCAGCAGCACCCCCACCGACCCCTCGTGCGCGGCTCCCAACGCCTAGAGCACCCTGTCCACCACGATCACCTCGCTCCCAGCTGTGCGACCGGCCGCTCATCAGCCGACCCGCGACATCCAGGCTGCCCCGAGAGGTCCGGCCGCGTACCAGGATCCACCGAAGGGGGTACGGACATGTTGGTCCCGGCCCCATCTCCGGATTCGGGGCCGCCCGTTCCCTGCAGGCGGCCTTCTGAGGGACCGTCACAAGAGGTTGAGCTTCTCCTCGATGTGCTTCACCGTGCTGGTGACGTCGAGAAAGGTGACGCCGGCCGAGCCGATCGCTACGAGCGCGGTCGCTCCGAGGTGACGGGTGAGGACGAAGGCGAGGAGTGCGCCGAGAGCTCCGCAGAGGACGGCGATGAGGATCGCCATGACCTTGACGGTCCTCGTGGGGGTGTTCGTGGCGGGGGCGGTCTCCTGCGGGGCGGCAGGGGTGGCGGGCGTCTGGATGGTGGTGGGGTCGGTGGTGATGCGGGGCACGCTGAACCTCACTGGGGCGTTCGAGGGTGGTGGTCTTGGAGTGGAGTGGTTGGAGTTCCCCGAGGTGCCGGGCGTCGTGGGGCAGCACGCTGCGGGGTCGGTGGGCGCGGGCGCGGAGGCGTACCGAAGGTGAGCCCGAGCGGGCCGGCGACCGGGGGTCCCCGTAGCCGGCAGCGGCCGGGCGTACGCCGGTCTGGGCTGCGGCTGCCGGTACGCGATGTTCTCGAAGCCGTGGTGCAGAGCTACGGGCTTCGGCGCGTGGCGTCGGCCGGCTCCCGGTGGGCCTTGTCCTCGTGCGGCCGGTGTCCTCGGTGAGGCGGCCAGGGCGCGGTGCCGCGCCTCCTGAAGAGGCTTTGCCCCGGGGTGGGTCCGGTCCGGGCGAGCACCGAAGGGTGCCCGCCCGGACCGGATGCTGCCGTCAGCGGTGGGCGGGGATGCGGGTGTGCAGACCGGCGGCTCCTTCCCCGGCCGCTTCGCCCGGCACGGTCAGGGACGGGTGTGAGCTGCTCTGTTCGGCGAGGAGCAGGGTCAGCAGGAGACCTGCGGAGTGGTTCCGCAGCTCGCCGAACAGCAGGCACTGGGCATGCAGCCAGGCGGCCAGCCGGTCATCGGCGCCGGGAAAGCCGCCTGCGGCATCGAGGACTCTGTGCTCGGCGAGACGGTGGGCCTGCTGGTAGGAAGGCGTCGACCTTGAACGCCTGCGCAAGATGTACGCCAGCCTCCTACGCACTGCCACCGAACACGTCGACCGCCTGCAGGTTTATCGTCACCGACAACGACTCCCCTCCGATCGAGGGCATTCACCGGCCGCTGGAGCTGTCCGACACAGACCGACTCGTCCCCATGCCCACTGCCGAACTTGGTGACGCGCAGCCTGCAGACGCGCCGCCAGATGAGTGAGCGGGCGCCTGACGACCGCAGTGGGGCCGGACAGGAACACCCTGCCCGGCCCCGCTGGCCGTCGTATATGCCGACCTCATCCCGACCTTGGACAGCTGCGCCACCTGCTCCGGCGGTCAGCGACGCGGGCTGGCGGCGCTGATTGTCGACCCACGTCCAGAGTTCCAGCGATATGTCCTGCTGCGCCTGGTCCGCGCTGCAGTCCCCGCCCGGTGATCGTCAGCCTGCTGGCGGGGGTGGTGGTGCGGCCCGTGCGTGAACGTTCCGCAGTCCGCTTCATCCCGCTTCGGACGCCGTGCAGTGGCGGGAGTGCTCGACGCGCCAGAAGGCGGTGGCGGAGCTGCCGGGCCGGGAGTGCCCGCCTTGCCGGTCACAGCTACCGCCCTGGTAGCCCTCGTCGACTGAGCAACGGGCCTGCCGTGCGAGCACAGGTTTGGGCGTCGTTGTGGTCTGGGGCCGGTCACTGGTCGATGTCGTCGAAGAGGCTGCGTTGTTCCCCGGCACGCTGACGGAGCTGTGACATGCGTTCGCGAAGGCTCTGGGTATTGCTGGGCGTCCAGTCGCTGGCTTCTTCTGGCGGCTGGCGCATCTGCTGGTAACTGTCGATCGCCCAGTCAATTTTTGAGGCCGTGTCGGTGTCGTGCCTTTCCTTGAACACCTCTTCATACAACCGCAGGGCATCTTCAACTGGATCGTTGTCTTCGTCACCGGCGAACTCCTCAGCCCAGTCATCCACCATGACATTCAGGTGCGGGACAAGCTCTTGGCGCACATGCTCCAACATGGCCTCGCGATCCCCGTCGGTAAGGAGGACGTCCCATGGTCCTACGCCGCCTCCGGTATCGGCCCAATCGGCGTCAGGCGCCGCGACAGCCAACTCCGTCATTCGAGCAATGGTCTGCTGCCGGATGTCTTCGGGCAGTAGGCCCGCTTCGTGGAGGCGGGCCAGCACAGGCGGGCCAGGATCGTACGCGGTCGGGGCATCGAAGTTCACGAGCGTCGCGCAAATGTCAGGATCAGCTGTCAGGTATACACGCAAGAATCCCGAACCGGTGTTTTGCCGTAGGTAGGCGAAAACCGCTCGTTCGCGGTCGTGGTACTGCTGCCAGTTTTCTTCGCGTCCCCGGGGTTGCTGGCGGAGGGCGGCCACGCGGCGGGCTACATCCGCGTACAGCGCGGGCGGGATACGCAGCAGGGTGCCTCGATGCTGTTCGCTGTCGGGCGTGAGGCAGTCGGTGCGTGACAGAAGAGCCTGATCGGTCATGCCGATGAGGACCATGGGCATGAGGTGGGGCTGGGTGGCCAGCCAGGCGGCGAAGCCCTCCCGGAGAGTGGGGTGATGGAACGTCCAGTACTCCTGTCCGTCGGAAGACGTGTTGAGACGGAGGAAAGAGCCCGTGAGCGCGGTTAAGGCTCGACTGACGCCAGCCGGCGTGGATCCAGCCCGTTCGACGATGTCACTGTTGCCGGCATCGAAGACGATCGGGTTCGGAAGGCCAGTTAGCGCCTTGTCTCGGGCCGTGGCGTAGGTGAGCGCGAGCGCTGCGTGGGCGTGGGTGTCCAGCTGGTCGTATACATCGCGTAGCAATTGCTGAGAGTGGACCATGAACGTTGTGATGCCCTGCTGAGTCAGAGACAGACCGGAAGTGAACACCTGCAGCCCCAGGCGACGCGCGGCCTCAGGGCGAAAGGGTGCGGCGTCAGCAGCTGCTTCCAGGTGGGGCTTCATCCGAGCGCGCACGTCTGCGGGCTGGTCGCCAGCGGCGAGGTGGTTATACAGGATCTGCTGCCGTTCAGTGGGCGTGAGGTCGGCGACGTCCACGGTGACGAGCTGCTCGTCTAGCCGGGGATATGCGTACGGCTTCAACAGCGGCCGGGCTTCGTTGTAGATGTAGCTGCGGGAGGTCAGCACCACGCGGGCGCCGTTCTTGACCGCGCTCATTACATGCGGCAAATCACGTGCCCAAGCATGGGTGAGGTGTTCCTCGTGGCGGACAGCGCCGAAGGCATCGTCGAGCCAGAAAAACTGCCCCTTCTCATGCGGATTCCAGCGCTGCACAAGTTCTTCGGAAGTCCGGGCCTTGATGGCCGCGCAGCCCCAGTTGTCAGCCGCGCTGATGGCCAGCATCAACGCGATGACGGACTTGCCGACCGCCGGGTCGCCCAACAGCAGCACAAAGCCGTGGTCACGCAGCGCACGAGCAGCCTTGCGGTAAGCACCAGTGACGACGAACGTGGTCACCTGCTCGGGCGCGGACGCCATGAGCACCGAAGCCTGGGCGTATGCACGCTCGTCAAGGATCTGCGACAGGTCGCCGAGCCCGTAGACGCGGGGAACGAACATCCGTAGCCCGCGGTGCATGGCGATCATGTCGCTCAGCCACTGGCCGTCCAGAACCAGCGGATGCGCGACCCCACACGCGAGCAGCCGACGGCGGATCTCCTCCTCAGAGGTGCCGGTGACCCTCGCGTTGGTCAGGAGCACGTACGTTCCGCACACGCCGCGCTTCACCAGGGCGCTGACCTTATCGAACTCGTCTTCAAGCTCGGACGGGGCGAGCGTGGCGTCGGCCTTCTTGGTGTGCTTGCACTGCAGCACGAACGGCCCGGGTGGAATGTCTCGCACACCATTAGGGGCGGTAGGCGGCTGCCAGGTGCCATAGAACGCGCCATCCCGGCCCCCGTCGTTGGAGTCGGCGAACGCCTGCACCGACTGCCCCCATACCTCCCGCAGGACAGCCGCGCACAAGTCCTGGAAGGCCCGCCAGCCCAAAGTGTGCAGGGTAAACCGGGGCGAGCCGACAGCCACGACCTCGCCTGCGCTGCTCACGAGTCGTCCCTGCGGCCGGCCTCATAGTTGGCCAAAGCGGCCATGCCTTCCCACATGGCCTCATCGTTGCAGTCCGACACGGGGGCCTTCTCACGATGACGAATATTGGGGTTGAGGAAATGGAGCAGTGTCACACCGCTGCCCACTCAAAACCAAGGCGGGCCAGCGCTGCGAGCTGCTCGGGGGTGAGCTTGGCGCGCCTGGTCTATGTGTTGGTGAGCCATACTCCGAGCTTCACGGCATACTCCTGGCCGTCGACGGCGACGGCTTCTGTGTGCCCTGGGGACGGTCAGGGAGCCCGTGCGGGCCTTGCACTGCGCGAAGGCTGCAACGCCGCGCTCGAAGGCCCCGGGACCGCCCTTGCGGGCTTTTGCGGGTGTCTCCTGTTCCGGTGGTAGGGGCTGGATGCCGAGTTGTTCCAGGCGTTCGCGTTGCCCGTCCATGAGCCGTGCCCAGACCGTGTGCTGGCACTGCTTGGCGAGCCATCGTCCGATGCCCATGCCGTGGTGATGGTCTGCGGGGGAGTGTCAGTGGAGATTCGTCGGCTGGTTGTCAGCGGTGTAGCCCCAGCGATCTGGTAGTTCACACTGACGGGCCATGACGCATTGGTGCTGACACGAGTGACGAATGGCCACGTCGTTCTCATGCCGACCATCACGATGAACGACCAGCCGGCCTCGCCGACACGACCCGGCAGCAACCGGCACCCGCGGCCGCCGACGCGGTCAGACCGTCCCAGTTCCGTCGTTGCGTGATGTCAGTTCTCATTCATGTTGTGGTGGAGCCGTCGCTCTGACTCGCGGTGCCGCAAGCGGATGAGACACCGCGTGGTCGCTTCAGTGGGTGGCCAGCGGGCCTGACCTGTGCTGCCGCAGGTTAGAGGGGAGTCCCGCAGACGTATGGGGAGTTCCGGATGGCGTTTGCCGGATCTGGCCGTGTGCAGGGTGGGGTGTGCGTGATGATGGGCTGGTGAGTACCACCGCCGTCGTCAAGTCGTCCGTGTCCCACGAGCCCGGTCGCGCACTGTTCCCGGATCAGGTCCGGGGGCTGGAGTCGGTGGTCAGGCACCTGCAGCGCCCCGGTACCCGTGGCCTGTATGTGGCGGCGACGGGTACGGGCAAGACGGTCGTCGGGATCCGGGCCGCGCTCGCGCTGTCTGCTCGCCTGGTCCTGGTGGTGGTGCCCACGCTGGACCTGGCGGCGCAGACGGCGTTGGCGTGGCGGGCGGATGGCTACACGCGCCACTTGATCATCGTGTCCTCCATGGACACCGCCGGCCACACGAAGCTGGCGGCCGCACAGGTCGGCTCGACCGGCAGCCCGACCGCGCTCGCGGCGCTGCTGTCGGTGGTCGGCCCGGGCCCGGACCGGATCCCGTTTCTCACCGTGGTGTGCACCTACGACTCCCTGGACAAGATCCGCGACGCCCAGCACACCGGCCGCCCGGTGCCGCCGTTCGACCTGGCGATCATGGACGAGGCACACCGGATCGCGGGCCGCGCGGACAAGAAGTGGACGGTCATCAACGACGCCTCGGCCATCCACACGGACCGCCGCCTCTACATGACCGCGACCCCGCGCAGCTTTGCTGCCCCAGAGGTGGCGGAGTCCGCCAGCCTGATCCGCCCGCGCCGCCACCGTCCCGCCGCCGAGCCGGCCGACGCGTCCGCCAACTCGATGAACAACGAGGCCGTCTACGGCCGGAAGATCTTCGAATATCCCCTGGCGACCGCCATCGCGGACGGCCGAGCCGCGGACTACCAAATCGTGGTCCCCACCATCACCGACACCGACCTCCGCGCCGCCCTCAACCCTCCCACGCCCGGCAACACCGATGCCGCGGCCAGGGACACCGGCACCGCCCATGGAGAATCCGGGGACGGTGCAGCACGGACCACCGCGCTGCACCTGGCCGTCCTGAAGGCCATGACCCAGCACAGCCTGCGCAGAGTGCTGGTGTACTTCCACCTCGTCGAGGACGCCACACGCTTCACCCGCGAGCTCGGCCACACCCTGCGCCTACTCAAACGCAACGCCCCAGACCTGTGCCCGGACCTCGACCCGGCCCTGTTCTTCGTCCACGGAGACCACACCCCCGACGAACGGGCCGCCACCTTCGCAGCCTTCGCCGCCGCCGACCACGCCATCCTGACAAACGCGAAGCTCATCTCGGAAGGCGTCGACATCCCCAGCGTCGACGCCATCGTCTTCGCCGATCCCACCCGCAGCGTCATCCGCTGTGTCCAGGCCCTCGGCCGCGCCCTGCGCCTGGACGTCTCCGGGAAGACCGCCTCCCTGATCGTCCCCGTCTACCTCCCACCAGGCGCCGACCCCGAAGACATCCTCGGCACCGCCTACGAGCCGGTGTGGGCGATCACCACAGCCCTGGCGAGCCACGACCACCGCATCGTCGAACGCCTCCCGGACAAAGCGAACCGGCTCCCCAAAGAGACGAGCACGCTGGTCGCCAAGCGCTGGCACTTCGACTTCACCCTCCACCCCGAACGCATCGCCCGCGCCATGGACCTGATCGCGTTCAACCCCCACGGCCCGCTGACCCGCTCACGCCGCGCCGGCCTCGCCGCCGCACAGGCCTTCCACGACGACTACGGCCACCTCGACGTCCCCGCCGACCACACCGACCCGACCGGCTTCGAACTGGGCCGCTTCATCAACACGATGCGCGAAGCCGCGACAGCCGGCCGCCTCGACCCGGAGTGGATCGCCGAACTCGACGCGCTCGGCATGATCTGGGACAAACACCAGGCCGCCTGGCGCGCCCGCCTCACCGCCGCAGCCGACTACCACCACACCCACGGCCACCTCGCCGCCCCCGCCACCACCCCCATCGGCGCCTGGCTCGCCGAGCAGCGCTCCCACGCCGCCAAGGACCAGCTCGCCCCCCAGCGGGCCGCCGACCTGACCGCACTCGACCCCCACTGGCAACTCCCGCACGGCCCCGACTGGCACCGCAAATACCACCAACTGCGCCACCACCTCGAAACCGGCCGCCCCCTCACCCCCGACACCACCACCGGCAGCATCAACCTCGGCGGCTGGGCCATCCGCCAGCTCACCCACTGGACCACCCTGGCCACCGGCCAGCGCCAGCTCCTCGAAGCCCTCGGCATCACCCCGACCACCACCAGCCTGGCCCCCCGCCCGACAGCCCGCCGCACCTTCCCCCAGACCGTCCAGCTCCTCGAACTCTTCCTCCACCGAGAACACCGCGCCCCCACGGCCCGCGAAACCATCACCGTCGACGGCGACACCGTCAACATCGGCCCCTGGTTCGCCAAGACCCGCACCAAGATGCGCGCCGGCCAACTCGACCCCGAACACGCCCAACTCGTCGCAGCACTCTTCGACGGCGAATGGACCGACGAAGACCCTGCCCCGGCCTTCGCCTGACCCCGCCGACAGCAATGTCCGGACTGCGCGGCCCCACGATGAACAGGCCCCCCTCCCACAGAGGCACGGCCTCCGCATCCAGATTCCCGGAAAGTTTTGAGGGAAGGAAGCAGCAGGAGGACGGTAGGCCGATCGACGCTCCCGACACCTGTACGCTCACGCCTGCCATGATCCCGTCATGGCTGTCACCCTTGAGTTCTTCGTGGCACCGGACGATGTGTCAGCGACGGTCAGTGGGTGCCCTCGTTGCCGTCGTAGGTGGGGCCGGGGGTGCTGCCCCATGTGCCGTCTTGGGGTCCGCCGCTTGCTCCGATGACCCAGAAGCCGGTCAGTGAGATGACTGCGGGTGCCACGGCCAGGGCTTTGATCCATTTCCCCAGGGCGTCTTGGATGCCTTGGGCGGCAGAGCTGAGCATGATGACGGCGACGGCAGCCCATATCACCACGCATAGTGTCGCGCTGATGATCGTCCATCGCTTGATCCGGCTCATGGCGCCCCCACTTGTTCTTCATCTCATCTGCCGGTCCATCATGCAGCGCCTGCAGCCGACAGTCGGCCCCGCCCCCTCCACTACTCCTGGCTGGCGCGCTGCCGCGGGTCCAGGCCTGGGGGTGCGCTCTGGAGGCTTCGGGTGGAGGTGGTGACGTCGGGCGGGGAGCGTGACATGGTCATCTAGCTTGTTTTGAAGGTGACTTGGGGAGGGTCAATGGGCAGTCTGCCCGTGGTGCTGGGTTTCGCGGTGGTGTGGTTATTGATCGCGTTGGTACCGATGCGGAGTCCTTCCGCCCGTAGGGCGTGGGGGAGGGGTGTCCTGGGTGTCTCTGTTCTGATCGTGCTGGCCGCGGCTCTTTTCGGTGCCTCGGCGGATGTGGGTATCGGCTATGAGGGGCCGTCACCTGTATTGCTGGCGACGCTCGGGGCAGCGATCGTTGTGGCGCCTGGTGCTATCGCCGCGCTGGTGCGCAGTGGCAGAAGCAGTTAAGACTCCCTGCCCTGGCGGGGAGCGGATGTAGCCCTGGGGCGGTCTGTCGGGTGCATGGCCGCCATCAGGGCATGCACCCGACAGACCGCCCCGGAGACCCAAGCCTGGAGAGGGCAGGCGTAGCCGCCTGCTGCTTTCTGGGCTGGGTTGGGACGGGGTCGGTGCTGGCAGGCGTTTGCACGGCCCTTTTTCCCCGGCCGCCGGTTGGGCCGTGACCACCCCAGCGCAGACCGGGAGGTTTATGCCGTTGGGTTTCCCGTGCTGGAGGCTTCGCCACCGACCCCGTCGAAGTGGACCTTAGCCGGGGCCACTGACACCGCCGCCGGCACCCGACAGACCACCCAGGCCCTTCACCGCCGCTAGCTGACCCGCGGGAGCGGGCCTGGTCCTGGAGGCGGAGCCGGAAGGACCTGAAGGGGTGGGAGCGTCAGCGGACATCCCTTCATTGTCCGCGCTTGCGCGGACAACTGGTGGCGCGTCAGCGCCACCAGGCCGGCGCTTGCGCCGGCCCTTTCCTTTGACGGCCGCTTGCGGCCGTCGATTCCCGTGCTTGCGCGGGAATCTGGCGAAGCGTCAGCGAAGCCTGCCCGGAGCGCAGCGGAGGGCGTCGCTCTTCGGCGGCTTGCCGCCGAAG